>JBNGCX010000007.1:0-83603 GCA_049974865.1 Paracoccaceae bacterium
CCTGCGCGAAACCGAGGACGTGGTGGAGGGCATCGGCATCTCCCGCGCGCGGGAGCGGGCCGAGGCCGCGGACCTGCGCGTCTTCCTGCTGGACGAGACCGGCCAGGCCGAGGGGCTGCAGCCTCAGCCCGAGGATATCGTGCTGCGCGGCAAGGGCGATCTGACCGGCGGCGGGGCCGAAACGATCTCGGGCAAGACGGGGCAGGGGGTTGCGCATCTGATCTCGCGCCTTACTTCGGTTCTGGAAACCCGCGCGGCGCGGGCGCAGACGGCGACGCGGGAACGGCACCGCGTGGCCATCGTCCGCGCGCTGACCTCTTTGGAGGTGGCGCGGAATCAGGTAGAGAGGGGCGAAGGCAGCGCCGAGCTGGCCGCCGAAGAGTTGCGCATGGCCATCCGCGCGCTGGATTCTCTGGTCGGCCGGGTGGATGTCGAGCAGATCCTGGATGAAATCTTCGCCAGCTTCTGCCTGGGCAAGTAAGGAGTGTTTCACGTGAAACATCGTGATTACGACGTGGTGGTGATTGGCGGCGGCCATGCGGGCGCGGATGCGGCGCATGCGGCGGCCCGGATGGGCGCGCGTACGGCCCTGGTCACCCTGCGTTTCGGCGATCTGGGCGTGATGTCCTGCAACCCGGCTATCGGCGGCCTGGGCAAGGGTCACCTGGTGCGCGAGGTCGATGCGCTGGACGGGCTGATGGGGCAGGTCGCGGACCGGGCCGGCATCCAGTTCCGCCTGCTCAACCGCCGCAAGGGGCCCGCCGTGCAAGGACCGCGCGCCCAGGCCGACCGCAAGATCTACCGCGAAACCATGCAAGCCTTCATCGCGGCGACCGCCGATCTCGACGTGATCGAAGGCGAGGCAACGGACCTGATCATGGACGGCCCCCGCGTGGCGGGCATCGTGCTGCAGGACGGCTCGGAGATCCGGGCAGGCGCCGTGGTTCTGACCACGGGCACCTTCCTGCGCGGGGTGATCCATATCGGGGACGTGCAGCGCGCCGGCGGGCGCATGGGCGACCGACCCTCGGTCAAGCTGGCCGAGCGGATCGATGACTTCGGTCTGCCGTTGGGCCGGCTGAAAACCGGCACCCCGCCGCGGCTGGATGGGCGGACCATCGACTGGGATATCCTTGAAATGCAGCCCGGCGACGACGACCCGGTGCTGTTTTCCTTTCTCTCCAGGGCGCCTTTCGTGCGGCAGATTGCCTGCGGAATCACCCATACCAACGCCAAAACCCACGAGATCATCCGCGCCAACCTGGAGCGCTCGGCCATGTATGGCGGGCATATCGAGGGCGTCGGTCCGCGCTATTGCCCCTCCATCGAGGACAAGATCGTTCGGTTCGCCGAGAAGGAGTCGCACCAGATCTTCCTGGAACCCGAGGGGCTGGACGATCACACGGTCTATCCTAACGGCATCTCCACCTCGCTGCCCGAGGCGGTGCAGGAGGACTACGTGCAATCCATCCGCGGGCTGGAGCAGGCGAAAATCCTGCAGCCGGGCTATGCCATCGAATACGATTATGTCGATCCCCGCGCACTGGACGCGACGCTGCGGCTGAAAGACGTTCCGGGCCTGTTCCTGGCAGGGCAGATCAACGGCACCACCGGCTATGAAGAGGCCGCGGCACAGGGCCTGGTCGCCGGGCTGAACGCCGCGCTGGCCGTGCAGGGCAGGGAGCCGGCTATCTTCAGTCGGACCGATAGCTATATCGGGGTGATGGTCGACGACCTTGTGACCCGCGGCGTAAGCGAACCCTACCGCATGTTCACCTCGCGCGCCGAGTTTCGCCTGTCGCTGCGCGCCGACAATGCCGATCAGCGGCTGACGCCCAAGGGAATCGCCCTGGGCTGCGTGGGCGAGGAGCGTCGCGTGGCCTTTGAGGACAAGATGGCGCAGATGCAGGCCGCGCGGACGCGGCTGGATGCCATGTCCCTCACTCCCAAGCAGATTTCCGAGGCGGGCATCAAGGTGAACGCCGACGGCAACCGCCGCTCGGGCTTTGACCTGCTGGCCTTCCCCGATGTGGGCTTTGACGATGTGATCGCGCTGGAACCGGCCTTGGCCGATGTCGCGCCCGAGATCCGCGCGCAGATCGAAAAAGATGCGCTCTACGCCAATTACATCAAGCGGCAGGAACTGGACGTCGCTGCGATGAAGCGCGATGAGGCGCAGGCGATCCCGGCGGATTTCGATTACGCGGTGCTCGAGGGATTGTCGAACGAGCTCAAGGGCAAGCTGGCCCGCGTGCGCCCGGCCACGCTGGGGCAGGCGGGGCGAGTCGACGGGATGACTCCGGCGGCGCTGACGCTGATCCTGGCCCGGCTGCGGCAGATGGAGCGGCGCAGCGCATGAGCCACGATCTGGGCGGCCTCGATGTTTCACGTGAAACATACGAGCGGCTGAAGACCTACGAGGCGCTGCTGCGCAAGTGGAACCCGGCCATCAACCTGGTGTCGCGGAAGACTTTGGATGAGGCCTGGACCCGGCATTTCGTTGATTCGGCGCAGATTTTCGACCTCGCCCCCAAAAACGCGCGCCATTGGGCGGATCTGGGCAGCGGCGGCGGCTTTCCGGGCATGGTCATCGCCATCCTGGCGGCCGAAAAGGCGCCGGAAATGCGCGTCACCCTGGTGGAAAGCGACCAGCGCAAGGCGACCTTCCTGCGCAGCGTGGCGCGGGAGACCGGGGTCGCGGCCGAGGTGATCGCCAGGCGAATCGAAGAGGTCCCGCCGCTGGCCGCCGATGTGCTGTCGGCCCGCGCGCTGGCCTCTTTGACGCAGCTCCTGGGGTTCGCCGAACGGCATCTGTGCCCCGGGGGCATCGCCCTCTTCCCGAAAGGGGCGGGGCACCGGGCCGAAATCGACGAAGCGCTTGAAACCTGGCGGTTCGACGTTCAAAAAACCCCTAGCCGCACCGAGCCTGGCGCGGTCATTCTCACAATCGGAGGCATCGCCCGTGTCTGACCCGACCCGTCCGAAGGGGCCGAAGATCATCGCTGTCGCCAACCAGAAGGGCGGTGTCGGCAAAACGACCACCACCATCAACCTGGCGGCCGCGCTGGTTGACGAAGGGTTCACTGTTCTGATCGTCGACCTGGACCCGCAGGGCAACGCCTCCACCGGGCTGGGGATCGACCCGGACCGGCGCGAGACGACCACCTACGACCTGCTGCTGGAAGACGCGCCGCTGAACGAGGTGATCCAGCCCACGGACGTCGACGGGTTGCTGATTGCGCCGGCGACGACTGATCTCAGCTCGGCGGATATTGAGCTTGTGGCCAATGAAAAAAGGGTTTTCCTGCTGCATGACGCGCTGCGCCAGCCGGTGATGGACGCCTACGGCTTCGACTATATCCTGATCGACTGCCCGCCGTCGCTCAGCCTGCTGACGGTGAACGCCATGGTGGCGGCGCATTCGGTCCTGGTGCCGCTGCAGTCGGAGTTCTTCGCGCTGGAAGGGCTGTCGCAGCTGATGCTGACCATCCGCGAGCTGCGTCAGACGGCCAACCCGGACCTGCGGATCGAGGGCGTGGTGCTGACCATGTACGACCAGCGCAACAACCTGTCGCAGCAGGTGGAAAGCGATGCGCGCGATTACCTGGGCGACCTGGTGTTCGAAACCGTGATTCCGCGCAATGTGCGGGTGAGCGAAGCACCGTCTTTCGCGATGCCGGTGATCGAGTATGATCCGAATTCCCGCGGGGCGCTGGCCTACCAGGCCCTCGCGCAGGAGATGGTGGCGCGGGCGAAGCCGGCGAAGTAAACAGGAGAGGGCGGCATGAGCAAGAAACCTAGGGGCCTGGGACGCGGCCTGTCGGCGCTGATGGCCGATGTGAACCTGAACGAGGAAAGCGAAGGTCCGGCGGCGCGGCCCGCGAAGCCCGACACCAGCCTGCCGGTGGAAAAGCTTGAACCGAATCCCGACCAGCCTCGGCGCCATTTCTCGGAAGAGGCGCTAAAGGAACTGGCCGATTCGATCCGCGAAAAGGGGATCATCCAGCCGATCATCGTGCGCGATAGCCCGCGCACGGCCGGGAATTACGAGATCATCGCCGGCGAACGCCGCTGGCGCGCGGCGCAGCTGGCGCAGTTGCACGACGTGCCGGTGATCCTCCGCGATCTGGACGATACCGAGGTGCTGGAAGTCGCGATTATCGAGAACATCCAACGCGCCGACCTGAACCCGATCGAAGAGGCGATGGGCTATCGCCAGCTGATGGACCGTTTCGGCCACACCCAGGAAAAGCTGGCCGAAGCGCTGAGCAAAAGCCGCAGCCACATCGCCAACCTGATGCGCCTGCTGCAATTGCCCGAAGAGGTGCAGGGCCATCTGCGCGAGGGGCGCCTGTCGGCGGGCCACGCCCGCGCGTTGATCACCACCGACGACCCGGTGGCGCTGGCCCGGCAGGTAATCTCCAAGGGCCTGTCGGTGCGCGACACCGAGAAACTGGCCAAGAAGGGCCCGTCGGAGGGCGGCAAGGCCCCGAAATCCGGCGGCGCTGCGGAAAAGGATGCCGACACCCGCGCGCTGGAGCAGGATCTGTCCGCCAATCTGGGGCTGAAAGTTGCCATCGACCATGTCGCCGGCCAGGAAAACGGCCAGATGGTGATCCGCTACAACACGCTGGAAGAACTGGACGCGCTGTGCCGGGTGCTCAGCGCTACGCCTCTGGACGTGACCAGATAAACAGGGCCACCCCGACCAGGAGGAAGGCCTGCAGGACGAGAAGGCCGGGGCGCAGGCCGAAGCCGACCGACAGGCCGAAGGCCAGGGCGATCGAGGCGCTGGATAGCCATTTCGATTGCCGGCTGATCACGCCGCGTTCCTGCCAGTCGATAATCGGCGGGCCGAAACGCGGGTGGTTGAGCAGCCAGTCATGCAGCCGTTTCGAAGACCGCGCGAAGAAGAATGCGGCCAGCAGCAGGAAGGGCACCGTGGGCAGGAAGGGCAGGAACATCCCGATCACGGCGATGATGACGCAGACCAGCCCGAGAAGTGCCCACAGGAAACGCATCGTTCACTCCGGCAGCAGGGCGCGGATGACCGCGTTCAGCACGGCGCGCCCGTCTCTTGTGGCCCGCAGGGTGGGGCCGTCCTGCTGCAGCATGCCCATTTCCTGCAAATCTTCCAATTGGTTAGGGGGCAGGGGGGTGCCTGCCAGACGCTCGTAGCGGGGCAGGTTTATGCCGCCTTCCAGCCGCAGTCCCATCATAAGGTATTCCCCGGCCTGGTCCGTCAAGGACAATGCGCTGCGCGTGGCCTCGCCCGATCCGGTCTGTTCCACCTGTTGCAGCCATCCGGTGGGCGACAGCCCGGTATCGGTGGCGTAGCGCTGCCCGCCGATGGTCAGCCGCCCATGCGCGCCGGGCCCGATGCCGGCATAGTCGCCATAGCGCCAGTAGATCAGGTTGTGCCGCGATTCCGCGCCGGATTGGGCATGGTTGGAGACCTCATAGGCCGACATCCCCGCCGCCGCGCAGATCTCCTGCGTGGCGAAATACATGTCGCCGGCGTTGTCCTCGTCGGGCAGGCCCCTCAGCCTTCCGCGGGCGTAGCGGTCGCCAAAGGCGGTGCCCTGCTCGATGGTCAGCTGGTAGAGCGACAGGTGATCCACCGCCATCGACAGCGCCTCGCGCAGTTCGGCCTGCCAGTCGGCCAGGGTCTGGTCCTGGCGCGCATAAATCAGGTCGAAACTGATGCGATCAAAGTTTTCCCTTGCCATATCAAAGGCTTGCCTTGCCTCGTCTACCGAGTGCAGGCGCCCCAGGCGCCGCAGGTCATCGTCATTGAGTGCCTGGATGCCCATCGACAGCCGGTTCACGCCTGCGTCGCGGTAACCGCGGAAGCGTCCGGCCTCGACCGAGGTCGGGTTGGCCTCGAGCGTGACCTCCAGGTCGTTGGCACAGGGCCAGGTGGTTCGGATTTCCTCGAGGATCGCGGCTACGAGATCGGGGTCCATCAGGCTGGGCGTGCCGCCGCCGAAGAACACCGTGTTCAGAACACGGCCCGGCACATCGGCGCCGATGCGGCGGATCTCGGACAGGTAGGCGCGTTTCCAGCGATCCTGGTCGATGCTGGCCGCGACGTGGCTGTTGAAATCGCAATAGGGGCATTTGGCCTGGCAGAAGGGCCAATGAATATAGAGGCCGAAGCCTCCGTCCTGCCAATCTTCAGTGTTCAAACACCTTCACCAGTTTCTCGAACGCCCGGGCGCGGTGGCTGATCTTGTTCTTCTCCCACCGGTCCATTTCCCCGAATGTAATGTCGTAGCCGTCCGGTTGAAAGATGGGGTCATAGCCATGGCCCTGTTCGCCGCGCATGGGCCAGACGATCTGGCCGTCGACATGGCCTTCGAACACCTCGTCATGGCCGTCGGGCCAGGCCAGGACGAAGGTGCAGCAGAACCGCGCGGTACGGGGGAAGGGCGCCCTGGCGATTTCCAGCCGGGTCCAGGTGTTGGTCATGGCCATCACGAAATCGCGGCCGTTCGGCGTTTCGGCCCAGTCGGCGGTGTAGACGCCCGGCGCTCCGCCAAGCCCGTCGATCACGATGCCGGAATCGTCGGCCAGCGCGGGCAGGCCGGTGGCCCTGGCCGCGGCATGGGCCTTGATCCGCGCGTTGCCGACGAAGGTGGTCTCGGTTTCGTCGGGCTCGGCCAGGCCGAGCTGGCCTGCGGATGTGACGGCGATGCCATAAGGCTCCAACAGGGCCGAGATCTCCTCGAGCTTGCCCTTGTTGTGGGTGGCGATCACCAGCTTGTCACCGTCGAACATCCGCATGGCTCAGCCCTCCACGGCGGCATTCTGCGCCGCGACAAGATCGGCCACGCCCTTTTCGGCCAGTCCCAGCAGTTCGTCCATCTCGCCGCGCGAGAAGGTCGCGCCCTCGGCCGACATCTGCACTTCGATCAGGCGGCCGCCGCCGGTCATCACGAAATTGCCGTCGACTCCGGCCTCGCTGTCCTCGGGGTAGTCGAGATCCAGCACCGGCTGGCCGCCGTAGACGCCGCAGGACACCGCCGCGACGTTGTCGGTCAGCGGGTCGGAGATCACGTCGCCGGCCTTCATCAGCTTGTTCACCGCCAGACGCAGCGCGACCCAGCCGCCGGTGATCGCGGCGCAGCGGGTGCCGCCATCGGCCTGGATCACGTCGCAGTCGACGGTGATCTGGCGTTCGCCCAGCGCCACGCGGTCGACGCCGGCGCGCAAGGACCGCCCGATCAGGCGCTGGATTTCCACGGTGCGGCCGCCCTGTTTGCCGGCGGTCGCCTCGCGGCGCATGCGGGTGCCGGTGGCACGCGGCAGCATGCCGTATTCGGCGGTGACCCAGCCCAGGCCGGTGTTGCGAAGGAACGGCGGCACGCGCTCTTCCAGGGACGCGGTGCAGAGGACATGGGTGTCGCCGATCTTGATCAGGCAGGAGCCTTCGGCATGTTTCGTCACACCCACCTCGATTGAAACCGGGCGCATTTCACTTACATTTCGGCCAGACGGGCGCATGGGAGATCCTTCCTTTCTTGGTTGGCGCTTTGCTCCCATGCAATGGCCAGTGATGCAAGCCCGATTGACGCCCCGGGCCGATGCCCCTTTATTGGCCGAGCCAAGGAGAATGCACCGTGAGAGACGGGCCGAACATTCTGGAAGAGCTGAACGACCGGAGCCGCGAGGTCTTTCGCCGGGTGGTCGAGGGCTATCTCGATAGCGGCGGGCCGGTCGGCTCGCGCACGCTGACCCGGAGCATGGAGGAAAAGGTCAGCGCCGCGACCATCCGAAACGTGATGCAGGACCTGGAATTCCTCGGGCTGCTGCATTCGCCGCATGTGTCGGCGGGCCGCGTGCCCACGCAGCTGGGGCTGCGCATGTTCGTGGACGGGTTTCTCGAGGTGCGCGACGTGGATGTCGACGACCGCGAGAAGATCGACGCAACGCTGGGCAGCAACGAGCGCGACGTGGGCACCATGTTGGACCGGATCGGATCGGCGCTGTCGGGCGTGACCCACGGCGCCAGCCTGGTCCTGGCCCCCAAGCAGGAGGCCCCGATCAAGCATATCGAGTTCGTCAGCCTTGCCCCCGACCGGGCGCTGGTCGTGCTGGTCTTCGCCGACGGGCACGTGGAAAACCGCGTGTTCCAACCTCCGATGGGCCAGACGCCGAGTTCGATGCGGGAGGCCGCGAATTTCCTCAACGCGCTGGCCGAGGGCAAGACGCTGAGCGAACTGCGCGACGTGATGGCGCGGGAAATCAAGCTTCGCCGGCAGGAACTGGACGACCTCGCCCGGGTCATGGTCGAAAGCGGCCTGGCTGTCTGGGAAAACGAGGGCGAGCCGCATGAGCGGCTGATCGTCCGGGGCCGGGCGAATCTGCTGGAGGACACACCCGAGGCGGAGGAGTTGGAGCGCATCCGCGAGCTCTTCGATGACCTCGAACGCAAGCGTGACATCGCCGATTTCCTGCAACTCGCCGAAGAGGGCGAGGGCGTGCGGATTTTTATCGGTTCCGAGAACAAGCTTTTTTCACTTTCGGGTTCCTCTCTGGTGGTCTCTCCATATATGAACGCGGATCGAAAGATTATCGGCGCCGTGGGCGTGATCGGCCCGACGCGGCTGAATTATGGCCGGATCGTTCCGATCGTGGACTACACGGCGCAGTTGGTCGGACGCCTGATTTCCGACCGCGGCAAGGGGTAGAAAATGGCAGAACCGAAGACACAAGAGATCGCAGACTCGCTGGATGAACTGGCCAACGAGACGGTCGAGACCGCGCCCGAGGGCAGTCTCGAGGCCGAGCTCGAGGCGATGCGGGCCGAGCGCGACGAGATGCGCGACCGCTTCATGCGGGCGCTGGCCGATGCCGAGAACATCCGCAAGCGCGGCGAGCGGGACCGGCGCGAGGCCGAGCAATACGGCGGCTCGAAACTGGCGCGCGACCTGCTGCCGGTCTTCGACAACATGAAGCGCGCGCTGGAATCGATCTCCGAAGAGCAGATCGAGGCCAACAAGGCAGTGATCGAGGGGATCGAGCTGACCATGCGCGAATTGCTGAATGTTTTCGGCAAGCACGGCATCGAGCCGATCGCGCCCGAGGTGGGGGATGCCTTCGATCCGCAGCGCCACGAGGCCATGTTCGAGGCCCCGGTGCCCGGCACCAAGGCCGGCGACATCATCCAGGTGATGGCCGAGGGCTTCATGCTGCACGACCGGCTGCTGCGCCCGGCGCAGGTGGGCGTGTCCTCGACCCCGGCGGGGTGATCGCGCGTCCCGCGCGATGCCTTCGGCGAGAGTATTTTTTCCAAGAAGAAGAGGCGGTCAGGTCTGGGCCGCCTCTTTCAGTTCGTAGATCAGGTCGAGCGCCTGTTTCGGGGTCAGCTCGTCGGGATGGATTCCGGCGAGTTTTTCCTGCAGGGCAGAGGGTTCCGCGGGGGCGGGCGCGGCCGGTGGGGGCATTGCCGAGAAAAGCGGCAGGTCGTCGATCAGCGCCTTCTGGGCATTGCCGCCCTCGCGCTCGCCTTTTTCCAGCGCGTCGAGCACCACGCGGGCGCGCTCGACCACCGCGTGCGGCAGCCCGGCAAGCCGCGCCACCTGCACCCCGTAGGAGCGGTCGGCGGCGCCCTTGTGCACCTCGTGCAGGAAGATCACGTCGCCTTCCCATTCCTTCACCGCCACGGTGGCGTTGTCGACCCCGCCCAGTTGGCCGGCCAGCGCCGTCATCTCGTGGTAATGGGTGGCGAAAAGCGCGCGGCAGCGGTTGACGTCGTGCAGGTGTTCCAGCGTGGCCCAGGCGATGGACAGGCCGTCATAGGTGGCCGTGCCGCGCCCGATCTCGTCGAGGATCACCATCGCGCGGTCATCGGCCTGGTTCAGGATGGCGGCGGTCTCCACCATCTCGACCATGAAGGTCGAGCGCCCCCGCGCCAGGTCGTCCGAGGCGCCGACGCGGCTGAAGATCTGTGACACCAACCCGATATGCGCGCGCCGCGCCGGCACGAACGATCCGGCCTGTGCCAGCAGGGCAATCAGCGCGTTCTGCCGCAGGAAGGTCGATTTACCCGACATGTTGGGGCCGGTCAGCAGCCAGATCGCGGCGCCCTGATCGGCGCTGAGGTCGCAATCATTGGCGATGAAGGGCTCGCCGCCCTGGCGGCGCAGCGCCTGTTCGACCACCGGGTGGCGCCCGCCCTCCACGTGAAACGCGCGGCTGTCGTCGACCTGCGGCTCGGTCCAGTCCTCGCCCCGGGCGAGGTCGGCGAACGCGGCGGAAAGGTCGATCTCGGCCAGCGCCCTTGCGGCCTGCCCGATTTCGGCGGCGCGGTCCAGAACGGCGCCTTTCAGGCTGTCATAGAGACGTTTTTCGATCTCCAGCGCGCGGTTGCCGGCGTTCAGGATGCGGGTTTCCATCTCGCTCAGCTCCACGGTGGTGAAGCGCACGGCGTTGGCCGTGGTCTGGCGGTGGATGAAGCGTTCCGACAATGGCGGCGACAGCATCTTGTCGGCATGGGTGGCGGTGGTCTCGATGAAATAGCCCAGCACGTTGTTGTGCTTGACCTTCAGCGAGGAAATGCCGGTCTCACTGGCGTAATCCGCCTGCATCCCGGCGATCACGCCGCGCCCCTCGTCGCGCAGCTTGCGCGCCTCGTCGAGCTCGTCATCGAAACCCGGCGCGATGAAGCCGCCGTCGCGCGCCAGAAGCGGCGGCTCGGCCACCAGCGCGGCATCCAGCAGGTCGAGCAGTTCGTCATGGCCGTGCAGGGCGCCCGCGGCCTCGGCCAGCAGGGCGGGAGGGCTGGCCTCTTCCAGCAGGGTGGCGATTTCGCCGGCCTGGGCCAGTCCGTTGCGGATGGCGGCCAGGTCGCGTGGCCCGCAGCGGTCGAGGCCGAGGCGCGAGAGCGCGCGGTCCATGTCGGGTACCTTGCGCAGGGCGTTGCGCAGATCCTCGGCCAGGCGGGCGCGTTCGGCCATGAAACGCACCGCGTCGAGGCGGGCATGGATGGTCGTCAGGTCCCGCGCGGGGCTGGAAATGCGGCGCTCCAGCAGCCGCGCGCCGGCGGCTGTGACCGTGCGGTCGACGGAGGACAGCAGAGAACCGTCGCGCCCCCCCGACAGGCTGGAGGTCAGTTCCAGGTTGCGCCGGGTCGCGGCGTCGATCTGCACAACGCCCGAGGCCGCCTCGCGCACCGGCGGGCGCAGCAGGGGCAGATTGCCCTTCTGCGTCAGGTCCAGGTAATCGACGATCGCCCCCATCGCCCCCAGCTCGGGCCGCGAGAAGTTGCCAAAGGCCTCCAGCGTGCCGGTCTTGAACAGGCCGCACAGACGTTTCTCGGCCGAGGCGCTGTCGAAACTGCCGCGCGACAACGGTGTCACGGCGGCCCCGGATTCAGTCACTATTTCGGCCAAATCGGCCTCTTGCGCCTCGGACAGCAGCACCTCGCGCGGGGCGAGGCGGGCCAGTTCGGGCGACAGGCGCACCGGTGGCGTGGGCATCACGTGGAACGCGCCGGTGGAAATATCCACCCAGGCAAGCGCCGCCTCGCCGCGCACCTCGGTATAGGCGGCGAGGAAGTTGTGGCGCCGCGCCTCCAACAGGCTTTCCTCGGTCAGGGTGCCGGGCGTGACCAGCCGCACCACGCCGCGTTTCACCACCGATTTGGAGCCGCGCTTCTTGGCCTCGGCCGGATCCTCCAATTGCTCGCAGACCGCCACGCGAAAGCCCTTGCGGATCAGCGTCAGCAGGTAGCTTTCGGCGGCATGAACCGGCACGCCGCACATGGCGATATCCTCGCCCAGGTGCTTGCCGCGCTTGGTCAGCGCGATATCCAACGCCTCGGCCGCCGCCTTGGCGTCGTCGAAGAACAGCTCGTAGAAATCGCCCATCCGGTAGAACAGCAGCGCGTCGCGGTGCGCCTCCTTGATCTCCAGATATTGCGCCATCATCGGCGTGACATTGCCGTTGCTCACGATCATCCCCCGGGGTTACAGCGTCTGGACCTTACAAATCGTGGAAATCCTGCGAAAGCCGGTTTTCCATCTTTTGTTGAGGCGGCCCGCCCGGGGCGCTATGACGCCTAGGCCGGAAGTGAGGAGACCGACGCAAGATGTCCAACAAGAGCAAGTTCACCCCCGAAGAGGCGCTGGCCTATCACCTGGAGCCGCACCCGGGCAAATTCGACATCACGCCGTCGGTCCCCATGACCACGCAACGCGACCTGTCGCTGGCCTACAGCCCCGGCGTGGCGGTGCCGGTGCAGGCCATCGCCGACGCGCCGGAAACCGCCTATGACTACACCACCAAGGGCAACATGGTGGCCGTGGTGTCCAACGGCACGGCGATCCTCGGAATGGGCAACCTGGGCGCGCTGGCCTCCAAGCCGGTGATGGAGGGCAAGGCGGTGCTGTTCAAGCGCTTTGCCGACGTCAACGCCATCGATATCGAGCTCGACACCGAGGACCCGGAAGAGATCATCAAGGCGGTCAAGCTGATGGGGCCGACCTTTGGCGGCATCAACCTCGAGGACATCAAGGCGCCGGAATGCTTTATCATCGAGCAGCGCCTCAAGGAAGAGATGGACATCCCCGTCTTCCACGACGACCAGCACGGCACCGCCGTGATCTGCGCCGCGGGGCTGATCAACGCGCTGCACCTGTCGGGCAAGAAGATCGAGGATTGCCGCATCGTGCTGAACGGTGCGGGGGCGGCCGGCATCGCCTGTATCGAGCTGCTTAAGGCGATGGGCGCCAAGCACGACAACTGCATCGTGTGCGACACCAAGGGCGTGATCTACCAGGGCCGGACCGAGGGGATGAACCAGTGGAAATCGGCCCATGCCGCCGCCACCGACCTGCGCACCCTGGAGGAGGCGATGGAAGGGGCCGACGTCTTCCTCGGCGTTTCGGTCAAGGGCGCGGTGACGCCCGAGATGGTGGCCGCGATGGCCGACGACCCGGTGATCTTCGCCATGGCCAACCCCGACCCCGAGATCACACCCGAAGAAGCCCATGCCGTGCGCGCCGACGCCATCGTCGCCACAGGCCGCAGCGACTATCCCAACCAGGTGAACAACGTCCTGGGCTTTCCCTATCTGTTTCGGGGTGCGCTGGATATCCACGCCCGCGCCATCAATGACGAGATGAAGATCGCCTGCGCCGAGGCGCTGGCGGAACTCGCGCGCGAGGATGTGCCCGACGAGGTGGCCATGGCCTATGGCCGCAAGCTGAGCTTCGGGCGCGACTACATCATCCCCACGCCGTTCGACCCGCGGCTGATCTACCGCATCCCGCCGGCGGTGGCGCGCGCGGGGATGGATACCGGCGTGGCCCGCCGCCCGATCGTGGACATGGACCGCTACGTCCATGACCTGCATGCCCGGATGGACCCGACCGCCTCGGTCCTCAGCTCGATCTCTGCGCGGGCCAAGGCGGCGCAGGCCCGGATGATCTTTGCCGAGGGCGACGACGTGCGCGTGCTGCGCGCCGCCGTCAACTATCAGCGCGCCGGCTACGGCAAGGCGCTGGTCGTGGGGCGCGAGGCCGACGTGAAGGACAAGCTGGAGGCGGCGGGCCTGGGCGACGCCTATCGCGAGCTGGAGGTGGTGAACGCCGCCAATACAAGGCACCTCGATACCTACCGCGACTTCCTCTACAAGCGGTTGCAGCGCAAGGGCTTTGACATGCAGGACGCGCATCGCCTGTCGGCGCGCGACCGCCATGTCTTCGCCTCGCTGATGCTGGCCCATGGCCATGGCGACGGGATGATCACCGGCGCCACGCGCAAGTCCGCCCAGGTGATGGAACTGATCAACCACGTCTTCGACGCCACGGCGGCCGATGGCGCGGTGGGCGTGACGGCGCTGCTGCACAAGGGCCGGATCGCGATGATCGCCGACACGCTGGTGCACGAATGGCCCGACGAGGAGGACCTGGCCAATATCGCCGAGCGCTCTGCCGGCGTGGCCCGCGGCCTGGGGCTGGAGCCGCGCGTGGCCTTCGTCAGCTTCTCGACCTTCGGCTACCCGGTCAGCGAACGCGCCACCAAGATGCATATGGCGCCGCAGGTGCTGGACGCCCGCGGGGTCGATTTCGAATACGAGGGCGAGATGACCGTCGACGTGGCCTTGAACATGGAGGCAATGGCGAAATACCCGTTCTCGCGCCTCAGCGGCCCGGCCAACGTGCTGGTTGTGCCGGCGCGCCACTCGGCCTCGATCTCGGTGAAACTGATGCAGGAGATGGCGGGGGCTACGGTGATCGGCCCGATCCTGTCGGGCGTGGACAAGCCGATCCAGATCTGCTCCACCGGCTCGACCGTCAACGACATCACCAACATGGCGCTTCTGGCGGCCTGCAAGGTGGGCTGATGGCGGTCTTCACCCTCGGTTCGGTAAATGTGGATCACGTCTATGCCGTGCCGCATCTGCCCGCGCCGGGGGAGACGCTGGCCGCCCGCGCGCTGAGCACCATGCTGGGCGGCAAGGGCGCCAACCAGTCCGTCGCCGCCGCCCGCGCGGGCGCCGAGGTGCGCCATATCGGGGCGGTCGGGGCCGACGGGCGCTGGGCGGTGGAGGAATTGGCCGGGTTCGGCGTGGACGCGACGCATGTGGCCGAGGTGGATCATCCCACCGGCCACGCCATCATCTCGGTCGATCCGGCGGGTGAAAACGCCATCCTTCTGTTTCCCGGCGCGAACCGCGCCCAGTCCGGGGCGGCAATCGCCCGCGCGCTGGCGGAGGCCCGCGCCGGCGACAGCCTGCTTTTACAGAACGAGACCTCGCACCAGGCCCAGGCCGCCCGGATCGCCCGCGACCAAGGGATGCGCGTGGTCTATTCCGCCGCGCCCTTCGAGGTGGCGGCGGTGCAGGCGGTGCTGCCGCAGTTGTCGCTGCTGGTCGTGAACGCGGTCGAGGCCGCGCAACTGCGCGCGGCGCTGGGTGAGGTGACGGGCCCGGATCTGATCGTGACCCACGGTGCACATGGGGCGGAATGGATTGCGAATTCAGGCGAAACAGTGACTGTTCCGGCATTTCCCGTGACGCCTGTGGACACCACGGGGGCGGGCGATTGCTTCATCGGGTCTTTGGTGGCGGCGCTGGATGCCGGCGCGGGGCGGGAAGAGGCGTTGCGCTATGCCGCCGCCGCCGCGGCGCTGCAGGTCACGCGGGCGGGCACGGCGCAGGCCATGCCGTCGCGGGACGAGGTTCTGGCATTCCTCGTGCGCGCCTGATCAGGACCCCGCAAAGGGGGCGGCATCGCCCCAGAGCTGGCGCACCCGCGCGTCGCGGCCGCAGCCCTTGCGATAACGCTTGTAGGCCTCGGCCTTGGTCTTGAGGCCGAAGCGGGTGAGGATCCGCTCGTCCTTCTTGTAGTAATCCTGGTGATAGGCCTCGGCCTCGTAGAACGGGCCGGCGGGCAGGATCGGGGTGACGACCTTTTGCCCCAGCGCCTGTTCGGCCTCGGCCACGGCGGCCTCGGCAGAGGCCTTTTCCGCCGGGTTAGAGAAAAAAATCGCGGTGCGATAGCTGTCGCCCCGGTCGCAGAACTGCCCGCCCGCATCGGTCACGTCGACCGAGCGCAGGAACAGGTGCATGAGCTGGCCATAGCTGACCTCGTCGGGGTCGTAGGTGATCTCCACCGCCTCGTAATGGCCGGTGCCGCCGCGCGAGACCTGCTTGTAGGTCGGGTTCTTCAGCGTGCCGCCGGTATAACCCGAGACGACCTCGGTCACGCCCTCGACCTTTTCGAAATCGGCCTCGACGCACCAGAAACAGCCACCCGCGACCACCGCCGTTTCCAGCGGCGCGGCGCGGGAGGCGGTGCAATGGGTGGCGACGGCCAGCAGGATGGCCGAGAACAGGGCGATGGCCTTGAAATCTTGCAGGGTGCGGGACATGGGTCTGCTCCTTCTCGCGGATGGGCTCAACCTACGCCCGGGGCCGACGCACGCGGAAGGCACAAGCCCGTGACCTCACGAAGCCCTGAAAACGCTGAAACATTTCCCTTTCCCCGCCCGGCGCGCCGCCCTAGCGTGGCCGGGAAAGGAGCCGCCATGACCGACCACGTCACCACCCACCAGGCCGAGGAGGATGCCCGGAACGAGGCGATCCTGATCTATCTGAACGACCGTATCGTGCCCAAGGCCGAGGCCACCGTCAGCGTCTATGACAGCGGCTTCATGCTGGGCGACGGGGTGTGGGAGGGGCTGCGCCTTTACGACGGCTGCTGGGCGTTCCTCGATGACCATCTCGACCGGCTGTTCGAGGCGGCCAAGGCGATCGACCTGGAGATCGGGATGGACCGCGCCGGCGTCATCGCGGCGCTGGAAGAGACGCGCAAGGCCAACGGGATGCACAGCGACGCCCATGCCCGCCTGATGGTGACGCGGGGGGTGAAGACCCGGCCGTTCCAACACCCCTCGCTGTCGCGGCAGGGGCCGACGGTGGTGATCATCGTGGAACATTCGAAACCCTCGATCCCGCGGCCCATAAGGCTGGCCACCGTGCCGCATATCCGCGGCCTGCCGATGAGCCAGGACCCCAAGCTGAACAGCCATTCCAAGCTCAACTGCATCCTGGCCTGCATCGCCGCCGAAAAGGCCGGCGCCGACGAAGCCCTGATGCTGGACGTGCATGGTTTCGTGAACACCACCAACGCCTGCAACTTTTTCATCGTCCGCAAGGGCGAGGTTTGGACCTCGACCGGCGACTATTGCATGAACGGGATCACGCGGCAGAAGGTTATCGACGTGTGCCGCGCCGACGGCATCCCGGTTTACGAGAGGAACTATTCGCTGGTCGATACCTACGGCGCCGACGAGGCGTTCCTGACCGGCACCTTCGGCGCGCAGACCCCGGTGTCGGAGATCGACGGGCGGTTGATCGGGACAGGCCGGATGGGCCCGGTGACGCAGCGCATCCGCCACCTTTACGCCGCGCTGGTGCGGGAGCATTGCGGGGAGCGCGGCGCATGAGGATCGCCATGTGGTCCGGCCCGCGCAACCTGTCGACGGCGATGATGTATGCCTTCGGCAACCGCGCCGATTGCGCCGTGGTGGATGAACCCTTCTACGCGGCCTACCTGGCGGCGACGGGGCTGGACCACCCGATGCGCGCCGAAATCCTGGCCGCGCAGCCGCAGGACCCGGCGGAGGTGGTGGCGCAACTGACGGGGCCGATCCCGGGCGGCAAGGCGCATTTCTACCAGAAGCATATGGCCCAGCACATGATCCCCGGCGTGCCGCGCGGCTGGATGGCCGACGTGGTGAACGTCTTCCTCATCCGTCACCCGGCGCGCGTGATCGCCAGCTACGGCGCCAAGCGCGAGAACCCGACGCTGGACGACATCGGCTTCTGGCAGCAGGCAGAGCTGTTCGACGAGGTGAAGGCCGCGGGCGGGCGGCCGGTGGTGATCGACAGCCACGATATCCGCGACGACCCCGAGGGGATGCTGCGCAGGCTGTGCGATGCGATCGGGCTGGGCTTCGACCCCGCCATGCTGCGCTGGCCCGCGGGCGGGCATTCGGATGACGGGGTCTGGGCCCCGGTCTGGTATGGCGCGGTGTGGCAGAGCACCGGATTTGCCGGGGCCGAGGGGCCCTTGCCCGAGGTGCCGGGGCATCTGCGGCCGGTGCTGGAGGCGGCGCTGCCGTCCTATGAAAAGCTGAGGGCGGAGAAGATCTGAGGGGCACTGCCCCTCTGCGCCTGCGGCGCATTCACCCCAGGATATTTTCGAACAGAAGAAGGTGGGAAAGAAAAACGCCCCCGGGATCGGGGGCGTTTTGAGAGCTCTCGTGCGGGATCAGCCGAGGCGCTTGTTGCGCATGGCCAGCAGGCGCAGGCGCAGGGCGTTGAGCTTGATAAAGCCCGCGGCGTCCTTCTGGTCGTAGGCGCCGGCGTCCTCCTCGAAGGTGACGTGCTCTTCGGAATAGAGGCTGTGCTCGGACCAGCGGCCCACGGTGCGGGCGAGGCCCTTGTAGAGCTTCAGCCGGACGGTGCCGGTGACGTGTTCCTGCGACTTGTCGATGGCGGCCTGCAGCATCTCGCGCTCGGGCGAGAACCAGAAGCCGTTGTAGATCAGCTCGGCGTATTGCGGCATGAGCTGGTCCTTGAGGTGGGCCGCGCCGCGGTCGAGGGTGATCTGCTCGATGCCGCGATGGGCCTCGAGCAGGACGGTGCCGCCGGGGGTTTCGTAGATGCCGCGCGATTTCATGCCGACGAAGCGGCCCTCGACCAGGTCGAGCCGGCCGATACCGTGCTTGCCGCCCAGCTCGTTCAGCTTGGTCAGCAGCTCGGCGGGGCTGAGCGCCTCGCCGTTGATCGAGACGGCATCGCCCTTCTCGAAGCCGATCTCGATGAATTCGGGCTCGTTCGGGGCGTCCTCGGGGTTCACGGTGCGCTGGTAGACGTAATCGGGCGCGTCCTGCGCCGGGTCTTCCAGGACCTTGCCCTCGGACGAGGTGTGCAGCAGGTTCGCGTCGACCGAGAACGGCGCCTCGCCGCGCTTGTCCTTGGCGATCGGGATCTGGTTCTTCTCGGCGAAGTCCAGCAGGCGGGTACGCGAGGTCAGGTCCCATTCGCGCCAGGGGGCGATGACCTTGATGTCGGGGTTCAGCGCGTAGGCCGCCAGTTCGAAGCGGACCTGGTCATTGCCCTTGCCGGTGGCGCCGTGGGCGACGGCGTCGGCGCCGGTTTCCTCGGCGATCTCGATCAGGCGCTTGGAGATCAGCGGCCGCGCGATGGAGGTGCCCAGCAGGTAGAGCCCTTCGTAAACGGCGTTGGCGCGGAACATCGGGAAGACGAAGTCGCGCACGAATTCCTCGCGCAGGTCCTCGATATAGATTTCCTTGACGCCCAGCATCTCGGCCTTCTGGCGGGCGGGTTCGAGTTCTTCGCCCTGTCCGAGATCGGCGGTGAATGTGACGACTTCGCAGCCGTATTCGGTCTGCAGCCATTTCAGGATGATGGAGGTGTCGAGGCCGCCGGAATAGGCCAGGACGACTTTCTTGGGGGCGGACATGGGTATCTCCTCTCGGGTATCGGGCGCGCGATAGCGGGTTTTCCGGGCAAGGGCAAGGTCGGCGGTTGACAGTCACTCTACCCGCGGGAAAAGTTCGACAACCAAAAGTTGTTTAGAGACAGGTCATGACGGGCATCAGGATTTTCATTCACTCTGTTCGGATCGTTTTCGGGAATTTCGGGGCGGCCCTGCGCATTTCGGGCTTGCTGTACCTGGTGCAGGTCGCGGCGGCGCAGGCGCTGGGCGTCCTTCCCACGGCCGGTTTGCCCCAAGGGGAAGGCGTCGTCCCCGAGGGGGGCCATCTCTGGGGGCGTTTTGCGATGACGGCTGTGGTCTGGGTGGTTGCAAGCCTTTGGATCGCCGTGGCGTGGCACCGTTACGTGCTGCGCGAGGAAACGCCGGGTTCCCTTTTGCCGGCCTTCCACGGGGGCAGGATGCTCGGATATCTCATGTGGAGTTTCCTCATCACGGTGGTTGCGGCGCTCGCGGGTGCCGTTCTGGCGGACGTTGCATTCGGCCTGTTGTGGAGGGTTCCTGTCCAGGGATCATTCCCGATGGTCTCCCTCCTGCCGCTTGTCATCGCGGTTCCGTTGCTCGCTGTCACTTTTCGCCTTTTGACGGTGCTGCCCGCGGCAGCGCTGGGCGAGGCGTTTGGCCTTGGCGATGGGTGGCGGAAGACCGCGGGTCATGTCCGCACGTTTCTCGTGCTTGCCGTTCTGACCATTCTGATTCAGGGGATCATCAATTGGGTGACCGGCGGAGTCGGGTTCGCGACCCCGGTTTCCTTGACGATCTACTACGTTTCCGAGTGGGTGAAGCTGATGGTCGGGATTTCGATCCTGACCACGCTTTACGGGCATTTCGTCGAGAACCGGGCGCTGGGCTAGGGTCCGGCTGCCGGGATGGAGGGTGCCGCCCGGGCCGCAGGAAGAGATGCGGCCCGGGGGATCAACGGATCAGTTCGCGACGGTGGTGGTGCCGCCGGTCCCGGAGGTGTCGGCGTCGGCGATTTCCTCGCCTTCATCCGCACCGTCGCCGCCGGTATCCGTCGAAGCATCGGCATCCGCCTCTTCCTCGGGCGGCTCCAGGCCCAGCAGGTTGTGCAGCTCGGTCAGCGCCTCGAAGGACAGCTCGCGCCCGTTCGCCGCGGCGTCCAGGGCCTCCTGCTGTTCTTCGGGGGCGGCCGCGATCTCGTCCTCAAGCGTTGCGATCTCGTCCTCGTAGCCGGAGATCTCCTGTTCCAGGTCGCTGACCTGGCGCTCATGATCCTTCGCTTCGGCGAGTTCGTCTTCCAGTGTGTCGACCAGGTCCTGGTCCACGTTTTCCGCGGCAAGGGCCTCGTCGAGTTCCTTCTGGATATCCGCCGAGTTGCGGCCGCTGTATCCGTCCTCGAGCTTGTCCAGCGCATCCTGCGCGTCTGCGAGATCTTGCTCGGCGATCTCGAGGTCTTCGCGGGCCTGCTCTTCGGCCAGGATGGCGTCGCGATAGGCGGCGATCCGGCCGACCTGGCTGTCGGGGCCGGCATTGGCCAGGGCCTGCGGGCTGGCATGCGCCGCGTTGAGGCCCTTGAGTTCCGACGCCAGGGCGCCGCGGCTGGCCGCCGGCCGGGCCGCGGGCTTGGGCGAGGACCTCACGGCCGTGTCCGGGGCGGAGCTGGCGGTCGTCGTGGCGGTGTTTTTCGACTTGCCCGTGAAGACCTTGTTGAGGAACGCGCCGACCGGGTTGGACGGGCCGCGGCTGTCGCTGTTGCCCCGGTTGTTGCGGTCCTTGCCGCGGTCGCTCTTGCCGCCTTTGTCCGGGCCGCCCTTGCCGCTGTTGCCGCGGTCGCCGCCGCGATCCCCGCCGTTGCCGTTGCCTTGACCGCCGCCATTGCCGCCGCCGTTTCCGCCACCGTTCGCGGCGAGGCCGGGCTCGGCGCTTAGGATCAGGCTGCCGGTGGCGACCGGGGCGAAGGTCAGGGCGAAAACCGTCAGCGCGCCGGCGATTTTTTGGAGTGAGCGTGTCATGTGGTCCCCGTTCTTTCTTGGTGCTTTGGGCTGTGTGGGTGAAGATTGCGGCCGAAACCTGGCAATTCTTGGGCGTGTGTCGCGGCGAATAGTCCCTTGTCTCGACCCTGCATTCGCGACAGGAACGTAATATGAGCGAATTTACTGAAAAAGCGCGACGCGCCGAGGCGGCGATGCGCAGCGTGTTTCCGCCGACGCCCCTGCAGCGCAACGATCATCTGTCGGCGCGGTTCGGGGCCGATATCTGGCTCAAGCGCGAGGATCTGAGCCCGGTGCGGTCCTACAAGATCCGCGGCGCCTTCAACGCCATGCGCAAGGTTCTGGCCGAGAAGCCGGAGCAGAAGGTGTTCGTCTGCGCCAGCGCGGGCAACCATGCGCAGGGCGTGGCCTATGTGTGCCGGCATTTCGCGGTGCGCGGCGTGATCTTCATGCCGGTGACGACGCCGCAGCAGAAGATCGACAAGACCCGCACCTTCGGCGGCGACAATATCGAGATCCGCCTGACGGGTGACTATTTCGACGACACGCTGGCCTCGGCGCAGGCCTATTGCGCCGAGGTGGGGGCGCATTTCCTGGCGCCCTTCGACGACCCGGACGTGATCGAGGGCCAGGCCTCGGTCGCGGTGGAGATGCTGGACGAGCTGGGCCATGCACCCGACATGGTGATCGTCCCGGTGGGTGGCGGCGGGCTGTCGGCGGGGATGCGCAGCTACCTGGCGGAGGGCGCGCCGCAGACGGTGCTGAAATTCGTTGAGCCGGCCGGCGGCGCCTCGCTGAGCGCGGCGGTGGCGGCGGGCGAGCCGGTGACGCTGAAGAAGGTGGATACCTTCGTCGACGGCGCCGCGGTCGCGCGGATCGGCGAGCGCACCTTCGCCGCGCTGAAGGGAATCGCGCCCGAGGACGTGCTGCTGGCACCCGAGGACCGGATCTGCCTCACCATCCTGGAGATGCTGAATGTCGAGGGCATCGTGCTGGAACCCGCCGGCGCGCTGTCGGTGGACGTGCTGCCCACGCTGGCCGATCAGATCAGGGGCAAGACGGTGGTCTGCGTCACCTCGGGCGGGAATTTCGATTTCGAGCGCCTGCCGGAGGTCAAGGAACGCGCCCTGCGCTATTCGGGGGTAAAGAAATACTTCATCCTGCGCCTGCCGCAGCGCCCCGGCGCCCTGCGCGATTTCCTTGAGATGCTGGGCCCCGACGACGATATCGCCCGGTTCGAATACCTGAAGAAATCGGCGCGCAACTTCGGCTCGGTCCTGATCGGGATCGAGACCAAGCAGGCGGCGAATTTCGACAGGCTGTTCGGCAAGCTCGATGCCGCCGGCTTCGTCTATCAGGACATCACCGAGGACGAGTTGCTGGCGCAGTTTGTGATCTGACCGGGCTAGCCCCGGTCAGCGCACCCAGCCCAGATGGCGCTGCACGAAATGCCGGTCGCCGGAATTGCCAAGCTGCGCCGCGGCCTCGTCGGCCTCCATCCACAGGGCGGTATGGCCCGGCTCGCTGGGCGGGCCCAGCGGGCGGACGGGGCGGGCGAGGTAGATATGGCACAGCTTTTCGGCCCAGATGTCGTATTCGGGCATGTAGGTGAACCGGCGGAAGGCCCCCAGCCGGCGCTGCGGCGCGATGCGCCAGCCGGTTTCCTCGAACACCTCGCGGTGCAGCGCGGCCAGCGGTGATTCGCCCGGGTCGATGCCGCCGCCGGGCAGCTGGAACTCGCGGGTCGGTTCGGCCTGGTGGGTCAGCAGCAGGGAGTTGCCCTGCGCGATCACCGCATAGACCCCCGGGCGCGGCACGTATCTGCGCCCCGCCTCTGCCGCCTCGCCGAATCGCCGGATCATGCCTGCCCCCTTGGTGTCCCTGTTGCCCCTCTTATATAGGCACGGTATGCCAACGCGTAACGCGTAAAGGAATCCCATGACACTCGCACAAATCGCCTGGGACGACACCGTCCTTCCCTTCCAGCTTGACCGCAGCGACATCCGCGGCCGGGTCGCCCGGCTGGATGGCGTGCTGGACGAGGTGTTGTCGCAGCACGACTACCCCGCACCGATCGAGGCGCTGGTGGCCGAGGCCGCGCTGCTGACCGCGCTGATCGGCCAGACCATCAAGCTGCGCTGGAAACTGTCGCTGCAGATCCGCGGCGACGGCCCGGCGCGCCTGATCGCCACCGATTACTTCGCGCCCGCCGAAGAGGGCGCCCCGGCGCGCATCCGCGCCTATGCCAGCTTTGACGACGCGCGGCTGGAGGCGGGCGGCGACCCCTTCGCCCAGATCGGCAAGGGCTATTTCGCGATCCTGATCGACCAGGGCAAGGGTATGGTGCCCTACCAGGGGATCACGCCCCTCGCCGGCGGTGCGCTCGCCGCCTGCGCCGAGGCCTATTTCGCCCAGTCCGAGCAGCTGCCGACGCGGTTCGAGCTGAGCTTCGGCCGCTCGACCCTGCCGGGGCAGGGCGAAAGCTGGCGCGCGGGCGGCGTGATGCTGCAGCAGATGCCCGAGGCCTCGCCCTTCGTGGCACAGGGCGGCGGCTCGGGCGAGGACGGGCTGTTGCAGGCCGAGGACATCCTGGAGGGCGACGAGGCCGAGAACTGGTCGCGCGCCAACCTGCTGCTGGACACGGTGGAAGAACTGGAGTTGATCGGCCCGCAGGTGCAGCCGACCGACCTTCTGCTGCGGCTGTTCCACGAGGAGATCCCGCGGGTTTTCGACGCGCAGTCGGTGAAATTCGGCTGCACCTGTTCCGAGGATCGCGTGCGCCAGAGCCTGTCGATCTACTCGGCCAAGGACATCGCGCATATGACCACCGACGAGGGGATCGTGACCGCCGACTGCCAGTTCTGCGGCGCGCATTACGAGCTCGACCCGAAAACCGTCGGCTTCGAGGCCGAGGAGGCGTCGGGTGACGGGGCGTGACCCCATTACCCTGCTGCGGCGCGCGCTGTCCGGACCGGGCGGCGCGTCGTCGGATTACGACCTCAATCCCGGCACCGTCCTGCCCGAGGGGCGCGTCCTGACGCCCGCCGCCGTGCTGGTGGCCGTGCAGGCCACCCCGCAGGGCGGCGAGCTGATCCTGACCAAGCGCTCGTCCCGGCTCAAACACCACCCGGGGCAGATCGCTTTTCCCGGCGGCAAGCAGGACGAGGGCGACGACGGCCCCGTCGCCACCGCCCTGCGCGAGGCGCGCGAAGAGATCGGCCTGCCCGAGGGTAATGTCGAGATCCTGGGCACCCTGCCGGCTCATGAGACGGTGACGGGGTTCACCGTCACGCCGGTTCTGGCCCATGTCACCGCCCCCTTCGCCGCCGTGCCGGAGGCCGGAGAGGTGGACGAGGTGTTTACCGTGCCGTTCGATCACGTCACGAACCCGGCCCAATTCGTGGTTCAGTGGCGTTACTGGCGGCGGCAGAGGCGCTATTACTACACCGTTCCCTACGGCCCCTATTACATCTGGGGCGCGACCGCGCGCATCCTGCGCGGGCTGGCCGGAAGGATCGCCGCCTGATGCGCATCAAGGAGCCCTGGATATTCGCCCCCGAGACCCAGGCCGTCTGCGCCGCGCTGACCGCGGCGGGGTATCAGGCGCTGTTCGTGGGCGGCTGCGTGCGCAACGCGCTGCTGGGGGCCGAGGTCAGCGATATCGACATCTCGACCGATGCGCGGCCGGAACAGGTGATTGAACTGGCACGTGCCGCGGGGCTGAAGCCCGTGCCCACCGGCATCGAGCATGGCACGGTCACGGTGGTCGCGGGCCATGTCCCGCATGAGGTGACCACCTTTCGCCGCGATGTGGAGACCTTTGGCCGCCACGCCGTGGTGGCCTATGCCGACACCGCCGAGGAGGACGCGCATCGCCGCGATTTTACCATGAACGCGCTCTACGCCACGCCCGAGGGCGAGGTGGTCGATCCGCTGGGCGGGCTGGTGGACCTGCGGGCGCGGCGGGTGCGCTTCATCGACGATGCCGAGGAGCGGATCAAGGAAGACTACCTGCGCATCCTGCGCTTCTTCCGGTTCCATGCCTGGTATGGCGACCCCGAGGGCGGGCTGGACCCCGAGGGCTTGGCCGCCTGCGCGGCGCTTTCGGCGGGGTTAGAGACGCTTTCCAAGGAACGGATCGGGGCCGAGCTGAAGAAACTGCTCTCGGCGCCCGACCCCGCGCCCAGCGTGGCGGCCATGGTGCAGGCGGGGGTTCTGGCCCATGTCCTGCCCGGCGCCGATGCGCGCGCCCTGCCGGTTCTGGTGCATCTGGAGCAGCAAGAGGGCGTCGCGCCCGACGGCATCCGCCGGCTGGCGCTGCTGGGCGGCGAGGATCCGGCGGGCCATCTGCGCCTCAGCCGGGCCGAGGCACGGCGGATCGCCACCCTGCGCAACGGGCTGGGCGGGACGGAAAGGCCGGCTGTGCTGGGTTATGCGCTGGGCGAAGAGGCGGCGCGCGACATGCTGCTGCTGCGCGCGGCGGTTCTTGATACGCCCCTGCCGGAATGCTGGCGCGACGAGGTCGCGCACGGCGCGGCGCAATGTTTCCCGCTGCGCGCCGCCGACCTGATGCCGGACCTCGAAGGGCCTGAACTTGGCCAACGCCTGAAGGAGCTGGAGGCGCGATGGGTCGCCTCGGGCTTCACCCTCACCAAATCGCAACTGCTGGGCTGAGCCATGCCGCTGGAAAGTTTTCTGACCCTCTTCGTCCTGGCCGTGACCTCGGCCTTCACGCCGGGGCCCAACAACGCGCTGGTGGCCAATTCCGCCGTGCAGTTCGGGTTGCGCCGCAGCGTACCCCATATCCTGGGCATCGGGCTGGGCTTTCCGCTGATGATCTTCATCGTGGGGTTCTTCCTGGCCGGCATCTTCCGCCAGAGTGAGCTGCTGCGCGAAACCCTGCGCTGGGGCGGGGCGCTGATCCTGCTGTGGGTGGCGTGGAAAGTGGCGACTTCGGGCGGAATAGGCTCTGTTTCGGGCAAGCCGCGCCCCTTCACCTTCGTCGAGGCGGCGGCGTTCCAGTGGATCAACCCCAAGGCCTGGACCATGGCCGTGGCCATCACCTCGCAATTCGTCGCCGGCACCGCGCCGCTGACCTCGGCGCTGATCGTGGCGGGGGTGTTCATCGGCGTCGGCCTGACGTCGGCCTCGAGTTGGGCCGTCGCGGGCTCCGCCATCACCCGCTGGCTGACGACCGAGGGGCGGATGCGCTGGTTCAACCGCGCCATGGGCGCGCTGATCGCGGGCTGCGTGGTGCTGTTGGTGCTGTGAGCCTGCTCGACCCCCTCTATGCTTTCGTCTTCGCCGGGCTGTTCTCGCCCGGGCCGAACGTGATCCTGCTGACGGCCTCGGGCGCGCGGTTCGGGTTCCGCCGCACGCTGCCGCATGTGGCGGGGGTGGCGCTGGGCGTGGGCGTGATCGCGGCGGTGACGGGCGTCGGCATCGGGGCGCTGCTGCTGGCGCAGCCGGGGCTGACGGTGGTGTTGAAGGGGCTGGCGGCGGGGTGGATCCTGTGGATGGCGTGGAAGCTGGCGCGTTCCGCCCGCGCGCCGGAGGCCGCGGCGCGGGCACGGCCCTTTACCCTGGTCGAGGCCGTGCTTTTCCAATGGGTCAACCCCAAGGTCTGGGCGGTCGCGCTGGCCGCCGCCTCGGGCTATGCGGCGGGGCTGGCGCCCTGGGCCGAGGCCGCGCGGTTGGCCGGGGCCTTTTCCGGCATCAACCTCTTCGTCTGCCTGTTCTGGAGCTTTGCCGGTTCGCTGCTGAGCTACCTGCTGCACCACCCGCGCGCGTGGTCGATCTTCATGCTGGCCATGGCGGCGGCGCTGGCCGCGTCGGCGGTGATGGTTTTCCTGTGACCTGAAGGTGGCTATATCCGGGGAAAGACCTTGCGAAAGTCCCGTCATGCCCTGCTTCCCTGACGCCCCGACGGATCTGCGCCCACCCCGCGCCATGGGGGCGGCATGAGGCCGGGCGACTGGATTCACGCCTTCCGCCCCGCCGAGGGGCAGCCGCCGCGCCGGCTGGCGGCGTTCTTCGGCTGGTGCCTGTCGGGGGCCTGGCCGATGCTGGCGCTGGCCGCCGCCGCCTCGGCCGCCGCGGGCACGGCAGAGGTGATGACGGCGCTTCTGCTGGGCCGGGTGATCGACACCGCGCTGGCGGCGGGACCGGGGCAGGTGTTCAGCCAGCACTGGCCGCTGCTGCTGGGCTTTGCCGCCTTTTTCCTGGTGGCGCGGCCCTTGCTGTTCGGGATCAGCGCGGCGACCAATGCGCTGGTGGTGCAACCCAACGTGATGCCGCTGGTCCTGTCGCGGCTGCATCGCTGGACGATGGGGCAGGCGGTGACCTTCTTCGACGACGATTTCGCCGGCCGCATCGCGCAGAAGCAGATGCAGACCGCCCGCGCGGTGACCGACGTGACGGCCGAGACGATCAACGTGGTGGCCTTTGCGCTGGCCTCGCTGGTGGGCTCGGCCCTGCTGCTGACCACGATCGACGGGCGGATCGCGCTGGCGCTGGCGGTGTGGCTGGCGGGATACCTGATGCTGATCCGCTGGTTCTTGCCGCGGGTGCGGGTACGGTCCCGCGCGCGGGCCGGGGCGCGGGCCATGGTCTCGGGGCAGGTGGTGGACACGGTCACGAATATCAAGACGGTCAAGCTGTTCGCCCATGCCGACCACGAGGACCACGCGGCGCTGGGCGCGATGGAGGCGTTTCGCCAGACCGCGCTGTCCTTCGGCGCGCTGGCCTCGTCCTTCCGCTTTGCGCTGATGACGGTGGCCGGGGTTCTGCCCGTGGCGCTGGTGGGCGGCACGCTGTGGCTGTGGAGCGTGGGACAGGCCAGCCCCGGAGACATCGCCGCCGCGGGGGCCATCGCCATCCGCATCGCGCAGATGACCGGCTGGGTCAGTTTCGCGATGATGGGGCTCTACGCCAATGTCGGCGAGGTCGAGGACGGGATGCGCACGCTGGCCGTGCCCCATGCCCTGCCCGACAGCCCCGACGCGGTGGATCTGCCGCGCGGCCCCGGCGAGATCGTTTTCGACAATGTCAGCTTTGCCTACGGGCGCCGCACCGGCGGTGTGGAGGGCATAAACCTGACCGTGAAACCGGGCGAAAAGCTGGGGATCGTGGGGGCATCAGGCGCGGGCAAATCGACCCTCGTGGCCCTTCTTTTGCGCCTTTATGACTGCGAAATAGGCAAAATTTTGGTCGATGGGCATAATTTAGGCAAAGTAACGCAGGAAAGTCTCCGCCGGCAGATCGCCATGGTCACCCAGGAAACCGCGATGTTCAACCGCTCGGCCCGCGACAACATCCTTTACGGCCGGCCCGAGGCCTCAGAGGCCGAGATGATCGAGGCCGCGAAGCAGGCCGAGGCGCATGATTTCATCCTCGGCCTGCGCGACCACATGGGGCGCGAGGGTTACGACGCCTATCTGGGCGAGCGGGGCGTAAAGCTGTCGGGCGGGCAGCGGCAGCGCATCGCGCTGGCCCGGGCCTTTCTCAAGGATGCGCCGATCCTGGTTCTGGACGAGGCGACAAGCGCGCTGGACTCCGAGGTCGAGGCCGCGATCCAGGCGGCGCTGCACCGGGTGATGGAGGGCAAGACGGTGCTGGCCATCGCCCACCGCCTGTCGACGCTGTCGGAAATGGACCGCATCGTGGTGCTGGATCAGGGCCGCATCGTCGAACGGGGCACGCATGACGAGCTGATCGAGAAAGACGGGCTTTACGCCCTCTACTGGCGGCGGCAGTCGGGCGGGTTTCTCAAGGCTGACGCGGCGGCGGAATAGGGCTGGCCGGAGCGCGGGTGATGGGGCAGTGTGGCTGGCGTAGCCAGGGGGAGCAGTCACCATGGATTACGAGACCGTCGCGCCGGAGGAATTCGGCCGCAGCCTGACCGGCATCGGCGTCAATCTGCTGACGCCGGATGTGCGCGCGCTGGCGCGGTTCCTGCAAGAGGTGTTCGGCCTGTCCGCCCACCGCCTGTCCGACGATTTCGCCATCATCCGGCATGGCGGCATGGTGATGCAGCTGCATTCCGACGGCGCCTATGGCGACCACCCCCTGCTGGGGATGGTCCCCGAGTTGCCGCCGCGCGGGGCGGGGGTGCAGCTCTACCTATTCGGCATCGATCCCGACGCCGCGGCCGCCCGCGCGCTTCCCGACCAGGTGATGGAGCCCCCGGCGGACAAACCCCACGGGCTGCGCGAGGCGACCATTCTCAGCCCCGAGGGCTACGCCTTCAGCCCGGCCATGCCCCGGGACGGCTAGACGCCTGCTCGGACTCGCGCTAAGCCCCGGCGCATGAAACGCCTCACCATCTCTCGCCTCGGCCATCGCGGCGACGGCATCGCCGAGGGTCCGGTCTACGTGCCGCTGGCCCTGCCCGGCGAGGAGGTGGAGTTCGACGAGGCCACAGGTGCCCTGCGCATCCTCACCCCCTCGGACCAGCGCGTGCGCCCGCCCTGTCCGCATTTCAAGAGCTGCGGGGGCTGCGCGCTGCAGCATGCGTCGGACGATTTCGTGGCGGATTGGAAGGTGGACGTGGCGCGCACTGCGCTGGAGGCGCAGGGGCTGGCGGCTGAAATGCGCCCCATCGCCACCTCGCCCGCCCGTTCGCGCCGGCGGGCGACGCTGGCGGGCAAACGCACCAAGAAGGGCGTGATCGTGGGGTTTCATGCCCGGGCGTCGGACACCGTGGTGCCGGTGCCGGACTGCCATTTGCTGCACCCCGGCCTGATGGCCTGCCTGCCCGCGCTGGAGGAGATCACCACGCTGGGCGCCAGCCGCAAGGGCACGCTGGACCTGGCGCTGACCCTATCCGAGGCGGGGGTGGACGTGGCCGTCACCGGCGCCAAACCGATGGACGCGGCATTGTTCGCCGCGCTGGGCGGGCTGGCCGAGACGCACGATCTGGCGCGATTGAGCTGGAATAATGACTTGGTCGCCGAACGCCGGCCGCCGTTGCAGCGCATGGGGCGCGCCCTGGTCAGCCCGCCCCCCGGTGCGTTCCTGCAGGCCACGGCCGAGGGCGAGGCCGCGCTGGTGGGCGCCGTGCGCGCCGCGGTGGGCGACGCGAAACACATGGCCGACCTCTTCGCCGGGTGCGGCACCTTCACCCTGCCGCTGGCCGAGGCGGCCGAGATCCACGCGGTGGAGGGCGAGGCGGCCCTGCTGGCCGCGCTCGACCAGGGCTGGCGCCGGGCCGAGGGGCTGCGGCGCGTCACCACCGAGACCCGCGACCTGTTCCGCCGCCCCCTGATGCCGGACGAGCTGTCGCGGTTCGAGGCGCTGGTGATCGACCCGCCGCGCGCCGGGGCCGAGGCGCAGGTGGCGCAGATCGCCGCCGCGGCGGTGCCGGTGGTGGCGATGGTGTCGTGCAACCCCGTCACCTTCGCGCGCGATGCCCGGGTTTTGGTCGAGGCGGGCTTTGCGCTGGACTGGGTGCAGGTCGTCGACCAGTTCCGCTGGTCGCCCCATGTGGAACTGGCTGCGCGGTTTGTTCGCGCTTGACCGAATGCTCGGTAATCTGGCATCGCCAACGCGCCTGTGCTAAAATTCGGCGTTAGAAAAAGAATGTGGACAGTGTGGGCAGGTTCACCATGTTGGGCAGACGTGGGGTCGTGCTGGGCGGGATCGCCCTGATGACGGCAGGCTGCGGAGGCAGCCAACAATCCTCGAATTACGTGAGTACCAGCGGCTATCGTGGGCCGAAGGTCACGCAGGTCATCGTTGCCAAGGAACGGCGCCGGATATTCCTGATGAGCGGCAAGCAGGTCATCCGCCAATACCCGATCGGGCTGGGCTTTGCGCCCGAGGGCGACAAGCAGTTCCAGGGCGACGGCAAGACGCCCGAGGGCCGTTATCGCATCGACCGGCGCAACCCCGAGAGCACCTTTTACCTGTCGCTGGGGATTTCCTATCCCAACGCGCGCGACATCGCCGAGGCGCGCAGGCTGGGCAAGGATCCGGGCGGCGACATCTTCATCCACGGCGAGTCGCCGGGGCGGATGGACGGGCGCGACTGGACGGCGGGCTGTATCTCGGTGGCCAACCCGCATATGCGGGAGATCTACGCGATGGTCGAGGACGGCACGGTGATCGACATCCTGCCCTAGAGGCCGGGCGTGTCGGCGGCGGCGAAAGTGGGATCGGGATCGCGGCCCGGGCCGCCGGTGACCATGGTCCACCAGATCTTGCCGTTCGGCTCCTGGAAGAAGGCAAAGCCCATGTCGGTGGCGCGCGGCGCGAGGATCACGTCGCGGGTGTCCTTCTGCTCCATCCAGGCGGCGAGGGTCTCAAGCTCGGTCTCGTAGGTCTCCGATATGTTTTCGCCCATCATGATCCCGGTGTAGCCGGCCCGGCGTACCCGGTCGAGCGGCGACGACCCGTCGGAGCCGAAATGCCAGGGCCGGTTCTGCAGCGACATGTCGCGCGAATGGGTGGCCGCGGCGGCGTTCAGCTCGGCGTTCAGCCGGAGCTCGCCCACGCCGTCGGCGCGGCGCAGCGCGTTGACCGCGTCCAGCATGCGGTACTGCACCCGGGTCATGGAGTTCGGTTTCAGGCGATAGACCTGCGGCAGCGGCTTGCCGCTCGCATCCAGCGTGGGCTGGGCGGTGTTGCAGCCGGCCAGGGCCAGCGGCAGGGCAGCGATGAAGACCAGAACGAGACGCATCATGGAACGAACCCCCGGAGTTGCCGGGTTTCATTACAGGCAGCCGCGTGGCTTTTCAAACACCGGTGGGCGAAATCCGCTCAATCAAGCGTGATTGAATTGCGACTGCGGCCTCCGGGTCATATATTCCCGGCAGGTATTTTCCTGTCTGACAAGGCTTTGAACGGAGATCGACATGACATCTGGGCCTTTCGTTTCCCCAAACCGTCGCCGTTTCCTGGCCGGAACAGCCGCCGCCGCGCTGGGCGGGCTCGCCGCCCCTGCATTGGCGCAGGGCAATTCCGACGACACTTTCGCGCCGGAGTTCGAGCCCGATCTCGACCCGACGGTGCGGCACAACATCTCGTCCTTCCGGTCGTTGCAGTGGCAACCCTATTTCTCGTCGCTGGACAACGGCGCGGTGCTGGTCGACACCACGTCGCGGGCGCTGCATTTCTGGTCCGAGGACGAGACGATCTACAAACTCTACCCGACCTCGGTGCCGCTGTCCGAGGAACTGACCCGGCGCGGCCGCACCAGGGTGGTGCGCAAGGTCGAGGGGCCGGAATGGCGCCCCACGCCCTCGATGAAGGAGCGCAATCCCGAATGGCCCGATTACGTCGGCCCCGGCCCGGACAACCCGCTGGGTACCCATGCGCTCTACCTGAGCTGGACCTATTACCGGATCCACGGCACCCATGACACGCGCAAGATCGGCCGCCGGTCGTCGAACGGCTGCATCGGGCTTTATAACGAGCATATCGCCGAGCTGTTCAGTCTGACCAAGGTCGGCACGCAGGTGTTGCTGATTTGACCACAAAGGGGCGGAGTTTCGCCGGTTTTCGCAAATTTGTTGCCAAGGATGAATGCTCAGGCATAAAGATTCGGCGTGACACGAAACTTGGGTGTTGTTCGGCGTGAAGACGCCGCCCATCCGCTCTTGGAGGTTAACATGAAGAAAGTCGCACTCGCTGCTGCCCTGTCGCTGGCCGCCACCACCGCCTTCGCCGGCGGCATGGCCGAGCCGGTCATGGAGCCCGAAGTCATCGTCGAAGACACCGCGTCCTCGGACGGCGGCATCCTGGTTCCGCTGCTGTTCATCGCGATGGTCGCAGCCGCTGCCGCCAACTAAGGCGCCGCAGGCACGAATTTGAAAAGGCGGTGGGTTCCCCACCGCCTTTTTTCATGGCCGGTCAGCCGATCCAGCCCTTGAGGTTGTCGCGGATCACGTCGCTGAGCACGGCGATATGCGCGTCTTCGTCGTTGAGGCAGGGGATATAGGTGAAATCCTCGCCGCCCGCCTCTTCGAAGCTTTCCTTGATCTCTTCGTTGATCTCTTCCAGCGTCTCGATGCAGTCGGCCGAAAAGGCCGGGGCGATCACGGCGATGTTCTTCTTGCCCTCGTCGCGGGCCAGCCGCGCGACCTCTTCGACGGTGTAGGGGCGCAGCCATTCCTCGGGGCCGAAGACCGACTGGAAGGTGGTGGTGATCTGGGTATCGTCCCAGCCCAGCCGTTCTTTCAGCAGGCGCGTCGTTTTCTGGCACTGGCAGTGATAGGGGTCGCCCTGCATCAGGTAGCGCTTGGGCATGCCGTGGTAGGAGACGACCAGCAACTCGGGCTTTTTCTCCGCCGCCGCATAGGCGCGCTCGACGGAGCCGGCCAGCGCCTCGATATAGGCGGGTTCGTCGAAATAGGGGGCCACGGTGCGCGCGGCGGGCTGCCAGGGCTGCTCCATCAGCGCGCGGAAGAACTGGTCGTTGGCGGTGGCCGAGGTGGCGCCGGCATATTGCGGGTAGAGCGGGAAGAACAGGATCTTCTGGCACCCCTTGTCCACCATCTCCTGCACCTTCGCCTTGGTCGAAGGGTTGCCGTAGCGCATGCAGAAATCGACCACGACCTGGTCGCCAAAGCTTTTCTCCATCTCGGCGGCGATGGCGGCGGTCTGGTCCCTGGTGATGGTCATCAGGGGGCTTTCGCCCTTGTCCTCGTTCCAGATCGACTTGTAGGCCGCGCCCGAGCTGAAGGGGCGCTTGGTCAGGATAATGAGTTGCAGCAGCGGCTGCCATTTCCACGACGGGTAGTCGATCACCCGCTTGTCCGAGAGAAACTCGCTCAGGTAGCGCCGCATGGACCAGTAGTCGTAATTGTCCGGGGTCCCGAGGTTGGCGATCAGCACGCCGATCTTTTCCGGCGGGATTTTCGGGTGATCCTTGGGGGCGTGGGCCGGGCAGACGGCCCCGGGCTGTTCGGAAAAGCCGAAGGTCCGGCCGTGTTTGTCATCCAGCATGTTGTCTCGTCCGTTGTTCCTGGGCGCTTCCTGGGCGGGTCGGTGTGCCCTCAGGAAATAGAGGGTTTTGCAGGGGGGTCAATCGCGGCGCGGGCGCGCAGGGTCGGGTAGGGGGGCCTCGTCGGTGTTCAGCGCGTCGGCCAGCCGCGCGGCGGCCGAGCCGGGGCGCAGCGGCTTTTGCTGGCTGTCGTCGGGGGCCCAGCCGGTCAGAACGATCATCTCGAAGGTCGCGGGGATGCGGCCGTCGGGGGTGCCGTAGGTCTCGGCATAGATGCGGGCGGCCTCGGCGAACAGCGCGCGGGGGGCGAAGCGGCGGTGGCGGCCCTCCAGCGCGTTGGCCTCGCCCATGGCGCGCAGGTCCTGCATCAGGTGCAGGGCGGTCTCATAGGTGACGGTCAGCGGCGCGGCATCGGCCACGGGCAGGGCGAAGCCCGCGCGTTGCAGCAGCGCGCCGAGGTCGCGGATCTCGCCCATGGGGGCGACCCGCGGCGACAGCCCCCCGGTGAGGCGCGTTTCCGCCTCGGCCAGCGAGGCGCGCAGCTCGTGCAGGGTCTGCCCGCCGAAGAGGATGCCCAGGAACAGCCCGTCGGGCCTGAGCGCGCGGCGGCATTGCACCAGCTGGCCCACCGGGTCGTTCGCCCAGTGCAGGCAGAGCCCGTGGACCACCAGGTCATGCGCGCCCTCTTCGAGGTTCAGCACTTCGTTATCGGCGACGATTTTCGCGCCGGGCCAGTCCCACACCTCGGGAAAGCCGGTCACCACGGCGGGGGCCGTAAAGGTTCTGTTAACCAGTTCCAGCCTTTCCTGAACCTCGTCCAGTGCGGCGCGCTGCAGGAACATCGCCCCGGCCCGGGCGCGGGCGCGGTTGCGGGTCAGGGCGGTGCGGTCGGTCAGGAGCGGCGGCTGGGTCATGGGCGGCTATGTAGAAGGACGGGAAGGGAATGCAAAGGGCGTTGCGCCTGGTCTTTCCACCGCGATGCGTGTCCTGCGGCGACCTGGTCGAGAGCGATTTCGCGCTCTGCGGCCCTTGCTGGCGCGACACCTGGTTCATCTCGGGGCTGGTCTGCGACCTCTGCGGCGCACCCCTGCCGGGCGACGAGGCGGAGGGCGCGGTGCATTGCGACGATTGCCTGCAACGGCCCCGGCCTTGGGCGCGGGGCCGGGCGGCGCTGGTCTATCGCGACAAGGCCCGGCGCCTGGCGCTGGCGCTGAAGCACGGCGACCGGACCGAGCTCGCCCGCCCCGCCGCGCGCTGGATGCTGCGGGCGGCGCAGCCGATCCTTGCCCCGGACCTGCTGGTCGCCCCGATGCCGCTGCACCGCTGGCGGCTGCTGAAACGGCGCTACAACCAGGCCGCGCTGCTGGCGGAAGGCGTGGCGCGGCGCGCGGGGCTGGACTATTGCCCAGACCTGCTGATCCGTCCCCGCGCCACGCCCGCGCAGGAAGGGATGAGCGCCGAGGCGCGGTTCGCCAACATGGCGGGCCGGATCGCCGCCCACCCCCGCCGGGCGGCGCGCATCCGGGGGCGGCGGGTGCTGCTGGTCGATGACGTGATGACCTCCGGCGCGAGCCTTGCCGCCGCAGCCGAGGCCTGCCATGCCGCTGGCGCAAAAGAGGTTTTCACCCTGACACTGGCGCGCGCGGTCAAGGATGCCTAGATTGGCGGCAACTGAATAGGAACCGTCTATGAAACCTGTTGAACTCTACACCACGCCCACCTGCGGCTTTTGCATGATGGCCAAGCGCCTGCTGTCCCAGAAAGGGGTCAGCTTCTCGGAAATCGACGTCGCACGCGAGCCCGAGCGCCGGCAGGAGATGATGACCCGCGCCAATGGCGGCTACACCGTGCCGCAGATCTTCATCGGCGAGACCCACGTGGGCGGCTGCGACGAGCTTTACGCGCTGGAGCGTTCCGGCAAGCTCGACCCGCTGCTGCAGGCCTGAGCCATGCGCGCCGCCCTGCTCCAGCTCAATTCCAGCGACGACCCGGACGAGAACCTCGCCACGGTGCGCGCCGGGATGGCGCAGGCGGCGGGCGAGGGCGCCGGGTTCATCCTGACGCCCGAGGTGACGAACTGCGTCTCGGCCAGCCGGACGCACCAGCGCGAGGTGCTGCACTGCGAGGGCGACGACCCGGTGCTGGCCGGGCTGCGGGACGAGGCCGCCCGGCTGGGCGTCTGGCTGCTGATCGGCTCGCTGGCGCTGAAAACGCATGATCCGGACGGGCGGTTCGCCAACCGCTCCCTCGTGATCTCGCCCGAGGGTGAGATCGTGGCGCGCTATGACAAGATCCACATGTTCGACGTGGATATCTCCGAATCCGAGACCTTCCGCGAATCCGACGGCTTCCGCCCCGGGTCGCGCGCCGTGGTGGCCGACACGCCCTTCGCGCGGCTCGGGCTGACCGTCTGCTACGATGTGCGCTTTCCGCATCTGCACCGGGCGCTGGCCAAGGCCGGGGCAGAGGTGCTGACCGTCCCGGCGGCCTTTTCGCCGGTGACCGGGGCCGCGCATTGGGAAAGCCTGCTGCGCGCCCGCGCGATCGAGACCGGCTGCTACGTGCTGGCCCCCGCGCAATGCGGTACGCACAGGGCCAGCCGGGGCAAGCCGCGCCAGACCTGGGGCCACAGCATGGCCGTGGCCCCCTGGGGCGAGGTGTTGCTGCAGGCGGGCGACGCCCCGGGCATCCACTATGTCGAGCTTGACCGCGCCGAGGTCGACAGGGCACGTAAAAGGGTGCCCGCCCTGACCCATGACCGCGAGTTCGAGCTGCCGACGTGAACGACACCACCGAATCCGAATCCCTGGCCGTCTCGCTGTTCGGCGAGCTGTTCATGGCCGACCAACTGGCCCGCAGCCGGCTGAGCAAGGCCCTGCCCAAGGGCATGGAGCTGAGCCATTTCACCGTGCTCAACCACCTCGCCCGCCTCAACGAGGAACGCAGCCCGGCGCAGCTCGCCCAGGCCTTCCACGTCACCCGCGGCGCGATGACCAACACCCTGAACAAGCTGGAATGGGCGGGGCACGTGCATATCCGCCCCGACTGGGACGACGCGCGGCGCAAGATGGTCTCGATCAGCCCGGCGGGCCGGCAGGCGCGCGACGCGGCGATCGCCGCGGTCTCGCCGATCATCCAGGAAGTGGTGGCCGATATCGGCGCCGACAAGGTGCGCGCTGCCCTGCCGGTGCTGCGCGCCCTGCGCCAGCGGCTGGGCGAGCCGGGCTAGGCTGGCTTCACGCTGGCGGTGACGTAGTTCACGCTGAGGTCGCGGTCGGACAGCTTCCACTGCCACGAGACCGGGTTGAAGACGAAGCCCTTGCGGTCCACCGGCCGCAGGCCCGCCTGTTCCAGCAGCGTGTAAAGTTCATCCGGCGTGATGAACTTGTTCCATTCATGCGTGCCCTTGGGCAGCCAGCGCATCACGTATTCCGCCCCCACGATGGCCACGGCAAAGCTCTTGGGGTTGCGGTTGATGGTCGAGCAGATGTGCAGCCCACCCGGTTTTAGCAGTTGCCGGCAGGCCGTCAGATAGGCCAGCGGATCGGCCACATGCTCCACCACCTCCATGTTCAGCACCACGTCGAACTGCTCGCCCACCGCGGCCAGCGCCTCGGCGGTGGTGTGGCGATAGTCGATCTCCAGCCCCGACTGTTCGGCATGGATGCGGGCAACGGGGATGTTGCGCTCGGCGGCATCGGCGCCCACCACCTTGGCGCCCAGCCGGGCCATGGGCTCGGACAGCAACCCGCCGCCGCAGCCGATATCCAGCAGGCGCAGCCCTGCAAACGGCTTCTCCTGCGCCAGGTCGCGGTCGAACTCGGCCGCGATCTGGGACGTGATATAGTCCAGCCGGCAGGGATTGAGCATGTGCAGCGGCTTGAACTTGCCGTTGGGATCCCACCATTCGGCCGCCATGGCCTCGAACTTGGCAACTTCGGATTGGTCGACGGTGGTCTGGGCGGCTTGCATCGCTTGCTCCCTTCGGGTCTTTTGGTAGGGCGCCCTTACCGGCGCGCTCACTGGCGTTATATAGGGCGAATATGGACAAGTCCGCAGGCCAAAAACGCGCAACGCATTATCTTTTCCCGCCGATCGACCCGTTCGACCAGCGCATGCTGGACGTGGGCGACGGCCACAAGATCTATGTCGAGCAATGCGGTAGCCCCTCGGGCATCCCGGTGATCGTGCTGCATGGGGGCCCGGGCGGCGGCTGCAGCCCGGCGATGCGGCGCTATTTCGACCCCATGGACTACCGCATCATCCTGTTCGACCAGCGCGGCTGCGGCCGTTCGCGTCCGCATGCCAGCGTCGAGGCCAACACCACCTGGCACCTGGTGCGCGACATCGAGACCATCCGCAAGACGCTGGGAATCGACCGCTGGGTGGTCTTCGGCGGCAGCTGGGGCGCGACTCTGGCGCTGATCTACGCCCAGGCCCATCCCGACCGGGCGGCCTACCTGATCCTGCGCGGCGTGTTCCTGATGACCCAGGCCGAGCTGAAATGGTTCTACGGCGGCGGCGCCGGGCAGTTCTGGCCCGACCTCTGGTCCCGCTTCGCCGAGCTGATCCCGGCGGACGAGCAGCACGACATGATCGCCGCCTATCACAAGCGCCTGTTCTCGGGCGACATGATGCTGGAGACGCGCTATGCCCGCGCCTGGGCGGGCTGGGAGAACGCGCTGGCCTCGGTCGCCCACGAGGGGCCGGTGGGCGAGGCGCCGGCGCAATACGCCCGCGCCTTCGCCCGGCTGGAGAACCACTACTTCCAGAACGCCGGCTGGCTGGAGCGCGACGGACAGATCCTGCACGACCTGCCGCTGATCCAGCACATCCCGGCCACCATCGTGCAGGGCCGCTACGACATGATCTGCCCGCCCACCTCGGCCTGGCGGCTGGCGCAAAGCTGGGGCCGCGCCGAGCTGCGGATGGTGCCGCTGGCCGGCCACGCCCTGAGCGAGCCGGGCATCAGCGCCGAACTGGTGCGCGCCACCCGCGGCGTGCAGCGCCAGGCGGTGGCGCTGGGGCTCTGATCCCTCCTTCTTCTTGGTCGAAATACTCCCGCCGGAGGCGTCCGGCCCTTGCCGCAGGCCGCGCGGGCCGAAACCCGGGGAATGAGTATTTTCACCAAGAAGAAGGGGCAGGGGGCGCTGGCCCTTGAACTTGGGGGGATTGCGGCGTATATCGCTTTTCAACAGCGGCGCGCTGGTCTCCACCCCCAACGCTCCACCGGGAAATACCAACGGGCCGCGCGCCCGTTTTTTTGTGTTTGGAATTCATGAACGACCTGATCGCCAAAGCCGCCATCGACCGGCGCCTCGCCGAGATCCTCCAGCCCGTCATCGAGGGCATGGGGTTTGAACTTGTCCGCCTGCGCCTGATGGGTGGCAAGACCAAGACCCTGCAGATCATGGCCGAGCGCCCCGAAGGCGGGATCGAGGTCGATGATTGCGCCGAGATCTCGACCGCCGTCTCCGCCGTGCTGGATGTCGAGGACCCGATCGAGGACAACTACACGCTGGAGGTCTCCAGCCCCGGGATCGACCGGCCGCTGACCCGGCTCAAGGATTTCGACACCTGGGAGGGCTACGAGGCCAAGATCGAGACCTCCGAGCTGATCGACGGGCGCCGCCGTTTCAAGGGCGTGCTGGCCGGGACCGAGGGCGACGAGGTGCTGATCACCATCGCCGAGGGCACGATCGGGCTGAAATTCGACTGGCTGTCGGACGCCAAGCTGGTGCTGACGGACGAGCTGATCACCGAGATGCTGCGCCAGCGCAAGGCGGCCGGCATCGTGGACGAAGACGCGTTCGACGAGATCGAGACCGAAGACAACGACGCGCCCGACGGCGCGGCTTCCGAGGAGAACTGAGATGGCAATTACCTCTGCAAACCAGCTGGAGCTGTTGCAAACCGCCGAGGCCGTGGCCCGCGAGAAGATGATCGACCCCGACCTGGTGGTCCAGGCGATGGAGGAAAGCCTCGCCCGTGCCGCCAAGTCGCGCTACGGCTCGGAGATGGACATCCGGGTCCATATCGACCGCAAGACCGGCAAGGCGACCTTCACGCGCGTGCGCACCGTGGTGGCCGATGACGAGCTGGAGAACTACCAGGCCGAGCTGACGGTCGAGCAGGCCAAGCAGTACATGGAAAACCCCGAGGTCGGCGACGAGATCCGCGACGAGGTTCCGCCGGTCGAAATGGGCCGGATCGCCGCCCAGTCGGCCAAGCAGGTGATCCTTCAGAAGGTCCGCGAGGCCGAGCGCGACCGCCAGTACGAGGAATTCAAGGACCGGATCGGCACCATCATCAACGGCGTCGTCAAGCGCGAGGAATACGGCAACGTCATCGTCGACGTGGGCCGCGGCGAGGCCATCCTGCGCCGCAACGAGAAGATCGGCCGCGAAAGCTATCGCCCCAACGACCGCATTCGCTGCTATATCAAGGACGTTCGCCGCGAGGCGCGCGGCCCGCAGATCTTCCTGTCGCGCACGGCGCCGGAATTCATGGCCGAGCTGTTCAAGATGGAAGTGCCGGAAATCTATGACGGCATCATCGAGATCAAGGCCGTGGCCCGCGACCCGGGCAGCCGCGCCAAGATCGCCGTGATCTCCTATGACGGGTCGATCGACCCGGTGGGTGCCTGCGTGGGCATGCGCGGCAGCCGCGTGCAGGCCGTGGTGAACGAGCTGCAGGGCGAGAAGATCGACATCATCCCGTGGAACGAGGACCAGGCGACCTTCCTCGTTAACGCGCTGCAGCCCGCCGAGGTTTCCAAGGTGGTGATCGACGAAGAGGCCAACCGCATCGAGGTGGTGGTGCCCGACGACCAGCTGAGCCTGGCCATCGGCCGGCGCGGCCAGAACGTGCGGCTCGCCAGCCAGCTGACCGGGCTGGACATCGACATCATGACCGAGGCCGAGGAATCGGCGCGCCGCCAGGCCGAGTTCGAGGAGCGTACCAAGCTGTTCATGGACACGCTGGACCTGGACGAGTTCTTTGCCCAGCTTCTGGTGGCCGAGGGCTTCACCTCGCTCGAAGAGGTGGCCTATGTCGATGTCGACGAGCTGCTGGTGATCGACGGCGTGGACGAGGACACCGCGGCCGAGCTGCAGGCCCGCGCCCGCGACCACCTGGACGAGATGAACCGCAAGGCGCTGGAACATGCCCGCGAACTGGGCGTCGAGGACAGCCTGGTTGATTTCGAGGGGCTGACACCCCAGATGATTGAGGCACTGTCAGAGGACGGCGTGAAAACGCTGGAAGACTTCGCCACCTGCGCCGACTGGGAGCTGGCCGGCGGCTGGACCACGGTCGACGGGCAGCGCGTCAAGGATGAGGGCGTGCTCGAGAAATTCGACGTCAGCCTTGAAGAGGCGCAGAACCTCGTGATGACCGCCCGCATCCAGCTGGGCTGGGTCGACCCGGCCGATCTGGAGCCCGAAGAGGCCGCCGAAGGCGAAGAGGGCGGGACCGAGGAGGCCGAGGCCTGATCGCAGGCCTCGGGAGCGCAGCGTGGGACGCGGTGGCCGGAAAACAGAGCGCGACGGGTCTGAGCGTCGCTGCGTCGTCACCGGCGAGGTGCGGCCGAAGGCCGGGCTGATCCGCTTCGTGGTTGGGCCGGGCGACGTGATCGTCCCCGACCTGATGGGCAAGCTGCCCGGCCGCGGGATCTGGGTCTCGGCCGACAGGGCCGCGCTGGAACAGGCGGTAAAGAAGCGCCTGTTCGCCCGCGGCGCGAAACAGGCGGTCACCCTGCCCGACGACCTGATCGGACAGGTCGAGGCGGGGTTGCTGCGGCGGGTGACAGAGGGTCTGGCCCTCGCCCGAAAGGCCGGCGACGCGGTTGCCGGCTATGAAAAGGTCAAAGGCTGGCTGGGCAGCGGCGAGGCTGCCGTTTTGATCCAGGCCAGCGACGGATCGGAGCGCGGCAAGAGCAAGCTGCGCCCACCCCCCGGGGAGGGGACATATATCGGTTGCCTGACGTCGGACGAATTGGGTTTGGCTTTCGGGCGGGAACATGTGATACATGGCGCGCTTCGCGCTGGCGGACTCACGACGCGTGTTGTAGAGGATGCAGCCAAGCTTTCAGGCGTGCGCGGAAAGGACGGGGGCCAGTCCCCTGCGAAAGGTACGAAGACCATATGAGCGATAATGACGGCAAGAAAACCCTCGGTTTGCGCGGCGGCCCCCGGTCCGGCCAGGTGAAGCAGAGCTTCAGCCACGGGCGGACGAAGAACGTGGTGGTCGAGACCAAGCGCAAGCGCGTTGTCGTTCCGAAGCCCGGCACCGGCAAGGCCGGCGGCGGCGCGGCAAAGGCTGGTGACGCCTCGAAGCGTCCCGCCGGCATTTCCGATGCCGAGATGGAGCGCCGGCTTAAGGCGCTGCAACTGGCCAAGGCCCGCGAAGCCGAGGAAGCGAAGCAACGCGAAGAGGAAGAAAAGCGCCGCGAGGAAGAGCGCCAGCGTCGCCGCGAGGAGATCGAGGCCAAGGAGCGCGAAGAGCGCGAGCGCGAGGAAGCCGCGCGCCGCAAGGCCGAGGAAGACGAGCGCAAGCGCCGCGAGGCCGAAGAGGCCAAGAAGCGCGCCGCCGAGAAACCCGCCAAGGCGGAGGAACCCGCCCCGGCGGAAGCGCCGCGCGGCGGCGGCAAGCCCGCGCCCCGCAAGGAACGTGAGACCCGCGAGGAACGCCCCGCGCGCGGCAAGGGCCGCGACGGCGGCCGCCGCGCGGGCAAGCTGACCCTGAACCAGGCGCTTGCGGGCGGCGACGGCGGGCGGCAGCGCTCGCTCGCCGCGATGAAGCGCAAGCAGGAGCGCGCCCGCCAGAAGGCGATGGGCGGCAAGGTCGAACGCGAAAAGGTCGTGCGCGACGTGCAGGTGCCCGAAACCATCGTGGTCTCAGAGCTGGCCAACCGCATGGCCGAGCGCGTGGCCGACGTGGTCAAGGCGCTGATGAAGATGGGCATGATGGTCACGCAGAACCAGTCGATCGACGCCGACACGGCGGAGCTGATCGTCGAGGAGTTCGGCCACCACGTGGTGCGCGTGTCCGATGCCGATGTCGAGCAGGTCATCGAAACCGCCGAGGACAAGCCCGAGGATCTGAAGCCGCGCCCGCCGGTCATCACCGTGATGGGCCACGTGGACCACGGCAAGACCTCGCTGCTGGACGCGATCCGCAACGCCAAGGTGGTTGCGGGCGAGGCCGGCGGCATCACCCAGCATATCGGCGCCTATCAGGTGACGACCGACAGCGGCACCACTCTGACCTTCCTCGATACGCCGGGCCACGCGGCCTTCACCTCGATGCGCGCCCGCGGCGCGCAGGTGACGGATATCGTGGTGCTGGTGGTGGCGGCCGACGACTCGGTCATGCCGCAGACCATCGAGGCCATCAACCACGCCAAGGCGGCCGGTGTTCCGATGATCGTGGCCATCAACAAGATGGACCGGCCGGCGGCCGATGCCGACAAGGTGCGGGCCGAGCTGCTGCAGCACGAGGTGATCGTCGAGGCGATGTCGGGCGACGTGCAGGATGTCGAGGTGTCGGCCCATACCGGCCAGGGCCTTGACGAACTGCTGGAATCGATCGCTCTGCAGGCCGAGATCCTGGAGCTGAAGGCCAACCCGAACCGTGCCGCCCAGGGCGCCGTGATCGAGGCGCAGCTGGACGTGGGCCGTGGCCCGGTGGCCACGGTTCTGGTGCAGAACGGCACGCTGAACCAGGGCGACATCTTCGTCGTCGGCGAACAGTGGGGCAAGGTGCGCGCCCTGATCAACGACAAGGGCGAGCGCGTGAAAAAGGCCGGTCCCTCGGTTCCGGTCGAGGTCCTGGGCCTGAACGGCACGCCCGAGGCCGGCGACGTGCTGAACGTGGTCGAGACTGAGGCGCAGGCCCGCGAGATCGCCGAATACCGCGAGGAAAAGGCCAAGGAGAAGCGCGCCGCGGCCGGGGCCGCCACCACGCTGGAACAGCTCATGGCCAAGGCCAAGGAGGACGAGAACGTCCAAGAGCTGCCGATCCTGGTCAAGGCCGACGTGCAGGGCTCGGCCGAGGCCATCGTCCAGGCGATGGAGAAGATCGGCAACGAAGAGGTCCGCGTGCGCGTGCTGCATGCCGGCGTGGGCGCCATCACCGAGACCGATATCGGCCTCGCCGAGGCCTCGGGCGCGCCTGTCTTCGGCTTCAACGTGCGGGCCAACGCGCCGGCGCGCAACGCCGCCAACCAGAAGGGCGTCGAGATCCGCTATTACAGCGTGATTTACGACCTGGTGGATGACGTGAAGGCCGCCGCCAGCGGCCTGCTCAGCGCCGAGATCCGCGAGAAGTTCATCGGCTATGCCGAGATCAAGGAGGTCTTCAAGGTCTCCGGCGTGGGCAAGGTCGCGGGCTGCCTGGTCACCGAGGGCGTGGCCCGGCGCTCCGCCGGCGTGCGCCTGCTGCGCGACAACGTGGTGATCCACGAGGGCACGCTGAAGACGCTGAAGCGTTTCAAGGACGAGGTCGCCGAGGTCCAATCGGGCCAGGAATGCGGCATGGCCTTCGAGAATTACGACGACATCCGCCAAGGCGATGTCATCGAGATTTTCGAGCGCGAGGAGGTCGAGCGCACGCTCGACTGATCCGCCGCCCGCAGAAAAAAGGGGACGGTGCCGATCCGGCATCGTCCCCTTTCATTTTCGTGAGTGGTGCGTCTTACGAGGCTTGTCCTACAGGCCGCCCCTCGAACAGCCGTTCACCGACGCGAACGACGATCTTTCCGTTCGTGGAGGCGCGCACGAAGGCGCCCTGAACGGATACGCAGCTTCCGATGAGAATTGTCCTCAACATCCCCAATCTCCATCCTGGATGGAACTGGTGAGATAATAGGACCAAATTTTCCTAAATCTACTGATAATTTGTCACGGTTTTGCCATAATTGCGTAATTACCGGGCAAATCGCGAACAACGCGGCCGATTCCCGGCCGGGCCGGCCTGTCAGAGCCAGTCGCGCAGGATCGGAATCAGCGGAATATCGGCCGGCGGCATGGGATAGTCGCGCAGGTTTTCCGGGCGAACCCACTTCAGCGCCTGGCCCTCGCGCGCGTGCACGATACCCTGCCATTTCCGGCAGGCGAAGAGCGGCATCAGCAGATGGAATTCGTCGTAGCCGTGGCTGGCGAAGGTCAGCGGCGCGAGGCAGCTGGCCCAGGTGTCGATCCCCAGTTCCTCATGCAATTCGCGGATAAGCGCCTCTTCGGGTGATTCGCCGGCCTCGACCTTGCCGCCCGGAAACTCCCACAGCCCGGCCATGGACTTGCCTTCCGGGCGCTGGGCCAGCAGCACGCGGCCATCGGGGTCGATCAGCGCTACCGCCGAAACGAGGACGATCTTCATGAGCGGTAGTCGGCGTTGATCTCGATGTAGCGGTTGGTCAGGTCGCAGGTCCAGGCGGTGGCCCGGCCCTTGCCCAGCCCCAAATCGACCCCGATCACCAGCTCGGGCCGTTTCATATAGGCCGCTCCGGCCTCTTCGGAATAGCTTTCGGCGACCCAGCCCTTTTCGGCCACCAGGATGTCGCCGAAGCGGATCGACAGCAGGTCGCGGTCGGCCTTGGCCCCGGATTTGCCCACGGCCATCACCACCCGGCCCCAGTTGGGGTCCTCGCCCGCCACGGCGGTTTTCACCAGCGGTGAGTTGGCGATGGCCATGGCCACCTTGCGCGCATCGGCATCCGAGGCGGCGCCGGTCACGGCGATCTCGACGAATTTGGTGGCGCCCTCGCCGTCGCGCACCACCTGGTGGGCGAGATCCAGCATCACGGCCTTCAGCGCTGCCGTGAAATCCTTGGCCGCCTTGGAGCGCAGGTCCTTGATCTCCGGTGCCTTGCTGCAGCCGGTGGCGGCCAGCAGCAGCGTGTCCGAGGTCGAGGTGTCCCCGTCCACGGTGATGCAGTTGAAGGTCTCGTCCGTCAGCCGCGACAGAATGCGCTGCAGCGGCGCGCGGGCGATTTTCGCGTCGGTGAAGATGTAGACCAGCATCGTGGCCATGTCCGGGGCGATCATGCCCGAGCCCTTGGCGATGCCCGCGATCTGCACCGCCTCGCCGTCGATCTCGACCGTGGCCGCGGCGCCCTTGGGGAAGGTGTCGGTGGTCATGATCGCGCGGGCCGCATCGGGCAGGCCGCCGGGCGAGAGCTGCGCGGTCAGTTCGCCCAACGCCGTGGTGATCCGCTCATAAGGCAGCGGTTCGCCGATCACGCCGGTCGAGGAGGAGAAGACCCGCGTTTGCGGGACGCCCGCGGCCTCGGCCACCGCGGCGGTGATGCGGTCCACCGCTTCGGCGCCGTTATTGCCGGTGAAGGCGTTGGCGTTGCCGGCGTTGACCACGATCGCGGCCCCGTCCGTGCTGTCGGCGCCGATCTTGGCCTCGCAATCCAGCACCGGGGCCGCGCGCGTGGCCGAACGCGTGAAGACGCCGGCGACCTGCGTGCCCGGTGCCAGGCGGGCCAGCATCACGTCGGGACGGCCCTTGTAGCGCACGCCCGCCGCGATGGCGGCGAACTCCGCGCCTTCGATGGCGGGCAGCGCCGGAAAGGCGGCCGGGGCCAGCGGCGAGATCGCGGGGGTCGCCGGGGCCGATTCGGCCAGCGCCGTCCGCGCCTTCTTAAGCTTCTTGCGCAGCTTGGACAGTTTCTGACGCAGGGTTTTGACCTCGTCCTTCAGCCCGGCCTTGGCCCCCTTGTCCTCGGTCTTGTCCTTGCTTTTCTTCCCGGCCATTTGCGCGCCTTTCCGTGCTGGATCAGTCTTTCAGCAATTCCATATTGCGCAACTCGGCGGGGTCAATCTTTTCCTCGCTGCGGGTAATGCTGGCGGCGGCGGTGATCTCGTCCAGCGCGGCGGTGATCGCGGCCTGCTGGAGTTCGCCGGCCAGTTCGGCGCGCACCTCATCCAGCGTCGGCGTCGGCTTGTCGCGCGTCTCGGTCAGTGTGATGACGTGCCAGCCGAAATCGGTCTGAACCGGCTCGGACACCTGCCCGACCTCGAGCGCGGTCACCGCGTCCTCGAAGGGCTTGACCATCATGCCCTTGCTGAACCAGCCCAGCGCGCCGCCATTGGGGCCGGTCGGGCCGGTGGAATATTCCTTGGCCATCTCGGCGAAGTCCGCACCGCCGTCCAGCTTGGCCTTGACCTCCTGCGCCGTTTCCTCGGTTTCCACCAGGATATGCGAGGCGCTGTATTCCTTCGCGGGCTCGGCATTGGCGTAGCGCTCGTCATAGGCGGCCTGCAGCGCCTCGTCACTCACCGCGCCCGCGGCCAGCTCGGACAGCGCCTCGCCGGCCAAGAACGAGCGGCGCTCATTCTCCAGCGCCAGCCGGGCCTCGGTGGAAAGCTTGCCCTTCAGAGTCTGCGCCACCGCGGTCTGCCGGATCAGTTGATCCAGCACAGCGTCATAGAGCACCTCGTCGGGGAGTTGCTGATATTCCTGCGGCAGCTGCGCGGTCATCATGATCATGTGACCCAGCGTGATATCCTCCTCGCCGACGGTCGCGACCACCGTGTCGGCGGCCGGTTCGGCCAGCGCGGGCAGCGCAAGGCCAAAAGAAACGGCGGCTGCGAGCAGGAAACGGGGCGATTTCGGCATCTGGGCAACTCCCTTTGCGCCCGGAGGTCGGGCAACGTTGACACTATTCGGGCAGCCCCTTACATCGCTTTCAGGACCGAGAGCACGGGCTGCCCCTTGTTTCACTACCCTTCCTAAGGGCGCGGGCGAGGGGGGACAAGGCACCCTCTCACACGATCCCGTCAACGAGGCTACCCGAGCGGAGACAATATGCTGGGCTTTGGAACAATCGCCAAAAAGGTTTTTGGCACGCCGAACGATCGCAAGGTCAAAGCCACCCGCCCCCTGATCGAAAAGATCAACGCGCTTGAGCCGGAAATCGAAGCCCTCAGCGACGAAGGAATCCAGGAAAAAACCAGGGAACTGGCAGGCCGCGCGAAGAACGGCGAAAGCCTGGACGCGCTCTTGCCCGAGGCCTTTGCCAACTGCCGCGAGGGGGCCCGCCGCGCGCTGGGCCTGCGTGCCTTCGACGTGCAGCTCATGGGCGGGATCTTCCTGCACCAGGGCAATATCGCCGAGATGAAGACCGGCGAGGGCAAGACCCTGGTCGCCACCTTCCCGGCCTATCTGAACGCGCTGACCGGCAAGGGCGTGCACGTGGTCACCGTCAACGACTACCTCGCCAAGCGCGACGCCGACTGGATGGGCAAGGTCTATAACCAGCTGGGCATGACCTGCGGCGTGGTCTACAGCCAGCAGCCCGAAGAGGAAAAGCGCGCCGCCTACGGCTGCGACGTGACCTATGCCACCAACAACGAGCTGGGCTTCGATTACCTGCGCGACAACATGAAGTCCGAACTCAAGGACATGACCCAGCGCGGGCATCACTATGCCATCGTCGACGAGGTGGACTCGATCCTGGTCGACGAGGCGCGGACGCCGCTGATCATCTCCGGTCCCAGCCAGGACCGCTCGGACCTCTACGTGGCGATCGACAAGATCATCCCACAGGTCACCGACGAGCATTACACGCTGGACGAAAAGGCCCGCAACGTCACCTTCACCGACGAGGGCAACGAGTTCATGGAAGAGCAGCTGCACCGGGCGGGCATCCTGCCCGAGGGCCAGTCGCTCTACGATCCCGAAAGCACCACCATCGTGCACCACGCCACCCAGGCGCTGCGCGCGCACAAGATGTTCCAGAAGGACAAGGACTACATCGTGCGCGGCGGCGAGGTGATGCTGATCGACGAGTTCACCGGCCGGATGATGGCCGGGCGCCGCCTTTCGGACGGTCTGCACCAGGCGATCGAGGCGAAGGAGGGCGTGACCATCCAGCCCGAGAACGTGACGCTGGCCTCGGTCACCTACCAGAATTATTTCCGCCTTTATGACAAGCTGGCGGGCATGACCGGCACCGCCGCCACCGAGGCCGAGGAATTCGCCGAGATCTACGGCCTCGGCGTGGTCGAGGTGCCCACCAACCGCCCCATCGCGCGGGTGGACGAGCACGACCAGGTCTACCGCACCGCGCAGGAGAAATACGACGCCATCATCGAGGCCATCAAGGAGGCCCACGACAAGGGCCAGCCGGTTCTGGTCGGAACCACCTCGATCGAGAAATCCGAGGTTCTCTCGGAGATGCTGAAAAAGGCCGGCATCCCGCATAACGTGCTGAACGCCCGCCACCACGAGCAGGAGGCCAAGATCGTGGCCGAGGCCGGCCGCCTGGGCGCCGTGACCATCGCCACCAACATGGCCGGCCGCGGCACCGACATTCAGCTGGGCGGCAATGTCGAGCTGAAGGTGCTGGAGGCGCTGGACGCCGACCCCGAGGCCCATCCCGACGAGGTGCGCGCCAAGATCGAGGCCGAGCACGCCGACGAAAAGCAAAAGGTGCTGGAGGCCGGCGGCCTGTTCGTGCTGGCCACCGAGCGCCACGAAAGCCGCCGGATCGACAACCAGCTGCGCGGCCGCTCGGGCCGCCAGGGCGACCCGGGGCGCTCGGTCTTCTTCCTCAGCCTCGAGGACGACCTGATGCGCATCTTCGGCTCGGAGCGGCTGGACAAGGTGCTGTCCACGCTGGGCATGAAGGAAGGCGAGGCGATCGTGCACCCCTGGGTGAACAAGTCGCTGGAGCGCGCCCAGGCCAAGGTCGAGGGGCGCAACTTCGACATCCGCAAGCAGCTGCTGAAGTTCGACGACGTGATGAACGACCAGCGCAAGGTGATCTTCTCGCAGCGCCGCGAGATCATGGAGACCGAGGACCTGTCGGAAATCGTGCAGGACATGCGCCACCAGGTGATCGACGACCTGGTCGACGAATATATTCCCGAGCGCTCCTACCACGACCAGTGGAACACCGAGGGCCTCTATGCTGCGCTGCTGGAGAAGGTGAACCTCGACGTGCCGGTCATCGCCTGGGCCGACGAGGAGGGCGTGGACGACAACGACATCCGCGAACGCCTGTACAAGGCCTCGGACGAGCAGATGGCGGCCAAGGCCGTGCAGTTCGGCCCCGAGAACATGCGCAACATCGAAAAGCAGGTGCTGCTGCAGACCATCGACACCAAGTGGCGCGAGCACCTGCTGACGCTGGAGCACCTGCGCTCGGTCGTGGGTTTCCGCGGCTATGCGCAGCGTGACCCGCTGAACGAGTACAAGACCGAGAGCTTCGCGCTGTTCGAGTCGATGCTGAATGCCCTGCGCGAGGACGTCACGCAAAAGCTCGGCCATGTGCGCCCGCTGACCGAAGAGGAGCAGGCGCAAATGATGGCCCAGATGATGGAGCAGCAGAAGGCCCTGCAGGCCGCCGCCGCCTCCCCGTCCGAGGGCGACGCGCCCGAGCCGCTGCTCGAGGGTTTCGACGAGAACGACCCGGCCACCTGGGGCAACCCGGGCCGGAACGACCCCTGCCCCTGCGGGTCGGGTAAGAAGTTCAAGCACTGCCACGGCCGGCTGGCCTGACCGGCGCCTGACCGGCGCCGCGCCCGGCGGGGCGCGGCCCGCGGCCACCTTCCCGGAATTCGGTGTTGCGGCGGCAAGAACAGACCGCCGTTTCGCCACGTCCATGCCCCTTTTCCTAGCTAGCCTGCGTTTCGGGTAACGAGGGAAGGAGACAGACATGGCGCTCAAGCGCAGGCTTATCGCAGCGGGTGTGACGCTGGCGGCGGCCGCTGTCATTGGTCAGTTCGTGCATCCCGACGGGGGGTTGCTGGCAAGCATGAAACCGCGCCGGGCGGCGCCCGAACCCGCCGCGCGCACCGCGGCGGCGCTGGAGGGCGCGGCGGTGGTGCCCCTGGCGGCCACGCCGGACGAACCCCTGGCGGCGGAGCCGGCCGTGCAATTGGCGCTGCCCGCGCTGCCGCAGGACGTGGCCGGCCGCCCCGGCCCGGCCGAGGTGGAGGCGGATCTGCCGCGCCGCGTGGCGGCGCTGGAGTCCAGCTATGCGGCGCCGCCGGCCGACTCGCACAAGTTCAACCAGTACGGTCTGCGCTGCGAAACCGCGCTCAGCGCCGAACCCGCCGGGGCGGGCGGCATGGTCGCCCTGCGGCTGGAGGCCCTCTGCCAGCCCAACGCGCGGGTCACCGTCTATCACGACGCGCTGCGCTTTGCCGGGCGGACCGATTCGTCGGGCTTGTTCAGCGTCGAGCTGCCCGCGTTGCGGGCCGAGGCCGCCTTCATGGTCTCGCTGCCCGACGGACACTCGGTCAGCGCGGTGGCGCATGTCCCCGGCGCGGCCGAGTATGACCGCGTCGCGCTGCAATGGCAGGGCCGGGGCGCGCTGCATATCCACGCGTTCGAATACGGTGCCGAATACGGCGCGCCCGGTCATGTCTGGGCCGGCGCCCCGGCCGCGCCATCGGCGGGCGGCGAGGGGCAGGGCGGCTTCCTCGTGCAGCTGGGCGAGGCCGCGCTGGCGCAGCCCATGGTGGCCGAGGTCTACAGCTTCCCCCGCGGCGCCATCCGCCGCGACGGCGCGGTGCGCCTGAGCGTCGAGGCCGAAGTGACCGCCGACACCTGCGGCCGCGAGGTCGAGGCCGAAACGCTTCAGCCCGGCCTGGGCGGCGGAATGGCGCCCGCGGCGCTGACGCTCTATATGCCGGGCTGCGAGGCGGTGGGCGAATATCTGGTGTTGAAAAACCTGCTGCAAGACATGAAAATCGCGAGCAACTGACGCGAGGCAGCCAGAAAACATGATCCGGATGCTCTTGGGCGCGGCGTTTTTCGCCGCGCTTTTCATGGCGGCCCCCAAGGCGGCAACGGCGCAGGACGTCACGTTGAGCTCGCGCGATGGCGGGGTCGAGGTCAGCGGCACGCTGCTGTCCTTCGACGGCGAATTCTACCGGGTCGAGACGGTTTACGGCGTCCTGACGCTGGACAGCCAGGCGGTGCTGTGCGAGGGGCCGGGCTGTCCCGACCTGGAGGCCTACGTGGCCGAGTTCACCCTGTCGGGCGCGCGCAGCATGGGGGCGGTGTTGATGCCCGCGCTGATCGAGGCTTTCGCAGCGCGGCAGGGGCTGTCGGCCCGCCGGATGGTGCGCGACGACGATTTTTTCACCTATGTGCTGGGCCAGCCCGAAACCGGCCATGACGCGGCCCGGATCACCTTCCGGCTGAGCACCACCGCCGAGGGCTTCGCCGATCTGCTGGCCGGCGAGACCGACCTGGTCATGGCCCTGCGCGAGGTGCGGGCCGATGAGGCGGCGCTGGCGCAGGAGGCCGGGCTGGGCGACCTGTCCGACCCCGCGCGTGCTCGGGTCGTGGCGCTGGACGCGCTGGTGCCTGTGGTCGCGCGCGACAACCCGCTGCGCGAGATCGGGGCCGGTACGCTGGTGGCGCTGCTCTCGGGGCAAGAGGCCAACTGGCCGGGGCGGGAAGAACCGGTCGTGCTGCACGGCCCGCCGCAGGGCTCGGGCCTGGATGAACTGCTGGACGACCGGCTGCTGGCCCCGGCCGATACCCGCCTGGCCGAGGGCATCCGTCGGCACCCCGACGACGCCGCGCTGGCCGATGCGGTGGCGCGCGATCCGCTGGGCCTGGCGGTGACGCGCCTGTCGGAGACGGGCAATGCGCGGGTGCTGCGGATCGCGGGCGCCTGCGGCATGAGCCCCGCGCTCAGCCGTCGCAGCGTGAAGGCCGAGGATTACCCCTTTGCCGCGCCGCTGTTCCTCTACACGCCGGCGCATCGGCTGCCGCTGCTGGCGCGCGACTTCCTCGATTTCCTGTCCACGCCCGCCGCGCAGATCGTGGTGCGCCGGGCCGGGTTCACCGACCAGGGGCGCGAGGAGATTCCGCTGGCCGCCCAGGGGGAACGGCTGGCCAATGCCATCGCCCGGGCCGGGCCCGAGATCGGCCTGGAAGAGCTGCAGCGCATGGTGGCCGCGCTGAAGGGCGCGGCGCGGCTGACCACCAGTTTCCGGTTCCGCGGCGGCTCCACCACGCTGGACGCGCAATCCTCGGGCAACGTGGCCGCGCTGGCCCGTGCGCTGGAAAGCGGTGCCTTCGACGGGCGCGAGGTGATCTTCGTGGGCTTCTCCGATGGCGAGGGCGGCGCGGCCGTCAACCGCGAGATCGCCCTGCGCCGCGCGCGCGAGGTGCGCGAGGCGGTGCGCGCCTCGGCGGTCTGGGCCGACCTGTCCCGCGTCGAGCTGAGCGTGGAAGCCTTTGGCGAGGCGCTGCCCATGGCCTGCGACGACACCGAGTGGGGCCGCCGCGTGAACCGCCGGGTCGAGGTCTGGCTGCGCTAGAGATACCCCTCGGCGCGGAAGCTCAGCTCGCGCGATTTACCGATAATCAGGTGGTCATGCACGCTCAGGCCCAGGGCCTGCGCCGCGGCCTCGATCTGCGCGGTCATGGCGATGTCCGCCTCCGAGGGCGTCGGGTCTCCCGAGGGGTGGTTATGCACCAGGATCAGGGCGCTGGCGTTCAGTTCCAGCGCGCGCTTGACCACCTCGCGCGGGTAGACGGGGACGTGATCGACGGTGCCGCGGGCCTGCTCCTCATCCGCGATCAGCACGTTCTTGCGGTCGAGGAACAGGATGCGGAACTGCTCGGTCTCGCGATGGGCCATGGTGGTGTGGCAATAGTCCAGCACCGCGTCCCAGCTTGAGATCATCTGCCGTTCCATCACCCGCGCCCGGGCCAGCCGGTGCGCGGCGGCCTCGACGATCTTCAGCTCCTGCACCACGGTTTCGCCCACGCCCCTGACCTCTCGCAGCCGGGCGGGCGGGGCGGAGAGCACGCCGTTGAAATCGCCGAAGCGGTCCAGCAGGGCGCGGGCCAGCGGCTTGACGTCCTGCCGGGGGATGGCGCGGAACAGCACCAGCTCCAGCAGTTCGTAATCCGGCATCGCCGCCGCGCCGCCCTGCACGAAGCGTTCGCGCAGCCGCTTGCGGTGGTCCTTGATATAAGAGGGCAGCCGCCCGCCCTTGGGCAGGGTCGGCGGCGTCTCCCCGGCCTCGAACAGGGGCAGGGGGGCCTCGGACATGGAAAAGGGCCGGCGCATGGGCCGACCCTTTCAGAATGTGCTGAACGTTTTGTTAACGGCTCAGCTCTTCATCCCGTCCCAGAAGCCTTTGACCTTGTCGAAGAAGCCCGAGGTCTCGGGGTTGTTGTGTTCGCTCAGCTTGTCGAACTCGCGCAGCAGTTCTTTCTGCTTGGCGGTCAGGTTGACGGGCGTTTCCACCGCCAGCTCGATGAACATGTCGCCGGTCACGCCGCCGCGCAGCGAGGGCATGCCCTTGCCGCGCAGGCGCATCTGCTTGCCCGACTGGCTGCCGGCGGGGACCTTCACGCGCGAGCGGCCGCCGTCGATCGTGGGCACCTCGACCTCGCCGCCCAGTGCCGCGGTGGGCATGGAGACCGGCACCCGGCAATAGAGGTTCTGGCTGTCGCGTTCGAAGATCGGGTGATCCTTCACCTCGATGAAGATATAGAGGTCGCCCGCCGGTCCGCCGCGCAGCCCGGCCTCGCCCTCGCCGGCGAGGCGAATGCGGGTGCCGGTTTCGACGCCGGCGGGGATGTTCACGCTGAGCGAGCGCTCTTTCTCGACCCGGCCGTTGCCGCTGCAGGCCTTGCAGGGGTTCTTTATGATCTGGCCCAGCCCGCCGCAGGTGGGGCAGGTGCGTTCGACCGTGAAGAAGCCCTGCTGCGCGCGCACCTTGCCCATGCCCGAGCAGGTCGGGCAGGCGCTGGGCTCGGCGCCGCTTTCGGCGCCGGTGCCGTGGCAGACGTCGCAGGTGACCGAGGCCGGCACCGTGATCGTCTTCTGCAGGCCCGAGAACGCCTCTTCGAGGCTGATGCGGAGGTTGTAGCGCAGGTCGGAGCCGCGGGTCGCCCGCTGCTGCCGGCCGCCGCCGCGCCCGCCCATGAAATCGCCGAACAGGTCGTCGAACACGTCCGAGAAGGCCGAGGCGAAATCGCCCTGGCCATAGCCGCCGCCCGGGCGCCCGCCGCCGCCCATGCTGCCGTCGAAGGCGGCATGGCCGAAGCGGTCGTAGGCGGCCTTTTTCTCGGGGTCCTTCAGCGCGTCATAGGCCTCGTTCACTTCCTTGAACTGGGTCTCGGCGTCGGGGTTGTCGGAATTGCGGTCGGGGTGGAGCTCCTTGGCCTTCTTGCGATAGGCCTTCTTGATCTCGTCGGCCGACGCGCCGCGCGCAACGCCCAGAACCTCGTAATAGTCGCGTTTTGCCATCAGCTATCTCCCTTTCGGGAACGCGAGGGCCGGCCCGGTGTCCCCGGACCGGCCGCAAGGGTTCCGTCGCGCTTACGAGCGCTTGTCGTCGTCCAGGTCCTCGAAGTCGGCATCCACGATGTCGTCATCGACACTGCGCGGCTCGTCCTCGCCCTCGGGCGCTTCCTCGCCGGCCTTCTCCTGCTCGGCCTTGTAGATGGCCTCGCCCAGCTTCATCGCGGCCTCGGTGACGTTCTGGATGCCCGACTTGATCTTGTCGGCATCCTCGCCCTCGAGGGTTTCCTTGAGCGCGCCGATGGCCAGCTCGATCGCCTCGATGGTGGTCGGGTCGACCTTGTCGGAGTGCTCCTCCATCGACTTCTCGGTCGAATGGATGAGGCTCTCGGCCTGGTTCTTGGCCTCGACCAGATCCTTGCGCTGCTTGTCGGCCTCGGCATTGGCCTCGGCGTCCTTGACCATCTGGTCGATCTCGTCGTCCGACAGGCCGCCGGAGGCCTGGATGGTGATCTTCTGCTCCTTGCCGGTGCCCTTGTCCTTGGCCGACACGTTCACGATGCCGTTGGCGTCGATGTCGAAAGTCACCTCGATCTGCGGCATGCCGCGCGGCGCCGGCGGGATGTCTTCCAAGTTGAACTGACCCAGCAGCTTGTTGTCCGCGGCCATTTCGCGCTCGCCCTGGAACACGCGGATGGTCACCGCGTTCTGGTTGTCCTCGGCGGTCGAGAAGATCTGGCTCTTCTTGGTCGGGATCGTGGTGTTGCGGTCGATCAGGCGGGTAAAGACGCCGCCCAGGGTTTCGATCCCCAGCGACAGCGGGGTCACATCGAGCAGGACCACGTCCTTGACGTCACCTTGCAGAACGCCGGCCTGGATGGCGGCACCCATGGCAACCACCTCGTCGGGGTTCACGCCCTTGTGCGGCTCCTTGCCGAAGAACTTGGTGACCTCTTCCACGACCTTGGGCATGCGGGTCATGCCGCCGACGAGGACCACCTCGTCGATGTCGCTGGTCGACAGGCCCGCGTCCTTCAGAGCGGCCTGGCAGGGCTTGATCGAGGACTTGATCAGGTCGCCGACCAGGCTTTCCAGCTTGGCGCGGGTCAGCTTCATGACCATGTGCAGCGGGCTGCCGCTGTTCGGGTCCATGGCGATGAAGGGCTGGTTGATCTCGGTCTGCTGGCTCGAGGACAGCTCGATCTTGGCCTTCTCGGCGGCCTCTTTCAGGCGCTGCAGGGCCATCTTGTCCTTGGTCAGGTCGACGCCGTTCTCTTTCTTGAACTCGTCGGCCAGGTAGCGGACGATCCGCATGTCGAAGTCTTCGCCGCCCAGGAAGGTGTCGCCGTTGGTCGACTTTACCTCGAACAGGCCGTCGTCGATTTCCAGGATGGTGATGTCGAAGGTACCGCCGCCGAGGTCATAGACCGCGATCGTCTTGGTTTCCTTCTTGTCCAGGCCATAGGCCAGCGCGGCCGCGGTCGGTTCGTTGATGATGCGCAGCACTTCGAGGCCGGCGATCTTGCCGGCGTCCTTGGTGGCCTGGCGCTGGGCGTCGTTGAAATAGGCCGGAACGGTGATCACGGCTTGGGTGACGTCTTCGCCCAGGTAGCTTTCGGCGGTTTCCTTCATCTTCTGCAGGATGAAGGCCGAGATTTGTGCGGGGCTGTACTTGTCGCCCTTAACTTCGACCCAGGCATCGCCGTTGCCGCCATCGACGATCTTGTAGGAGACGTGCTCCTTGTCCTTGGAGACTTCGGGATCGTCGGCGCGGCGGCCGATCAGGCGCTTGACGGCGAAAATGGTGTTCTCTGCGTTGGTGACCGCCTGGCGTTTCGCCGGCTGGCCGACCAGTTTCTCGTCCTCGGTGAAGGCGACGATCGAGGGCGTGGTGCGCGCGCCTTCGGCGTTTTCGATAACCCGGGGCTGCGAGCCGTCCATGATGGCGACGCAGGAGTTGGTTGTCCCGAGGTCGATCCCGATGACTTTGGCCATAATACTCTACCTCTTCTTTCGGCGATGTTTTGGAGGGCAGACCCTGAAAAGGCTTCCGCTCTCCGATCCCAAATACCGGGCGGGATTGTTCCCGACCGGGCTCTCGGGCGTATATAGGAGGGGGTACAGGGGCCTGCAAGCCGGGCCGATTACGGAAATGTGAAGGAGCGGTATGAAAGACCCAGTTGCCCCCGATAGCGCGCCCCGGCGCCCGCGTCCCGGTCTCGTGCTGCGCGGGGTCGAGGTGTTCGACGGGCTGGTTTCGGCCGAGGAACAGGCCGCGCTGGTCGAGGACCTGCGCGCCGTGATCCGGGCCGCGCCGCTGTTCTCGCCCATGACGCCCTATGGGCGGCCGATGCGGGTGCGCATGACCTCGGCCGGGCGCTATGGCTGGTATTCCGACCGGCGCGGCTATCGCTATGAGCCGAAACACCCCTCCGGCACCGACTGGCCGCCGATCCCCGGGCGGGTGCTGGCGCTGTGGCGGCTGGTGACCGGACTGGAGCGGGCGCCCGATTGCTGCCTCGTCAATTTCTACGACGAGGGCGCAAAGATGGGGATGCACCAGGACCGCGACGAGGCTGATTTTGATTTTCCGGTGGTCTCGGTCTCGCTGGGCGACGACGCGCTGTTCCGCATCGGAAACCTGACCCGCGGCGGCAAGACCGAAAGCGTCTGGCTGCGGTCCGGCGACGTGCTGGTGATGGGGGGCGAGGCGCGGCTGGTCTATCACGGGGTGGACCGGATCCGGCCGGGCAGTTCCACCCTGCTGCCCAGGGGCGGGCGGATCAACCTGACGCTGCGGGTGGTGGACTGAGCCGCCTCAGCGCTTGGCCTGCCAGCTGATCGAGGCGTGCTTGCGGGTGTAGAACTCGCCCATCAGCCCGATCATCAGCAGCGCGACCGACAGGTAGAGCGGGTAGCCGACCGAGGTGAAATGCGGGTTGTAGTTGATGAAGGTATAGCCCCGCGCCTGGTCGATGGAATGGAACAGCGGGTTCCACGAAAAAAATGCCAGCATGGTCGAGGGCAGGGTGTTGGCCAAAAACATCTTGCCCGAGGCGATCATGTTGGCCCGCGCATAAACTGTCGAGGCGATGCCCACGAAGCCGGGAAACCACGGTTTCACCGCCAGGAACACCAGTCCGATCGTCACCCCCGAGAACCACGCCAGCAGCAGCATCCCCATCGCGCCTATGGGGTCGTGGATGTGGATGGGGGTCACCGCGGCGTGGTAGATGAACATCACGAAGACCATGGACAGGATCTGGATATACAGCGATCCCAGCGCCGCGGCGCTGATGGCGATGATCGTGTTCATCGGCGCGTGCTGCATCATCGGCGAGGCGGGGCCTTCGGATTTCACCACCGCGCTCAGCGCCTTGGTATGGGTCAGGAACAGGAAGATCCCCGACATGATATACAGCAGGAAATCGCCGCGCACCGCGTTGGTGCGCATGCCCAGCACCGTGAACATGATGTAGAAGGCCAGCACGAAGATCACGGTCTGCATCATGTTCAGCAGCAGCCCGATCAGGGCGTTGCCGTGGCTCTTGCGGATATTGCGCACGGTGGCGTGGTAGATGAGCGACAGAAGCTCAACCGCGCCACCCACGTGGGTCTTTGGTCTGCTGGGTTCAAACATGCTCGCCCACTGCTTTCCCCTGCGGCCCGCGCGGGTTGCCGTTCTTGTCCTGCGCGAGCATAAGGGAGTTGCGGAATTCTGACAATGTGCCGGGGCTGTCGGCCGGGCATATGTGCACATGAGGAGACGGGAATTGGATCATCAGGAACTCGCGCGGGTCATCCGCCGGACGGCACTGGAAGCGGGCGCCAGGATCATGGAGATCTACGACGCCGACGATTTCGAGGTGAAGACGAAATCCGACGAAAGTCCGGTGACCGAGGCCGACGAGGCCGCCGACGCCCTGATCTCGGCGGCGCTGAAGGCGGCCTTCCCGGACACGCTGATCGTGACCGAGGAGCAGGCCGCCAGCCATGCCGAGAGCGCCAAGAACTTCCTGATCGTCGACCCGCTGGACGGCACCAAGGAATTCGTCAAGCGCCGGGGCGAGTTCACGGTGAACATCGCCTATGTGGAAAACGGCGTGCCGGTGCGCGGCGTGGTCTACGCGCCCGCCAAGGGGCGGCTGTTCTACACCCGGGCCGACGGCTCGGCGGTGGAGGAAGGCGGCGCGCTCGACCTCGACACGGTGGGCGAGGTGAAGCCGATCCATGTCTCCGCGCCCGACAACGGCGGCCTGGTGGTCGTGGCCTCGAAATCGCACCGCGACCAGGCCACCGACGACTACATCGCCAAATACGCGACCCGCGACATGACCAGCGCCGGCTCTTCGCTGAAATTCTGCCTGGTGGCGACCGGCGAGGCCGATCTCTACCCGCGGCTGGGCCCCACGATGGAATGGGACACCGCCGCCGGCCATGCCGTGCTGCTGGGCGCGGGCGGCCGGGTGGTGCGCTTCGACGACCATAGCGAACTGACCTATGGCAAGCCGGGCTACAAGAACCCCTTCTTCATCGCCTACGCCCCCGGCGTCGAGCTGAAAGAGGCCTGATGCCCGCGCTGATCGTCATCCCGGCCCGCTATGCCTCGACCCGCTATCCGGGCAAGCCGCTGGTGGGCCTGAAGGGGGCCGGCGGACAGGTAAAGAGCCTGATCCGGCGGTCCTGGGAGGCGGCCACGGCCGTGCCCGGCGGACACCACGTGGTGGTGGCCACCGACGACGACCGCATCGCCGACGCGGCGCGCGATTTCGGCGCCGAGGTGGTGATGACCTCGGAAACCTGCGGCAACGGCACCGAGCGCTGCGCCGAGGCCTTCGACGCGCTGGGCGGGGGCTATGACATCGTGGTCAATTTGCAGGGCGACGCGCCGCTGACGCCCGCGTGGTTCGTCGAAGAGTTGATCGCCGGGCTGGAGGCCGACCCGGTGGCCGAGGTCGCCACGCCCGTGCTGCGCTGCGACGGCGCGGGCCTGAACGCCCTGCTGGCCGACCGCCGCGCGGGCCGCGTGGGCGGCACCACCGCCGTCTTTGGCTGGGACCGCAAGGCGCTCTATTTCTCGAAAGAGGTCATCCCCTATACCGGGCGGAGCTATCCGGACGGCGAGGCGACGCCGGTCTTCCACCATGTCGGCTGCTACGCCTACCGGCCCTCGGCCCTGGCCGCCTATCCCCGCTGGGAGGCCGGCCCGCTGGAACAGCTCGAGGGGCTGGAACAGCTCCGCTTCCTCGAACGCGAGCACCCGGTGCTCTGCGTCGAGGTGGAGGCGCGCGGCCGCCAGTTCTGGGAACTGAACAACCCCGAGGACGTGCCGCGCATCGAGGAGATGCTGGCCCGGATGGGGGTGGAATGACCCCCGCGCCGCGGGTCAGCGTCGTGGTGGTCAGCCACGAACGGCCCGCGGCGCTGCGGCTCTGCCTGACCGGGCTGCGCTATCTCGACTATCCCGAATTCGAGGTCATCGTCGCCGCCGACCGGCCGGGGCTCGATGCCGTGGCGGCGATGGGACTGGGCGGCGCGGTGAAATCCGTCCATGTGCCGGACAAGGGCATCTCGGCCGCGCGCAATGCCGGGGTCGCGCAGGCCGCGGGCGAGGTGGTGGCCTTCATCGACGATGATGCAGTGCCCGAGCCGACATGGCTGCGCCACCTCGCGGCGCCCTTCGCCGATCCGCAGGTCGCGGCGGCCGGCGGCTATGTGCGCGGGCGCAACGGGATTTCCTTTCAGTGGCGGGGCCGGGCGGTCGACGCGGCCGCGCGGCACAGCCCGCTCGACCTGCCGGGCAGGGCGTCGGCGCTGCTGGTGGGGTCGGCGGAACGGGCGATCAAGACCGAGGGCACGAACATGGCCTTCCGCCGCGAGCGACTGGCCGCGCTGGGCGGGTTCGACCCCGGCTATACTTATTTCCTGGACGAGACCGACCTGAACATGCGGCTGGCGCGGCAGGGGGCGGTGACGGCCCTGGTGCCGCTGGCACAGGTGCATCACGGGTTCGCCCCCAGCGCCTGGCGCAGCGCCGCGCGCGCGCCGCGCTCGCTCTACGACATCGGGGCCAGCAGCGCCCTCTACCTGCGGAAATTCGCCCCCGAGGGGGCGCGGGAGGCGGCCGTGGCCGCCCTGCGCGCCGAACAGCGCGCCCGGCTGCTGCGGCATATGGTCCGCGGCACGCTCGAACCCCGCGATGTCCGGCGCCTGATGGCGAGCCTGGAGCGCGGCCTGGCCGAGGGGGCCGCAAGGCCCCTGTCCGCGCTGGCCCCGTTGAGCGGCCCGGCGGCCCCGTTCCGTCACTTCCCCGCCCATCCGCCCGCGCCGCAGCGGGTGCTGGCCGGGCGGGTCTGGCAGGCGCGCGCCCTGCGCCGCCGCGCAGCGGACATGGCGTCAGAGGGCCAGCGGGTGACGCTGTTCCTGTTCGGTCCCACGGCACTCTATCACCGCATGCGCTTCACCCCCGGCGGCTGGTGGGAACAGCGCGGCGGGCTGTTCGGCCGGTCCGGTCGCGCCGCGCCGCTGATCGCGCCGCAGCGCTTCGCCACCCGGCTGGAAGCCGAACGCCGCCGCCTTTGCCCTGTGCGACCCCTGTGCAACGAGGAGGCCACGTGCGACCCCGCACCGTTGCATGACACCGGGGTTTCCCTCTAGAAAAAGAAGCGCTTTTGTTTTTGCGCCGGAACCTGGGCGCGCGGGCCGGCGGAATTTGAGATTATACGAGGACGGCTGGATAAAGCCGGAAGCGAGGACAAGCAGATGAAACGCAAGGTCACCAAAGCCATCTTCCCGGTCGCAGGTCTGGGAACGCGCTTTCTGCCGGCGACGAAATCGATCCCCAAGGAAATCATGACTTTGGTTGACCGACCTCTGATCCAGTACGCGATCGAAGAGGCCCGCGCCGCCGGCATCCGGGATTTCATCTTCGTCACCTCGCGCGGCAAAAGCGCGCTCGAGGATTATTTCGACTGCAACCCGATCCTCGAGGCCGAGCTGCGCAAGAAGAACAAACTGGAACAGCTCGAGGCGCTGAAGGCCACCAACATGGAAAGCGGCGCCATCGCCTATATCCGCCAGCAAAAGGCGATGGGGCTGGGCCACGCGGTGTGGTGCGCCCGGCGCCTGATCCATGACGAGCCCTTCGCCGTCATCCTGCCCGACGACGTGATCGCCGCCGAGAAACCCTGCCTGCAACAGATGGTCGAGGCCTATGAGGAGACCGGCGGCAACATGGTCGCCGCGATGGAAGTGCCGCAGGAAAAGACCAAGGCCTACGGCGTGCTCGACGTGGCCGAGGACATGGGCAACATGGTCTCGGTCAAGGCCATGGTCGAGAAGCCCGACCCCGCCGAGGCGCCGTCGAACCTGGCGGTGATCGGGCGTTACATCCTGACGCCCTCGGTGCTGAAAAGCATCAGCCGCACCAAACAGGGCGCGGGCGGCGAGATCCAGCTCACCGATGCCATCGCCGACCAGATCGGCACCAAGGAGGGGGTCTACGGCTTCCGCTTCCGGGGGCAGCGCTTCGATTGCGGCTCCAAGGCCGGGTTCCTGCAGGCCACCGTGGCCTTCGGCCTGGCGCGCGAGGACCTGCGCGAGGAGTTCGGGGATTTCCTCGAGGAAATGGTCTCGGTCAAGAAAGCCGCCCAGTAAGAGACGGGATATTCCAGTGAAGCATGTTCTGGTCACCGGCGGTGCGGGCTATATCGGGTCGCACGCCTGCAAGGTTCTGCGCGCGGCGGGCTATGTGCCCGTCACCTATGACAACCTGTCCACCGGCTGGGCCGAGGCGGTCAAGTTCGGCCCGCTGGAGCAGGGTGAGTTGACCGACCGCGACCGGCTGGACGAGGTCTTTGCCCGCTATCAGCCCGTGGCGGTGATGCATTTCGCCGCCCTCAGCCAGGTCGGCGAGGCGATGCGCGAGCCGGGCAAGTACTGGCACAACAACGTCACCGGCTCGCTGTCGCTGATCGAGGCGGCGGTGGCGGCGGATTGCCTGAACTTCGTGTTCTCCTCGACCTGCGCCACCTATGGCGACCAGGACGGCGTGGTGCTGGACGAAAACAGCGCCCAGATGCCGCTGAACGCCTATGGCAAGTCCAAGCGCGCGATCGAGGACATGCTGGCCGATTTCGAGGCCAGCCACGGGCTGAAATCGGTGATCTTCCGCTATTTCAACGTGGCCGGCGCCGACCCCGATGGCGAGGTGGGCGAGTTCCACCGCCCCGAGACCCACCTGATCCCGCTGATGCTGGACGCGATCGACGGCAAGCGCCCGGCGCTGACCGTCTTCGGCACCGATTACGACACGCCCGACGGCACCTGCATCCGCGACTACGTGCATGTGATGGACCTGGTCGACGCCCATGTGCTGGGCGTGAAATGGCTGGAGGATGGCAAGGACAGCCGGGTGTTCAACCTCGGCACGGGTAAGGGGTTCTCGGTCTTCGAAGTGATCGAGAATAGCCGCACCGTGACCAACCGCGCCGTGCCCTACGAGGTGGGCGAACGCCGCGCGGGCGATGCCGTGCGGCTGGTGTCGGGCTCGACGCGGGCCGAGGCGGAACTGGGCTGGAAGCCCTCCCGCTCGAACATGGAGAGCATGATCGCGGATGCATGGCGCTGGCACCAGTCCGGTCACTACGACCGCTAGGGGGCCGGCGCGGCTTCTGGATGTCACCCGCCTGATCTCGCGCGCGGGGCGCGGGGCGCTGACCGGCATCGACCGGGTGGAACTGGCCTACCTGACCCATCTGCTGGATGCGCCCGAGCCGCTGTTTGTCATCGCCCGCACGTCGCTGGGCTTCATCCTGCTGGACCGTGCGGGCGCCGGGGCGCTGGCGCAGCGCCTGACGGGGGCGCAGCCCTGGGGCGCCGCTGACTGGATGAGCCGCCGGAGGCGCCTGCCCGAGGGGCGGCGGCGCGCCGAATCCGACCTGCGCCGGCTGCGTCTGGCCCGCTGCACACCGCGCGGGCTGAGGCGGATGCTGGCCCGCCATTGCCCGGCGGGGGTCCGTTACCTGAATGTCGGCCATTCCAACCTGAACGCCCGGATGCTGACGGCGTTGCCCCGCGTGGCGGTGATGATCCACGACACCATCCCGCTGGACCACCCCGAGTTTGCCCGCCCCGGCGTGCCCGAGCAGTTCGAACGCAAGCTGCGCGCCGTGGGGCAGCATGCCGATCTGGTGATCTACAATTCACAGGCCAGCCGTGCCGCGGCCGAGGCGCGCTTTGCCGGCTGGGGCCGGGTGCCCGGGGGCGTGGTCGCCCATCTGGGCGTCGACCCCCTGCACCCCGTCCCGGATGACCTGCCCGACGGTCTGGACCTGGCGCGCCCCTATTTCGTCACCCTCGGCACCATCGAGCCGCGCAAGGACCACGCGCTGCTGCTGGATGTCTGGCAGCATCTCCACGACACCCGCCCCGAGGCCGAGGTCCCGCGCCTGTTCATCCTCGGCAGCCGCGGCTGGAACAACGCGGCGGTCTTCGCCCGGCTCGACGGCGCGCCCTTCATGGGCCGCACGGTGTTCGAGTTGCCGGGCCTCTCCGACGGCGCCGTGGCGGCGTTGATGCAGGGGGCGCGGGCGCTGCTGTTCCCCAGCCGGGCCGAGGGCTACGGCCTGCCGCCGCTCGAGGCGGCCAGTCTCGGCACCCCGGTGATCGCGGCGGATTTGCCCGTTTACCGCGAGACGCTGGGCGAATTCCCCGTTTACGTGGCGAATCGCGATGCGTATCTTTGGGCGCAAATCATTGAGCGCTTTGCCAAAGACCCCGTGGCGGCGCGCGCAGAGGGGCGGCCGGAGATCCCGGCCTGGGAGCAGCATTTCCGGACGGTCCTGGGCCTGACCTGAGATCCGTCTGGCCGCCGCATCCAAGGCCCCCATGAGGTGCAGGAGGCCGATTGGGCGCGATTTCATCATATCGCCTGCGGTTGCAGCGCAAGCGGTGGCTGATCCGCGCCTTCCGCAAGCGGCGGGAGCTGACACCCGTCGCCAACCGCACCGCCGAGATCCGGCGCGGCGATATCCTGGCCTTCGTTACCCTGCGCAACGAATGCGTGCGCCTGCCCCATTTCTTCGATTATTACCGGGCGCTGGGCATCGACCATTTCCTGATGGTCGACAACGGCTCGGACGACGGCACGCGCGAGTTTCTCGTCAACCAGCCCGACGTGTCGCTCTGGACCACGGACAGGAGCTACAAGCGCGCGCGGTTCGGGGTGGACTGGCTGAACTGGCTGCAGCGCAAATACGCCCACGGCCACTGGAGCCTGGTCGTGGATGTGGACGAGTTCTTCGTCTACCCGTTCTGCGACACGCGGCCCATCGGGGCGCTGACCGACTGGCTGGATGCGTCTTCGATCAAGTCCTTCGGGGCGATGCTGGTGGACATGTACCCGCGCGGACCGCTGGACGCGGTGCCCTATCGCGCAGGGCAGGACCCGTTCGAGATCGCGCAGTATTTCGACAGCGGCAACTACACGATCCACAGGAACCACCGCTTCGGCAACCTGTGGATCCAGGGCGGGCCGCGGGCGCGCGCCTTTTTCCCCGACCGGCCAGAGCGGGCGCCGGCGCTGAACAAGATCCCGCTGGTGAAATGGCACCGCTCCTACGCCTATGTCAGCTCGACCCACATGCTGCTGCCGCGGGGGCTGAACCTGGTCTACGACGAATGGGGCGGTGAAAAGGCCAGCGGCGCGCTGCTGCATGCCAAGTTCCTGGACACCTTCTCGGCCAAGTCGGCAGAGGAGTTGCAGCGCAAGCAACACTACGCCAACAGCCACGAATACAAGGCCTACCATGCCGGGCTGAAGGACGACCCCGACCTGTGGTGCAAATGGTCCGAGAAATACATCAACTGGCGGCAGCTTGAGATCCTGGGGCTGATGTCCAAGGGGAACTGGGCATGAGCGTGGGCTTCATCATGCTGGTGCACACGGCGCTCGACCGGGCGGGGGCGGTGGCGCGGCACTGGGCCAGCAGCGGCTGCCCGGTGGTGATCCATGCCGACAGGCGGGTGGCGCGCGCCGATTACGACGGGCTGGTGCGGCGGCTTTCCGATCTCGACAATGTGCGCTTTTCCTCCCGCGTGCGGGTGGACTGGGGTACCTGGTCGATCGTCGACGCCACCCAGCGTGCCGCAGAACTGATGCTGGACGAGTTCCCCACCCTCGGCCATGTCTACCTCGCCTCCGGCTCCTGCCTGCCGCTGCGCCCCGTGCAGGAGCTGGTGGCCTATCTGGACAGCCGCCCGCGCACCGATTTCATCGAATCGGTGACCACGATGGACGTGCCCTGGACGGTGGGCGGGCTGGACCAGGAACGCTTCACCCTGCGCTTCCCCTTTTCGTGGAAGCGTCACCGGCGGCTCTTCGACGGCTATGTCGCGCTGCAACGGCGGCTGGGCTATCGGCGCAGGATGCCGGCGGGGATCGTGCCGCATCTGGGCTCGCAATGGTGGTGCCTGACGCGGCAGACCCTCTCGGCCATCCTGGAGGACCCCGACCGCAAGGAATACGAGCGCTATTTCCGCCGCGTCTGGATCCCCGACGAAAGCTATTTCCAGACCCTGGTGCGGCTCTACAGTTCGCAGATCGAAAGCCGGTCGCTGACCCTGTCGAAATTCGATTTCCAGGGCAAGCCGCATATCTTCTACGACGATCACCTGCAGCTGTTGCGCCGCTCGGACTGTTTCGTCGCGCGCAAGATCTGGCCGCGGGCCGACAGGCTCTATGACAGCTTCCTGTCCAACGACCCGGCGGTGACCAAGAACGCCGAGCCGAACCCCGGCAAGATCGACCGGCTGTTCGCCAAGGCGGTGGAGCAGCGCACCCGCGGGCGGCCCGGCCTCTATATGCAAAGCCGCTTTCCCAACGAGGGCTGGGAGAATGGCAAGACCTGCGCGCCCTATTCGGTTTTCGAAGGCTTTTCCGAGCTGTTCGAGAACTTCGAGACCTGGCTCAGCAAGGCCGTGGGCAGCCGGGTGCATGGCCATCTGTTCCGCCCCGACCGGGTGGAGTTCGCGGGCGGCGAGACGGTCTATAACGGCGCGCTCAGCGACAGCGCGGCGCTGCGCGACTATGCGCCGAAATCCTTTCTCACCAGCCTGATCTGGAACACCCGGGGCGAGAGGCAGTGCTTTCAGTTCGGCCCCGGCGATGTGCAGGAGATCGCCTGGTTCATGGCCTCCGACCCCAATGCGCGGATCTCGGTCATCACCGGGGCCTGGGCGGTGCCGCTGTTCCATTCCAAGGCCAATTTCCTGGACATCCGCCGCCGCGCGGCCCTGCTGCAGAAGAGAGAGATGGAGCATCTCGATATCCTGCGCTCGCCCCATACCCGGGCGCGGGTGCGGGTCTGGAGCATGGCGGATTTCGTGCAGAACCCGATGGAGCCGCTGCAGCTTCTGGTCGACGAGATCGCCCCGCGCGGGCAGCGCCGCCTGACCGAGGTCCCGGCGATGGCCGACCTGCATGGCTTCGGCCAGTTCCTGCAGGACCTCAAGAACCAGGGGATGAAGCCCCACGTGATGGGTGATTTCCCCGTCGGGGACGACCCCGAATCCCTGCTGCCGCGCCGGCGGCGCAAACCCTACCTGGTGAAGAAATGACGGGCCATGGCTGACATGTTCGACTCCTTCGTCCTCTTGGCCGAAATGCGCACCGGCTCGAACTATCTCGAGGCCAATCTCAACGCCATCCCGGGCCTCACCTGTCACGGCGAGGCGTTCAACCCGCATTTCATCGGCCATCACAAGGTGCACGAGATGTTCGGCGTCACCCTGGCCGCGCGCGAGGCCGACCCGCTGCGCCTGCTGGCGGCGCTGCGCGAGAACACCGAGGGGATGGCCGGGTTCCGTTTCTTCCACGATCACGACCCGCGGGTGCTGGCGCATGTGCTGGCCGATCCGCGCTGCGCCAAGGTCGTGCTGACGCGCAACCCGCTGGACAGCTACGTGTCGCTCAAGATCGCGGGCGAGACCGGGCAGTGGAAACTGACCGACATGAAGCACCAGAAATCTGCCCGGGTGCGGTTCGACGCGGCGGAGTTCGAGGATCACCTGGAGCGGCTGCACCGTTTCCAGGTGGATCTGCAGCACGCGCTGCAGACCACGGGGCAGAGCGCCTTTTACCTGGCCTACGAGGATATCAACGATCTCGACGTGCTGAACGGTCTGGCGGCCTGGCTGGGCGTCGCGGGGCGGCTGGAGGCGCTCTCGGGCAAGCTGAAGAAGCAGAACCCGGCGCCGCTGTCGGAGAAGGTGGTGAATCACGACGAGATGGCCGAGGCGCTGGCGCGGATCGACTGGTTTGACCTCTCCCGCACCCCGAATTTCGAGCCGCGCCGCGGCCCCTCGGTGCCGGGCTACCTGGCGGCGGCGCGGGCGCCGCTGCTGTTCATGCCCATTCCCGGCGGGCCGGTGGCGCAGGTGACCGGCTGGATGGCCGCGCTGGACGGCGGCGCCGCACCGCAGGGCGGGTTCTCGCAGAAAGAGCTGCGCCAGTGGAAGCGCCGACATCCGAAACACCGTAGCTTCACCGTGGTCACCCACCCGGTGACGCGGGCCCATGCGGCCTTTGGCGAGCTGGCCGCCGAGGAGAATGACGCCCTGCACGGCACGCTGAAGCGCGCCTATGGGCTGGAGCTGCCGGGCACGGGTGCCGGGGCCGCGGCGTGGCGCGCGGGTTTTCTCGCCTTCCTGCGCTTTCTGAAGGGGAACGTCGCGGGCCAGACCAGCATCCGCACCCGCGCGGCCTGGGCCACGCAAAGCAGCGTCCTGCAGGGCTTCAGCCAGTTCCAGGCCCCCGACATGGTGATGCGCGCCGAGGGGCTGCAAGAGGAGCTGCGGCTGATCGCGGGTCTCGTGGGGCGCGAGGCGCCGCCGCTGCCCGCGGCCGGCGCGCCGAGCGCGCCGCTGGAGGCGATCTACGACGAGGAGATCGAGGAGGCAGCGCGCGCCGTCTATCGGCGCGACTACATGGCGTTCGGCTACCGCGCCTGGGGCTAGGGGATCAGGCCGCCTGGGTGGCCTGCTGCTCGGTCAGCACGGCATGCAGCGCGGCCGGGTCGTCATTGGCCCGCAGCTTGGCGCAGATGGCGGAATCGCGCATCGTGCGCGACACCAGCGCCAGCGCCTTGAGGTGATCCACGCCCGAATCCATGGGCGCGAAGAGGGCAAAGACCAGGTCCACCGGCTGGCGGTCCACCGCCTCGAAATCGAGCGGCTTTTCCAGTTTCAGGAAGGCGCCCACCACCTCGGTGAGCCCTTCGAGCCGGGCGTGGGGCAGGGCGACGCCATGGCCCACGCCGGTGGGCCCGAGGCTCTCGCGTTCCTGCAGGGCGTCGACCGCGTCGCTGGCCGACAGGCCATAGGCGGATGCGGCCACCTCTCCCAGATGCTGGAAGAGGCGTTTCTTACTGGACATTGTGCCGATGGCCTTCACGGCTTCGGGCTTCAGGATTCTAGAAAGTTCCATAAACCTTGTGTCGATTTCAGGCCCGTCGGGGCGGTGTCACTGCGTCGCCGATAAGGGGTCGATCCAGCCGATATTGCCGTCATCTCGGCGATGCACGACGTTCACACCCCCGGTTTTCTCGTTGCGGAACACCAATAGATCCGAACCTGCCAGTTCCATCTGCATGACGGCCTCGCCCACTGAAAGCGAAGGCACCTTCGTTTCCATCTCGGCGATGATCATGGGCTGGAGCGTGTCGGGCTCTGCATCCTCTGCGTCTTCCGCGCTGGCGAGGATATACGAGGAACCGCCCGTGAGTTCAACCGGCTGCGTCCGTTCGCGGTGATGGTCCTTCAGGCGGCGCTTGTAGCGGCGCAGTTGCTTGTCCATCTTGTCGCGGCAGGCGTCGAAGGCCGCGTAGATCTCGGTCGCGTGTGCCTTGGCCTGGGCGCTCAGGCCGGTCGAGAGGTGGATGGTCGCCTCGCAGACATATTCATGCGCGTTGCGCGAAAAGACGATCTGGGCGTCGGTCGGGCGCTGGGCGTATTTCTCGACAACCGCGCCCAACTCTTCCTTCACGTGGGTCTGAAGGGCATCGCCGATGTCGATCTGTTTGCCGCTGATTTGGTAACGCATCGCTCCTCCTTAGGCAGAATGCTGACATGGTTCTGGCGCCCGCGTCATGCAAGCTCCTTGCCATGTCACGAAATCTCGGGTGATCCAAGACCTCTGGGGGTCGGACCCGTCCGCCGCCCGGCCTTTTGCCGCTTGCGTTCGAACGATGAAGGTATGTTCATGCATCCCCTGTATTTGGCGACAGTTCGGCGGGCGATGTCAACGCCTTCGCGCTGCAAAAGCGCGGCAATCTGCTCGTCCGAGAGCGGGGAATCGGCGGGTTCCTCGGCGACGAGGCGGTGCAGCCGTCGTTGCGCGCTGTGGGCCGAGACGGCGCCGGGAAGGGCCTTGGACAGGAATAGCGACAGCGGATGGACCGCGCCATGGAACAGCAGCGCCTTGCCGGCGATGGCGCGGCCCACGGTCGAGGGGTGCAGGCCCAGCTCGGCCGCGATCCCGGCGCGGGTGAGGGGGGCCATGTGGTCGGGGCCCTGCGCGAAGAATCGGTGCTGGCGGGTGACGATGACCCGCGCGACGTGGTGCAGCGTGTCGGCGCGGTGGCGCAGCGCGCGCAGCGCGGCCTCGGCGGCCTCGAGCTGGGGTCGCAGCGCCGGGCTGGCCCCGGCCTGGTCGGCGAGCGCCGCATCCAGGCGCAGGCCGGGCAGCGCGTCATGCAGCGAGACCACGCGGAACCCGCCCTGGCCGTCCTCCTCCACCGCGATCTCGGGAATCACCGGCGGTGCGGTCCCGGACAGGGGTGCGGCCGGGCGCGGCGGCAGGTCGCGGATCAGGTCGGCCAGGCGCTCCAGCTCGGTGCGCGGCAGGCCGGTCAGCCGCGCCGCGCGGGACCATCGTCCCTCCATCAGCAAGGCGAGATGGGCGCAGGCGGCCCGGGCAATGTCCGGCGCCTCGCCCCGGTCGATCAGTTGCAGCGCAAGGCAATCGGCCAGGTCGCGGGCGGCGACGCCGGCCGGCTCGCAGGACTGCAGCGCTTGGACGGCCGCCTCGATCTGCGCCACGGGCAGGCCCAGCGCCTCGGACAGTTCCTCGGCCGAGCTGGCAAGGTAGCCGTCCTCGGTCAGGTCGCCCGTCAGGAATCGCGCCAGCGCCGCCGTCTCGGGCGGCAGGGGCATCAGCGCGATCTGCGCCGAGAGGTTCTCGGCCAGGGTCTCGGGATGCGCCGCGGCCTCGAAATCGAAACCGCCGGCCGCCGCGGCCGGCTCGTGCAGCTCCAGCAGTGGGTTTTCCTCGGCCAGCCGGCGCAGCTCGTCCCAGAGGTCGAGCGTGGAAAGCTGGAGCACCGCCAGCCCCTGCCGCATCCCCGGCGTCAGCGCCAGGCGCTGCGTCTGCCGAAGGTCGAGGCCGGGGGTCAGGGCCATGGCGTGCTCAGGAAATGCGGAAGCTCTGGCCGAGATAGACGCGGCGCACGTTCTCGTCGCGCACTACCTCGTCGGCGGTGCCGCTCATCAGCACCGTGCCCTCGTGCAGGATATAGGCGCGGTCCACGATCTCCAGCGTCTCGCGGACGTTGTGGTCGGTGATCAGCACGCCGATGCCGCGGTTCTTCAGGTCGGCGACCAGCGCGCGAATCTCGCCCACGGCGATCGGGTCGACCCCGGCGAAGGGCTCGTCCAGCAGGAGGTATTTCGGGTTGGCGGCCAGGCAGCGGGCGATCTCGACCCGGCGCCGCTCGCCGCCCGACAGCGACAGGGCGGGGGCGCGGCGCAGGTGGCCGATGGAGAATTCCGACAGCAGCTCTTCCAGCCGCTCGCGCCGCTTGTGGCGGTCTTTCTCGGCGATCTCGAGGATGGCGAGAATATTGTCCTCGACGCTGAGCCCGCGGAAGATGCTGACCTCCTGCGGCAGATAGCCGATGCCCAGTTTGGCGCGGCGATACATCGGGAAGTTGGTCACGTCGCGCCCGTCGATGGTGACCGAGCCGCCCTCGGGGTTGATCAGCCCGGCCACGCAGTAAAAGCAGGTCGTCTTGCCCGAGCCGTTGGGGCCCAGCAGCGCCACCACCTCGCCGCGGCCCAGTTCGAGGCTGACATCGCGGATCACCGGGCGCTTGCGGTAGCTCTTGCGCAGATGCGTGACCTTGAGGCCGGACCCGCCCCCGGCGACGGTCAGTTCGGGGCGGCGGCTCATTCCTGGGGCGCGGGCTGGAAAATGGTCTTCACCCGCCCTTCCATGACGCCGGTGCCGGCATTCAGATCGACCACCAGCCGCTGGCCCGACAGCGCGTTGCGCTCCTGCGTCAGGATCACGTTGCCGGTCAGCACGACGCTGCCGCTGTCGATGGTATAGACGGCCTCGTCCGCCTCGGCGGCCTCCTGCGGGGTGACCATGACCACGTTGCCCGAGGCATGCATCCGGGCGATGCGGCCGGCATTCTCGGTGCCCTCGGCGCCGTATTCGACGCGCACCTTGTCCGAGGACAGGCGCATCTCGCCCTGCACCACCAGCACGTTGCCCGAGAAGATTGCGGTGCCGTCGGCCTGGCTGACATTGAGCTGATCCGAGGTGACCTCGACCGGCAGGGTGCTGTCGTGCTTCAGCCCGCCGAAGGCGACATTGGCGCCCTGGGCCTGGGCCAATGCGGGCAAGAGCAACAGCGTCAGGGCCACAAGGCCGGTTCTCAGAATGGTCACGTCATGCCCTCTTTACTTCACGGGGTCATATACCAGCTTCACCCCATCCTTGAAAACCAGAAGATACTGGCCGGGGGCGTCCGGGTCCTCGTCCATTTCCATCCGTCCGGCGGTCAGCCGCCCCGGGGGGCCGGTGGCCTCGACCGTGCTTTCGGTGACGACCGAGGTGTATTCCAGTGCGGTGGTCAGTGCCTCGGTTGTGATGTGGTAGCCGGTCGAGGTGTCGATCACCACGCCGCCCTGCAGATAGGCCAGCCCCGCAGCGGTATCCACCAACCCCTCGGCCGAGGCGATGTCGGCCGAGCTGCCATCGGCGAAATCCAGCCGCGCGGTCAGCCTGTCGGCCGAGGCGCGGTCGGCCCCCTCGGGGTCGGGGCGCGCGGTTTCGGCCTGTACGGAGATGGCGGTGCCGTCCGAGGTGACGCCGGAATAGTTGGGCGCGGTGACGCGGGGCTCGCGCACCAGCTCCTCGACATCCACGGTCGCGTAGGGGATCGACTCGGTCGGGTCGATATTGCGCGACATCAGGAACAGCGTGGACAAGAGCGCGAGCGCTGCCAGCGGCAGGACGATCTTGGCCAGCGTGATGAAACGCGAATAGGCGTTGTCGCGCGAGGGCATGGCGCTCAGGCCACGCCTGCGCGCAGGCAGTCGTGGATATGCAGGATGCCCTCGGCCCGGCCGTCGCCGCCGGGTGCGACCACGAACAGGCAGGTCACCTTGCGGGCGTTCATAAGCGCCAGCGCCTCTTCGGCCAGGGCGTCGGGCTCTATGGTCAGCGGGTTCTCGGTCATCACCTCGTCGGCGGTCTTGTTCAGCAGCCCTTCCATGTGACGGCGCAGGTCGCCGTCGGTCACGATGCCCAGCAGCTTACCATCCGCATCGGTCACGCCGACAACGCCGAATCCCTTTTGGCTGATGGTCAGCAGGGCTTCGCTCATCGGGGTGCCGGTGCGCACCACGGGGACCTCTTCGTGCATCAGGTCGCGCACCTTGCTCAGCTGCGCGCCCAGCTTGCCGCCGGGGTGGAACTCGCGGAAATGCTCGGGGGTGAAACGGCGGTGCTCCATCAACGCCACGGCCAGCGCGTCGCCCAGCGCCAGTGTCATGGTGGTGGAGGTCGTGGGCACGATGCCCGTCTCGCAGGCCTCGGGCGCGGGCGGCAGCAGCAGCTCCACGTCGGATTCGCGCAAGAGCGTCGAGCCGGCGCGCCCGGCCACGCCGATCAGCGGGATGCCGAAGCGGCGGGTATAGGCGATGATGTCGGCCAGTTCCGGCGTCTCGCCCGAGTTGGACAGCACCAGCGCCACGTCGCCGCGCGCCAGCATGCCGAGGTCGCCATGGCTGGCCTCGGCGGGGTGGACGAAATGCGCGGGCGTGCCGGTGGAGGCCAGCGTCGCCGCGATCTTGCGCCCGACATGGCCGGATTTGCCCATGCCCGAGACGATCACCCGCCCCTTGGCCGCCAGAATCACCTCGACGGCCTCGGTGAAGCCGCCGTTCAGGCTGTCGGCCAGAAGGCTCAGCGCCGCGGCCTCGCGCGTGATGACGCGACGGCCGGTATTCAGAAGTTTGTCCTTGTCCATGCCGCTTTGCTTAGTGGGCGAAAATGTCAATCTCGGGCCAGCCGGCCAGATCGAGCTTGGCACGGGTGGGCAGGAAATCGAAGCAGGCCTGGGCGATCTCGCCGCGCCCCTCGCGGGCCAGGATCTTGTCCAGCTCGGACTTGAGTTGGTGCAGGTGCAGCACGTCCGAGGCCGCGTAGGCGATCTGCGCGTCGGTCAGTTCCTCGGCGCCCCAGTCCGAGCTTTGCTGCTGCTTGGAGATGTCGATTCCCAGCATCTCCTGCAGCAGGAATTTCAGCCCGTGCCGGTCGGTATAGGTGCGCACCAGTTTCGAGGCGATCTTGGTGCAGTAGACCGGCGCGGTCAGCACGCCGAAGGTGTTCAGCAGCGCCGCGATGTCGAATCGGCCGAAATGGAACAGCTTCAGCACATCCGGATTGGCCAGCATGCGGCACAGGTTCGGCGCCTCGGTCTGGCCCTGCTCGATCTGCACCAGGTGGGCATGGCCGTCGCCGCCCGACATCTGCACCACGCACAGCCGGTCGCGATGCGGGTTCAGGCCCATGGTTTCGCAGTCGATGGCCACGACCGGACCCAGGTCCAGCCCGTCGGGAAGATCACGTTTGTAGAGAGTGCTCGCCACGCGGTGCCCCGCTTGTATGGGGATGGTGCCCAGGAGAGGACTCGAACCTCCACGTCCATGCGGACACTAGCACCTGAAGCTAGCGCGTCTACCAATTCCGCCACCTGGGCAGGTGTCGTGGAGCGGGGATGTAATGGGGCTGGCAGGTGGTGTCAACGGCATTTCTCGCAGAAAATGCAGATTGGCGATAACCGCTTGTTCGGAAGGGGCGGGAAAGCTATTCAGACAACGGATTTTCAGCCAGGGGAGAGGTCTCCATGTCCAAGCTCGTCACGATTTACGGCGGTTCGGGGTTCGTCGGACGCTATGTCGCGCAGCGCATGGCCCGGGCGGGCTGGCGGGTGCGCGTCGCGGTGCGCCGCCCGAACGAGGCGATCTTCGTGAGGCCCTATGGCGCGGTCGGACAGGTGGAGCCGGTGTTCTGCAACATCCGCGACGATGCCTCGGTGGCGGCGGTGATGCAGGGGGCCGACGCGGTGGTCAACTGCGTGGGCATCCTGAACGAGTTGGGCAAGCAGAGCTTCGACGCCGTGCAGGCCGAGGGCGCGGCGCGAATCGCACGCATCGCGGCCGAGCAGAGCGTGAAAAACCTCGTGCATATCTCGGCCATCGGGGCCGATGCCGAGTCCGACAGCGGCTATGCGCGCACCAAGGCGCTGGGCGAGCAGGGCGTTCTCGCGTCCTTCCCCGGCGCGGTGATCCTGCGCCCCTCGGTGATTTTCGGGCCCGAGGACCAGTTCTTCAACCGCTTCGCCGGAATGGCCCGCTGGGGCTACCTGCTGCCCGTTGTGGGCGCCGAGACCAAGTTCCAGCCGGTCTATGTCGACGACGTGGCCGCGGCGGCGGCCAAGGCCGCGCAGGGCCAGGTCGCGCCGGGCACCTATGAGCTGGGCGGCCCCGACGTGGCGAGCTTCCGCGAGCTGATGCAAAAGATGTGCGCGGTCATCCACCGCAAGCGCGTGGTGGTGAACCTGCCGTTCTTCATCGCGCGGATCATGGCCTTCGGCTTCGACATGGTGCAGGCGGTGTCGCTGGGGCTGATCCCCAACGGGATGCTGACCCGCGACCAGCTCAAGAACCTGCGCCGCGACAACGTGGTTGCCGAGGGGGCCAGCGGCTTTGCCGAGCTGGGGATCACCCCGACGGCGATGGGCGCGGTCCTGCCGAGCTACCTGTGGCGCTTCCGCCCGCAGGGCCAGTATGACGACATCACCGCCTCGGCCAGGAACCTGAAGGTCTGACCTGGGGGGGTCAGGTGTAGGCGATCGCCAGCAGCACCACGCCCAGGATCACCCGGTAGACCACGTAAGGCGTGAAGCTGACACTGCGCAGCAGCCGCATCATCAGGCTCAGCGCCAAAAGTGCCGCGACAAAGGCAAAGCCCGCCGCGATCGCCCCGTCGCGGGCGGCGGCGGCGTTGGCGGTGACCGCCACCTCGGCGCCCAGCAGCACGCCCGAGGCGGCGATGGTGGGGATCGACATCAGCATGGCGATCTTGGCGGCATCGCTGCGCTCGAACCCCAGCAGCCGCGCGCCGGTGATGGTGATGCCCGAGCGCGAGGTGCCCGGGATCAGCGCCACCGCCTGCCACAGTCCCATGATGATGGCGTCGCGCAGGGCCCAGCCATCGGCGCGGCGGGTGGCGGGGCCGTTCTGGTCGGCCCAGTACAGGACGAGGCCGAAGATCAGCATGGTCCAGCCGATCACCGTGGTGGAGCGCATGGCGTCCTCCAGCCCGGTGAGGTTCAGCACCAGCCCGATCAGCACCACGGGCACGGTGGCCACGATCAGCAGGAAGGCGAGGCGCGCGCCCTCGGTATCCATGCGTCCGCGCATCAGCCGGCCCAACCCGAGGAAGGCGGCCGAGACGTCGCGGTGGAAATAGAGCACCACCGCCAGCAGTGTGCCCACATGCACGGCCACGTCGATCACCAGCCCCTGGTCGTCCAGCCCGGTAAGGTTGGGCAGCAGGATCAGGTGGCCCGAGGACGAGACCGGCAGAAACTCGGTCAGGCCCTGGATCACGGCGACGAGGAAAAGATGGAACAGAGACATGTGCGCCCGGATCGGTCAAACTGGGCGCATCGTAGCGAGGTGATTCTCAATGGAAAGCAGGTAAATAGGTAAGCAATAATTACCTAAAATTTTGCGGATGCGGCAATTTGAACAGCGCACTGGCAGGCTTTCGTGACAATTAGGTCAGCACGGCTGACTTTTATTTTGGCTTCACGCCCCGTATGAGGGGGTTCGGATTCGGAAAACTAGGAGAATTCCGCCATGTCGAAGCAGAAAATGCTCCAGTTCGTGACAGTCGAGAAGGAGATGCCCGAAAAGCGTCCCCCGAATCTGCGTGCGCAGGACTTTCACGAAATCTACGCGGAATTTGCAGACGAAAAGGCCAGGCAGCAGGCCAGCCGCTGCTCGCAATGCGGCGTGCCCTATTGCCAGTCGCACTGCCCGCTGCACAACAACATCCCCGACTGGCTGCGCCTGACCGCCGAGGGCCGGCTGGAAGAGGCCTACGAGATGAGCCAGGCCACCAACACCTTCCCCGAGATCTGCGGCCGGATCTGCCCGCAGGACCGCCTGTGCGAAGGCAATTGCGTGATCGAGCAGTCGGGCCACGGCACCGTCACCATCGGCGCGGTGGAGAAATACATCACCGACACCGCTTGGGAGAAAGGCTGGGTCCAGCCCATCGCACCGGCCGAGGAGCGCAGCGAAAGCGTGGCCATCATCGGCGCGGGCCCCGGCGGGCTGGCGGCGGCGGACGCGCTGCGCCGCGCCGGGCTGCAGGTCACGGTCTATGACCGCTACGACCGCGCGGGCGGGCTGCTGACCTATGGCATCCCCGGCTTCAAGCTGGAGAAGGACGTGGTCATGCGCCGCGTCGAGCAGCTGGAAAAGGCCGGCGTCGAGTTCGTGCTGAACTGCAACGTGGGCGAGGATATCAGCTTTGACGCGATCCGCGGCAAGCATGACGCGGTGCTGATCGCCACCGGCGTCTACAAGACCCGCGACCTGAAGGGCCCCGGCGCGGGCGCCGCTGGCATCGTGCGCGCGATCGACTTCCTGACCGCCTCCAACCGGGTCAGCTTCGGCGACGAGGTGCCGGAATTCGAGAACGGCGAGCTGAACGCCCACGGCAAGCGCGTGGTGGTGATCGGCGGCGGCGACACCGCGATGGACTGCGTGCGCACCGCGATCCGCCAGGGCGCGGACAGCGTGAAATGCCTGTATCGCCGCGACCGCGCCAACATGCCCGGCTCGCAGCGCGAGGTGCAGAACGCCGAGGAGGAAGGCGTGGAATTCGTCTGGCTGTCGGCGCCCAAGGGTTTCAGCGGCGATCCGGTGAGCGGCGTGATGGTGCAGAAGATGCGCCTGGGCACCCCGGATGCCAGCGGCCGACAGACCCCCGAGGTGATCGAGGGCGCGGATTATGTCGAGGACGCCGACCTAGTGATCAAGGCGCTGGGCTTCGAGCCCGAGGACCTGCCGACGCTGTGGGGCGAGAAGGCGCTTGAGGTCACCCGCTGGGGCACCGTCAAGGCCGATTTCCGCAGCCACGAGACCAGCCTGCCGGGCGTCTTCGCCGTGGGCGACATCGTGCGCGGCGCGTCGCTGGTGGTCTGGGCCATCCGCGACGGGCGCGAGGCGGCTGACAGCATCCTGAACTACCTCGCGCAGCCCGCGCAGGTGGCGGCCGAGTGAGACATTAACCGGGTCGCGCCGGGCGATATGAAAGCCATATGACTCGGATATGAGTCGCATATGAGCCCGGCCGGACCCGACGAGATTATCGCAGGTGAACAGGGCAGAATCCCTGACCCGTCTGCAGAAGGAAGGGTTAAGACCATGACCAAATACGACGCCAACTGGGCCGCCGCCGAGGAGGCCAAGCGCAAGTGGATGGCCGAGAACAGCCTCTATCGCGACGAGGACGAGCATTCGTCCTGCGGCGTGGGGCTGGTGGTTTCGCTCGACGGCAAGCCCTCGCGCCAGGTGGTGGAGAACGGCATCAACGCGCTGAAGGCGATCTGGCACCGTGGTGCCGTGGCCGCCGACGGCAAGACCGGCGACGGCGCGGGCATCCACGTGCAGATCCCGGCGCCCTTCTTCTACGACCAGATCCGCCGCACCGGCCACGAGCCGAAGATGGACGAGCTGATCGCGGTCGGCCAGGTCTTCCTGCCGCGCACCGATTTCGGCGCGCAGGAGAAATGCCGCACCATCGTCGAGGCCGAGGTGCTGCGCATGGGCTATTACATCTACGGCTGGCGCCACGTGCCGGTGAATATCGAGGTGCTGGGCGAGAAGGCCAACGCCACCCGGCCGGAGATCGAGCAGATCCTGATCTCGAACTCCAAGGGCGTGGACGAGGAGACCTTCGAGCGCGAGCTTTACGTCATCCGCCGCCGCATCGAGAAGGCGGTCGCGGCCGAGGGCATCTCGGGTCTCTACCTGTGTTCGCTGTCCTGCCGCTCGATCATCTACAAGGGGATGATGCTGGCCGAGCAGGTGGCCGAGTTCTACCCGGACCTGAAGGACGAGCGTTTCGAATCGGCCTTCGCGATCTATCACCAGCGCTATTCGACCAACACCTTCCCGCAATGGTGGCTGGCGCAGCCCTTCCGCATGCTCGCCCATAACGGCGAGATCAACACGCTGAAGGGCAACCTGAACTGGATGAAGAGCCACGAGATCCGCATGGCCAGCACCGCCTTCGGCGACATGGCCGAGGACATCAAGCCGATCGTGCCCGGCGGCAGCTCGGACTCGGCGGCGCTGGACGCGGTGTTCGAGGTTCTGGTGCGCGCCGGCCGCAACGCACCGATGGCCAAGACCATGCTGGTGCCCGAGAGCTGGTCCAAGCAGGCGGTGGAACTGCCGCAGGCCTGGCGCGACATGTATTCCTACTGCAACAGCGTGATGGAACCCTGGGACGGCCCCGCCGCGCTGGCCATGACCGACGGCCGCTGGGTCTGCGCCGGGCTCGACCGCAACGGCCTGCGCCCGATGCGCTACGTGGTGACCGGCGACGGCATGCTGATCGCCGGGTCCGAGGCGGGCATGGTGCCCACCGACGAGGCCACGGTGCGCGAGAAGGGCGCGCTGGGCCCGGGCCAACTGATCGCCGTGGACATGGCCGAGGGCGCGCTGTTCCACGACACCGAGATCAAGGACAAGCTGGCCAATGCCCAGCCCTTCGGCGAGTGGGTCGGCAAGATCAACGACCTCGAGGAGGCGCTGGCGAGCGTCAGCGAGAAGGCGATCCATTCGGGCGGCGAGCTGCGCAAGCGGCAGATCGCGGCCGGCTACTCGATCGAGGAGCTGGAGCAGATCCTGGCGCCGATGGCCGAGGACGGGAAAGAGGCGATCGCCTCGATGGGCGACGATACGCCCTCGGCGGTGCTGTCGGAGAAATACCGGCCGCTGAGCCATTTCTTCCGCCAGAACTTCAGCCAGGTGACCAACCCGCCGATCGACAGCTTGCGCGAATACCGGGTGATGAGCCTGAAGACGCGGTTCGGCAACCTCAAGAACGTGCTGGACGAGAACAGCAGCCAGACCGAGATCCTGACGCTGGAAAGCCCCTTCGTGGCCAACGCGCAGTTCGAGGAGCTGGTCAAGCAGTTCAACGCGCCGATGACCGAGATCGACTGCACCTTTCCCGCCGGCAGCGGCCCCGACGCGCTGCGCCAGGGCCTGGTCCGCATCCGGGCCGAGGCCGAGGACGCCGTGCGCTCGGGCGCCGGTCACTTGGTGCTGAGCGACATGGCGCAGGGCGAGGATCGCGTGCCGATGCCGATGATCCTGGCCACCAGCGCGGTGCATAGCTGGCTGACCCGCAAGGGGCTGCGCACCTTCACCTCGCTGAACGTGCGTTCGGCCGAATGCATCGACCCGCATTACTTCGCCGTGCTGATCGGCTGCGGCGCGACCACCGTGAACGCCTACCTGGCCGAGGACAGCCTGGCCGACCGGATCGAGCGGGGGCTGCTGGACTGCACCCTGACCGAGGCCGTGGCGCGTTACCGCAAAGCGGTGGACGCCGGCCTGCTGAAGATCATGTCCAAGATGGGGATCTCGGTGATCTCGTCCTATCGGGGCGGATTGAACTTTGAGGCCGTGGGCCTCAGCCGCGCCATGTGCGCCGAGTATTTCCCCGGCATGCCCTCGCGCATCTCGGGCATCGGCGTGGGCGGCATCCAGCGCAAGCTGGAGCAGGTCCATGCCCAGGGCTGGAAAGGGCCTGCCAACGTGCTGCCCGTGGGCGGCTTCTACAAGGCGCGGCGCTCCGGCGAGAAGCACGCCTGGGAGGCGCAGACCATGCACATGCTGCAGATGGCCTGCAACACGGCGTCCTACGAGATGTGGAAGAAGTTCTCCTCCGCGATGCGGGCGAACCCGCCGATCCACCTGCGCGACCTTCTGGACGTCAAGCCGCTCGGCAAGCCGGTGCCGATCGAGGAGGTGGAATCGATCACCTCGATCCGCAAGCGCTTCGTCACGCCGGGCATGTCGCTGGGCGCGCTGAGCCCCGAGGCGCACAAGACGCTGAACGTGGCCATGAACCGCATCGGCGCCAAGTCCGACTCGGGCGAGGGCGGCGAGGATCCGGCGCATTTCCACCCGGAACCCAACGGCGACAACCCCTCGGCCAAGATCAAGCAGGTGGCATCGGGCCGCTTCGGCGTGACCGCCGAATACCTGAACCAGTGCGAAGAGCTGGAGATCAAGGTGGCCCAAGGCGCCAAGCCCGGCGAGGGCGGCCAGCTGCCCGGCCTGAAGGTGACCGACCTGATCGCGCGGCTGCGGCATTCGACCAAGGGCGTGACCTTGATCTCGCCCCCGCCGCACCACGACATCTATTCGATCGAGGACCTCGCGCAGTTGATCTACGACCTCAAGCAGATCAACCCGCGCGCCAAGGTGACGGTCAAGCTGGTGGCCGCCAGCGGCGTGGGCACCATCGCGGCCGGCGTGGCCAAGGCCAAGGCCGACGTGATCCTGATCTCGGGCCATAACGGCGGCACGGGCGCCAGCCCCGCGACCTCGATCAAGTTCGCCGGCCTGCCCTGGGAGATGGGCCTGACCGAGGCGCACCAGGTTCTGGCCATGAACGACCTGCGCGACCGGGTCACGCTGCGCACCGACGGCGGCCTGCGCACCGGGCGCGACATCGTGATGGCGGCGATGATGGGGGCCGAGGAATACGGCATCGGCACCGCCGCGCTGATCGCGATGGGCTGCATCATGGTGCGCCAGTGCCAATCCAACACCTGCCCGGTGGGCGTCTGCACCCAGGACGAGCGCCTGCGTGCCAAGTTCACCGGCAACGCGGACAAGGTGGTGAACCTGATCACCTTCTACGCGCAGGAAGTGCGCGAGATCCTGGCCTCGATCGGGGCGCGCAGCCTCGACGAGGTGATCGGGCGGGCCGACCTGCTGACCCAGGTCAGCCGCGGCTCGGCGCATCTGGACGACCTGGACCTGAACCCGCTGCTGATCACCGTCGATGGCGCGGAGCAGATCACCTATGACCGCAACAAGCCGCGCAACCCGGTGGACGATACGCTGGACGCCGAGATCGTGCGCGACGCGCATCGCTTCCTCGAGGATGGCGAGAAGATGCAGCTGAGCTACGCGGTGCGCAACACCCTGCGCACCATCGGCACCCGCACCTCCAGCCACCTGGTGAAGCGCTTCGGCATGCGCAACAGCCTGCAGCCCGACCACCTGACGGTGAAGCTGACCGGCAGCGCCGGCCAGTCGCTGGGCGCCTTCCTGGCGCCGGGGCTGAAACTGGAGGTCTCGGGCGATGCCAACGACTACGTGGGCAAGGGCCTGTCCGGCGGCACCGTGGTGGTGCGTCCGCCGATGGCGAGCCCGCTGGTGGCGGCCGAGAACACCATTATCGGCAATACGGTGCTCTACGGTGCGACCGACGGCTACCTCTTCGCCGCGGGCCGCGCGGGCGAGCGTTTCGCCGTGCGCAACTCGGGCGCAAAGGTGGTGATCGAGGGCTGCGGCTCCAACGGTTGTGAATACATGACCGGCGGCGTTGCGGTGATCCTCGGGTCGATCGGGGCGAACTTCGGCGCGGGCATGACCGGCGGCATGGCCTATCTGCATGACCCGGAGGGCACGGCGATGGACCTGCTCAACCTCGAGACGCTGGTCACCTGCCCGGTGACGGTGGACGCCTGGGAGGAGCAGCTCAAGGGCCTGATCGAGCGTCACGCCGAGGAAACCAAGAGCCGCAAGGCGCTGGACATCCTGCAGCACTGGGATCTGGAGAAGGGCAACTTCATCCAGGTCTGCCCGAAGGAGATGCTGAACAAGCTGCCGCATCCGCTGAGCCTGGAGGAGACGGCTGTCCCGGCCGAGTAGGCCGCCCGGTGAAAAGGATCAAAGACCCCGCTTCGGCGGGGCCTTTTTCTTTGGGTGATGCGGGCGGGCCGCCTCTATTCCCCTTGGCCCGGGCGACTAGCCCGGGC
>JBNGCX010000008.1:0-83341 GCA_049974865.1 Paracoccaceae bacterium
CGCGTGTAGGGGTAGGGGCGGTAGGTGTAGGGCATACGGGCCTCCTTCGGGGGCAGGATACACAGTTGAGAAGGCTTGCACAGCCGCTTTCCGGGCTGTTTGCGACGCGACGTTTCCCTGTGCGCCGCCGCGTCCCGCGATTAGGCTGCCGGGCAAATCGAACGGGACATCCGGGAGGCCCCCATGAGTGATATCGTCATCCTTTCCGGCGCGCGCACCGCCATCGGCACCTTCGGCGGATCGCTGGCCGGCACCCCGCCGATCGAGCTGGGCACAGTCGCCGCCCGCGCCGCGCTGCAGCGCGCGGGTGTAGAGGGCGCGCAGATCGGGCATGTGGCCTTCGGCCATATCATCAATACCGAGCCGCGGGACATGTACCTGTCGCGCGTCGCCGCAATGCAGGCCGGCGTGCTCGAGGGGGCGCCGGCGATGAACGTCAACCGGCTCTGCGGCTCGGGCGCGCAGGCGATCGTGTCGGTGGTGCAGTCGCTGATGCTGGGGGATGCCGATTTCGGCCTCGCGGGCGGCGCGGAATGCATGAGCCGCTCCCCCTACATCCTGCCCGCCGCCCGGTGGGGGCAGAAGATGGGCGACGCGGGAGCGCAGGACATGATGCTGGGCGCGCTGAGCTGCCCCTTCGGCACCGGCCACATGGGCGTGACCGCCGAGAACGTGGCGGCCGAGCATGGCATCAGCCGCGCCGATCAGGACGCCTTTGCACTGGAAAGCCAGGCCCGCGCGGCCAGGGCCATCGCCGATGGCCATTTCAAGGACCAGATCGTGCCGGTCGAGGTGAAGGTGAAGCGCGACACGGTCGCCTTCGACACCGACGAGCACCCCAAAGCGACCACGGCCGAGGCCTTGGCCGGCCTGCGCCCGGTCTTCCAGAACGACGGGACGGTCACGGCGGGCAACGCCAGCGGCATCAATGACGGCGCCGCCGCGCTGGTTCTCGCCCGTTCCGAGGCGGCCGAGGCCGCGGGGCTGACCCCGCGCGCCCGCATCCTCGGCTACGCCCATGCCGGCGTGCGGCCGGAGGTTATGGGCATCGGCCCCATTCCGGCGGTGGAGACGCTGCTCGCGCGCACCGGGCTGGGCGTGGGCGATTTCGACGTGATCGAATCGAACGAGGCTTTCGCCGCCCAGGCTATCGCGGTGAACCGCGCGCTGGGGCTGGACCCGGCCAGGGTGAACCCCAATGGCGGCGCCATCGCGCTGGGCCATCCGGTGGGGGCGACCGGCGCGATCCTGACCGTGAAGGCGCTGTATGAACTGCAGCGGACCGGCGGCAGGCGCGGCCTGGTCACCATGTGCATCGGCGGCGGGCAGGGCATCGCGCTGGCCATCGAGCGGGTCTAGCGGAAGGGCGCCCTCCGGCGCGGACCGGCGTTACCGCCGGGCGCGACCATGCACCGATCGTCGCGTCACCGCAGCCGGAGCCGCGCCCGCGCCGCCAGCCCGTTGGCGTCGATCACCGACAGGGTGACGAAGCCGGGGCCGGGCGCGGGCAGCACCCCCTCGCGGGCGCGCAGCCCGGTCAGGGCGGGCGCGCCGTTGAGAAGCAGGGTGAAGGGCGGCGTGCCGTCGCTGAGCTTCACCACCAGGTCCGTTTCCCCCAGTTCCAGCAGGGCCCCATCGGGCGGATAGACCAAGACCGGCCCGCCGGGCATGGGTGCGAAGACCGCGTCGCGCGGGCGGAAGCGGCGCAGGGGCTGCGGCAGGTCGGCATTGGGCACCAGCAGCACGGCAGGCGGCGGCGGGGGCAGCGGCGCGGGGCGCGGCTTGAGCCGGGTGAAGGCCTCGAACAGCAGGGGCGCGGCCAAGTCGCCGCCGAAGGCGCCGGGCACGGGCGTGCCGTCGGCGCGCCCCATCCAGACCGCGACCACGTGCTCGCCGTCGAACCCCACCGCCCAGGCATCGCGGTGGCCGTAGGAGGTGCCGGTCTTGAAGGCCAGAACGCCCTGCGGCGCGGCGGGCGGCGCGGGCGTGCCGCGCAGGATGTCGGCGACCTGCCAGGCGGCCTCGGACGACAGCACGCGCGGCCCCGGCGCTCCCGGTTCCGCATCGGCGCGCCAGGTCAGCGGCACCGGGCGGCCCCCGTTGGCCAGCGCCGCGTAAAGGCGGGCGAGATCCTCCAGCGTGACGCCGAGCCCGCCCAGCGCGATGGCAAGGCCCGGGGTGCCGTCGGGCAGTTCGGGCTGCATGCCTGCACGCCTGAGGCCGGTCATCAGGCGGGCCGGCCCCAGCGCCTCGGTCAGCGCGACAACGGGGATGTTCAGCGACTGCTGCAGCGCCTCGCGCAACCGGATCGTGCCGCGATATTCTCCGTCGAAATTGACCGGGCGGTACTGGCCGAAGGCGGTGGGGCGGTCCTCGATCAGGGTCTCGGGATGGGCCAGCCCCTCGTCGAAGGCCAGGCCGTAGACCAGGGGTTTCAGCGTCGAGCCGGGCGAGCGCAGCGCCTGCGTCATGTCAACGAAGCCGCGCCGCGCGGTGTCGGTGAAATCGGGCGATCCGACCGAGGCCAGGATTTCGCCGCTGCGGTGATCGGCGACGAGGATCGCCACCGATAGGGCATCGCCCCGGCCCTGCACCGCGCGGCGGGCCAGCGCTTCGAGTTGGGCCTGGAGCGGCGCGTCCACGGTCAGCCGGTGCAGCGGCGCCTCGGGCGCCTCGGCCAGTGCCCGGTCGGCCAGGTGCGGGGCCAGCGCAGGGAAGGGGTGGCGGGTCTCGGGGACCGGCGCGCGCCGCGCCGCCTCCGCCTGATCGGCGGGCAGGAGCCCGGCGCGCACCACGCGGTCCAGCACCCTCGCGCGGCCCTCTGCGGCGCGTTCCGGGAAGCGGTCGGGCCGGCGCGAGGTCGGCGCCTGCGGCAGAGCGACAAGCAGCGCGGCCTCGGCCGGGGTAAGCCGGGCGGGCTCCTTGCCGAAATAGGCGCGGGTGGCGGCGCGTATCCCTTCGAGATTGCCGCCGAAGGGCGCGCGGTTGAGGTAGAGGGTCAGGATTTGACCCTTGCTCAGCCGCCGCTCCAGCGCCAGCGCCAGCCGGGCCTGCCGGATCTTGCCCTTCCACCGGCCGGTGCCGCTGTCCTCCAGCAGGCGGGCCACCTGCATGGTCAGGGTCGATCCGCCCGAGACGATCCGCCCGTTCCACGCGGCCTGCGCCGCCGCCCGCAGCAACGCCAGGCCGTCCACGCCCGGGTGGCGGTAGAACCGCTTGTCCTCATAGGCGACCAGCATGTCCAGGTAGCGCGGATCGACGGCATCCAGGCTGACCGCCAGCCGCCAGCGCCCGTCGGCCACGGTATAGGCGCGCAGCAGCGTGCCGTCGCGGGCCAGAACTTCGACGGAGGTTTCGGTCACCAGCGGCGGAAACTCCGTCGCCTCTATCCAGGCGTCGAACCGGACGTGAGCCGCGGCGGCGGCACAGAGCAGCGCCACCGCCAGGAAAAGGGCGCGCGCCCTCATTCGGTGACGGTCACCCGGCCGGCGTCAGACCAGGCGCGACGGTCGGGGCGGTACATGTCCTCGACGCTGGCCGCGGGGTGGTGATAGCTGCCCGGCGCGGTGGCGCGCACGATATAGGCCAGCGTAAAGGACATGGCCTGCCCCCAGTCCACCGCGGCGAGGAAGCGGTCCTGCCGGAACTCGGTGTGCCGCGCGTCGTCATTGGGGTCCAGCCAGTCCAGTGCCCGGATGTCGCCGCCGCGCAGAAGGCTGGGGTTGTCGATCTCGAACCCGGCGGGCAGCGGATCGCTGATCATCAGCCGCGCCTCGGTGTCGGTGAAGGGCTCGATGGTCAGCACCGTGACCAGCCGCGTGCCGGCGGCCACGATGGCGGGGGCCGCGGGCTCGCCCTCCAGCGTGTAATAGCTGCGCCGGATCGCGTAGTCGCGCCCGCCCGCAGGCTCCGGCTGGGCCGGCACGCCGAAGGTGGTCAGCGTGAGCTGCGCGTCGCGCCCGCTGCCGTTACGGATCTCCACCGGGGTGGCGGCGTCATCCTCCAGCATCCGCACCAGCGGCCCCGTTGCGGGTTGGCCGTCGATGGTGAAGCCCGCCTCGCCCGCGCGGTCGATCAGCGCATTGGCGGCCATCAGGGTCCACACCGCCTCCTGCGTGGAGCGCGATTGCGTGCCGCCCGCGATGTAGGTCGCGAACTGCTCGCGGTCGACGACCGCGCTGCCCGCCTCGGCCGCCAGGGTCAGCACGGCGGCCGCATCGCGCCGGGCCGTGCCGTAATCTGCGCGCCAGAGCTCTTCCTCACCCCGGCCCATCTGCGCCGCCATCTGGCGGGCGGCCCGGCCGAACATGGCGTCGGCGCGGGTCTGGTCGCCGTACGACGCCAGTGCCGCGCCGAGCTGCGCCTTGGCCAGCGGCGTGGCCAAGGCCTCGGCCTTGACGTCGGCGTAGTAGCGCAGGTCGCTGATCGCCGCCGCGCCCTCGCGCGCCAACACCATCAACGCATAGGCGATATCCTCGCCCCCCTCGTCGAAATCGGGTGCGTAGTTCACCCGGTTGCGCAGGTTGTCCATCGCCAGCCGGAATGCCGTCTGCGGCACCTCGAACCCTTCGGCCCGCGCCCGGCTGAGGAAATCGGTGACGAAAGCGTCGAGCCAGAAATCCCCCGAATCCGGCCGCCACAGGCCGAAACCGCCGCTGGCGGACTGGTTGGCCAGCACCGCGTCGATGGCCTGCGCGATGCGCTCGTGCGTGCTGTCCCGGCTGGCCAGCCCCATCGCCTCGGCCACCGAGCTGAGATACAGCAGCGGCATCGCCTGCGAAGTGACCTGTTCGGTGCAGCCATAGGGGTAGCGGTCGAGCGTGCGCAGCAGGCCCGCCGTGTCGAAACGCGCCAGCGGCCCGATGGCCAGCGTCGCCTGGCCGGTGCCGCGGCGCAGCCCGGCGAAGACGTCGGAATTGAAGGTAAAGCTCTGCCCTGCGGCGACGGTGAAGCGGCTGGTGCGCGTGGTCTCGGGGTCGTTCACCTGCACCGGCAGTTTCAGTTCCTTGGTCAGGACCTTGCCGCCGGGAGTGGTCAGTGCGACGCGCAGGCTATGCACGCCGGTCTCGATCGCGGTGACGGGGATCGACAGGGTGGCCTTGCCCTGCGCGGCCAGTTCCAGCCCCGAGGGGATGGTGGCCGTGTCCAGCGCCACGCCATCGGCCGAGACATCCAGCCCCATCCGGCCCGCCGGCCCCGTGGCATGCACGATCTCCAGCAGCAGGCGCGAGCGGTCGCCGGGCGCCATGAAGCGCGGCAGGCTGGCCGTCACCACCACGGGGTCGCGCACCAGCACCTCGGCCTCGGCCTGTCCGACGCCTGTCTTGGACCACGCCACGGCCATCAGCCGCACTGTGCCGTTGAAGGAGGGCAGGTCGAAGGACGCGCGGGCATAGCCGTCATCGCCCACCGTCACGGGGCCGGAGAAAAACGCGACCAGTTCCTCGGTCGGCGGCGGGGCCTGCATCCGCATCTGCGCGCCCGCATCCCCGCCCGAACGCACCGCGCCCATGGCGCCGGTCATCCCGTCGATCAGGCGGCCGTACAGGTCGCGCATCCCCACGCCCAGCTTGCGCTGGCCGAAATAGTGGCCCGAGGGATCAGGGCTTTCAAAGCCGGTGAGGTTCAGGATGCCCACGTCCACCGCGGCGATGGTGGCATAGGCAGTCTCGCCGGGCTGCACGCCCTCGACTTTCAGCGCCACCTCCACCGCCTCGCGCGGGGCGGCCTCCTCGGGCACCTCGAAGGCGGCGCTCAGTTGGTGGGCGCCGGGGTCGACCTGTGCGTACGACAGCCCCAGCGCGCGCGACGGGTTGCGGCCTGCGGGCGCGTCCATGGGGCGGATCAGCGTGGCGGTGACATAGGCCCCCGTGCCCCATTCGTCGGTCACCGGCAGCTCCACCGTGTTCTCGCCCTCGGCCAGCTCAACCGGCTGCATGGCGATGACGTGGTTCGACATCACCGTGACCAGCGCCTTGCCCGCATAGCGCGGCACGATGCGCAGGGTGGCGGTGTCGCCGGGGCGATAGGCGGGCTTGTCCAGCGACAGCTCCAGCGTGTCGGGCGTTTCGGTGGCGTCGGCGGGCGCGTACCAGCCGGCGTAGAATTCCATCGAGGCGGCGGCGTAGTCGCCGTCGATCCGCTCCACCTTCAGCTCATACTGGCCCCAGTCCACCGGGGCCGAGAGCGCCAGCCGCCCGTCCTCCATCGTCGCTTCGCCCTCGGCGACGCGGGTGCGGGTGGTCACCGGCTCCCAGTTCCAGCTCCCGTAGAGCCGATACCACTGGTAGCGGGTGTTCACGCGGTTCAGCACCCATTTCACACGCATCGGGATCGGCGCCTCGTCGGCCCCGATCCCGATCACGTCAAACCCGGCCTCGGTCCCCTCGGGCACTACGCCGTCGAAGCGTGGCTTGAGCCCGATCAGCGCGCCCGAGGGCGTCAGGCGGCGGGTCAGGCGGCGCTCCACCGGCCGGCCGGAGCCTTCGGAGATGCGCAGGCTCAGCCGCGCCTCCAGCGGCCGGGTCGTGGCCGCGGCCTCGGGGAAGGCGAGGGCGGTGCTCAGTCGCCCCGCCGCATCGGTGCGCAGGCCCTGGTCCAGCACGCGCATCCGCGAGCCGACGTCCTCGTCATGCAGGCCGAAGCTGTAGCCGGGCCAGGCCTCGATGGTATCGGTGGGCACCAGCGCGACCTCGCCCTCCACGGGCAGGTTGCCTGCCGGCGCGCCGAAGAGGTAGCGCGCCTCCAGCGTTAACTCGGGCCGGTCGGTGGGGCGGATTGGGCCCTCGGGCAGGGCGAGGTCGAAATCGATGCGCTCGGGCAGGAAATCCTCGACCAGGAAATTGCGGCTGGCCAGCGGCGCGGCGTCGGGGTCGGCATGCAGCGCCAGCGTCCATGTCCCGCGCGGCACCGCCGCGCCGATCGGCAGATTGAACACATGCCCGCCCTCGGCGCCGCCCTGCGACAGGTGGCGGCTGTATTCCACCCCGTCGGGGCGGGTCAGGATCGCGGTGAGCGGCAGATCGGCGATGGCCTCGGCCTGCGCGTCGCGGGTCAGGGCGGTGACATGCACCGTCTCGCCCGCGCGATAGGCGCCGCGGTCGGTGGCCAGGAAGACGTCGATCGGCCCCGCGGGTTCGCGCCCCTCGACGCCGCGGTCGGACAGGTCGAAGGCCGGGCCGGTCAGCGACAGGAAGGCGATGTCGCTTTCGCCCTGCTGCGCGGTGACCAGCGCCGGGGCCGCGCCGCCGGTGCCGCGGGTCAGCCCGGCGGGGAAATGGGCATAGCCGTCGGCATCGGTCACCGCTTCGCCCAGCACTCGGTTGGCGGTGGACAGCAGCGTTACCGTCACCCCCTCCTTCACCCCCGCCGTGGCCAGCGAGCGGACGAAGACATGCAGCCCGTCTGTGCCCGACAGCGTGGCCAGCCCCAGGTCGCTGACCACGAACCATTGCATCGTGGCGCCGTCCTCGTAGGGGTCGGCGCCGGGGACGCGGGCCTGCAGGGCGTAGATTCCGGCGGGCAGGTCACCGATGACCTCGCCCATCGGCAGGCGCGTGGTGACATCCTTGTTCAGCTCCATTCCCGTCTCGCCGGTGCCCGTCCATATTTCCTCGGCCACCGCGCCTGCGAAACTCTCGGTGTCCCAGTAGGACAGGGGCCGGCCGAAGTAATTGTCCTGGAAGGCGCGCAGCAGATTGCGCTCGGACACCCGGCGCAGAACTAGCTCCACCGTGTCGGTATTCACCGTGACCACGGGCAGGGCGGCCTCGCCGGTTTTCGGCAGCACGTAGGCCCGGCCGGGAAAGCGGACCGAGGGCGCGCGGTCGCGCACGTATTGGGTGAGCGTCACGTCGCGGACGAGCTGCTCGCCGCTTTGCGCCGGCAGGCCGGCGCGGAAGGTCAGGCGGTAGCGTTGGCCATGCGCCACCCCCTCGATGCAGAGCTGGCGGCCCTCGTGGGTGACGCTCAGCCCCGGCTCGGGCACACGGACGTAAGGGGCGTAGTCGACCCCGGCCTTGACCAGGTCCTCGTTGAACACGGCGCAGATGCGGGGGGTGGCGGCGTTGCTCTCGACCTCGTGCTCGATGATGCGGAAGCCGTATTTCCCGATGGCGTCGTCGAGCATCGCGGCCAGGTCGTCGCGCGGGCTCAGCTCTTGCGCCAGGCGCAGGGCGGGGATCATGTCGCGGCCCCGGTCATTGGCCTCCAGCGCGCGGGCCATGACCTGCAGCGCCGTGGCGCGCAGCGCGGCGCCCTCGGCCCGCAGGTAGCCGTTGATCGCGGCCTGCAGGGCGCGGGCGCGGTAGCCGCGGCGCTCGCTCCGATTGTCGGTGCGGATCGAGAGCAGCAGATCGGCGTAATCCACCCACTGGTCCGCCGCGTCGGTCAGTGTCAGCGCCGAGCCCAGGAATTTCATGGCGTTGACGATATTGCCCTGCGCACGGGCGTCGCGCGCGCCGGTCAGCAGCGCCTCGGCCGTCCAATCGTTGACATAGTGGCGCCGGGCCAGCTCCTCGGCCTGTTTGCGGGCGTTTTCCATGTCCCAATCGGAGAGGAAGCCCAGCTCATCCCGGCGGGTGGCGGCATCGGCCAGCACCTGCGCCCCGGTGGGCAGGACGATGGCCGACAGCGCGCCCTCGTAGGGGCTGCGTTCACCGGCGCCGGTCTTGGGGAAGCAGCTGTTCGAGCGGCTGTTGAAGGTGAAGGCGTTGCAGGCCGGGTCGCTCAGGCAGGCGCGGGTGCAGGCCTCGAAGGTGGTGTCGAAGATGGAACGAATGTCGCCCCCCGGGAAATCGACATTGCGCGAGATCGCGATGCGGCGGTCGGGCACGGGGCCGTCCTGGGCCAGGACGGGGCTTGAGAAAACGGAAAAAGCAGCCAGCGCGGCAAGAAAAATACGCAGCATCGAAATCCTCCCGGGGCAAGAATGGCCAGATGCTCGCACAGGGCCGCGCGGATTGGCAACGATTCCCGGGTCGCGCGAATGACCCGCGCAGAGACGCCTCTTGCCGCCGCTCCAATCCGGATGCAGGATGCCGGACATGATCGACACGCCCCCTTTCCGCCCGCGCGCCCTTGGCGAGATCGCCATCCGCTGCGCCGACATGCAGGCCATGGCCCGCTTCTATGAAGAGGTCATCGGGCTGGAACGCCTGTCCGGCAACCGCAGCGACGACATCATGTTTTTCCGCATCGCGCCCGGCTTCGGCGGGCATACCACGGTTCTGGCGCTGTTCCGCCACGGCGCCGCCCCCGCGACCGGCGCAGGCTCATCGCTGCATCACATCGCGCTGTCGCTGCCTTGCGACGAACAACAGGCGGTGATGGACTGGTACGACAAGATCGGCCAGCCCTATCGCGTCGAGATCTTCGGCTGGGTCGGCTGGCGCGGCATCTTCACCGAGGACCCGGAGGGCAACACGGTGGAGCTGGTGGCCTACGACCCCGCGTTGCTGGATCAGGCCGCAGCCTCCACCTGAGTGCGCAGGAAGACCATTCGGTCGCCCTCCGACATCTCGCCGCTGAAGCGGTAGCCGCCGGTGTCGAAATCCCTGAGAGCAGCGGGGTCGGTCAGGCGGTTTTCGCAGATGAAGCGCGCCATCGCGCCGCGTGCCTTTTTCGCGTAGAAGCTGACGATCTTGGCCTGTCCGTTGCGCTCTTCCATGAAAACCGGGGTGATGACCCGCAGCTTCAGCGCCTTTTCATCGACCGCGCCGAAATATTCGTTGGAGGCGCAGTTCACCAGCACGTCGCTGTTCGCGGCCTCGGCCGCCGCGTTCAGGGCCTTGGCCAGCCGGTCGCCCCAATATTCGTACAGGGTCTTGCCACGGGCATTGGCCAGCTTGCTGCCCATCTCCAGCCGGTAGGGCTGGATCGCGTCGAGCGGGCGCAGCAGGCCATAAAGCCCCGACAGGATGCGCAGATGGTCCTGCGCCCAGCGCAGCGCGTCCTCGTCCAGCGTGCGCGCCTCGAGGCCCGCATATGTGTCGCCGTCGAATAGGAAGGCCGCGGGGCGGGTGGCCTCGGGGGCCGGGTCGGCCGCGAAATCGGCGAAGCGGCCGGCGTTCAGCCGCGCCAGCTTGTCCGACAGGCCCATCAGCTTCTGCAATTCACCCACCGACAGGCCGCGCGCCACGCCGGCCAGATCCACCGCGTCGTCCTGAAAGGCGGGCGCAGTCGGCGCGGGGCCGTCATAGGGCGACATGTCGAGGCGTTTGGCGGGCGAGATCACGACCAGCATGCGGGGGCTCCTTTCGGTTGAACCCCTTATCTAGCAGAGCGGCGCGCCGGGTCCAGCCTCAGGCCTCGGCCAGCACCTCGAGGAACGCCTCGCCAAAGCGGTCGGCGCGGCGTTCGCCCAGGATGCGGGTCAGCGTGCCCATGTCGCGCGGCTGCACCTCGGCCAGTTTCGCCAGCTGCGAGGCCGAGCAGCTGAGCGGTTTGTCAATGCCGCTGGTTCCGCGCGCGAGGTCCGCCTGAACCTCCATCAGCCGGTCGTAGAGCGCGCCGCCCTCGCGCCCGGCCAGCTTGCGCCGGGCGGGGTGTTCGGGGGCGGGCGCCGCGCCGGTGATGACCTCGAGGAAGCCCGCGCCGTAACGCTCCAGCTTGGTCGCGCCGACGCCCGAGATGCGGGCCATCTCGTCCAGCGTGCGCGGCTTGGTCTCGGCCATCTCGATCAGGGTGCGGTCGTTGAACACGACATAGGCGGGCACGCGGGCGGCCTCGGCATAGGCGCGGCGCTTGGCCTTCAGCGCCGACAAGAGCGGCGCGTCTTCTTCGGAGACCAGCGCCTTGGCGACCGGGCGCGAGGCCTGCTTGCGCAGGGTGTCGCGGCGCAGGGTGATGCTGTCCTCGCCGCGCAGGATGGGGCGGGCGGCCTCGGTCATGCGCAGCGCGCCGTGGCGTACCGGGTCGGGGCGGACGAGGTCGTGGCCCATCATCTGCCGGAACACCGCCTGCCACTGCCGCTTGTCGAACTCGCGCCCCACGCCGAAGGTCGGCAGCGCGTCATGGCCGCGGGCGCGGATCTTGTCGGTCTCATTGCCCAGCAGGATATCGATCAGGTGCCCGGTGCCGAAATATTCGCCCGTGCGCAGGATGGCCGAGAGCGCCTTGCGCACCGCCTCGGTGCCGTCGAACAGCTCGGGCGGGCTGTCGCAGAGGTCGCAATTGCCGCAAGGCTCCGCCTCTTCGCCGAAATAGGCCAGCAGAGACTGGCGGCGGCAATGCAGCGCCTCGGCCAGCCCCAGCAGGGCGTTCAGGCGGGCGTGGTCGGCCATGCGGCGTTCGGGCGGCGCGAGGCTTTCGTCGATCTGGGCACGGCGCAACCGGATGTCGTCGGCGCCGAAGAGCGTCAGCGTCTCGGCGGGGGCGCCGTCGCGACCGGCGCGGCCGATTTCCTGGTAATAGGCCTCGATCGATTTGGGCAGGTCGGCATGCGCCACCCAGCGGATGTCGGGCTTGTCCACCCCCATGCCGAAGGCGACGGTGGCGACCACGATCAGCCCGTCCTCCTGCTGGAACCGCGCCTCGACCGCGCGGCGGGCCTCAGCCTCCATCCCGCCGTGGTAGTGGCAAGCCGTGTGCCCGGCCTCGGACAGCGCGCGGGCCAGCGTCTCGGTCTTGGCGCGCGTGCCGCAATAGACGATGCCCGACTGCCCCTTGCGCGCGGCAGCGAAACTCAGGATCTGGCTGCGCGGATTGTTCTTGGCGGCGAAGGCGAGGTGGATATTGGGCCGGTCGAAACCGTGCAGGAAGGTTTCGGGTGCCTGCCCGTCGAACAGGCGGTTGACGATCTCCACCCGCGTCTCGGCATCCGCCGTCGCGGTAAAGGCGGCCAGTGGCACGTTCAGCGCCTGGCGCAGCTTGCCGATTTCCAGGTAATCGGGGCGGAAGTCATGGCCCCACTGGCTGACGCAATGCGCCTCGTCCACCGCGATCAGCCCCACGCCGATGCGGCGCAGAAGCGTCAATGTGCCGCCCGAGGCCAGACGTTCGGGCGCCATGTAAAGCAGTTTCAGCTCACCCGTATCGAGCGCGCGGAAGACCGCGTCGGTCTCTTCCTCGGTGTTGCCCGAGGTCAGCGCGCCCGCGGCGACGCCCGCCTCGCGCAGCCCCCGCACCTGGTCGCGCATCAGCGCGATCAGCGGCGAGATCACCACCGTCACGCCCTCGCGCACCAGCGCAGGCAGTTGATAACACAGGGATTTGCCCCCGCCCGTGGGCATGATGGCCAGCGTGTTGCGGCCCGCGATCACCGCGTCCACGATCTCTTCCTGCCCCGGGCGGAAGGCGTCGAATCCGAAGACGGAAGAGAGAAGCTCGGGCGCTGAGGGCATGGGTGTGCGGGATTTTACGAAAACTGCTCGGTTTTCATGGAACATCCCACACTAAGATTCGGTGAACAAGCCTCCGCGGTCAGTAAAGGGCCCGGACGATATCCGGGAGGATGATATTCCGAAGCGCCATGATGATGACGAACAGGACCAGGGGTGCCAGGTCCAAGCCGCCGGTATTGGGGAGAATGTTGCGGATCGGGCGATAGACCGGTTCCAACAGCCGGTTCAGCCCGTCCCAGACCTGGGCGACCAGCGGTTGCCGCATATTGAGTACCTGGAAGGCGATGAGCCAGCTCATGATGATGTGCACGATCATCACGAAGAACAGGACGGAGAGAAGGAAATCTAGAAGTTTGATAACGGTGAACACGGTGCGCTCCAGCGGTTTTCCAGAACCCAGTTAGTGTCTGGCACCACAACTGGCAACCGTCTAACGCGACGTATCGCTTGACCGCGCGCTTGCGACGCGCAGGGTCGCGGGCGAAAGGAGCCCGCCGATGTACCCCTTCATCCGCATGACAAAGGAGCTGTGGAAGAACCGCAGCGCGCCGCCGCTGCCGCTGACCGGCACCCATGTCTCGCACCATATCTGCTGGCCCTGGGACCTCGATATCTGGTGGGAGCTGAACAACGGCCGGGCGCTGACGCTCTATGATCTCGGGCGCATCCCGATGGCGCAGCGGATGGGCATGATCCCGGTGCTGCGGGCAAAACGCTGGGGGCTGACCATGGCCGGCGTCTCGGTGCGCTATCGCCGGAGGGTGCGGATGTTCGACCGGGTCGAGATCCGCTCGCGCTGCGTGGGCTGGGACGAGCGGTTCATATACATCGTGCAGTCGATGTGGAAGGGCGAGACCTGCACCAGCCAGGCGCTCTATCGCTCGGCGGTGACCGACAGCAACGGCATCGTCGCGCCGGGACGCGTGATCGCGGAACTGGGCGAGGCGGACGAGACTCCGACGGTGCCCGACTGGGTGGCGAACTGGATCGAGGCCGAGTCCACCCGCCCCTGGCCGCCCGAAGACTGACCGTCGCATCTTGCGCGCGCCGCGCTTTGGCGGTCATATCGGGACAACAAGAGGGGACAGGGCATGGCAGAGGTGAATGCGCGCAGGCGCATCTGGGGATGGTGGGCTTTCGACTGGGCCAGCCAGCCCTACAACACCCTTCTGCTGACCTTCGTCTTCGCACCTTACGTCAAGGACCTGCTGGGGGACGGCTCGGCCGCGCAGGCGGCCTGGGGCTATGGTGTCGGGGCGGCGGGCCTGCTAATCGCGGTTCTGGCGCCGGTGCTGGGCGCCATCGCCGACCGGGCCGGGGGGCGGATGCGCTTCATCTGGCTGTTCTCGGCGCTTTACCTCGTCGGGGCCTGGGGGCTGTGGTACGCCGTGCCGGGGGATTTCAGCCTCGCGCTGATCATGCTGCTGTTCGGGCTGGGCCTGGTGGGCATGGAGTTCGCGACCATCTTCACCAATGCCATGCTGCCCGACCTCGGCCCGCGCGAGGAGATGGGGCGGATATCGGGCACCGGCTGGGCGCTGGGCTATGTCGGCGGCGTGCTGGCGCTGGCGATCATGCTGCTGCTCTTCGCCGAGAACGCCGAGACGGGCCGGACCCTGATCGGGATCGAGCCGGTCCTCGGCCTTGACCCCGCCACGCGCGAGGGGACCCGCGCCGTCGGCCCCTTTACGGCGCTGTGGTACGCGCTGTTCATGATCCCCTTCTTCCTGTGGGTGCGCGAGCCCGGGCGCCAGGCCGGCGAGACCATGCGCCAGGCCGTGCGCGCCGCGCTGCCCGAGCTGCGCCTGACCCTGCGCCACCTGCCCGAGAGCCGCAGCCTGTTCGCCTATCTCGGCTCGTCGATGTTCTACCGCGACGCGCTGAACGGGATGTATGTCTTCGGCGGCATCTATGCCGCGGGGGTGCTGGAGTGGTCGGTGGTCGATGTCGGCATCTTCGGCATCCTCGCCGCCATCGCCGGGGCGCTGTTCGCCTGGATCGGCGGGCGCGCCGACACGCGCTTCGGCCCCAAGCCGGTGATCGCCGCCTCTGTGCTGATCCTGACGGCGGTGGCGCTGGGCGTGGTTTTCGTGTCGCGCGACAGCGTCTTCGGCATTCCCGTCGCGCCCGAGTCCAGCCTGCCCGACATCGCCTTCTACATCCTCGGCGCGACCATCGGTGCGGCGGGCGGCGCGCTGCAATCGGCCAGCCGCACCATGATGGTGCGCCAGGCCCGCCCCGGCCGCATGACCGAGGCCTTCGGCCTCTACGCGCTGGCGGGCAAGGCGACCTCGTTCATCGCGCCGCTTTCGATCGGGGTGGTTACCGACCTGACCGGCAGCCAGCAGATGGGCATCACCCCCCTGATCGTCCTTTTTCTGATCGGGCTTTTGCTGCTATCCTTCGTCAAACCCGATGGCGAACGAGCAGCGTAATGGTCCGACTCCTCCCCCTCCTTGCCCTGATCCTGGGGCTGGCCGCCCCCGCCTTGGCGCAAGAGAAGGCGAATGTCCTGTTCGGGGCGAAGAAGACCGCCTCGTCCCAGCCGCCCGCGGCCATCGGCTCCTACGCCAAGGGCTGCGCGTCCGGGCTGGTGGAGCTGCCCGAGACCGGCCCCACCTGGCAGGCCATGCGCCTGAGCCGCAACCGCAACTGGGGCCACCCCGAGACCATCGCCTTCATCAAGCGCCTCAGCGTCGAAGCCACGCGCCACGGCTGGGCCGGGCTCTATGTCGGGGATATCAGCCAGCCGCGCGGCGGGCCGATGACCTCGGGGCACCGCTCGCACCAGATCGGGCTGGACGTGGATATCTGGATGTACCCGCCCAAGCGGGTGAACCTCAACCGCCGCGAGCGCGAGAAGCTGAGCTCCGTCTCGGTGCGCAGCGCGGACCAGCGCGGCCTCAACGGCAACTGGACCCGGGCGCATTTCGAGATCATCAAGGCCGCCGCGCAGGACCCGGTGGTGGACCGCATCTTCGTCACCGCACCGGTGAAGATCGAGATGTGCCGCTCCGCCAAGCGCTCGGACAAGAAATGGCTGCAGAAGGTCCGGCCGCTCTATGGCCATCACTACCATTTTCACGTCCGGCTGAAATGCCCCGCCGGCTCGCGCGATTGCGTGACCCAGAGGCCGACGGTGGCCGAGCTGTCCAAGGGCGGCGACGGCTGTGACGAGACGCTGACGTGGTGGGTCACCGATTACCTGAACCCGCCGAAGACCACCGGAAAAACGGACGAAACCGCCCCCAAACGCCGCCATCCCCGCGATTACACGATGAAGGATCTGCCCCGCCAATGCGCCAACGTCTTGGCCTCCCGCTGATCCTCGCGCTGCTGGCGCTTTCCACGCTGACCTCTGCCACCGCGACGCCGGACCGCGCGAAACTGGCCGGTCGGCTGAGCTGGTCGATGCGCGGCGAGGCCTTCGGCGGGCTGTCGGGGCTGGAGCTGACGGGCGATGGCACCCTGTTCACCGCCCTGTCGGACCGGGGCCGCCTCGTCACCGGGCGCATTCTGCGCGAGGACGGCGAGATCTCGGGCGTGGCCGATCTGCGCCTGACGCCTCTGAAAAACACCAAGGGTGGCCCGCTGAAGAAATTCCACAGCGATGCCGAGGGGCTGGCGATCCGCTCCGACGGGCGGCTCTATATCTCCTTCGAGGGCTATCACCGCGTCTGGACCTATCGCGACGGCACCTCCGAGGCCGCCTGGCTGCCGCGCCACCCGGATTTCAAGGTGATGCAGGCCAATGCCTCACTCGAGGCGCTGGCCATCGCGCCCGACGGCACGCTCTACACCCTGCCCGAGCGCAGCGGGCGCAAGGAGTGGCCCTTCCCCGTCTACCGCTACCGGCACGGGACCTGGACCCAGCCCTTCACCTTGCCGCGGCGGGACGATTTCTTGCCGGTGGGGGCGGATTTCGGTCCCGACGGGCGGCTCTACCTGCTGGAGCGCGACTTCCGCGGTCTGTTCGGCTTCCGCAGCCGGGTGCGGCGGTTCGAGGTCACGCCCGGGGGGCTGGCCGGCGAGCAGATCCTGCTGACCACCTATGCCGGCCAGCACGACAACCTCGAGGGGCTGTCGGTCTGGCGCGACGCGGGCGGCGCGATCCGGCTGACCATGGTGTCGGACGACAATTTCAACCGCCTGCAGCGCACCGAGTTCGTCGAATACCGGCTGGAGGACGGGCTTGATCCGTCGGGGCAGGGGCGGTAGACAGCCGCGTTCGCCTGTGACGGGCGGGCCAAGTCTCCGCCACCTTGTCAAAACGGATCGATCGATATGACCCGCATTCTTCCCGGCGTGATCGCCATGGCCGCGGTCGTCGTGGCCTCCAACATCTTGGTGCAGTTCCTGTTCGGCCAATGGCTGACATGGGGCGCCTTCACCTATCCCATCGCCTTCCTCGTCACCGACGTGATGAACCGCGTCTACGGCCCGGGCCCGGCCCGCAAGGTGGTGTTCGCCGGCTTCGTCACCGGCGTCGTCTGCTCGCTCATCGGCACCCAGATCATGGGCGAGTTCGGCCCGCTGGTGACGCTGCGCATCGCCATCGGCTCGGGCGCGGCCTTCCTGACCGCGCAGCTGCTGGACGTGGCCATCTTCGACCGCCTGCGCGAAGGCGCGTGGTGGCGGGCGCCGCTGGCCTCGACCCTTGTCGGGTCGTCCGTGGATACCGCGATTTTCTTTACGATTGCCTTCTCGGGCGCGCTGACCTTCATCGAGCCCGCCAACGACGTGTCCTGGGCCAACGAGGCGCTGCCCCTGCTGGGCATGGGGCCGGTCGTGCCGCTGTGGGTGTCGCTGGCCTGCGCCGACTGGCTGGTCAAGCTGAGCCTGGCCCTGCTGGCGCTGGTGCCGTTCCGCCTGATCGTCGATCGGCTGCGAGCACAGGTTGCGTGAAAAGTTTTGACAAACACAAAATCTGTGGCACCCTTCTAGATAACGGCAACAGCAGAAAGGAGGTGGTCCAGTGTCTAGAGTGATGTTGGCGAGAGGGATCAAGACAGTCAGGGGGGCCGTGACCTGAAGGCAATCCTTGAGGTTGAACACCCCTGATTGGGCATGGCTCTAACTGAACCATCTCCCATAGATCTCGAAGGGCCGTCTGATCTGGGCGGCCCTTTTCATTTGGCCGTTTGGCCCCGTATGACTCGCATATGAACCGCATATGACTCCTGTATGAGCTTTTCCACCCACGGAGCGCCCGCCCATGCTGCGCATCAATGACCAGATCGACATCCAGGACTGGGAACTGACCGAGCAGTTCGTCCGCTCCTCCGGCCCCGGCGGGCAGAACGTCAACAAGGTTGCCACGGCGGTCGAGCTGCGCTTCGAGGCGGAACGCTCGCCCGCGCTGCCCGATCCGGTGAAGCGGCGGCTGAAGCGGCTGGCCGGGCGGCGCTGGACCAAGGAAGGGGCGGTGGTGATCTTCTGCGACGAGACCCGCCACCAGGCCCGCAACCGCGAGATCGCCCGCGAGCGGCTGGCCGAGCTCATCCGCAAGGCGCTGGTGAAGCCCAAGCGGCGGGTGCCGACCAAGCCCACGCTGGGGTCGAAAAAGCGCCGTCTGAAGGCAAAGAAGGAGCGGGGCGAGGTGAAGGCGCTGCGCGGCAAGGTGAGCGGGGAGGAATGAGCGCGCTGCCTGCGCGGAACAGCAGTACCGAGGGCAGCGCCCGCCCCTCGGGTCGGTCGCTGCCCGGCGTGAACGCCGGGCTTGGCTTCACTTTCAGAGGTGGCGCCGCATCCGCTCAACTGCCCGAGGGTGCGCGCTGCCCGAACAGCTTTACCATCCCCATGGCGACCGCGGCGCCGGCGCAGTTGAACACCAAATCCAGCGCGGTGTTGTAATAGCCGCCCACATTGGTCTCGGGCACCATCAGTACCGCCGAGAACTCGATCATCTCGTTCAGCGCGCCCAGCCCCATCGAGGCGAAGAGCGGGTAGAAGAGCGCGGTTGCCGAGCCCCGCGTGGCCGGGAAATGCCGCGTCATCAGGTGCCACAGCAGCCAGGCGGTGACGCCGAAGCCGTAGGCATGGACGACTTGGTCGTATTTCAGGATGAAATACTGGTCGGTCTCCACCACCCGGAACAGGTGCATGGAATAAAGCACCGAGTCCCCCACGGGCACGCCGCCCCCCGCCATATGCGCCAGGCCCCACAGGCTGAGCGCCCAGAGCATCCCCGCGGGGAACTCTGCCTTGCGCAGGTTCAGCCCCACCAGCGCGATCAGCACGGCCATGGTCAGGACATAGACGATGAATTCGTAGTTGCCGATGGCAAGGAACCAGATGGTGAAGGCCCCCACATAGCCGAGGGTGAACAGCGCCACCGCGATTTCCGCGCGGGTGGGGGAGGTGTTGGCGGGTTTGGCGTCGGGGGTGCTCATGATGGGCGATCATGGCCCTGGCGGGGCGGGCTGGCAAGATGGAGCGGGCGTCAAAGGAAGCCAGTGTGCGGAATGGTGAAGGCAATCGTGGGGACGGGCATGTAGGGTTCCTGCAGGGCGTTACGCTGCTAACCCATTGAAAGAATCTGATTTTTTGCAAGCGATTGTTTTTTAAAGAAGATTCTGTATCATTGCGAATCATATTGTGAAGTCTTCGCTCACTTATGGAGCCAATCAACTATGACAGCCTTTGATTTTGCTGTGGCCACTGCACTCGAGGCAACAAGACCCAAGACGTCTGGTCCATCCGTAAATGTGCATGTTGTTCGCTCCCAGCCCGTAGCAAGCCCGAATTACGAAAAAATGCGAAAGCAGATTCAAGGCACTGAAGCGAAACAAGCGGACGAAAAGTGACTTCAGGCGGCCAACACCTCGGGGACGCAGACGAACCATTTCCGCGTGGAAAAGGGCTTCCTAAACAGAGCCCACTTTTTTGGGTCCAGCAGAAAGACCGCTATCTTCGGCAACTGCTGATCCGAGATATCGAGGAACTCTCCGGTAGGCGGTTAATTGTCTATTTTGCGAACCGTTATCATCAGGACGCGGATATCAACATCGGTGACGTCTCCCATATGGCCGAACTCTTGGGAGACCTCGAAGGGGCGCCAACTGATCTCCTCTTGAACACGAATGGTGGGCAAACCGATGCTACCGAAGCGCTGGTTTCACTGATTCAGGCTACCACTAACGACCTCCGGTTGGTGGTGCCTCATTCCGCCAAGAGTAATGGCACGATGCTTTGCCTGGCGGCGACCGAGATTGTCATGGGGCCGCCATCCGAGCTTGGTCCAATTGATCCTTACCTCGGACCAACTCCTACGTCGATCTTGGCAGAAGAAACCGTCAAACAACAGAATTTTGCGCTCCACAAGCTCGCCCTTTATGCGATCGAACAGACAAAGAGCCTAGCCACGCGGCTTCTTTCGGAGGGAATGATGAAACATCGCCGCCCGGAAGAAATTGAAGATACCGTTGAAAAGCTCGCTTCCCGAAAAAGGTTCTTCTCTCACGGGTCCGCGATTGACCATCTCGAAGCGAAAAGTCTCGGACTGAATGTGCGATACTTGGAAATTGGCGACCCATATTGGGATAGAATATGGCTGCTATATTCCATGTACGCGAACGACATGATGAGGGATGGCCTTTTGAAGGTATTTGAAGGTAGGGCCCGTAGTATGTCGTTGTCGCCTCCACCTTCACCAACTGACCCCTAAACCACCAGCTCCGTCGCCACCTGTTCCCCAACCCCGAACACGCGCTTGTAGCGTTCCACCTCGTCGGCCGGGCCGAGGGCCTTGTTGGGGTTGTCCGACAGCTTCACCGTGGGCCGGCCGTTGGCGGTGACCGCCTTGCAGACCAGCGAGAACGGCGCCAGCGCGTCGTCCGGGGTCAACCCGCGGAAGTCGTTGGTCAGCAGCGTGCCCCAGCCGAAGCTGGGCTTCACCCGGCCCGCGAATTGCTGGTGCAGCTCCACGATCTTGTCGGCGTCGAGGCTGTCGGAAAAGATCACCAGCTTTTCGCGCGGGTCCTCGCCGCGCTCCTGCCACCAGCGGATGGCCATCTCGGCCCCCTCGGCCGGGTCACCGGAATCGATGCGGATGCCCGTCCAGCCCGCCAGCCAGTCGGGGGCGTTCTTCAGGAAACCTTCGGCGCCGTAGGTGTCGGGCAGGATGATGCGCAGGTTGCCGGAATGCTCTTCCTGCCAGTCGGCCAGCACCTCGTAGGGGGCCTGGGCGAGGTCCTCGTCGCTGTCGGCCAGCGCGGCGTGGATCATGGGCAGTTCGTGGGCGTTGGTGCCGATCGCCTCGACCTCGCGGCGCATGGCGATCAGGCAGTTGGAGGTGCCGGCGAATTTTTCGCCCAGACCCTCGATCATCGCCTGCACGCACCAGTCCTGCCAGAGGAACGAATGGCGGCGGCGCGTGCCGAAATCGGCCACGCGGAGGTTTTCCAGCGGGCGCAGGCGCTCGATCTTTTCCCACAGCTTGGTCATGGCGCGGGCATAGAGGACCTGCAGCTCGAACTTGCCCATGTGCTGCAGCACGGCGCGGCCGCGCAGTTCCATCAGCACGGCGAGCGCCGGGATCTCCCACAGCATGACCTCGGGCCATCTGCCCTCGAAGGTCAGCTCGTACTGGCCGTCGCGCTTTTCCAGGTGGTAGGGCGGCAGTTGCAGGTTCTCGAACCATTCCACGAAATCGGGGCGGAACATCTGGCGCTGGCCGTAGAACATGTTGCCGCGCAGCCAGGTGCTTTCGCCGCGCGACAGCCGCAGGCCGCGGATGTGGTCGAGCTGTTCGCGCAGCTCGCCCTCGTCGATGAGCTCGGCCAGGCGGATCGCCTTGGTGCGGTTGATCAGCGAGAAGGTGACCTCGGTGTCGGGGCGGTTGCGGAACACCGACTGGCACATCAGCAGCTTGTAGAAATCGGTGTCGATCAGCGACCGGACGATCGGGTCGATCTTCCAGTGGTGATTGTAGACGCGGGTGGCGATGTCGACCATGGCGGGCTCCGGGGTTGCGCCCGTCGGTTAGAGCAAAGGAGGGCGGGGGTGGGCAAGAGGGGAGGGGCCTTGATCTTGCCTCCCGCCCGGCGGCTATGCTTTGCAGTGCCCGCCCGCCCCGAGGCGGGCGCTTCCGCGCCCACCTCGGGCGGCGGCTGCCCTCCTTTTCGCCGAGCCGGCCGAGGATTGCATTCCGTCAACCGGGGCTGTGCCCCTACCGCTCCAGCACCACGTTGGCGTCCAGCATCGCCTCGCGCGCCTCTTCCAGCGACCCGTCGAGGTCGATGCCGCGGCAGGCATGTTCCAGCACCGTCACCTTGTAGCCCAGCTTGGCGGCATCCAGCGCGGTGTACTGCACGCAGAAATCGGTGGCGAGGCCGACGATGGTGACGGCGGTGATGCCGCGCTCGCGCAGGAAATCGTCGAGCCCTGTCTCGGTCTCGCGATCGTTCTCGAAAAAGGCGGAATAGCTGTCGATCTCGGGGCGGAAGCCCTTGCGCAGCACGTGGTCTGCCTTGGCGGTGTCGAGATCGGGGTGGAACGCGGCCCCCTCGGTGTCCTGCACGCAGTGGTCGGGCCAGAGCACCTGCCCGCCATAGGGCATGTCGATCACCTCGAAGGGTTTGCGGCCCGGGTGGTTGGAGGCGAAAGAGGAATGGTCGGCCGGGTGCCAGTCCTGGGTGAAGACGCGCAGGTGGAAGTCGTCGAGAAGCGCGTTGATCTCGGGCACGACCTCGTCCCCGCCGGGCACGGCCAGCGCACCGCCGGGGCAGAAATCGTTTTGCACGTCCACGACGATCAGGGCTTCGGTCTCGGGTCGCATGGCGACTCTCCTCTTCCTTGATGCTTTCAGTGCTAAGCGCAGGCCCCCCTTGCGTCAATTCGGCGAGGTCTCCCGGCACGGGAAATTCGGCCTTCCGGGTGAAAAGTTGGTACCGTGATACCAAGATAAGGTCCTGCTATACAGGCCGGATGAAAAAGATCGAACGCGTACAAACCGGGCTGCGGCTGGAAAAGCGGCTGCTGAAGGTCCTGAAGGGGCTGGCCGAGCATCTGGAGATGCCGGTGGCCGAACTGGTCGAGGGCATGGCGCTGCATGCCTTCGAGGGGAAGGCGCCGTTTTCGGAGGACACGCTGCGGCGGATTGCGCAACTCCGGCGGGTCTATGATCTGGAACTGACGGCGGCCGACAGCCACAAGCTGACCGAGGGCGGGGAATGACGCCAAGGGAAATCCTCCAGGGTCTGGACGACGGGTCCCTGGACCCAGACGGCTTTTCGCACCGCGACCATGTGCGGGCCGCGCACGAGGCCCTGCGCCAGGACGAGTTCTTTGCCGCGACCGCGCGTTTTGCCGCCGGGCTGCGCCGCCTGACCGTGCGCGCAGGCGTGCCCGAGAAATACAGCGCCACGATTACCTTTGCCTTCATGAGCCTCATCGCCGAGCGCATGGCGAAGGACCCCGGGCAGGATGCCGAGGCGTTCCTGGCGCAGAACCCCGATCTGCTGGGGGGCGGGGTGGTGGCGCGACACTACGCGCCGGGACGCCTGGCGACGCCGCTTTCGCGGCGCGTCGCCCTGATGCCCTAGGCCGCAGCCGGCGCCCTTGATCGCGCGTGGACAGAGGCGTAGATGAGCGGCATGTATACCGTCGCCGCCCTTTATCACTTCACCCGTTTCGACGACCCCGCCGCGTTGCGCGGGCCGCTGCTGGAGCTGTGCCTGGAAAACGGCATCCGGGGCTCGCTGCTGCTGGCGCAGGAGGGGATCAACGGCACCATCGCCGGGTCCCGCGCGGGGCTGGACGCCGTCTTGGCGCATATCCGGGCGCTGCCCGGCTGCGCAGATCTGGAGTGGAAGGAGAGCACCGCCTCGGAAGCGCCCTTCGCCCGGATGAAGGTGAAGCTGAAGCGCGAGATCGTGACCATGGGCCAGCCCGATGTCGATCCGCGCGCGCGGGTGGGCCATTACGTGGAGCCCGGGGACTGGAACGATCTGATCACCGCCGAGGATGTTGTGGTGATCGACACCCGCAACGACTACGAGATCGCCATCGGCACCTTCGAGGGGGCGATCGACCCGGAGACCGCCAGCTTCCGCGACTTCCCGGCCTGGTGGGAGGAAAACCGGCACCGCTTCCACAACAAGCGGGTGGCGATGTTCTGCACCGGCGGCATCCGCTGCGAGAAATCCACCAACTACCTGCTGGGGCAGGGGGTGGAGGATGTCTATCACCTCAAGGGCGGCATCCTGAAATACCTCGAGGAGGTGCCCGAGGCCGAGAGCCTGTGGCGCGGCGAATGCTTCGTCTTCGACGAGCGGGTCTCGGTCGGGCACGGGCTGGCCGAGGGGCCGCATGAGCTGTGCCGCGCCTGCCGCCGCCCGATCCGGCCCGAGGACAAGGCGCGCCCCGAGTTCGAGGAGGGCGTGCGCTGCCACCAATGCGTGGACGACTACAGCGACTCCGACCGCGCCCGGTTCCGCGAGCGCCAGCGCCAGATCGAACTGGCCGAAAAGCGCGGCGAGCGGCACATGGCGGGATGATCCCCGCAAGTTTCTGAACTCACGGCAAAATTCCTGACGGTTATCCGATAGCGGCGCCCGCGCGCGGGGCCGTCATCGCCTAGCCGCGGGCCGTTATTGCCTGTCGCGGGGCGGATGCGGCCTGCTGGTTTCATCGGCACCGCGTCGGGTGATGGCGCAGCCGGTGCAACGCGAAACGCAACCGACCACAGGAAAGAGAAAACACCATGACCATCCCCTTTTCGCTGAAAAGCGCCGCCCTGTCCGCCCTGATGGCCGCGACGCTGGCCGCCGGCCCCGCCCTTGCGGAAGAGAACAGCTTTCTGACCGTCACCCAGCTTGGCGCGCGCAACAGCATCGGCGTCGAGCAGGACGGCGCGCGGCACCGGGCCACCATCTACCAGCGCGGCGAGGACCATCTGGCCATGCTGACGCAGGACGGTAATCGCAACCGCACGGTCGTCGGGCAGAGCGGCAAGCACCATGATGCCTTCACCGGCCAGCACGGGCGCGACAACATCGCGGGCATCGCCCAGTTCGGCAAGGGCCACAAGGCCGGGATCAAGCAGAAGGGCCGTCACAACGCCGCCGCCGTGATCCAGGCCGGGGACGGCAAGACCGCCAACATCACCCAGCGTGGGCGCGGCAACGTGATCGTCGTGATCCAGAATTGATCCACCCGCGCCGCGTGCGGCGGGCCAAACGCCGCCGCACGCCCGAGGACCAAGGAGACTCGAGATGACGCGTCCATTCCTCCGCTCCGCGCTCGCCCTTGCCCTGCCGCTGGCCCTGTCCGCGCTGGCGCTGGGCGGGACGCCAGGGCCGCTGGCCGCCGGCAATGACGACAGGCCGCTGCGCTGCGAGATTTCCGCCCGCCCCTCGCCCCTGGGCATCACGCTCGAGGCGCGGGCCTCGTCCGGGGCGCGGGCCGAGGGGACCTATAGCCTCGACGTCGCCCAGCTTGGGGCGGCGGGCCGTACGGTGATCCGCCAAGGCGGCGATTTCAGCCTGCGCGCGGGCGAGACCGGGGTGCTTGGCCGGGTGATGCTGGGGCATGACCCGTCGGACTATGCGGCGCGGATGGTTCTTCGCGCCGGCGGCGCCGAGGTCACCTGCCGCGCACCCGGGGCGAACGATATCTGAACGCCCCGCCCAGCGCCCCGGCCGGGGCCGCGCCGCAACACTGTGACGCCTTTGCCGCGCCCGCCTTGTTCCGGGGCGGGCGAGGCTCTAAATGCGGAGGGATGAAACGCTGGATTCCCTTTCTGACGCCGGGCCCGCTGGTGTCCGTGCTGCGGCTGACCGGAATGGTCGCGTCGGATGCGCGGGGCCGGGTGGTTCTGAACGATGCCAGCCTCGCCCCCCTGGTCGAAAAGGCCTTCACCCGGCGCAAGCCCTCGGCGGTGGCGCTGGTGCTGAATTCGCCCGGCGGATCGCCGGCGCAATCCTCGCTGATCTTCAGCCGCATCCGCCGGCTTTCCGCCGAGAAGAACGTCCCGGTCTACGCCTTCGTCGAGGATGTGGCGGCCTCGGGCGGCTATTACATCGCCTGCGCCGCCGACGAGATCTGGGTCGACGACAATTCCATCCTCGGCTCGATCGGGGTGGTCTCGGCCGGGTTCGGGTTCCACGATTTCATCGCGCGCCACGGGGTCGAGCGGCGGTTGTACACCGCGGGCAAGTCGAAAAGCCTGCTGGACCCGTTCCAGCCCGAAAAGCCCGAGGACGTCGCCCGGCTAAAAACCCTGCAGGAGGCGATCCACCAATCCTTCATCGACCGGGTCAAGGCGCGGCGCGGCGGCCGGCTGGACGAGACGTCCGAGCTGTTCAACGGCGACGTCTGGGTCGGCGGGCAGGCGGTGGAGCTGGGCCTGGCCGACGGCGTCGGGCACATGGTGCCGAAAATGAAGGAACGCTTCGGCGAGAAGGTGAAATTCGTCGAATACGGTCCGCGCCGGTCGATCTGGCAGCGTTTCGGCGCGCAGATCCTGGGCGGTCTGGCCGACGAGATGGAGGAACGCGCCCTGTGGGCGCGGTTCGGTCTTTAGATGATAGTCAAGATTGTCACCCTGTTCCTGGTCGGCATGGGCGTGCTGGCAATGTTCGGCAAGCTGCGGCTGCCGGGCGGGCGGCGCATATCGCTGAGCAAGCCTGCGAAATGCCCCCGCTGCGGGCGCTATCTACTGGGAAAGGGGCCCTGCCCCTGTGAAAGGGGCAAGAGGTAGCCGCGCATATGGCCTTGGACCTGTTTTTCGCCCTGCTGGGGCTGATGATCCTGCTGCTGGCGGGCGACTCGCTGGTGAAGGGCGCGGTGAATCTCAGCCTGCGGCTGGGCGTGCCCGCGCTGATCGTCAGCTTGACCATCGTGGCCTTCGGCACCTCGGCGCCGGAGCTGCTGATCTCGATCCAGGCGGTGATGGACAATGCGCCGGGCATCGCGCTGGGCAACGTGGTGGGCTCCAACACTGCCAACGTGCTGCTGGTGCTGGGCGTGCCCGCGATCATCTCGGGGCTTTCGACCGAGGAATGCGATACGCGGCGGACCTATGTGTTCATGCTGGCGGCCTCGGTGCTGTTCATCGCCGTGGCGTTCCTGGGGCCGATCACCTGGGTGCACGGGCTGGTGCTGCTGGCCGCGCTGTCGGTGGTTCTGTGGGATGCTTTTCACGCCGCGCGCAACCACCGGCGCGACACGCTGAACGCCGCCGCCGTGGCCAATCCCGAGGAGGAAGAGGAAGAGATCGAGGGCGCCGATCCCAACCTGCCTTGGTGGAAGATCGGCCTGTTCCTGGCACTGGGGCTGGTAGGCCTGCCGCTGGGTGCGCAGCTGCTGGTCGAGCATTCCGAGAACATCGCGCATGAGCTGGGCGTCAGCGAAACCGTGATCGGCCTGACCCTGGTGGCGCTGGGCACCTCCCTGCCGGAGCTGGCGACGACGGTGATGGCCGCGCTGCGCCGGCAGGCCGATGTGGCGCTGGGCAACGTGATCGGCTCCAACATGTTCAACCTGCTGGCCATCATCGGCGTTGCCAGCTTCGTGGGTGATATGCCGGTGCCGGCCGAGATGCTGAGGTTCGACCTGTGGGTGATGCTGGGGGCCTCGCTGATCCTGCTGCCCTTCGTGTTCCGCGGCTGGAACATGAACAAGACCTGGGGCATTGCCTTGACCGGCCTTTACGTCACCTATGTTGTTGCCGTGTTGATCTGACGGAGGCGAGGACATGCAGGGAAGGGCACTGGTGACGGGGGCGGGCAGGCGGCTGGGGCGCGCGATGGCGCTGCATCTGGCGCGGCGGGGCCTCGACGTGGCGGTGCATTACGCCAGTTCCGAGGCGGACGCCCAGGCGACGGTGGATGAGATCCATGTCATGGGCCGGCGGGCCTGCACGCTGCGGGCCGACCTGTTGAACGAGCACGAGACCGAGGCCCTGGTCGAGCGCGCCTCGGAAGAACTGGGCGGGCCGCTGACGGTGCTGGTCAACAACGCCTCGATCTTTGAATACGACAATATTCAGACTGCCAGCCGCGAAAGCTGGGACCGGCACATGGAGTCCAACCTGCGCGCGCCCTTCGTGCTGACCCAGCGCTTTGCCGAGCAGGTGCCGCCCGAAACCGTCGACGCGCGCGGCGAGCCGCTGGCCAGCGCCCTTGTGATCAACATGATCGACCAGCGCGTGCGCAAGCTGACGCCCGAGTTCATGACCTACACCATCGCCAAGATGGGGCTGTGGGCCTTTACCAAGACCGCGGCCCAGGCACTCGCCCCACAGGTGCGCGTGAACGCGATCGGCCCCGGCCCCACGCTGCGCGGCGAGCGCCAGTCGGAAGAGCATTTTTCCCGCCAGCGGCAGGCCACGATCCTGACGCGCGGTGCCGACGAACGCGACATCTGCGGCGCGCTGGATTACTTTTTGAACGCGGTCGCGGTGACCGGGCAGCTTGTCTGCGTGGATGGCGGTCAGCACCTGGCCTGGGTGACACCCGACGTGCTGGGGGTGGAGTAAAAACGGCTTTTTGGGGCTTGGCCGCTTGACTTTTCCACTTGTCACGAAGCCGTTACGATTCCGTCATCGTTTTTTTAGTGTTTTCAGTGTTTTGTGCGGGGTGCAAAAAATTCTCTTTAAAAACAATGGTTTGCAAAGTTGCACAAAAAATAGGCAAACCATCGAAATCGCCCTAAAACAAGGAAAAATCCGGCATGCCAAATAGATACCCTCAGAGTTATCCACAGAAGCCGTGGACATGTTTTGTCTTGTCCCGGTGCCCATTACATTGCAGGCGATGACCGGAATCACCAGATCCTGCCCATGAATGACATGCCAGACGACGCCCGGCGCACGGAGGCGCCCCTGACGGGCCATCGCCGCATCCAGTCCTACCTGAAAACCCTCGACAATTCGCCGGGGGTCTATCGCATGCTGGATGCGGAAAGCCGGGTTCTCTATGTCGGCAAGGCGCGCAACCTTAAGAAGAGGGTGGCGAACTACGCCAAGCCCGCAGGGCATTCCCCCCGGATCGAACGGATGATCCGCGAGACCGCCTCGATGATGTTCCTCACCACGCGCACCGAGACAGAGGCGCTGCTGCTGGAGCAGAATCTGATCAAACAGCTCAAGCCGCGCTACAACGTGCTGTTGCGCGACGACAAGAGCTTTCCCAACATCCTGGTGACCAAGGACCACTCCTTTCCGCAGATCCGCAAGCATCGCGGCGCGAAGAAGGCCAAGGGCAGCTACTATGGCCCCTTCGCCAGCGCGGGCGCGGTGAACCGGACGCTGAACCAGTTGCAAAAGGTGTTCCTGCTGCGCAACTGCTCGGACGCGATGTTCGAAAGCCGGACGCGGCCCTGCCTGCTCTACCAGATCAAGCGGTGCAGCGCGCCCTGCGTGGGGCGGATCAGTGAAAAGGACTACGCGGCGCTGGTCGCCGATGCCGAGCGCTTCCTGCAGGGCAAGAGCACGCGCGTGCAGGAGCAACTGGCCGCGCAGATGGCCGAGGCCAGCGAGGCGCTGGAATTCGAACGCGCGGCGGCCCTGCGCGACCGCATCCGGGCGCTGACACAGGTGCAGCAGGCCCAGGGCATCAACCCGCGCGGCGTCGCCGAGGCCGACGTGGTGGCGCTGCACATGGAGGGCGGGCAGGCCTGCGTTCAGGTCTTCTTCATCCGCGCCAACCAGAACTGGGGGAACCGCGATTACTATCCGCGGATTTCCGCGGGGATGTCGGAGGCCGAGGTGCTGCAGGGCTTCCTCGGCCAGTTCTACGACAACAAGCAGCCGCCGCGACAGCTGCTGCTGTCGCACGGCATCGAGGAACCCGAGCTGATGGCCGAGGCGCTGTCCGAGAAGGCGGGCCGAAAGGTCGAGATCGCCGTGCCCCAGCGCGGCGAGAAGGCCGAGCTGGTCGCCGGCGCCGCGCGCAACGCCCGCGAAAGCCTTGCCCGGCGGATGTCGGAAAGCGCGGCGCAGGGCAAGCTGCTGGCCGGGCTGGCCGAGGCCTTCGGGCTCGACGCCCCGCCCCGGCGGATCGAGGTCTATGACAACAGCCACATCCAGGGCACCAATGCCGTGGGCGGCATGATCGTGGCCGGGCCCGAGGGCTTCGTCAAAAGCCAGTACCGCAAGTTCAACATCCGGGGCGAGGACCTGACGCCGGGCGACGATTTCGGCATGATGAAAGAGGTGCTCACCCGCCGCTTCCAGCGCCTGCTGAAGGAAGACCCCGACCGGCAGGGCGAGACCTGGCCGGACCTTCTGCTCATCGACGGTGGCGCCGGGCAGGTGAGCGCGGTGGCCGAGATCATGCGCGAGCTGGGCGTCGACGACATCGCCATGGTGGGCGTGGCCAAGGGCATCGACCGCGACGCCGGCAAGGAAGAGTTCCACCGCCCCGGCGAGAACGCCTTCGCCCTGCGCCACAACGACCCCGTGCTTTATTTCGTCCAGCGCCTGCGCGACGAGGCGCACCGCTTTGCCATCGGTGCGCACAGGCAGAAGCGGGCCAAGGCAGTGGGGGCCACGCCGCTGGACGAGGTGCCGGGCGTGGGGGCCACGCGCAAGCGTGCGCTGCTGGCCCATTTCGGCAGCGCCAAGGCGGTCAGCCGGGCGGGGCTGGCGGACCTGAAGGCGGTCGAGGGGATCTCGGACACCCTGGCCGAAACCATCTATGGCTTCTTCCATGAGAAGGGCTGACGCTGTAAGGCATGTCTCCATGACCTGGACCATCCCCAATATCCTGACCGTGATCCGCCTGCTGGCCGCCCCGGCTGTGGCGCTGGTGTTCCTGCTGCTGGCGCGGCCCTATGCCGACTGGTTGGCGCTGGTGCTGTTCGCGGGCGCCTCGGTCACCGACTGGGTGGACGGCTACATCGCGCGCAAGTGGAACCAGATGAGCCGCTTCGGCGCTATGCTCGACCCGATCGCGGATAAGGCGATGGTGGTGATCGCGCTGTTCGTCGTCAGCAATCTCTTCGGGATGAGCCCCTGGGTGCTGATCCCGGCCACCGCGATCCTGTTCCGAGAGGTCTTCGTCTCGGGGCTGCGCGAGTTTCTGGGAGAGACGGCCGGGCTGCTGAAGGTGACCAAGCTGGCCAAGTGGAAGACCACGGTGCAGATGCTGGCGCTGGCGGTGCTGTTCTCCAACGGGCTGTTCGAGCATTATGTCGGCATGCACAGCTACGGCATGGATGCCGAGATCGTTGCGGGCATTCTGGAAGGGCGCGTGCCCGACGAGATGGGGCTGGTCTGGAAATACAACGGGCTGATGATTAGCCTATATGGTGGTCTGGGGCTGCTGTGGCTGGCCGCGGCGCTGACCCTGATGACCGGCTGGGATTATTTCGTGAAGGCGCTGCCCTTTCTGCGCGACGAGGCCGATACATGATCGACGTTCTATACTTTGCCTGGGTGCGCGAGCGCATCGGCCTGCCCAAGGAGCGGGTGGAGACCGGGGCGGCCACGGTGGCCGATCTGGTCGAGGAGCTGAAGGGGCGCGAGGAGCGCTACGAGGCGGCCTTCGCCGACCTGTCGGCTCTGCGCGTGGCGCTGGACCAGGAGCTATCCGAGTTCGATGCGCCGCTCGACGGCGTGCGCGAGGTGGCCTTCTTCCCACCCATGACGGGGGGCTGAGCATGGCCGTGCGCGTGCAGCAAGAACCCTTTTCGCTGGGCGCCGAGGTGGAGGCCTTTGCCGCCGGACGGAGCGACGCGGGCGCGGTGGTGACCTTTACCGGCATCGTGCGCGACCTGGCCTCGGGCGTTCTGAACCGCATGGTGATCGAGCATTACCCGGGCATGACCCAATCCGCGCTGGAAGGCATCGAGGCGCAGGCGCGGGAGCGCTGGGAGCTGAAGGATTGCCTGATCATCCACCGCTATGGTGAGATGGCGCCGGGCGACATGATCATGATGGTGGCGACCGCCTCGCCGCATCGGGCCGATGCCTTCGAGGCGGCCGAATTCCTGATGGATTACCTGAAGTCCCGTGCGCCCTTCTGGAAGAAGGAGATCACGGCCCAAGGCGAGACCTGGGTCGAGAGCAAGGCCGAGGACGAGGACGCGCTGGCGCGCTGGTGAGCGCGGCGCTCGGGCCGGGGTCGATTTTTCGCCGAAAAATCGGAGCGAATTTTCCGCGAAAATTCGGGTCTCCGGCGGCCTACTGGTTCTGCCGCTCGATATAGCCGCGCAGTTCCTCGGACTCGTGCCGGGCCTCGCGCAGGCCGTCCATCGCCGCCTTGAGCTCGGCCTCGGTCTGGGTGAGCTGGTTGGTCAGCTCCGCCTCGCGCTGCTGCATGTAGGTGATCGCCTGTTCGCGGGCCTCTTCGGCCTCGTGCAACGATTGCGCCATCTTGTCCAGATCGCCCATTTCCGACTGGGTCACGCGGGTCACCCGGTGGACCAGCCACGAGACGAACCAGCCCAGAATGAAGGCCACGAAGAGCACGATGGCCGTGACGACAATAAATTCAGTTCTGTTCATCGGTGGCCCCTGCTTCGGTTGCGCTGTCGGTTGGGGTGACGGTTTCGTCCTCGGGTCCGGCCTGCTCCGGCACCGGCCCAGGCCCCGCGTCGGTCCCGGCCTCGCCTTCGGCCGGTGCCCCGGTTGCTCCGGCACCTTCGCCCGCCACCTCGGTGGCGGGCTCGGGCCGGATCAGGCGGAACTCGATCCGGCGGTTGGCCTCGCGGCCTTCCTCGGTGTCGTTGTCGGCGATGGGCCGGGTTTCGCCATAGCCCCGGGCGGTGAGGTTGCTGGTCAGGATGCGCCGCGCCAGCAGCGCCGAAAGCACGCCCTCGGCGCGACTCTGGCTGAGCTGCAGGTTCATTTCCTCGCGGCCCTGCGAATCGGTATGGCCGCCGATCTCCATCTTCGCGTCGGGGCAGTCGCGCAGCACTTGCGCGATGCGGTCGACCACCCGCAGGGACTCGCCCTCGACGGTGACCGAGCCGGGCGCGAAGGTAATCTTCTGCTCCTCCAGGATGGCGTTGACGCGGGCGACGCATTCCTCGGGCGTGGGTTGGGTGTTCTCCGGCTCGGGCGGGGCGACGTAGGATACGTCGATGTTGAAATTCTGGGCCTCGCCCAGCTTGTCGGCAAAGAGGCGGGCGATTCGGGCATTGGCCTCTTCATCGCTGGTGGTGCCGTGCAGTTCGACGAAATCGGGCTGCATGACGACCGAGCCGTTCTGGAGGTCGGACAGGGCCTCGAGGCTGGTCAGCACGCGCAGCGGCCAGCCCTCGGGCAACTCGGGGTCGAGGCGCATGGCGGCATAGACATTGTCGAGGCCGAAGCGCGAACGCGCGTAGCTCTCGGTGGCCGCGCGCACCAGCTCGTCCGGAACGCGGCCGCGCAACTGCACCAGCCCCTCGGGGCTGAGGGTGGCGACGAATTCGGGCGGGCCGTCGCCCTCGCCCGTGCCGTCGATCTTCACCGGCTCGGGCTTGACCGCGTGCAGCGAGAAGACCTCGGGCAGGGCCGCCTCGGTCTCGCCCGCCACGCGGTCGAAAAGCGCCTGCTCGGTGCCTTCCAGCGCCACGAGGGTCACGTCGGCGTCCGACAGCGTCAGCGTGCCGCCGCCCAGCGCCGCAAGCCCCTCGATCCCCACCTCGACCGCCTTGGCCCAGTTGGGCGAGGGCACGCCGAGGCCGATGGTGCAGTCGGCGCCCCCGTCGAGCCCGGCCTTGCGCGCGGCGGCGAGGATGCGCTCGCGCGCGGCCTCGGTATCGGCCGAGCAGGCGTCGAACCGCGCGCCGGACTCGTCGATGATGAAGCGCAGGGTGAAGGGCGTGATCACCGGGCGCGGGGCCGAGATGTCGAGCTCCAGGTTCAGCCCCTCGGGCACGGCGGAACGCAGTTCGCCCTCCAGCTTGCGTTTCTCCTTGCCGCTGTCGGTGATGGCGATGGCGTGCAGCTCGTCGGCGGAGATGGAGATCTTCGAGCGGGGCAGTTTCTCCAACGCCTCGAGGCCGAAGCGCACCGCCTCGTCCCAGCCCGCGGGCGGGTCGAACTTGGCGGTCTCCAGCAGGTCGGTCACCGGCGCGCCGCGGACGGCGTCGCGCACGTCCTTCAGGAGGGCCTCGCGATCCATGCCCGCCGGGATCAGGCCGACCAGGGACACGCCATTGTCGTTGCGCAGCAGCTCCACCGAGAAGCGCGGCGCGGTGATTGGCTGCGAGGGCGTCACCTGCATGTCGTCGATCACGCGGGAGGAGTCGACAATGGTTCCGGTGATCGACAGCGCGCGGAAGCGGGTGGCCTCGCTGGGGGCGGTGCCGGACAGGTGCACGAGCAGCCCGTCGGGCGCGACCTCGGCCCAGTCGACGCCCTCGGCGGCCAGGGCCTGCTGGATTTCGGATGCGGCGCGGTTCTCGATCACGTTGACGGCGACAACCGCGCTGAGGACGGACAAGAGGGCCGCGATGACGACCGCCGCGACGGCGATCAGGTTGGCAGACAGGCGCATGGGGGCGTGAATTCTCCGGTGGACATGCCGTGGGCGTTTCTAGAACCGCCGCGCGGGAATGGCAATCAGAGCAGGATCACGACGGCGAGAACCAGCGCAGGGATCAGCCCGGCGTCGCGGTTGGCGCGGAACAGCCGCAGGCAGGTGGCGTTGTCGTAGATGCGCAGCCGCGAGAGCTGCCAGGACATGTGCCATCCGAACGCCCAGGCCGCGCCGATGCCGAGGAACAGCTTGAACATGCTGTCCTGCGACAACAGCGCCATGACGATGCCCGCGGTCATCAGCACCACGCTGGTCATCATGAAGCCGCGCAGCCAGGTCTTGGTGTCGTCGCCGAAGAGGCGCGCGGTGGACTTCACGCCGATCAGCGCGTCGTCCTCCTTGTCCTGGTGGGCGTAGATCGTGTCGTAGAAGATCGTCCAGGCGATGCCGGCGAGGTAGAGCAGCACCGCTGGCAGCCCGAGGCTGCCGGTATGCGCCGTCCAGGCCAGCAGCGCCCCCCAGTTGAAGGCCAGCCCGAGGAAGATCTGCGGCCACCAGGTGAAGCGCTTGGCAAAGGGGTAGATCGCCACCAGCGCCAGGCTCGCCACCCCCAGCCCGATCGCCGCCCAGTTGAAGGTCAGCAGGATCAGGAAGGCCGCGCCGGCCTGCATGGCCATCCAGGCGCTGGCCTGTTCCACCGTGACCTGCCCCGAGGGGATCGGCCGCGAGCGGGTGCGCGCGACCTTGTCGTCGATATCGCGGTCGGTGATGTCGTTCCAGGTGCAGCCCGCGCCACGCATCAGCCAGGCGCCCAGCCCGCAGCCGATGATGATCCACAGGTCGAACCAGCGCCAGCCGGTCGAGGCAGCGGCCAGCAGCACCCCCCACCAGCAGGGCAGCAGCAGCAGCCAGGTGCCGATGGGCCGGTCGGCGCGGCTGAGGCGCAGGTAGGGGCGCGTCCAGGCCGGGGCGTAGCTGTCGACCCAATTGCCGCTGACGGCGTCGTAAACCTGGCCTTCGGGCTCTGGCGTTTGGCTGGTGTCGGACATAAGGTCGCCCCCATGAATGAGAAAGCATCGGCAAAAGTCAGGCTCTATGTAGAGCACCCGCTTGGTGCGGGGCAAACGGTTCCTCTGACCCGGGACCAGGCGCATTACCTGTTCGGGGTGATGCGGCTGGGCGTGGGCGATGGCGTTTTGCTGTTCGACGGGGCGCATGGCGAGTGGTTGGCCGAGGTCGAGGAGGCGGGCAAGCGCGGCGGAGTCCTGGCTTGCCGAGAGCAGACGAGGCCGCAGCAGAACCCGCCCGACCTGTGGCTGCTGTTCGCGCCCATCAAGAAGGCGCGCACCGATTTCATAGTCGAGAAGGCCGCCGAGATGGGGGCGGCCCGGATCTGCCCGGTGCAGACCGATTTTACCAATGCCGAACGCATCCGCCGCGACCGGCTGCAGGCCCACGCGGTGGAGGCGGCCGAGCAATGCGGCGGCACCTTCGTGCCGGAGGTGGCGGAGTTGCAGAAGCTGGACCGGGTGCTGGCGGACTGGCCTGCCGACCGACAGCTTATGTTCTGCGACGAGGCGTTGGTGGGCGCGCGCGCCGCGCTGGAGGGCGCGGAGGGCGGCAAATGGGCGGTCCTGATCGGCCCCGAGGGCGGGTTCTCGCCCGCCGAGCGCGCCCGGCTGCGCGGCCTGCCCTTCGCCCATGCAGTCAGCCTAGGCCCGCGCATCCTGCGCGCCGACACGGCGGCCGTGGCCGCGCTGACCCTGTGGCAATCCACGCTGGGGGACTGGCGGTGAGCCTGATCCGGCCAGAGCTGCGCCGTGCCTTCTGGCGCTGGCGCGAGGTTCTGATCGGGCTGGGCGTGGCGCTGGCGGGGCTGTGGCTGTTCACCCGCGGCGGGCTGTTCTTCCAAGGGGTGGGGCTGATCGCGGGGGCGGCGGGCGCGGGGCTGGCGCTGGTGGCGCTGCGCCGGGTGCGCTTCCGCCGGCCGGCCGCGGCGCCCGGCTATGTCGAGGTGATGGAGGGGCAGATTTCCTACCTCGCGCCGGAGGCGGGCGGCTTCGCCGCGCTCAGCGAGCTGACCGAGTTGCGCCTGGTCGAGACGCCCCGCGGACGCGCCTGGCGGTTGTCGCAGGCCGGCTCTCCGCCGCTGGTGATCCCGGTGGACGCGGCGCGGGCGGAACTGCTGTTCGACGTTTTCGCCGCCCTGCCGGGGGCGGAGCCCGCGCGCATCCTCGCTGCGCTGGACGCGCCCGCGACGGCGGGCGGGATCACGGTTTGGCGACGGGCGAACCGCTTGGCCTTGACTTGAGCGTCAGCACGAAGCAGGTCTTTGCCCCACGACGTAGCGAACAGAAGATCGGAGCCCTCTTCCATGTCCATTCCTCAATCCGGCGGCGGCCCGATCGAACACTACTCGCAGTTGGCCGAATACCTGGCCGACGGCTGCAAGCCCAAGGAAGACTGGCGCATCGGCACCGAGCACGAGAAGTTCGGCTACTGCAAGGATACGCTGCGGCCGCTTCCCTACGCGGGCGAACGGTCGATCGAGGCGGTGCTGGAGGGGCTGCGCGACCGCTACGGCTGGGAGGAGCTGCGCGAGGACGGCTATCTGATCGGGCTGACCAAGGACGGCGCCAATGTCTCGCTTGAGCCGGGCGGGGCGCTGGAGCTGTCGGGCGCGCCGCTGGAGACGATCCACCAGACCTGCGACGAGGTGAACGAGCACCTGCGCGAGGTGAAATCCATCGCCGACGAGATCGGCGTGGGCTTCATCGGCCTGGGCGCGGCGCCGATCTGGACCCATGACCAGATGCCGCTGATGCCCAAGGGCCGCTACAAGCTGATGGACGCCTACATGGACAAGGTGGGCGAGACCGGCAAATCCATGATGCGCCGCACCTGCACGGTGCAGGTGAACCTGGATTTCGGCTCCGAGGCGGACATGGTGCAGAAGATGCGCGTGGCACTGGCGTTGCAGCCGGTGGCGACCGCGCTGTTTGCCAATTCGCCCTTCTTCGAGGGCAAGCCCAACGGCATGAAATCCTACCGTTCCTGGGTCTGGCGGCACCTGGACCCGGCGCGCACCGGCATGCTGCCCTTCGTCTTCGACGAGGGCTTCGGGTTCGAGGCCTGGGTCGAGTATGCGCTCGATGTGCCGATGTATTTCGTCTATCGCGACGGCAAATACATCGACGCGCTGGGCCAGTCGTTCCGCGATTTCCTGAAGGGCGAGCTGCCCGCGCTGCCCGGTGAGACGCCGACGCTGAGCGACTGGGCCGATCACCTGACCACGATCTTTCCGGAGGCGCGGATCAAGAAATTCATCGAGATGCGCGGCGCCGATGGCGGCCCGTGGCGGCGGCTCTGCGCGCTGCCGGCCTTCTGGGTGGGGCTGACCTATGACCAGGGCGCGCTGGACGCGGCCTGGGACCTGGTGAAGGGCTGGGACGCCGAGACCCGCGAGGCCTGGCGCGTGGGGGCCTCGGAAAAGGGCCTGCAGGCCGAGGTCGGCGGCCGCACCATGCAGGACCTCGCACGCGAGGTGCTGGACATCGCGCGCTCGGGGCTCAAGGCGCGGGCGCGGCCGGGGTTGGGCGGCATGGTGGCCGACGAGCGCCACTTCCTGCACGCGCTGGAGGACAGCGTGGAAACCGGCAAGACCCCCGCCGACGAGCTGCTGGAGCACTACCATGGCGTCTGGGACGGCGACCTGACCCGGATCTACGGCGAGTTCAGCTACTGAAAAGGCCCCTCCGCGCGGCCAGCCCGCGGCCGGATGTGGCGCAGGGCGCTCTTGGATACTGTCCGCACCTCCGTGTGTTGGATCGTTGCGCCGGTCCGCCCGGAACCAAGCCGAAGGCGCCGGGCAGGCGCTTGCCCGGCTTGCGTTGCGCGGTTGGGAAATGCCGGATTGGGCTCGGAGTTGCCGTTCGCTGCGCGCCGTTCACCGCACGACGCACTGGGCTTGCACGTGCGGGCCTATTTCTTCTGCCCGATCTTGGGTTCGGTGCCGGCCTTCAGCCGTTGCAGGTTCTGCCAGTGGCGGGCGTAGATCAGCACCGTTAGCGCGCCGCCCAGCAGCAGCAACTCGCCCCGCTCGAAGACCATCATCCACAACGGCGCGGTCGCCGCCGCGACCAGTGCCGAGAGCGAGGAATAGCGCGTGACCAGCGCCACCAGCAGCCAGGTGCCGCAGGCGGCCAGCCCCACCGGCCAGGCCAGCGCCAGCAGCGTACCCAGGAAGGTGGCAACCCCCTTGCCGCCCTTGAACCCCAGGTAGACCGGGAAGAGATGGCCCAAAAAGGCCGCCAGCCCCGCCACCTGCGCCGCATCCTCGCCCACCGCGGCGCGGGCGATGAGCACGGCGAAGCCGCCCTTGCCCGCGTCCAGCACCAGCGTCAGGAAGGCCGCCAGCCGGTTGCCCGTGCGCAGCACGTTGGTGGCCCCGATGTTGCCCGAGCCGATCTTGCGCAGGTCGCCCAACCCGAACAGCCGCGCCATGACCATGCCGAAAGGCACCGCGCCGAGCAGGTAGCCCAGCAGCGCGGTTGCGGCCAGGATCAGGGGCGGGGTGACGACCTCAGGCATGGGCGAAGACCTCGCGCCCGGCGACATAGGTACGCAGCACCCGGCCCTGCATCCGCGCCTCGTCGAACGGCGTGTTCTTGGATTTCGAGCGCAGCTTGAACCGGTCCAGCACGAAGGGCGTGTCGGGATCGAACAGTACCAGGTCGGCGGGCGCCCCGGCGCTCAGCCGCCCCGTGGCCAGCCCCAGCCGGCGCGAGGGGTTCAGCGACAGCGCGCGGAACAGCGTCGGCAGGTCCAGCGCGCCCGCGTGGTAGAGGCGCATGGAGGCGGGCAGGATGGTTTCCAGCCCAACCGCGCCCGAGGCGGCCTCTTCGAAGGGCAGGCGCTTCGATTCCTCGTCCTGCGGCGTGTGCATCGAGCAGATCACGTCGATCAGGCCGCTGCCCACCGCCTCGACCAGGGCCAGCCGGTCCTCCTCGGCGCGCAGCGGCGGCTTGACCTTGAAGAAGGTGCGGTAGTCGCCGACGTCCAGCTCGTTCAGCGTCAGGTGGTGGATCGAGACCCCCGCCGTCACGTCCAGCCCGTTTGCCTTGGCGCGCTCCAGCGCGGGCAGGGCGCGGGCGGTAGTGATCTGGTCGGCGTGGTATATCACGCCCGTCATCTCGACCAGCGCCAGGTCACGGTCCAGCGCCATGCGCTCGGCCATGGCCGAGACCGCGGGCAGGCCCTTGAGCGAGGCGAACTTGCCGCTGGTCACCGCCGCGCCGCGCGACAGGCCCGGTTCCTGCGGGTGAAGGATGACCAGAGCGCCCAGGCTGCGGGCATAGGTCATGGCGCGGCTCAGCACCTTGGTGTTCTCGACCACCTTGTCGCCGTCGGTGAAGGCCACCGCGCCGGCATCCATCAGGAAGCTCAGCTCGACCATCTCGGCGCCCTCGCGGCCCTTGGTCAGCGCGGCCATCGGCTTGATCCGCACGGGGGCTGCCTCGCGCGCGCGGCGGGTGACGAATTCCAGCGTTTCGGGCGTGTCGATGGCGGGCGCGGTGTCGGGCCGGGTGACCATCGTGGTCACGCCGCCCGCGGCCGCGGCGAGACCGGCCGAGCGGAAGGATTCCTTGTGCCGCTCGCCCGGTTCGCAGACCTTGACGCCGATATCGACGATGCCGGGGGCCAGGCATTTCCCGCCGCAGTCGATCACGCTGTCGGCCTGCGGGGGCGTGCCGTCGCCGGTGGCGCCGATGGCCTCGTCCTCGATCAGCAGCCAGCCACGGGTTTCGGTGCCGGCCTCGGGGTCGATCAGGCGGACGTTTTTCAGAAGCGATTTCATGCGGCCCCTCTCTGGATGTCGCGCATCAGGCGATAGACCTGATCGCCCTCGGCAATGCGTTCGAACCCGATATCGACGCGGGTCGAGCCGTTCTTGGTGCGGCGGTATTCGTGACCGAACCAGACCGAGGCCGGGTCGCCCGGATCGTAGCGCAGCGCCGTGTCGTCGGTGATCGGATAGCTTTTCAACTGCCTGCCCTTCAAGGGCAGGTCGGTGGCGATGAAGGCGCGGCGGTCGGTCAGCGTGTACCAGCTGTGCCGCCGGCGGAAGGCGTTCCAGAAAATCGCGCCGAAGGACAGCGCCACGCCCACCGAGAAATGGATCAGGCCGAAGGCCCAGAACATCCCCCCCCGCCTGCGCGGCCATCACCATCCAGAACAGCGCGAAACCGGCGAAGGCCAGCCCGAACAGGAACAGCGCCATGTTGCGCGGCCGCAGAACGACAGTACCGTCGGGGCGCCCCTGCCACAGGATGCGCTCGCCGGGGTCGAGGAGGCCCTCCCAGCCCGGCGCGGTTTGCGTTTGCGCGGCGGCGATCATCCGACTCTCCGTGGAAGGGCGGCCTCGATCGCGGCCTTGGCGGCGGCGGGGTCGGACAGGAACTTGATCAGGTGCTTGTCGCCGCCGCGGGTGATGACCTGCGCGGCGCTGCCGATCACGCGCACCTTGGCGATGCCGTCCAGCGCGACGCGCCGCCCGCCGGGGCCCTCGAGGTCGGTCTCGGTGAGGGTCCAGACATGGCCCAGTTCTTCGGACATCAGATAGGCCCCGCGCACGCCGATGCCGAGGACCGCCGCCACGATGCCGACCCAGCCATGCGGGTTGCCCATGGCGTAGAGCACCGCCGTGGCCACGATGCCCCCCACTACGGCCAGCAGGACATGCGCGCGGATATAGGTGGCGCGGTCGGCGGTGAAGCGGCGCTCAGACATAGATGCCCTCGTCCTTGGGTGCCCGCAGGTTGCGCGCCAGCAGGTCCATCGCCGCCATGCGCACGGCGACGCCCATCTCCACCTGTTCCTGGATGACCGAACGGTTGATGTCGTCGGCGATCTCGCCGTCGATCTCCACGCCGCGGTTCATGGGGCCCGGGTGCATGACGATGGCGTCGGGCTTGGCGTGGGCCAGCTTCTCGGCGTCCAGCCCGTAGCGGTGGTAATATTCGCGCTCCGAGGGGATGAAGCCGCCGTCCATTCGCTCTTTCTGAAGGCGCAGCATCATCACCACGTCGACGTCCTTCAGCCCCTCCTTCATGTCATCATAGACCTCGACGCCGAACTCGGCGATTCCGGCGGGCATCAGGGTCGGCGGGCCGACGAGGCGTACGCGGTTCTCCATCTTGCCCAGCAGCAGGATGTTCGACCGCGCCACGCGGCTGTGCGCGATGTCGCCGCAGATGGCGATGTTCAGGCGGTGCAGCCGGCCCTTGGTCCGGCGGATGGTCAGCGCGTCCAGCAGCGCCTGGGTGGGATGCTCATGCCGGCCGTCGCCCGCGTTCAGCACCGCGCAGTTGACCTTTTGCGCCAGCAGGTCCACTGCGCCCGAATGCGGGTGGCGCACCACCAGCAGGTCCGGGTGCATCGCGTTCAGCGTAAGCGCCGTGTCGATCAGCGTCTCGCCCTTTTTGATCGAGCTCGCCTGCATCGCCATGTTCATCACGTCCGCGCCCAGCCGCTTGCCCGCCAGCTCGAAACTGGCCTGGGTGCGGGTGGAGGCCTCGAAGAACATGTTGATCTGGGTGAGGCCGGCCAGCGCGTCGGAATGCTTCACCGCGCGGCGGTTGAGGTCGACATACTGGTCGGCCAGGTCCAGCACCGTGGTGATTTCCTCGGGGTGGAGATGTTCGATCCCCAGCAGGTGTCGCGCGCGGAATGTCATTGGGGCCTCCGTCCGGGTTGCCCCGCTTATAGAAAGCGCGGGCGCGGGCGGCAAGCGACGGGATGGGCCATTTACCTTCGCCCCGCGCGGGCCTAGCTTTGGCGCATGGAGATGGCCCTGGATTTTCACACCGCCAAGGCACTGCTGGAATGGCAGATCGAACTGGGCGCGGATGAGGCGATCGGCGAAGAGCCGATCGACCGCTACACCGCGCCCAAGACCGAGCCTGCCGCACCCGCCGCGCCGCCGCGGGGCGCAGCGCCCGCCGCTGCGCCGGTGGCGGCCGTGCCGGAGGGGCCCGACCCGGTGGAAGAGGCCAAGGCGCTGGCCGGGGCCGCGCGTTCGCTCGACGAGTTGCAGGAGGCCTTGGCGGGGTTCGAGCATTGCGAGTTGAAGAAGGGCGCGCGCAACCTGGTCTTCGCCGACGGCAACCCGCGCGCCCGCGTCATGGTGATCGGCGAGGCGCCGGGCCGCGACGAGGACAGGCTGGGCAAGCCCTTCGTCGGGCGGGCAGGGCAGCTTCTGGACCGCATGTTTGCCGCGATCGGGCTGGACCGCGCCTCGCCCGATACCGAGTCTGCGCTTTACATAACCAACGTGCTGCCCTGGCGCCCGCCGCAGAACCGCGACCCGAGGCCCGAGGAGGTGGCAATGCTGCTGCCCTTCCTCGAACGCCACGTGGAGCTGGCGGACCCCGAGGTGCTGGTGCTGATGGGCAACCATTCCTGCCAGGCCCTGCTGGGGCGCAAGGGCATCACCCGGCTGCGCGGCAATTGGGCCGAGGCGCTGGGCAAGCCCGCGCTGCCGATGTTCCACCCGGCCTATCTGCTGCGCAACCCGCATGCCAAGCGCGAGGCGTGGCATGACCTGTTGATGCTCCGGGCCAAGCTGAGAGAAACGGCATGAGGGTTCTCGCCTTTTCCGACCTGCATCATTCGCGCAGCCGGGCCGAGGCGCTGGTCGAGGCGGCGCGCGAGGCCGACCTGGTGATCGGTGCGGGGGATTTCTGCAACATGCGGCGCGACCTGGGGGCGGCGCTGGATCTGCTGGCCGGAATCGCCGCGCCGCTGGTGATGGTGCCGGGCAACGCGGAATCCGCCGATGAGCTGCGCGCGGCGGCACCCGCCAGCGCGCATGTGCTTCACGGGCAGGGCTGCGAGATCGGCGGGCTGCGGATCTTCGGGCTGGGCTACGCGGTGCCGGTGACGCCCTTGGGCAGCTGGTCCTGCGACCTGTCCGAGCAACAGGCGGGCGAGATGCTGGAGGCCTGCGCGGGCGCGGACATCCTAGTGACCCATTCGCCGCCGAAGGGCGTGGCGGACACGACGTCGAGCGGGCTGTCGGTGGGATCGACGGCGATCCGCGCGGCAATCGAGCGGCTGCAGCCGCCCTTGGCCCTTTGCGGCCATGTCCATGACAGTTGGGGGCAGGAGGGTCAGATCGGCGCGACCCGGGTCGTCAATCTCGGCCCCAGGCCCAACTGGTTCGAGGTTTCGGCATGACCCTGCTTGTCGATCCGGTCACGCTGCTGGCCTTCATCCCTGCCGCGTTGGCGCTGAACCTGACGCCCGGGGCGGACATGATGTTCTGCGTGGGGCAGGGGTTGAAGAGCGGGCCGCGCGCCGCGCTGGCGGCCGATCTGGGCATCGCCCTTGGCGGCATGGTGCATGTGGCGCTGGCCGGTCTGGGGCTGGGCGCGCTGGTGGCGGCGCATCCCGGCCTGTTCGACCTGATCCGTTGGATCGGCGTGGCCTATCTGCTGTGGCTGGCGGCGCAGGCGCTGCGCAGCGGGGCGTTGCCCGCCGCCGCGCCGGCGGGCAGTTCCGCCCGCGCCTTCCGCGCCGCGCTGATCGTGAACCTAACCAACCCCAAGGTCATCCTGTTCGTGCTAGCCTTCATCCCGCAATTTGTCGACCCCGCCCGGCCGGTCCTGCCGCAGTTCCTGCTTTTCGGCCTCGTGCTGTCGCTGGGCGGGCTGCTGGTGAACGGGCTGGCCGGGGTCTTCGCCGGGGGCGTGGGGCGACGGCTGGTCGGCTCGCCCCGGCTGGCGCGGGGGCTGGGCTATGCCTCAGCCGGAATTTTCACCACGCTGGCCCTGCGGCTGGCCCTGATGGAGCGTTCGTGATGTCGCGTATCGACGAGAGCAAGGAATTCATCCCCGTCCGCATCGCCGTGCTGACGGTTTCCGACACCCGCGGGCTGGACGAGGACCGCTCGGGCCAGACCCTGGTCGAGCGGATCGAGGCCGCGGGTCACATCCTGGCCGACCGCAAGATCCTGCGCGACGAGCGCGCCGAGATCGCCGGTCAGTTGCGCGACTGGTGTGCGAACCCCGAGATCGACGTGATCATCTCCACCGGCGGCACCGGGCTGACGGGCCGGGACGTGACGGTCGAGGCGCATCGCGATGTCTATGAAAAGGAGATCGACGCCTTCGGTACGGTCTTTACCATGGTCTCCTTTCAGAAGATTGGCACCTCGGCGGTGCAGTCGCGGGCCACGGGGGGCGTGGCCAATGGCACTTACCTCTTCGCGCTGCCGGGCAGCACCGGCGCCTGCAAGGATGCCTGGGACGAGATCCTGCGCTGGCAACTCGATTACCGGCACCGGCCCTGCAATTTCGTCGAGATTTTCCCGCGGCTGGACGAACACAAGCGACGGAAATGATCCGACCCTGCGTATAACGGGCGCACTTGGAGCGCCGCCCGCGCGGCGCTATCTGTTGTAGGTCTGATTTTTTCGCATACCCGCCGGGAAGGATACCGCACATGCGATTCTTGCGCCGCAGCCTGATGGGGCTGTTCCTGCTGGCCGTGACCCTTGGCCTGCTGAGCTATGCGGGCCAATCGGTCTATTCCGCCCTGCAGGAGCGCTGGGCCAAGGAAACCAGCCCCCGCCCCGCGCGCGAGCGTGTCTTTGCCGTCAACGTGGTCCAGGTGCAGCCGCAGACGGTGACGCCCGTGCTGACCGCCTTCGGCGAGCTGCGCAGCCGGCGGGCGCTGGACCTGCGCGCGCGCGCCTCCGGCCCGGTGGTGGAACTGCACCCGAATTTCGAAGAGGGCGGCCGGGTGGAGGCGGGGGAGCTGCTGTTCCGCGTCGACCCGCACGCGGCGCAGTCGGCGCTGGATGTCACCCGCACCGACCTAGCCGAGGCCGAGTCCGAGCTGCGCGACGCCACCACCGCGCTGGGGCTGGCCGAGGATGAACTGGCGGTCTCGCAGGACCAGGCCGCGCTGCGCGCGCAGGCGCTGGAGCGGCAGAAGAACCTGCTGGAGCGCGGTTTTGGCAGCGATGCGGCGGTGGAAACGGCGGCCCTTGCCGAGGCCGCCGCGCAGCAGGCCGTGGTGGCGCGCCGCCAGGCGCTGGCCGCCGCGCAGAGCCGCGTGGCACAGGCCCGCACCGGGCTGGAGCGGCGCAAGATCGCGGTCTCCGAGGCCGAGCGAGACCTGGCCGACACCGCCGTCTATGCTGCCTTCCCAGGCACGCTCAGCGATGTCAGCCTCGTCGAGGGCGGGCTGGTTGCCAATAACGAGCAGGTGGCGCGGCTGATCGATCCCGACGACCTGGAGGTGTCGTTCCGCGTCTCTACCACCCAATATTCCCGGCTGCTAGACGACAGCGGCGCCCTGACCGCGGCGCCGCTGACCGTCACGCTGGACGTGTTCGGCGCGGCGCTGACGGCCGAGGGCCGCCTAACGCGCGAAAGCGCGGCGGTAGGCGAGGGGCAGACGGGGCGGCTGCTGTTCGCGCGGCTGGAACGGGCCAAGGGCTTCCGCCCCGGCGATTTCGTGACCGTGACCATCGAGGAGCCTGAACTGCACGATGTCGCGGTGCTGCCCGCGGCGGCGGTGGATGCGGCGGGCACAGTGCTTGTCGTCGGCGAGGACGACCGGCTGGAACTGGCCAAGGTTGAACTGCTGCGCCGGCAGGGCGACGACGTGATCCTGCACGCCCCGGCGATTTTCGGGCGCATGGTGGTGGCCGAGCGCTCGCCGGTGCTGGGCGCGGGCATCAAGGTGCGCCCGATCAGCCCGCAGGCCGCGGCCGGGGCGCCCGAGGAGCCGGACATGGTGGAACTCAGCCCCGAGCGCCGCGCCGCGATGATCGCATTCATCGAGGGCAACCAGTTCATGCCCGAGGAGGCCAAGAAGCGGGTGCTGAGCCAGCTTGCGCGGGACAGGGTGCCCGCCCGCATGGTCGAGCGCATCGAAAGCCGGATGGGGGGCTGATCCATGACTCCGCGTATCCCCGGCGCGGCCGGCGGGCTGCTGTCCTACTTCACCCGGCACGGCACGGCGGCGAACCTGCTGCTGGTCGTGCTCATCGTGCTGGGGCTGAGCGCCATGCCCCGGATGCGGGCGCAGTTCTTCCCAGATGTCATCATTGAGAATGTCAGCGTTTCCGTGGCCTGGGACGGCGCCGGCGCCGAGGACGTAGATGCCGGGATCGTGCAGGTGCTGGAGCCCGCCCTGCTGGCGGTCGAAGGGGTCGAGGAGACCTCGTCGCGCTCCACCGAGGGGCGGGCGAGCATCACGCTGGATTTCGAGCCGGGCTGGGACATGGCCCGGGCCGCCGATGACGTGCAGGCCGCGGTCGACGCCGTCACCACCCTGCCCGAGGAGGCCGAGGACCCGTCGGTGCGCCGCGGCGTCTGGCGCGACCGGGTGACCGACGTGGTGATCACCGGGCCGGTGGGGGTCGACCAGCTGGGCCGTTTCGCCGATGAATTCGTGGCCCGCCTTTTTGCCGCCGGGGTGACCCGCACCACCATCCGGGGCCTCGCCGCACCCGAGACCATCGTCGAGGTTCCGGTCTCGGAGCTGATCCGCTATGACGTGAGCATGGCCCAGATCGCCGAGGCCATCGCCGCCGAGGCCGAGACCGATCCGGCGGGCGATGTGGGCGGCGGCAATGCCCGCGTGCGCACCGGCGTGGCCAAGCGCAGCGCCGAGGAGATCGCGCAGGTCGTCCTGCGCTCCAACCCCGACGGCTCCACCCTCAGCATCGGCGACGTGGCACGGGTGCGGGTGGAGGGCGCCGACCGCAAGCGCGCCTATTTCGTGGCCGAGCACCCGGCGATCTCGATCCGCGTGGATCGCTCCGACCAGGGCGACGCCATTGCCATCCAGGGCAAGGTGCAGGAGGTGGCGGACGACCTGGCCCTCACCCTGCCGACGGATGTGCGCGTCGACCTGATCCGCACCCGGGCCGAGGCGATCACGGGCCGCCTGAACATCCTGCTGGACAATGGCATGATGGGGCTGGCGCTGGTGGTGGGGCTGCTGTTCCTGTTCCTCAACGCGCGCACCGCCTTCTGGGTGGCCGCGGGCATTCCCGTGGCCATGCTCAGCGCGATCGCGCTGATGTATCTGGCAGGACTGACCATCAACATGATCTCGCTTTTCGCGCTGATCATCACGCTGGGCGTGGTGGTGGACGACGCCATCGTGGTGGGCGAGCACGCCGATTTCCGTGCCCGGCGGCTGGGCGAGGGGCCGGTGGAGGCCGCCGAGAACGCCGCCCGCCGCATGGCCGCGCCGGTGTTCTCGGCCACCATCACCACGGCGATCGCCTTCTTCGGGCTGACCGCCATCGAGGGGCGGTTCGGCGACCTGATCTCGGACATCCCCTTCACCGTGATCGTGGTGCTGCTGGCCTCGCTTGTGGAATGCTTCCTGATCCTGCCCAACCACATGAGCCACGCGTTGGCCCATTCGGCCAAGCAGCACTGGTACGACCTGCCCTCGCGGGTGGTGAACCGCGGCTTCGGATGGGTGCGCCGGGTGATCTTTCGCCGGCTGATGGCGGGGGTGATCTGGGCGCGCTACCCGGTGCTGGGGATGGCGCTGGTGGTGTTGGCCAGTCAGGTGACGCTGTTGGTGCGGGGCGATGTGCAATGGCGCTTTTTCAACGCGCCGGAACGGGGCTCGGTCTCGGGCAACTTCGCGATGGCGCCGGGGGCCACGCGCGCCGACACGCTGGCCATGATGCGCGAGATGCAGCGCGCGACCGAAGCCGTCGCCGCCCGCTACGAACAGCAATACGGCACCAACCCGCTGGATTACGTTCTGGCCGAGGTGGGCGGCAACACCGGCCGCGGCCTGTCGGGTGTGGAGACCAAGGACACCGACCTGCTGGGCTCTATCGCGATCGAGTTGATCGACGCCGACCTGCGGCCTTATTCCTCGTTCCAGTTCGTGGGGGAACTGCAGGACGAGGTGCGCCAGCACCCGCTGGCCGACGTGGTCAGCTTCCGCGGCTGGCGCTCGGGCCCCGGCGGCGATGCGTTGGACGTGCAGTTCTACGGCGCCAGCGCCGATACCCTGAAAGGGGCGGCCGAGGCGCTGAAAACCGCGCTGCTGCAATTTCCCGAGGTCTCGGCCGTCGAGGACAGCCTTGCCTATGGCAAGGAAGAGTTGATCCTCGACCTCACCCCGCAGGGTTCGGCGCTGGGCTTCACCATCGACGGGCTGGGCCGGGTGCTGCGCAACCGGCTGAACGGGATCGAGGCCGCGACCTACCCCGAGGGGCCGCGCAGTGCCACCATCCGGGTGGAGTTGCCCGAAGGCGAACTGACCGCTGATTTCCTGGACAGGACGTTGCTGCGTTCCGCCTCGGGCGAATACCTGCCGCTGGCCGATATCGTGACCGTCGAGCGCCGCGCGGGCTTCTCTTCCGTGCAGCGCGAGAACGGGCTGCGGGTGGTTTCGGTCACCGGCGACATTTCCGAGGACGACCCGGCGCGCGCCGAGGAGATCATGCAGCGCCTGCAGGATGATATCCTGCCGAAGATCGAGAGCGAAAAAGGCGTGGCCTGGCGCCTGGCCGGGCTGGCTGAGCAGGAGAACGAATTTCTGAGCGACGCTCTGCTGGGCTTTGCGCTGTGCCTGCTGGGAATCTACCTGACGCTGGCCTGGATCTTCTCCAGCTGGGTGCGGCCGCTGGTGGTGATGGCGATCATCCCCTTCGGCCTGGTCGGCACGATCTATGGCCACGCGCTGTGGGACGTGCCTTTGTCGATGTTCACGGTGGTGGGGCTGATCGGGATGACCGGGATCATCATCAACGATTCGATCGTGCTGGTGAGCACGGTGGACGAATACGCCCAGAACCGCGGCCTGGTGCCCGCGATCATCGACGGGGCGGCCGACCGGCTGCGCCCGGTGCTGCTGACCACGCTGACCACTGTGCTGGGGCTGTCGCCGCTGCTCTATGAAAGCTCGCAGCAGGCGCAGTTCCTGAAGCCCACGGTGATCACGCTGGTCTACGGGCTGGGCTTCGGCATGGTGCTGGTGCTGCTGGTGGTGCCGGCGCTGCTGGGGATGCAGCAGGACATTCAGCGCCAAATTCAGGCCGCCCGCCGCGCGTTGCGCGCCTCGGGCCGGGCGCGGGGTCTGGCCGCGGCGACGGGGCTGGCGGGGCTGGGCGTGCTGGCGGTCTTCGCCGCCACGCTGGGCCACGCGATCTATGCCGGCGCGCTGCCGGCGCTCCTGGTGAAGGCGATCCCCATGCTGGGGGGGCTGCCGGTCATGGCGGCGGCGCTGGCGCTGTTCCTGGCCGGGGTGGCCGCGGTGTTGCTGGTGATTTACCTGCTGGCGGCCCTGGGCTTCGCGTTGGGGCGGCGGCGGGCGGCCTAGCGCCCCTCGCAGCCGCGGATATCCACCGCATTCCGCCCCGCCAGCAGCGTGAAGCGCACCGACGAGCGGTCGAGCGCGAAGGGCGCGGCGGTCTCCGGCACCAGGTCGGCCACGGCGACCAGGCGGTCGCCCTGCCGGGCGACCTGCGGCTCCGACACCCAGATCGAGGGATCGCGCAGTTCGACCACGGCGACCTCCTTGCCCCCCATCGGGGGCAGGGGGATCTCGGCGGTCAGGCGCAGACCGTCGGAAATCGGCTCCACCGCGCAGGTGACGCGCCCCACGCCGGCCTGCGCCGCGCTCATCGGGCGGGCGGCCAGGGCGGCGCGGATCGGTTCGGGGTTCGGGCGGGCCGGCAGCTCGGCGTTCAGTTCCAGCGACATCGGCATGCAGATGTCGTGGCAGACGCCCAGTTCCATGCGCCCCTGAAGAATGATCGGCCTGCCGGGGGCGCCGGGGGTCAACTCCAGCGGCAGCACCACCTCGTTCTCGTACGCGATGGTGCGCATGCCGTTCTGCTCGAACACCTTGGGACGCGGCCAGTAGGTAGCGACCGCTTTCATGTTGCGCGAGGCCGACCAGTCGAATTGCGGCGGGATGCCCGCGTCGCCCGGCGCGCGCCAATAGGTCTTCCAACCCGGGGCGAGGGTCAGGCGCAGCCCGGCCATCTGGGTGCCGCGCTCGGTTTCCCAGCCGGGCAGGATCTCGGCCTGGATGATGGTCTCGGCGGGCGGCTGGGCGGAGGCCGGGAGGGCGCCCGCGACCAGCCCGACGGCGGCGATAAGGGAGGAAACAACCTGTCTGATCATGCAGGGGAACATAAGCATCGCCGCCGCGGGGCGAAATCACATTTGGGCGATGCCTGTGCGAGCGTGGCCTTTCCGCCTCTTGCCGGGGGCGTCATCCTTGCCCATCTTGACGACATGGAACCTGCAAACCCCCCGATGGATCTCAGCGGCAAGCTGCTGATCGCGATGCCCGGCATGGGCGACCCCCGCTTTGAGAAAAGCGTGGTCTTCCTGTGCGCCCATTCCAGCGACGGCGCCATGGGGCTGATCGTGAACAAGCCCACCACGGACCTCAGCTTCGACGAGTTGCTGGAGCAGCTCGGCATCGAACGCGCGCCGGGCGCCCGCGACATCCGGGTGCATTTCGGCGGCCCGGTGGAGCATGGGCGCGGTTTCGTGCTGCATTCCTCCGACTACATGTCCGCGGACACGACGCTGCGAATCGACGACCGGATCGGCCTGACCGCGACTGTGGACGTCCTGGAGCGCATCGCGCAGGGCGAGGGCCCGCAGGCCTCGCTCCTGGCGCTGGGCTATGCCGGCTGGGGGCCGGGGCAGCTGGAAGGCGAGATCGTCGAGAACGGCTGGCTGACCTGCGAGGCCGACCCCGAGATCGTGTTCGCGGCCGACGACGGCTCGAAATGGGGGCGCGCCCTGAAGACGCTGGGGATCGATCCGCTGACCCTATCCGCGGCGGCGGGCCGGGCCTAGGGCCGCGGCGCGGCGGCGCGGCGCAGCCGGTCGTTGATCGCGCGGCCCAGACCGTGATCGGGTACCGGGGCGACAGCGATCCCCTGGCCCTCGGCCGCCATCGCGTCAAGTGCCCGCAGGTGGTGGAAGAGATTGGCCGCCGCCTCGACCAGGTCGCCGTTTTCCGAAAGGTTCAGCGCGGCGCCCTCACAGCCCTGCCCGAAGCCCAGCCACAGCTCGCCTTCCGCCGGTTCCGTGACCTCCAGCCGGACCTTCACGCCGGGGGCGTAATGCGAGCTGAGCTGCCCCGGCGCATTCAGCGTCATGCCGTGATGGGCGGCCAGCGGCGCGCCCAGGCAGGCTTCGATCGCCTCGGCCGGCAGGCCGCCGGGGCGCAACAGGGTGGCGGCGCCGTCGAAACCCACGATGGTGGATTCTACGCCGACCGGGCAGCGCCCACCGTCCAGCACCGCCTCGATCCTTCCGTCCAAGCCCTCCAGCACATGCGCCGCCTCGGTCGGGCTGACCTTGCCCGAGAGGTTGGCCGAGGGCGCGACCACCGGCCCGCCGAAGGCGCGCAGCATGTCATGCGCCAGCGGGTGTTCGGGCACGCGGATGGCCACGGTTTCCAGCCCGGCGGTGGCCAGCGGCGAGATCCCGGCCTCGGGGCGCAGCGGCAGCACCAGCGTCAGCGGGCCGGGCCAGAACGTGCCGGCCAGGCGCTCGGCCTCGGGCGGAAACGCGGCAATGGCGCGGGCGGCGTCGATGTCGGGCAGGTGCACGATCAGCGGGTTGAAGCGCGGGCGCCCCTTGGCCTCGAATATCCGGGCCACGGCCTGGTCGTTGCGCGCATCCGCCCCCAGCCCGTACACGGTCTCGGTGGGAAAGGCGACCAGCCCGCCCTGCGCCAGCAGTTCCGCCGCGCGGGCGATCCCCCGGGCATCGGGTGAGAGGGTTTCGGTGGGGTTCATCTCGTGACGCCGCGTTTTGGTTGATGGGCCGGGGGGGTGGTTTACCCTTGGCCCGAGGATTGACGAGACATACCGGCGCGCCGATGGTTTCTCAAGGCGCAAGGGAAGGGAGAGGCCGATGCCGTATCGCGCACCGACTGACGACTACAAGTTCATTTTTGACCACTTGGTGGACCTTTCCCGGGTCACGGCCACGGAGCTTTTCGCCGAGGCCACGCCGGACGTCGCCGACGCCATCCTGTCCGAGGCCGGCAAGCTCTGCGAAGAGGTGTTGGCGCCGTTGCAGCGTGCGGGCGACATGCAGGGCGCGGTTCTGGAGAATGGCACGGTGCGCACCACCCCCGGCTTTGGCGCGGCCTATGCCCAGATCGCCGAGGGCGGCTGGATCGGCATGTCCGCCTCGCCCGAGAACGGCGGCATGGGCCTGCCCCTGGCCCTGACGACCGCGGTGAACGAGATGATGAGCTCGGCCTGCCTGTCGCTGCAACTCAACCCGCTGATGAGCCAGGGCCAGATCGAGGCGCTGGAGCATCACGCCAGCGATGAGATCAAGGCGCTCTACCTTCCCAAGCTGATCTCGGGCGAATGGTGCGGCACCATGAACCTGACCGAGCCGCAGGCGGGTTCAGACGTGGGCGCGCTGAGTACCAGGGCCGAGCCGAACGGTGACGGCACCTATGCGATCGCCGGCCAGAAGATCTTCATCAGCTGGGGCGACAATGATTTCACCGGCAATGTCTGCCACCTGGTGCTGGCCCGCCTGCCCGACGCGGCGCCGGGGACGCGGGGCATCAGCCTGTTCATGGTGCCCAAGTTCATTCCCGACGCGGACGGCAACCCCGGCGTGGCCAACAGCCTTAAAGTGGTCAGCCTGGAGCACAAGATGGGCCTGCACGGCAGCCCGACCTGCGTGATGCAGTATGACGGGGCCACCGGCTGGCTGGTGGGCGAGCCGCACAAGGGCATGGCCGCCATGTTCACCATGATGAACAACGCCCGCCTCGGCGTCGGTGTGCAGGGCATCGGCGTGGCCGAGGGCGCCTATCAGCACGCGCTGGCCTATGCGCTGGAGCGCAAGCAGGGCCGCCCGCCCGTTCAGGGCGGAACCGGCACTATCTTCGATCATGCCGATGTGCGCCGGATGCTGACCACGATGAAGGCCGAGACCTTCGCGGCGCGCTCCATCGCGCTGGCCTGCGCCGTGGCCATCGACATGACCCGCGCCACCGGCGACGGCGACTGCGCCGCCCGCGCCGCGCTGCTGACCCCCATCGCCAAGGCCTACGGCACCGATGCGGGGATCGAGGTCGCCTCGATGGGCATGCAGGTGCATGGCGGCATGGGCTACATCGAGGAATCGGGGGCGGCGCAATACCTGCGGGACGTGCGCGTCACCGCGATCTACGAGGGCACGAACGGCATCCAGGCGATGGACCTGGTGGCGCGCAAGATGATGGATGGCGGCGAGGCCGCCTTCCGCATCTGCGAAGAGATCGAGACCGCCGCCGAGGCCGCCCGGGCCAAGCTGCCCGATCTGGCAAACGATGTCTGGGCCGCGGCCGAGACCCTGCGCGAGGCGATCGAGCTGCTGGTGGGGCAGGACATGAACGACCGCTTCGCGGGCGCCGTGCCCTTCCTGCGCGCCTTCGCCCGCGTCCTCGGCGGGCATTTCCACCTCAAGGCGGCGCTGGCCGAGGGCGGACAGGGGCCGCGCACCGCGCTGGCGCGCTTCTTCATCAAGCGGATGCTGCCGGAATATGCCGCCGCGCTCGCCCACGCCCGCGAGGGGGGCGAGGGGCTCTATGCGCTGTCGGCGGACGACCTGGCGGCATGATGGACGGCGCGGGCAGCCCCATCCGCTATCCCTGGGCCGAAGGTCCGGCCGAGGGCGAGGCCATCGAGGTGGCCAAGGGCGTGCTGTGGCTGCGCCTGCCGCTGCCGATGAAGCTGGATCACGTCAATGTTTTCGCGCTGGATGACGGCGACGGCTGGACGGTGATCGACACTGGCTTCGATTCGCGGCGCAGCCGGGCGATCTGGCGGAAATGCCTCGACGGCCCGCTGGCGGGCAAGCCGGTGAAACGCGTGCTGGTCACCCATCACCACCCCGACCATGTAGGTCTGGCGGGCTGGTTCCAGTCCGACCACGGGGCCGAATTGCTGACCACCCGCACCGCCTGGCTGTTCGCCAGAATGCTGACGCTGGACGAGCAGAACCGGCCCACGCCGGAGACCATGGCCTTCTGGCGCGGCGCCGGCATGGCGCCCGAGATCCTGGAGAGCCGCGCCAACGAACGCCCCTTCAACTTCGCCGACATCGTGGCGCCGATGCCGCTGGGCTTCACCCGCGTCACCGAGGGCGACGTGCTGCGCATCGGCGGGCGCGACTGGGACGTGCGGCTGGGCAACGGCCACGCCCCCGACCACATCACCCTGTGGAGCCGCGACGACAACCTGGTGATCGGGGGCGATCAGCTCTTGCCGTCGATCTCGCCCAATCTCGGGGTCTACGCGACCGAGCCCTCGGCCGACCCGGTCTCCGAATGGCTGGAAAGCTGCGCGCGGCTGGCGCCCTTCGCGCGCGAGGATCACCTGGTGCTGCCCGGCCACAAGCTGGCCTTCACCGGCCTGCCCGCCCGCATGCACCAGCTGGCCGAGAATCACCACGGCGCGCTCGAACGTCTGCTGGAGCATCTGCAAACCCCGCACACCGCCTGCGAATGCTTCCTACCGCTGTTCAAGCGCGAGATCGGCGGCGCGGAATACGGCCATGCGCTGGTCGAGGCGGTGGCGCATCTCAACCACCTCTACAAGGCGGGCAAGGTCACGCGCCACCGGCGCGACGACGGTGCCTGGCTGTGGGCCGCGAAATGAGCGGCCCCGACGACCGCCCGCCGCGCGCCCGCGCCGTGCACGCCGACCCGGCCGCCCCCGCCACGGCCGAGCAGAAACCGCTGCCCGAGGCGGTCACGCGCCGCCCCGTGCATCAGAAAAGCCCCGCCGAATGGGCCTATGAGCGGCTGATCCTCTATATCCAGAATTTCGAGGAACAGCTCGACGAGGCGCATGAGGTGGCCATCGGGCTGACCGGCGGCAGCGCCGGCGTGCTGAAGATCGAGGGCGTCGGTTATTTCGAGCCGGATATCATCACCTTCTACGGCACCGACCAGGGCGGCGCGCGCACCCAGCTGGTCCAGCATGTCAGCCAGCTCAACGTGACCCTGCGCGCCCTGCCCAAGGCCGAGGGCGCGCCCGAAGCGGCCCGGATCGGCTTCCGCCTGGCCGCGGAACTCGAGGATGGATCCGGGGCGTCACCAAAGCCGTGACAGCCGTTTTCAAATAGGCTATCCCAAGCGGGCACGAACAGGGAAGGAGCCGCATCGATGGCAGAGCACAAGCACGGATCCATGGACATCTCGGATCAGGAGAAGACCTTTGCGGGTTTCGTCAAATTCGCAACCTGGGGCGCCGGAATCTCGATCGGTGTCCTGATCTTCATGGCGCTGGTCAACGTCTGACGCCGGGCGGGCCGCGGGCCCGCCTTTTTCTTGATGGGGGCCGTGCGCGATGCGTCACTGGATTGCCTGCCTGGTCGTTCCGGCGTTGCTGGCCGGATGCGGCGCCGAGCCGGTCTGGGCCCCGGAGGAGGCGGTAGAGCGCGCCGCCTATCGCGACACGGAGAACCCGCCTTCGATCACGCTGTTCACGGTGCTCAACAACCGCTCAGGCGAGGGGGCGCATAGCGCGTTAATGATCAATGCCAGCCAGCGGGTGATCTTCGACCCGGCGGGCACTTGGTGGCACCGCACCGCGCCCGAGCGCAACGACCTGCATTACGGCATCACGCCGACCATGCTGAAATTCTACACCGACAACCACGCACGCGAGACGTTTCACGTTGACATCCAGACCCTCGAGGTCTCGCCCGAGGTGGCCGAGGCGGCCTTGCAGATCGCCGAGGAATACGGCGCTGTCCCCAAGGCGTTCTGCGGGCGCTCGACCAGCGACATCCTGCGCCGGCTGCCCGGCTTCGAAACGGTGCCGCGCAGCATCTTCCCCAGGTCGATCATGCGCGGTTTCGCCAAGATCGACGGGGTCGAGCGGCACCAGGTCTACGACGACGATTCCGACGACAACGGCACCGTCCTGGTCGCGCAGCAGACGGCGGCGCCGGCTCAGCCCGCCAGGTAGAGCCCCAGGTAGAGCGTCCCGGCCCCGCCGGCGATCGACAGGATCACATTCTTGCTGAGCATCCCCAGCCCAAGCGTGACGGCTGCGGCCGCAATCCGCGGCAGGTCGGGCTGGCCGCCCGTGGCCTCGGGCCACAGGACAAGCGGCGCGATCAGCGCGGGCAGGACCGCCACCGGCGTGTAGCGCAGGTGGCGCAGCACCCAGGGCGGCAGGCGCCGGTCCCCGATCAGCCCCAGGAACGAGAACCGGATGAGGAAGGTGCCGACGCCGAGGGCGGCGATGATGAACCAGATTTCACCTACGCTTTGCATCATTTGAACCGTTTCCCCATCCAGACCTCGACCTGCGCCCCGGTCACCATCGCCCCCAGCGCCGCCACCAGCAGCCCGCTGTTATAGGGCAGGCCGGCCAGCGCCAGCCCCAGTGCCACCGACACGCCTGCCGCCGCCACATGCGCCAGCGTCCGCAAGGCCGGCGCGATCAGCGCCAGGAAGGTGATCGGCACCGCGAAATCCAGCGCGTATTCGGGCGGGATGCTCTGTCCGACCAGCGCGCCGACCAGGGTGAAGGCATACCAGAGCGGAAAGATCGGTGAGACCACGCCGAAGTAGTAGGCGATCTTCTCGGACAGCGGCATCTCGGGCTTGTCTTCGAACCGGGCCTGCCCGACCGCGTAGGATTGATCGACCAGCACATAGGCCATCAGCGCCCGCTGCCACAGCGGTGCGGCGCCCAGATACGGGGTGAGCGCCGCCGAATACATCGCCATGCGCAGGTTGACCGCCAGGGCCGTGGCCAGCACGATCACCGTGGGCGCGTTGTCGGTCATCAACTGCAGGGCGGCGAATTGCGAGGCGCCCGCGATCACCAGCACCGAGAACCCCATCACCTCGGCCAGGTTCAGCCCCGCCTCCATGCCCACCACGCCGAACAGCAGCGCGAAGGGCACCACCACCAGAACGAAGGGCGCGCCGTGGGTGACGCCCAGCCAATAGGCCGGTCCGGTGCCGGTCGAATTCATCTGTCGCTCCCGAGAAATCCGTTCGGTGAGCCCTTAGAACCTCGGCGCCGAAGATGCAATCCGCTGCGGCGCCGATCAGTCGAAGGCGCCCGTCACCCGGCCCAGCAGCATGAAGGCGCGCGCGGTGCGGGTCTCGGCCAGATCGTTGATTTCCTGGTCTGAGGCGGCCTGTTCGAATTCCACCAGGCTGCGGTCGAACTGCCGCAGGAAGTGATGCGCGGCATCGCGGAAGATCGGGTCCTGCCGCATGCGTCCGGCGGTCAGCGCCAAGCAGGAGCGGTCGCGCACCCCGCCCAGCGCGGCCACCGTCGGGCCGCGCTCGCCGGAGGCGAACTTGCGCCAGATCTCGGGGCGCGCACGATCGGGGCTCAGGTCGTCCATGTAGATGCCGTCCTCGCTGAGCAGCGTCAGCACGTCCTGGGCCGCGCGCACCAGCTTGGCGGCACGGTGGTCTTCGAGGGCCCGGCGCAGGGCGCGGAAGCCCTCCTTGTCCTCGGCGGTCTCGGGGAAGTTCAGCGCCCGGATGAAATCGGCGGCGGGGAGCGGTGGCGCGATATCCTCGGCCGTGGTGCCCAGCGCCAGCGAGGGTTGCGCATCGTCCGCCCCCGGCGCGGTCGGCCTGAGCCGCGGCGGGTGGCCCGCGTCGCGGCTGGTGGCGAAGGTGGCGATCGCGCTTTCGGCCTGTTTCTGCGCGGCGGCGATCTCGTCCAGCTTTTTCTCGACCGAGGGTTTCACGCCGGCCACCGCGGTCTGCTGCTGTTCGATATAGCTGTGGCGCATGGCGTCGATCGCGGCCTGAAGCCGCGCCGATTCCTCGCGCATGATATGCGCGCTCTTGGCCGCCGAGGCGCCGACCCAGATCAGCGCCACCGGCATCACGACGGCGAGCAGGGTCATCACGAAGGTCATCGGGTCGAACGTCGCATCTTCGCCGCGCGGCGCCAGCAGGAAGAACAGCGCCGAACTGCCCAGCCAGACGAGGCTGAGCACCATGGCGATCACGTCGGCCGCGGTCAGGCCGCGGGCGCCCCGCGCCTTCCCGAAGATTCCAAGCTCCATCGGCTGCTCTGGTTTCTTCTCGGCCATGGCCCGGTCCCCGGTTGTCCTGCCGCCTCAGACGTATTTGATGCTGAGCACTTCGTAGCTCTTGCCGCCGCCGGGCGTGCGAACCTCGACGCTGTCGCCTTCTTCCTTGCCGATCAGCGCGCGCGCCAGCGGCGACTTGATGTTCAGCAGGCCCTTCTCGATGTCGGCCTCGGCCTCGCCCACGATCTGGTAGGTCTTTTTCTCGTCGGTATCCTCGTCCACCAGCTCGACCGTGGCGCCGAACTTGATCGAGCCCGACAGTTTCGACGGGTCGATCACCTCGGCCAGCGACAGAAGGCCCTCCAGCTCCTTGATCCGGCCCTCGATGAAGCTCTGCTTCTCGCGGGCGGCGTGATACTCGGCGTTTTCCGACAGGTCGCCGTGCTCGCGCGCCTCGGCGATGGCCTTGATCACGGCCGGCCGCTCGACGGATTTGAGCTGCTTCAATTCTGCATCAAGCGCGGTATGGCCCGCGCGGGTCATCGGTATCTTTTCCATCTCTCTCATCGGACGGTTGGGCGCGGCGAGCCCCGAAACCGGCGCGCCGCTGGTGAATTGATTGCCATACCTGACCTGACGGTGCGGCGAATTGCAAGGGAAACAGCGAGTAATGCTGCAATGCAACATCGTGATGTCGGGTTACAATTGACGCGGCCAAGGCCAGTCAGATAACGATTTGCGGGGTATTTAACGGAGGAGAGCGCCGCGGCGGCGCAAAGAGGGGACGCAGATGGCCGAGATCGAACGGGAATCGATAGAATACGACGTGGTGATCGTGGGCGCGGGTCCCGCGGGGCTTTCCGCTGCGATCCGCCTGAAACAGCTCGATCCCGACCTCGGCGTCGTGGTGCTGGAGAAGGGCTCGGAGGTGGGGGCGCATATCCTGTCGGGTGCGGTACTCGACCCCTGCGGTCTGGATGCGCTGATCCCCGACTGGAAGGAAAAGGGCGCGCCGCTGAACACCCCGGTGACCGAGGACAATTTCTACCTTCTCGGCGAGGCCGGGCAGGTGCGCATCCCCAACTGGCCGATGCCGCCGCTGATGAACAACCACGGCAACTACATCGTCTCCATGGGCAATGTCTGCCGCTGGATGGCCGAGCAGGCCGAGGGCCTGGGCGTGGAGATCTTCCCCGGCATGGCCTGTTCCGAGCTGGTCTATGGCGAGAACGGAGAGGTCAAGGGCGTGGTCGCGGGCGAGTTCGGCAAGAATCCCGACGGCACCCCCGGCCCGGCCTATGAGCCGGGGATGGAGCTGCACGGCAAATACGTGCTGCTGGGCGAGGGCGTGCGCGGCTCGCTGTCGAAAGAGGTGATGGCGAAATACGAGCTGTCCAAGGGGCATTGCCCGCAGAAATTCGGCCTCGGGATGAAAGAGATCTGGGAGATCGACCCCGACAAGCACCGCGAAGGCACGGTCACTCACACCATGGGCTGGCCGCTGGGCGGCAACGCCGGCGGCGGCTCGTTCATCTACCACCTGGAGAACAACCAGGTTTACGTGGGCTTCGTGGTGCACCTGAACTACGAGAACCCCCATCTCTTCCCCTACATGGAATTCCAGCGGTTCAAGCATCACCCGATGGTGGCGGAACTGCTGAAAGGCGGCAAGCGCGTGGCCTATGGTGCCCGCGCGATTTCCGAGGGCGGCTGGCAGTCGATCCCCAAGGTCACCTTCCCCGGCGGTGCGCTGCTGGGCTGCTCGGCCGGGCTGGTGAACGTGCCGCGCATCAAGGGCAACCACAACGCCATGCTCTCGGGCAAGGCCGCGGCCGAGGCCGCCCATGAGGCGATCAAGGCGGGCCGTTCGGGCGACGAGCTGACGACTTACGAGGACGACCTGCGCTCGGGGCCAGTTGCCAAGGACCTCAAGCGCGTGCGCAACGTCAAGCCGCTGTGGTCCAAGCTGGGCATGGCGGCGAGCCTCGCCCTGGGCGGGTTCGACATGTGGGTGGCCAACCTCACCGGCTGGAACCCGCTGGGCACCCTGCGCCACGGCAAATCGGATGCCGCGGCCACCGGCGAGGCGTCGAAATTCGAGCCCATCGATTACCCCAGGCCCGACGGCAAGCTCAGCTTCGACCGGCTGACCAATGTCAGCTTCTCGATGACCAACCACGAGGAAAGCCAGCCCTGCCACCTGCAGCTCAAGGACCCCTCGGTCCCGGTCAAGGTGAACCTGCCGAAATACGCCGAACCCGCGCAGCGCTACTGCCCGGCCGGCGTCTACGAGGTGGTCGAGGAAGAGGGCAAGGAGCCGCGCTTCGTCATCAATTTCCAGAACTGCGTGCACTGCAAGACCTGCGATATCAAGGACCCCAGCCAGAACATCAACTGGGTCACGCCGCAGGGCGGCGACGGTCCGAACTATCCCAACATGTAACAGCTGCGTGCACAGGGGCGGCGAATGGTCCGCCCCGCATTGCCACCGGACGCCCGGGGGGCTACTTTCCGGCGAGGTCTAGTTGGAGAGTGCCCTTGCCCTTTTTCCCTTCCCGCCTGACGGCCCTTGCAGCCAGCATCGCGGCCGCTGCCAGCCTCGCGGCGCCGGCGCAGGCCCAGAACGGCCTGGCCGGGGCCTTCCTGGCGGCGCGACACGCCAGCGTGGAACACGACTACAAGGCCGCCGCCGCCTATTACAGCCGGGCGCTGGCCCTCGACCCCTCGAACCCCGGGCTGCTGGAAAACGCGCTTCTGGCCTTTGTCGGGCTGGGGCAGGTCGACAGCGCCGTGCCCATCGCGCGGCGCCTGCAATCGGCCGGCTTCGACAGCCAGGCCGCGAACCTGGTGCTGCTGGCCGATCAACTCGCCCGAGGGGGCTTCGAGCAGGCGCTCGAGGATATCGAGGCCGGGCGCTCCGTCGGGCCACTGGTGGACGGGCTGGCCAAGGCCTGGAGCCATCTCGGCGCCGGCCGCATGGCCCAGGCGCTCGACGCCTTCGACGCCGCCGCCGAGGAGACCGGGCTTGCCGTCTTCGGCATGTATCACAAGGCACTGGCCCTCGCGATGGTCGGGGATTTCGAAAGCGCCGAGGCGCTGTTCGCCAGCGAGGAGGGGCAGCGCCTGCACATGACCCGGCGCGGCGTCCTCGCCCATGTCGAGATCCTCAGCCAGCTTGAACGCAATCCCGAGGCCGTCGCCCTGCTGACCGACGTGTTCGGCCCCGAGCCGGACCCGGGCGTGGCGCGCCTGCGCGATCGGCTGGAGGGGGGCGAGCGGCTGCCCTTCGACATCGTCAATTCGGCCCGTGACGGGGCGGCCGAGATATTCTTTACCGTGGCCGGCGCGCTGGAAGGCGAGGCCACCGATGCCTATACGCTGCTCTATTCCCGCGCCGCCGAATTCCTGCGCCCCGATCACGTGGACGCCGTGCTGTTGTCGGCCTCGCTGCTGGAGGCGCAGGAGCGCTTCGATCTCGCGACCGAGGCCTATCGCCGCGTGCCGGCCGACGACCCGGCCTTCTACGCCGCCGAACTGGGCCGGGCGGAGACGCTGGAAAGGGCCGGCAAGGTCGATGCCGCGATCGAGGTGCTGACCCAGCTGTCGAAAACCCACGCGCGCGTGGCCATCGTGCATGTCACCCTGGGCGACATGCTGCGCCGACTGAAGCGCTACGACGACGCGCGCAAGGCCTATGACCAGGCCGTCGCCCTGTTCGACGAGCCCGAGCGCGCGCAATGGATCGTCTATTACGCCCGCGGCATCGCGCATGAGCGGCTGGACATGTGGCCCGAGGCAGAGGCCGATTTCCGCAAGGCGCTGGAGCTGGAGCCCGACCAGCCCAGCGTGCTGAACTACCTGGGCTATTCCTATGTCGAGATGCAGACCAATCTCGACGAGGCGCTGGACATGATCGAGCGCGCCGTGGCGGCGCGCCCCGAGGACGGCTACATCACCGACTCGCTGGGCTGGGTGCTGTTCCGCCTGGGCCGCTACGAAGAGGCGGTGCCCTATATGGAGCGCGCGACCGAGCTGATGCCGGTCGATCCGGTGGTGAACGACCACCTGGGCGACGTGCTGTGGGCCGTGGGCCGCAAGCTGGAGGCCGAGTTCCAGTGGCGCCGGGCGCTGTCCTTCATCGATCCGGACGAACCGGCCGAGGATGTCGATCCCGACCGCATCCGCCGCAAGCTGGAGGTAGGGCTGGACAAGGTGCTGGAAGAGGAAGGCGCCCCGCCGTTGAGGGTGGCCAATGGCAATTGAGGCCCTCGCGCCCGCCAAGGTCAACCTGACGCTGCATGTCACCGGGCAACGGGCCGACGGCTATCACCTGCTCGACAGCCTTGTCGTGTTCGCCGATATCGGCGACCGCCTGCGCGTCGAAAACGGCCCAGGGCTGCGCTTGGCGGTCGAAGGGCCGCTGGCCGAGGGCGTGCCCACCGACGACGGCAATTCCATCCTGCAGGCGGCACGCTTGCTCGGCGCCGACGACCTGCATTTCACGCTGACAAAGGTCTTGCCCTCGGCCGCCGGGATCGGCGGCGGCACCTCGGATGCGGCCGCCGCGCTGCGCGCCGTGGCCCAGTTGCGCGGGCTGGAACTCCCCTCCGATGTCTCGCCGCTGGGCGCCGATGTCCCGGTCTGCCTGCTGGGCCGCGCCGCCCGCATGGAGGGGATCGGGGAAAAAGTGACCCCGGTCGCGGGCCTGCCCGGGATATTCGCGGTGCTGGCAAACCCAGGCGTGGCGGTCTCCACCCCCGCGGTATTCAAGCGCCTCGCGCAGAAGGCCAACCTGCCGATGCCCGCCGGCCTCCCGTGCTTCGCGACCGCGCGCGGCCTGGCCGAATGGCTGGCCACCCAGCGCAACGATCTGGAGGCCCCGGCCATCGCCGAGCAGCCCGTGATCGCCGAAGTGCTGAAGACCCTTTCCGCGCTGCCGGACGCATTGCTCTCTCGCATGTCCGGTTCCGGCGCCACCTGTTTCGCGCTGTTCGAGACCCGCGCGCAGGCCAAGGCCGCCGCGCAGGCGCTGCAACTGGATCATCCAGAGTGGTGGGTGGCGCCCTGCGCGCTCAGTTGACGCGGGCGACCACGTAGTCGGCCAAGTCCAGCAGCATCTGCCGCACCGGCGCCTCGGGCAGCGCCGCCAGCGCGCACTTGGCCTTGCCCGCCCAGGCCAGCGCCTCGGCGCGCGTTTCCTCCAGCGCGTTGTGCCGCGCCAGCAGCGCCAGCGCCTGTTCCAGGTCGCCCTCTTCCTGTTTGCCCTTCTCGATGGTGCGCTGCCAGAAGCCGCGCTCTGCATCGTCGGCCTTGGCGACGGCCTTGATCACCGGCAGGGTGAGTTTCCGTTCGCGGAAATCGTCGCCCACGTTCTTGCCGGTCGCCTTGGCGTCGCCCGCGTAATCCAGCAGGTCGTCCACGATCTGAAAGCTGATCCCCAGCGCGTCGCCATAGGTGTGGAGCGCCTTGACCTGTTCCTCCGGCGCGCCGCTGATCACGCCGCCGACCTCGGTCGCGGCCGAGAACAGCGCCGCCGTCTTGCCGCGCACGACCTTCAGGTAGATTTCCTCGTCGGTGCGCAAATCCTGCGCCGCGGTCAGTTGCAGCACCTCGCCCTCGGCGATGGTGGCCGAGGCGTTGGCCAAGATATCCAGCACCCGCAGGCTGCCCGTCTCGACCATCAGCTGGAAGGATCGGGCGAACAGGTAATCGCCCACCAGAACGCTGGACTTGTTGTCCCACAGCAGGTTCGCCGTGGGCCGCCCGCGCCGCTGGCCGCTTTCGTCCACCACGTCGTCATGCAGCAGGGTGGCGGTGTGGATGAACTCCACCGTCGCGGCCAGGTGGATGTGATAGGGCCCCTCGTAGCCGCAGAGCCGCGCCGCCGCCAGCGTCAGCATCGGGCGCAGGCGCTTGCCGCCGGCCTCGATCAGATGCGCGGAAACCTCGGGGATGCGCGGCGCGTGCTCGCTGGCCATGCGCTCGCGGATCAGGACGTTGACCGCCTCCATCTCGGGGGCGAGCAGGGCGCTCAGGCGCTCATGGGGTTTGGTGGCGGCGGTATCCAGGCTCATCACGCTCTCGTCACTCGGCTCGACAAGCGGGGCGGCTTGCCCTTATCTCACTGATCATGAAAGAGCTTATTCGCACCAACGATCCCGCGCTCACGGCCTTCGTCTCGGCGCTCCTTCAGGGCGAGGAGATAGACTGCTTTGAAATGGATGTCTACATGAGCGTCCTCGAGGGCTCCATCGGCGTGCTTCCGCGCCGGATCATGGTGCGCGACGAGGATCTGTTTCGCGCCCGCGCCGTCCTGCGTGACAACGACATATCCCTGCCCGAAAGCTGACCGGTGGAGGATCTGACGCGCGATTTCTTCCTGGGCGGCGACCTGGCGCTCTGGCAGCCCCGGCAGGGGTTCCGCGCCGGGGTGGACGCGGTGTTCCTCGCCGCCGCCGTGCCCGCGCGCCCCGGCGACAGCGTGCTGGAACTGGGCTGCGGCGTGGGCACGGCCAGCCTGTGCCTCGGCAAGCGCGTGGATGGGCTGACCCTGACGGGGATCGAGATTCAGCCTGCCTATGCCGCGCTGGCCCGCCGCAACGCCGGGGAAAACAACGTGTCGCTGGAGGTGGTGGAGGCCGATCTGTCGCATTTGCCGCCGCAGGTGAAGCAGCGCCATTTCACCCATGTGATCGCCAACCCCCCCTATTTCCGGCGCGACCAGTCGCTTGCCGCGCAGGACGCGGGACGCGAGACCGCGCTGGGCGAGGCGACGCCGCTGGCGCAATGGGTCGACACCGCCGCGCGGCGGCTGGCGCATCGCGGGCGGCTGACGATGATCCAGCGGGCCGAGCGCGTGCCCGAGATGCTGTCGGCGCTCGACGGCCGGCTGGGCTCGGTCGAACTGCTGCCGCTGGCCCCGCGCGCGGGCCGCCGTGCCAAGCTGGTGCTGCTGCGCGCGGTCAAGGGCGGGCGTGCACCGTTTGCGCTGCTGCCCCCGGTGGTGCTGCACGAGGGGGCCGAACACGGCGCGGATGCCGAGGATTACACGGCCGAGATCGCCGCCGTTCTGCGGCGCGGCGCGGCGTTCCCCTGGCCCGCGGCCTGAGCCGTCGGCAGGCTTCCGCGTATGGTGAAAATGCGCTGCAACTTTTGCCTCAAATGCGTGACACGACTCACGTTCTGTGCTCGACTGTAACGGTCATATGTCAAACCAGAGGAGGACGGCCATGACCTTGAGTTCGCATCTTCAGGAGCTCCGCCGGAAACACAAAATCCTCTCGGAGCGCGTGGAGGAGGCGCAACGCGCCCCCAGTACCGACGATCTGGTGATCGCCGACCTCAAGAAACAGAAGCTGCGCCTCAAGGAAGAGATCGAGCGTTTGTCTCACGCTTGAGTCTTCGCCGCGCTGGCCTTGGCGGCCAGCGCGGCCCCCGCCGTGATTAGAACCGCCGCCGCGCCCAGCGTGGCCGTGGGCGGTGCGACCCCGGCCAGCACCAGCACAAGTGTCGACAGCAGCGGCGCCGCGTAGGAGGCGACGCCCAGCAGTTGGATGTCGCCGCGTTTCACACCGATATCCCAGACATAGAAGGCCAGCCCCACCGGCCCCAGCCCCAGCGCGAGGCAGGACAGCCAGCCCAGCGCGGTGGTGGGCCAGACGGTTTCTTCCAGGGCCAGGTGCAGCGGCAGCGACAGCGCCGCCGTGACCAGGCAGAACACGGCCACGCTGGCCGTCGGCACCGCGCCCAGCCGGCGCGACAGCACCGAATAGCCCGACCATGTCAGCGCGCAGAGAAAGGCCAGCCCATAGCCGGGCAGGGCGTCGGCCTCGAAGGCAGCCTGCCCCTTCAGCACGATCAACGCGGCCCCGGCGAAGCCGACGACCCCGCCGATCACGTGACCTGCCCGCAGCCGCTCGCCCGGCAGCAGCCCGGAGAACAGCACGATCAGCAGCGGCCAGAGATAGGCGATCAGCCCGGCCTCGGCCGCCGGGGCCAGCCGCAGCGCCGAGAAATAGAGCGCGTGATAGCCGAACAGCCCCGCCGTGCCGAAGGCATAGGTCTTCCAGCCGATGCCGAGCAGCAGGCGCGCCTCGCCGGTGCGCGCCGTCCAGACCAGCCCGAGCGCGCCCCCGATGGCAAAGCAGATCGCGTTGAGCTGCAGCGGCGGCACCGGGGCCGAGCCCACGGTGAACAGCGCCAGAAGCGCCCAGAGCAGGACGGCGATGAAACCGATGGCGGTGGCGCGGGGCTTGGTCATTGCGGCTCCGTAGTCGTGACGGCGCGCCGGTGCCGGACCGCGCCCTGATGGATGCGGAGAGATTTGAGTATTTCTTCCAAGAAGAAGGCAAGGCGTTTTCTTCTTCTTGGCACCAATACGCCCCCGCCGGAGGCGGCCTGCAGCAGCAGGCATGAAAAGGCCGGCCACTGGGGCCGGCCTGAGATACGGGGTGCAGCCCGATGCCTTATACGAAGAACTGCGCGCCGTTGGCCGAGATGGTCGAGCCGTTGATGAACTCGGACTCGTCGGCGGCCAGGAACACCACGCAGCGGGCGATCTCCTCGGGTTCGCCCAGCCGGCCGGCCGGGATCTGGGCGATGATGGAGTCGCGCACCTTTTCCGGCACCGCCATCACCATCTCGGTAGCGATGTAGCCGGGGCAGATGGCATTGGCGGTGATGCCAAACCGCGCGCCTTCCTGCGCCAGCGACTTGGTGATGCCCAGGTCGCCCGCCTTGGAGGCGGCATAGTTCACCTGGCCGAACTGGCCCTTCTGGCCGTTGATCGACGAGATCGTGATCACACGGCCGAACTTGCGCTCGCGCATGCCGGGCCAGATCGGGTGGGTCATGTTGAACACGCCGCTCAGGTTGGTGTTGATCACCTCGTCCCACTGGTCCTTGCTCATCTTGTGGAACGGCGCGTCGCGGGTGATGCCCGCGTTGTTGACCAGCACGTCGATCGGGCCCAGCTCGGCCTCGACCTTGGCCGCACCTTCCTTGCAGGCATCGTAATCGGCGACGGACCATTTGTAGGTCTTGATGCCGGTCTCTTCGGTGAATTTCGCGGCGGCTTCGTCGTTGCCGGCATAGTTGGCGGCGACGGTGTACCCGGCCTCTTTCAGCGCGACGCTGATGGCGGCGCCGATGCCGCGGGTTCCACCGGTGACGAGTGCAACTCTTGCCATAATGATTCCTCCGAGGGGCAAAGTTCATTCGGTAATGCTGTTACGAAAAATGAGAGGGGCGCGCAACAATATTGCGCGCCCGATTTTCGCTTAGGGGCGTTCCAGGCACATGGCCACGCCCATGCCGCCGCCGATGCAAAGGGTGGCGAGGCCCTTCTTGGCGTCGCGGCGCTTCATCTCGAACAGCAGCGTGTTGAGGATCCGGCAGCCCGAGGCGCCGATCGGGTGGCCGATGGCGATCGCGCCGCCGTTGACGTTCACGATCGCCGGGTCCCAGCCCATGTCCTTGTTCACGGCGCAGGCCTGGGCGGCGAAGGCCTCGTTGGCCTCGACCAGGTCCAGGTCCTCGGCTTTCCAGCCGGCCTTTTCCAGCGCCTTGCGCGAAGCCGGGATGGGGCCGGTGCCCATGATCGACGGGTCGACCCCCGCCGTGGCGTAGGAGGCGATGCGCGCCAGCGGCTCCAGCCCGCGCTTCTCGGCCTCCTCGGCGGTCATCAACAGCACGGCGGCGGCGCCGTCATTGATGCCGCTGGCGTTGGCCGCGGTGACCGAACCGTCCTTGGTGAAGGCCGGGCGCAGTTTCTGCATGGCCTCGATCGTGGCGCCGTGGCGGATATATTCGTCCTGGTCGACCACGATGTCGCCCTTGCGGGTCTTGACGGTGAAGGGCGCGATCTCGTCAGCGAACCTGCCGGCCTTCTGCGCCGCCTCGGCCTTGTTCTGGCTGGCCACGGCGAATTCGTCCTGCATGTCGCGGCTGATCTGCCATTTCTGCGCGACGTTCTCGGCGGTCTGGCCCATGTGGTAGCCGTTGAAGGCGTCCCACAGGCCGTCGCGGATCATGGTGTCGATCATCTTCATGTCGCCCATCTTGTAGCCGGCGCGCAGCGGCGCGGCATGGGGGCTGAGCGACATGTTCTCCTGCCCGCCGGCGGCCACGATCCCGGCATCGCCCAGCTGGATATGCTGCGCGCCCAGCGCGACCGAGCGCAGGCCCGAGCCGCAGACCTGGTTGATGCTCCAGGCGGCCGCCTCGATCGGCAGGCCGGCGTTCACATGCGCCTGGCGGGCGGGGTTCTGGCCCTGCGCGGCGGTCAGCACCTGGCCCAGGATCGTCTCCGAAACCTCGGATTTGTCGATGCCGGCGCGCTCCACCACGGCTTCCAGAACGGCCGCGCCCAGGTCATGGGCGGGGGTATTGGCGAAGGCGCCGTTGAAGCTGCCGACGGGCGTGCGCGCCGCCGAAACGATCACTACGTTGGTCATGGGTCAGTCCTTTCCCCTTTGAGTAGCGGAGGAGCCCATAGGACAGCTGAAACCAGTCTCGACGCCCTACGCGCCCGGTATATCCGTCCAAAGTCGTAAGGGGTGAAATGCTGCGCTGCAACAGTGCACGCGGATGTTAGCGCAAATGCGCGGGGCGCGGACCCTGATTACGGTGCCCCGCGGGCCGTCCAGGGCGGAGAGACGCTGGGTGCCCCGAAGAAATAGCCCTGCATGCAATCGATTCCTGCCGTCTGCAGGAATTCCGCATCCTCTGCGGTCTCCACGCTTTCGGCCACGGTGAACATGTCGAAATGCCGCCCGATCGAGATCAGCGCGCGCGTCAGCACCTGGTTGTCGGAATTGGCATGGATGCCGCGGATAAACTGCCCGTCGATCTTGATGATGTCGAAGAAGAAGTCGCGCAGATAGCGGAACGCCGTGTAGCCCGAGCCGAAATCGTCCAGCGCGAAGGTGATGCCCCGGCTTTGAAGGTCGTTCATGAAAACCATCACCAGCTCCGGCATCAGCATGGCCGAGCTTTCGGTGATTTCCAGGATCAGCCGCTCGGCGATGCCGGGGTCGCCGGCCAGCCCGTCCTTCAGCGTCTTCTGCCAGGCCGGGTAGCCGATCGAGCGCGCCGACATGTTGACCGCGAGCCGCAGCGCGGGATGCTCGGCAAGCGCCCGGAGCCCCATCTGGAGGGCCCTGCTGTCGATGATCCGCCCGGTCTCCGTGGTTTCCACCGCGGTCATGAATTCGCGGGCGGGGATGATGCGGCCAGCCTCGTCCACGATCCGGATCAGCCCCTCGTAGAAGGCCGGCGCCCGGCCCGACTCGGCCAGCACCACCGGCTGGAAGGCCAGCGCCAGGTCGCTGCGCCGCAAGGCGTCCCGGACCTGCGCCAAGGCCCCGTCGCCGCCCCCGGATACGCCCCCGGCGAAATTTTCCGAGGCGCCCGAGAGGGGGGCTGCGCCCGGCAGCAGGCCGCGCCTCGCCTGTTCCGTGTCTGCATTGCCGAACATAGCGTCGCCTTCCGATTCAGCCCCGGAGAGAGTGGCGCCAAAGCCGTTAAGGAACGGTGAATATTCTCATTTTGTTCCAATTGTGATAACCCCGGGGACCATGATGCAAGGCATTGAGTGGAAAAGGAAATGGAACAGCGCTGCCCTTGGTGCGGGGAGGACCCGCTCTATATCGCCTATCACGACACCGAGTGGGGCGTTCCCGAATATGACAGCCGCGCCCTGTGGGAAAAGCTGATTCTCGACGGCTTCCAGGCGGGGCTCAGCTGGATCACCATCCTGCGCAAGCGCGAGAACTTCCGCGCTGCCTTCGACGGTTTCGAGCCCGGCCGCGTCGCGCGCTGGGGCGAGGCCGACATCGCCCGTTGCCTCGCCGACCCGGGCATCGTGCGCCACCGGGGGAAGATCGAAGCCGCCATCGCCAATGCCCGGGCCTGGAGCGCCATCGAGGAAGGCCGGGGCTTCAACCGCTTCCTCTGGTCCTATGTCGGCGATCGGCCGGTGCAGAACCGCTTCGCCACGCTCGACCAGGTGCCGGCGCAGACTCCGCTTTCGGTGCAGATTTCGAAGGATCTGAAAAAGGCAGGCTTCCGCTTCTGCGGCCCGACTATCACCTACGCCTTCATGCAGGCGGTGGGCATGGTGAACGATCACCTCGTCACCTGCCCCGCCCATGCCCGCGTGGCCGCGCTCGGCACCGGCGCTCCCTGGCGCTGACCCCTTCTTCTGTTCCGAAATATCCCCGCCGGAGCCATCGCCGCGCGCCGCGCGGCAAGACAGGCGGCGCGCCGCGCGGGCGCGTCCATCTGACAGACGCTACAGCTTCTCGAACCCCGGCGTGCCCCGGTCCTCGGGATGCGCCTGCAGATGGCGCGCCTTCAGTGCCTCGGTCGTCTCGCGGCTGCCGTCATGGCTCCAGCCCGGCGGGGCGAGCGCATAGGCCAGCCGCTGGCGCCAGCCCAGGCCGGGCCGTGCCATGTCGCGGAATATCGCGATCCATTCGTGAAAGGCGACGCGCAGCGGGTTGAAGGTGCCCAGGTTGTGCACCAGCCCGTAATCCACCTTGTCGTCCTCCTGCTCGGGCACGAAGGTGCCGAACATCCTGTCCCAGACGATGAACACGCCTGCATAATTGGCATCCAGGTAGCGCGGGTTGCGGCCGTGATGCACCCGATGGTGGCTGGGCGTGTTCATCACCGCCTCGAACCAGCGGGGCATCCTGCCGATGGCCTCGGTATGGATCCAGAACTGGTAGATCAGGTTCAGCCCGCCCACGAACAGAACCATTGCCGGGTGGAACCCCAGCAGGATCAGCGGCGCGCGCACCACCATCATGAAGGTGAATGTCCCGGTCCAGGTCTGCCGCAGCGCGGTGGTCAGGTTGTAATGCTGGCTGGAATGGTGGTTGACGTGGCTGGCCCAGACCCAGCGGACGCGGTGGCCGAAGCGGTGCACCCAGTAATAGCGCAGGTCGTCCAGCACGAAGCACAGCGCGATCACCACCCAGCCCGTTCCCAGGTCCAGCGGCGTGATCCGCCACAGCGCCATGAAGAAGCCCCAGGCGATGAAGCCGAGCACGATCCCCGAGGCCACGTTGCCCGCGCCCATGATCAGGCTGGTCACCGCATCGCGCGTCTCGTAGCGCCCGCCGCGCCCCCTGATGTGGATCCACATCACCTCGGCCAGGATCGCGGCGATGAACAGGGGCACCGCCCAGGACACGACATCGGGAAATGTGATCTGGTCGGTCATGCGGCGCGCGCCCCCTCGATGGCCTTCAGCCAAAGCTCGGTCTCCGAAGGCGGCAGCCGCAGATGCACCGCGGGTGCGGTGAAATCGGGCAGCCGCACGACCAGCCCGTCCCCCGTCGGATGCGCCTCGGCGCCGTCCAGCCACCGCGCCGCGCTGTCCGCGCCAAGGCTCCAGACCAGGCCCGGACCCCGCGCGGTGTCCACAAGCGCGGCGCGGCCGTCCGCGGCCACGGTGGCGCCCAGCGCCTCCTCGCCGGGGTAGTGGTGCTCCCACAGGGCGCAGGCCTGCGCGGCGTCGCGGATCACGGCGGGGCGGGAATAGCCCAGCGCGTGCAGCAGACCCGCGATCCCCGCGACTCCCAGCACCACCAGCGGCAACAGGATGTGCAGCGGCATGTCGTCCTCCCTGCCATTCAGATTGGCGGGCGGGGCAGGGGCCCTGTCAACAAGGGCGTGGCGTCAGCCGCCGGTCACCAGCGCCTGCACAATGGCCTTGGCGCTGTCGCTGTCCCACTCGGCATCGCCGCGCAGCCGGGCGATCTCGTTACCCTCTCGGTCGAGGATCACGGTGATGGGCAGGCCGAGCACCGCCATCTCGCGCGCCAGCGCCTGCTGGGGGTCGCGCAGCACGGGCAGGCTCTCGACCCCGGTCTCTTCGAAAAACTTGCGGATCGCGGTGACCGAGTTGCGCCCCGTGGCCACCGTCACCACGGCAAAGTCGTCGCCGCCCAGTTCTGCCTGCAACCGGTCGAGCGAGGGCATCTCCTTGCGGCAGGGCGCGCACCAGGTCGCCCAGAAGTTCAGCACCACCACCTTGCCGCGATATTGCTCCAGGCTCTGCGCGCCACCCTCGGCATCCAGCAGCTCGGCTTCCGGGACGGGCTTGGCATCGGCGTGGAAGCTGAGTTTCTTCATGTCGCCGTCGCGCAGCGCCTCCAGCGCGGCGTTGTCCGCAAAGGCGGCATTTGCACCAAGCGCAAGGGCCGTGTAGAGGACGGCAGACCTGAACAAGCTCATATGTTTCCCTCCAGGGATGATCCGATGACCAAAGATACCTCGAACGCCATGTGGGGCGGCCGCTTTGCCGCCGGGCCGGACGCGATCATGGAGGCAATTAATGCCTCGATCGGTTTTGACAAGCGGCTGGCCGCCCAAGACATCCAGGGCTCCCGCGCCCATGCCGCGATGCTGGCGAGCGCAGGTATCCTCACCGATAGCGATGCAAAGGCCATTCGGGAAGGGCTGCTCACGGTCTTGTCAGAGATCGAGGGCGGGACCTTCGCGTTCTCCACCGCGCTCGAAGACATCCACATGAATGTCGAGGCCCGGCTGAAGGAGATCATCGGAGAGCCTGCCGGCCGCCTGCACACCGCGCGCTCGCGCAACGACCAGGTGGCGACCGATTTCAAGCTCTGGGTGCGCGACCAGATGGATGCCGCCATCGCCGGGCTCGAGGCGCTGATCCGGGCCCTGCTGGTGCAGGCCGAGGCCGGGGCCGAGTGGGTGATGCCCGGCTTTACCCATCTGCAGACTGCCCAGCCCGTGACCTGGGGCCATCACATGATGGCCTATGTCGAGATGTTCGGCCGCGACATGAGCCGCTTCCGCGACGCCCGCGCGCGGATGAACGAATGCCCGCTGGGCGCCGCGGCGCTGGCCGGCACCTCCTTCCCCATCGACCGGCACATGACGGCCGCGGCGCTGGGCTTCGACCGGCCCGCCGCCAACTCGCTCGACGCCGTGTCGGACCGCGACTTCGCGCTGGAGTTCCTCTCGGCCGCCTCGATCTGCGCCATGCACCTCAGCCGCTTCGCGGAAGAGCTGGTGATCTGGTCCTCGGCCCAGTTCCGCTTCGTGGCGCTGTCCGACCGTTTTTCCACCGGCTCCTCGATCATGCCGCAGAAGAAGAACCCCGATGCCGCGGAGCTGATCCGGGCCAAGATCGGCCGGATCATGGGGGCCATGGTGGCGCTGTTCACGGTGATGAAGGGGCTGCCGCTGGCCTATTCCAAGGACATGCAGGAGGACAAGGAGCAGGTCTTCGACGCCGCCGACAACCTGATGCTGGCGCTCGCCGCGATGGAGGGCATGGTCAAGGACATGTCCGCCAACCGCGACGCGCTGGAGGCGGCCGCCGCCTCCGGCTTCTCCACCGCGACCGACCTCGCCGACTGGCTGGTGCGCGCGCTGAACATGCCCTTCCGCGAGGCGCATCACGTCACCGGCTCCCTCGTCGCGATGGCCGAGAGCAAGGGCTGCGACCTGCCCGAGCTCACCCTGGATGACATGCAGTCGGTTTGCGCTAAAATCACCGGTGAGGTGTTCGGCGTTCTCGGTGTGCACAACTCGGTGGCCAGCCGCACCAGCTATGGCGGCACGGCGCCCGAACAGGTGCGCGCCCAGATCGCCCGTTGGAAAGAGGTGCTGGGATGAGACCGCTCGCCCTGATCGCTCTGCTGGGCCTGCTGGCCGCCTGCGGCGCCGACGGCGCGCCCGAACGGCCGGGGGCCGAACCGGGTATCACCGTGTCCGGCGGTGCCGAGATCGGCATCACCGGGGGCAACGGCTGATGTCCGGCCTGCGGCTGGCCTATCTGGCGCTGGCCATCTGGGGCGCGGTCCACCCGATGAGCTATTTCATCGCGTGGTTCTCGGAACATGGCTGGCAGCTCGGCCCGATGATCGAGGCCTGGCATGTCAATGCCGCCACCTCCGGGCTGGTCTGGGACCTGACCATCGCCGCGCTGGCCCTGACGCTCTGGATCATCGCCGAGACCGCGGTGCGCAAGAACTGGACCGCGCTCATCGCCATCCCCGCCACCTTTTTCATCGGCGTGTCCTGCGGGCTGCCGCTCTACCTCTTCCTCCGTTCAAGGCCGATCGACTGATGGACCATTTCCTCTACCGCAACGGCGTGCTCCACGCCGAAGACGTGCCCGTCCCGCACATCGCCGAGGCCGTGGGCACGCCCTTCTACTGCTATTCCACCGCCACGCTCACCCGCCACTACAAGCTGTTCGAAGAGGCGCTGGAGGGGCTCGACCACGTGGTCTGCTTTGCCGTGAAGTCGAACTCCAACCAGGCGGTGCTCCGGACGCTTGCAAACTTGGGCGCGGGCATGGACGTGGTCTCGGGCGGCGAATACCGCCGGGCCCGGGCCGCCGGCGTGCCGGGCGACAAGATCGTCTTTTCCGGCGTCGGCAAGACCCGCGAAGAGATGCGTGCCGCGCTTGAGGGCGGCATCCGCCAGTTCAACGTCGAAAGCGAGCCGGAGATGCAGGCGCTTTCCGAGGTCGCGGTCAGCCTGGGCGTGACCGCCCCCATCGCCGTGCGCATCAACCCCGATGTGGACGCCAAGACGCACGAGAAGATCGCCACCGGCAAATCCGAGAACAAGTTCGGCATCCCGATTTCCCGCGCCCGCGAGGTCTATGCCGAGGCCGCCGCCCTGCCGGGGATCGAGGTGGTGGGCATCGACGTGCATATCGGCAGCCAGCTCACCGACCTGGAGCCGTTCGAGCTGGCCTATACCAAGGTGGCCGAACTGACCCGAGCGCTGCGCGAGGACGGGCACGACATCCGCCGGCTCGACCTTGGTGGGGGGCTGGGCATTCCCTACACCAAGTCCAACGAGGTGCCGCCGCTGCCCATGCAATACGGCGCGCTGATCAAGCGCACCGTGGGCGATCTGGGCTGCGAGGTGGAAATCGAGCCGGGCCGGCTGATCTCGGGCAATGCCGGGATTCTGGTAAGCCGAGTGATCTACCTGAAATCGGGCGAGGGGCGCGATTTCCTGATCGTGGACGCCGCGATGAACGACCTGATCCGGCCCTCGATGTATGCCGCGCATCATGACATCGTCCCCGTGGTCGAGCCCGCCCCGGGGGCCGAGCAGGCGCCCTATGACATCGTGGGCCCGGTCTGCGAGACCGGCGACACCTTCGCCAAGCAGCGCAACATGCCCCCGGTGGGCGCGGGCGACCTGATCGCCTTCCGCTCGGCCGGGGCCTATGGCGCGGTGATGGCCTCGGAGTACAACACGCGGCCGCTGGTGCCCGAGGTTCTGGTGAACGGGGATCAATTCGCCGTCATCCGCGCCCGGCCGAGCTTTGACGAGATCATAAACCGCGATACCATTCCAGAGTGGCTGTAAAGGGGGCGATCCCGCTCCCGGCCCGCTGGAACGGAGCATGACCGACCTGACCCACACCCCCGAGATGGCGTTGAAGCGGCTGAAATGGCCGCTGCGGCTGACCCTGTGGGGGATGCTGGCCGAGCGCGCCACCCGCGCCTTCTGGCCGCTGTGGACCATCGTCTTCGCGGCGCTGGTGCCGCTGCTCTTCGGCTGGCATGAAAGCGCCGGGCGCGGGGCGGTGATCGGCGCCGCCGCGGCGGTGGCGCTGGCCGCGCTCTGGGCGTTGGTCGCGGGGGTGCGGCGGTTCCGGCTTCCCTCGCGGGACGAGGCGCTGGCCCGGCTCGACGAAACGCTGCCCGGTCGGCCGATCACGGCGCTGGGCGATGCGCAGGCCATCGGCGCGGGCGATGCAGGCTCCGAATATGTCTGGCACGCCCATGTCGCCCGCATGGCCGAGCGCGTGCAGCAGGCGCGCGCGGTAAAACCCGACCTGCGCCTTTCCTCCCGCGACCGCTACGGGCTGCGCTACGTGGCGGTGATCGGGCTGGCGGTGGCGCTGGTCTTTGGCGCGCTGGGCCGGGTGGCCACGGTGGGCGAAAGCCTGAGCGCCCCCGGTGCGGCGCTGGCCGGCGGCCCGGCCTGGGAGGGCTGGGTCGAACCCCCGGCCTATACCGGCAAGCCCGGCCTCTATCTCAACGACATCACCGAGGCGCGGCTGCGCGTGCCGCAGGGCAGCCGCGTCACCTTGCGCCTCTACGGCCAGCCCGGCGCGCTGGCGGTGCAGGAGACGGTCTCCGACGCCCCCCTGCCGCCCGGCGAGGACGAGATGACCCGGCGCTTCGACGTGGCCCAGAGCGGCACGCTGGAGGTCACCGGCCCCGGCGGCCGCGCCTGGGACGTGGTCATGGAACCCGACAGCGCCCCCACCGTCACCGTCGCCGCCAAGATGGAGCGCGGCCGCGGCGGCGAGATCCAGCAGAAATTCCTGGCCAGGGACGACCACGGCGTGGTCGCGGGCCGGGTGACCATCACCCTCGACCTCGACGCGGTCGACCGCCGCCACGGCCTTGCCGCCGCGCCCGAGCCGCGCGAGCCGATCGTGGTCGACCTGCCCATGCCCATCACCGGCGACCGCGCCAAGTTCGAGGAAACGCTGGTCGAGAATTTCTCGCAGCATCCCTGGGCGCGGCTGCCGGTCAAGATGCTGTTCGAGGTCGAGGACGCGCTGGGCCAGACCGGCCAGAGCAGCCCCATCAAGGCCGACCTCGGCGGCCGGCGCTTCTTTGATCCGATGTCGGCGGCGCTGATCGAGATGCGGCGCGACCTGCTCTGGACGCGCGAGAACGCGCCGCGCGTGGTGCAGATCCTGCGCGCGCTCACCCACCGCCCCGACGAGGTGTTCCGCAACGGCGCATCCTATCTGCCGCTGCGCGTCGCCATGCGCCGGCTGGCGATGGCGCAGGACGATCTGGATGCCGAGACGCGGGACGAGATCGCCCAGGTCCTGTGGGACATCGCGGTGATGCTGGAGGACGGCGACCTGTCGGACGCGCTGGAACGCCTGCGCCGCGCGCAGGACCGGCTGTCCGAGGCCATGCGCCGCGGCGCCGACGAGGCCGAGATCGCCGAGCTGATGGAAGAGCTGCAGCAGGCCATGCGCGACTACATGCGCCAGCTGGCCGAGCAATCGCAGCAGGAGGGCCAGCAGACCGACCAGGCCCAGAACGAAAACATGCAGGAGATCACGCCCGACCAGCTGCAGCAGATGCTCGACCGCATCCAGGAGCTGATGGAGCAGGGCCGCATGGCGGAGGCGCAGCAGCTGCTCGACCAGCTGCGCCAGATGATGGAGAACATGCAGGTCGCCCAGGGCCAGGAGCAGGGCCAGCAGAGCCCCGGCCAGCAGGCCATGGAGGGGCTGGCCGAAACCCTGCGCGACCAGCAGGGGCTTTCCGACGACGCCTTCCGCGAGTTGCAGGAACAGTTCAACCCCGGCGCCAATGCCGGCCAGAGCGGCGAGAACGAGGGCCGTTCGGGGCAGGACGGGCGCGGCCAGTCGCATGAGGGGCAGGGCCAAGGCGAGGGCCAGCAGCAGCCGGGCGCGGGCGGCCAGCCCGGTGAGCAGAGCCTCGCCGACCGCCAGCGCGCCCTGCGCCAGGAGCTGGAGCGTCAGCAGCGCCAGCTGCCCGGCCTCGGCGGCGAGCAGGGCCGCGCCACGCGCGAGGCGCTGGACCGCGCCGGCCGCGCCATGGACGACGCCGAGCAGGCGCTGCGCGACGAGGATATCGCCGGGGCGCTGGACAACCAGGCCGAGGCCATGGAGGCGCTGCGCGACGGCATGCGCAATCTCGGCGAGGCACTGGCCGAGCAGCAGATGCAGCAGGGCCAGCAGGGCGACGCGATGGGCCAGGCCCGCTCGGACGCGGAGCGCGACCCGCTGGGGCGCGAGCGCGGCGCGCAGGGCCGGGTCGGCACCGACGAGAACCTGCTGCAGGGCGAGGATGTCTACGGCCGCGCGCGCGAACTGCTGGACGAGATCCGCCGCCGCTCGTCCCAGCAGGACCGCCCGGAGGTCGAGCTCGACTACCTGCGCCGGCTGCTCGACCGGTTCTGATCAGCTGCTCAGGTTGCCGATCTTCTCGATCAGGACGTTGGTCACCGCTTCCAGCCCGATGCGCATGCGGTCCACCGCCGCGACATAGCCTTTCATGGCCGATTCAAGCTGCGGCATCTGCTCGGCGATCTGCGGCGCCAGCACGTAGGCCGCCAGGGCGATCCCCGCCAGGATCAGCACCAGCGCGAAGCCCAGGCGGAAACCGCTGCGGCGCGGCGCCGGCTCGGCCTCCTCCGTGCCCGGTGCGGCGGTGGAGCGCTTGCGCTCGGAGGTCGAGCGCAGCGTGTAGTTGATTTCCTCGATATCCGGCAGCAGGTCGCGCCGCGATCCGGCGGCCTCTGCGGTTTCCGGCTCGATCCCGCGCAGCCGGGCCACGTGCTCCGGCTCCTCGGGGCCGGTTTCGGGTTCCGGCTCGGGTTCCGGGCGTTGGCGCCGCGGGGCGGGCATGGCCTCGTCGAGGCCCAGGTCGGTCTGCTCTTCCCAGGTGCTGCCCTGCGCCTCGGCCTCGCGGGCGCGCCGCTCGCGCTCGGCCTCTTCGCGCAGCACCTCGGCCAGGGATTCGTCCAGCCCCCTGCGGCGCGGCCCACTTGCCGCTTCCTCCGGCTCCGCTTCGGCGGGCGCTTCCTCCTCGGCGGGAACGGTCTCTACTGCCTCTTCGCGGTATTCGGGCTCTTCCAGAGGGGGCGCCGCCCCGGCCTCCTCTTCAGCCTCCGGCTCCGGCTCGCCCGCGGCGCGCTGGAACCAGGTATGGCCACAATTGGAGCACTGAACATCCCGCCCGCCGGCCGGGATCAGAGCGTCATCCACCTCATACTGCGCGTCGCAATTCGGGCAAACCAGCCGCATCTTGTCCCCTTCGTCCGGGCCTGTCCCGGGCCTTCGGCCCCACCTTTATTCCGCTCATGTTGTATCAGAAAGGTCGGGGATTCAAAGGATTTGAGCGCGCGCGCGATTGAAACCGCGTCGCGGAACGGGCAAAACGGCTGCGAACGGGATCGGAGGCGCAGGTGATCGAGCTGGAAAACGTCGCCCACAGCTACGGCGGGGGAGAGCTGCTCTCGGGCGTTTCGCTCAAGCTCGCGCCGGGGTCGTTCCACTTCCTCACCGGGCCTTCCGGGGCGGGCAAGACCACCCTGCTCAAGCTCTGCTACGGCGAGCTGGTGCCCACCGCCGGCCATGTCGGCCTCTTCGGCCGCGAGCTGCGCGAGATGAGCCGCGACGACATCGCCCGCAGCCGCCGGCGCATCGGCGTGGTGCACCAGGACTGCCAGTTCCTCGACCACCTGCCGCTGGACGAGAATATCGCGCTGCCGCTGACAGTCTCGGGGCGGGGCGGGCTGGCCGAGGAGGGCAACCTGCGCGAACTCATGGCCTGGGTGGGGCTGACCGGCCGCGCCAAGGCCCTGCCGCCCGAGCTGTCGGGCGGCGAACGCCAGCGCGCGGCGCTGGCCCGCGCCGTGATCACGTCGCCCGAGGTGATTCTCGCCGATGAGCCCACGGGAAATGTCGACTGGGAGATGTCGCAACGCCTGCTGACCCTGCTGGTGGAGCTGAACCGGATGGGCAAGGCGGTGCTGATCGCCACCCACGACCTGGCGCTGATCCGCGCCGCCAAGGCGCAGGTCGCCGCCCGCGTCCTGCGGATCAAGGACCGCCGGCTGCAGCTCGCGGGGGCGGACCTGTGAGCGCGGCACAGCGCCTGCGCGCCCTGCTGGCGGGCGACCGGCAGGCCGACCGCGTGGTGCCGCCCACGGGTTTCACCGTCTGGCTGACCGTGTTCACCGCGGGCGCGATGGCCTTTCTCGCGGTCTTCGCCCTGGCGTTGTCACTGGCCACCGGGCGGCTGGCCGACCGCTGGGGCGAGGCGCTGGCGCGCACCGCCACCGTGCGCATCTCGGCGCCCGAGGGGCAGATGCAGGCCCAGGTCGACGCGGTGATGGAGATCCTGCGCACCACGCCCGGCATCGCCGCGGCCCGCGCCCTGCCCGAGGCCGAGCAGCGCGCCCTGCTGGAGCCCTGGTTCGGCCCCGACCTGCCGGTCGAGGACCTGCCCATGCCCCAGCTCATCGAGGTCACCGAGAACGGCGAGGGCTACGACGCCACCGGCCTGCGCCTGCGTCTGGCGGGCGAGGCGCCGGGGGCGGTCTTTGACGACCACACCCGTTGGCGCCGCCCGCTGGTGCAGGCGGCAGGGCGGCTTCGGGCGCTGGGCATGATCTCGCTGGGGCTGATTGCGCTGGCCACGGCGGCGATGATCACGCTCTCGGCCAGGGCGGCGCTGGCCGCCAATGCCCGGGTGATCGCCGTGCTGCGGTTGGTCGGCGCGCGGGATGTCTATATCGCGCGCGCCTTCGTGCGCCGCTTCACCGGCCGCGCGCTGGAAGGCGCGGGCGCGGGCACCGTTCTGGGGATGCTGGCCATCGCCTTCCTGCCCGAGGCGGATGCGGCGGGCGGCTTCCTGACCGGCCTCGGCTTCCGCGGGATCGACTGGGCGCTGCCGCTGCTGATCCCGCCCGCCGCCGCCTTCGTCGCCTTCTGGGCCACCCGCGCGGCCTCGCTGCGCGTGTTGAGGGAGATCACCTGATGAAACACGCCGTGCAATGGCTGCGCTCCCTGCTCTTCGTGGGGCAGATGTACCTGATGATGGCGGTCTTCGCCCTGATCTTCACGCCCTTCGCGCTGGTCTCGCGCAAATGGGTGTTCCACGCCGTGCATGCCTATTGCCACTGGGTGCGCTGGACGGCGCGCTGGATGGTCGGCCTGCGGTCCGAGGTCCGGGGCGAGGTGCCCCGGGACGAGGTGCTGATCGCGTCGAAGCACCAGAGCTTCTTCGACATCATCCTGATCGTCAGCGAAACGCCCCGGCCCAAGTTCATCATGAAAAGCTCGTTGAAATGGGCGCCGATCCTGGGCTGGTACGCGCTGCGCATCGGCTGCATCCCGGTCGACCGCGGCCGCCGGGCCGAGGCCATCCGCCAGATGATGGCGGGGGTGAAGAGCGGCGAGCAGAAGCCCGGGCAACTGATCATCTACCCGCAGGGCACGCGCGTCGCCCCGGGGGTGGAGAAACCCTACAAGATCGGGGCGGGCGTCCTCTATGCCGAGCTGGGGCAGGATTGCGTTCCCGCGGCCACCAATGTCGGCGTGTTCTGGCCGCGCACCGGCATCTACCGCAAGCCGGGGCTCGCGGTGGTGGAGTTCCTGCCGCGCATCCAGGCCGGGCTGGAGACCGGGGCCTTCATGGCCCGGCTGGAAGACGAGATCGAAACCGCGTCGGACCGTCTGATGGACGAGGCCGGCTTCCGCGCGAAGGGGTGAGGATGGAGTTCATCGAGGATATCGCCACGCTGGAGGCGCTCTACGGGCAACCGGGCCAGGCCTCTCTGCGCAAGGTGGCGCGGCAGATGACGCCGGCCTACCGAAAATGGATCATGGCGTCGCGTTTCTGCGTGCTCAGCACCGTGGGTCCCGAGGGCACCGACGGCAGCCCGCGCGGCGATGACGGCCCGGCGGTGCAGGAACTGGACCCGCAGACGCTGCTGCTGCCCGACTGGCGCGGCAACAACCGCATCGATTCCTTGCGCAACATCGTGGCCGATAGCCGGGTGTCGCTGATGTTCATGGTGCCGGGGTCGAATACCGTGGTGCGGGTGAACGGCACAGCCGGGGTGACCCTCGACGACGATCTGCGGGCAAGGTTCGAGCATGCGGGCAAGCGGCCCCGCGCCGTCATCGTGATCCGGATCGGCGAGATCTACAGCCAATGCGCCCGCGCCGTGATGCGCGCCGGTCTGTGGACGGCCGGGGACGAAAGCGCCGAGCTGCCAAGCATGGGGGACATCCTGCACGAGATGACGCAGGGCGCCATCGACGGTCAGGCCTATGACGAGGAATGGCCCGGCCGCGCCGCGCAGACGATGTGGTGAGACGATTTTTCTGCGAAAAATCGTTGCGAATTTTCGCAGAAAATTCGGGGCGGTGCAGGGGCGCTCAGGCTGCCAGGCCCTTGGCGCCCATGTTCAGGAATTTTTCGCGCCGGTCCTTGATCAGCGCCTTGCGGTCCTTGCCTTCGAACTCGCCCAGCATCGCTTCCAGCGCCTTGCCGACGCTGGCGATGGTCTCTTCGCGGCCGCGCTGCGCGCCGCCCAGCGGTTCGTCGATGATGCGGTCGATCACGCCCAGCTTCATCAGGTCCTGTGCGGTCAGCCGCATCGCCTCGGCAGCCTCGCGCATTTTCTCGGCATCCTTCCACAGGATCGAGGCGCAGCCCTCGGGCGTGATTACCGAGTAGACGGAATGCTCCAGCATCGCCACGCGGTTGGCGGTGGCAAAGGCCACGGCGCCGCCCGAGCCGCCCTCGCCGATGATGACCGAGATCAGCGGCACGCCGATTTCCAGGCATTTCTGGGTCGAGCGCGCGATCGCCTCGGACTGGCCGCGTTCCTCGGCGCCCTTGCCGGGATAGGCGCCGGGCGTGTCGACCAGCGTGATCACCGGCAGGTTGAACTTATCGGCCATCTCCATCAGGCGGATCGCCTTGCGATAGCCCTCGGGCCGGGCCATGCCGAAATTCCGCTCGATCCGGGACTTGGTGTCGTTGCCCTTTTCCTGGCCGATCACCATGACCGGGCGGTCGCCCAGCCGGGCCAGGCCGCCCATCACCGCGTGGTCGTCGGCGAAGTTCCGGTCGCCGGCCAGCGGTGTGAACTCGGTGAACAGCGCCTCGATATAGTCCTGGCAATGCGGCCGGTCGGGGTGGCGCGCGACCTGGCATTTGCGCCAGGCCGAAAGGTCCTTGTAGAGGTCGCGCAGCAGGTCGGCAGCCTTCTTGTCCAGCGCCGCGGCCTCCTGCTCCACGTCCATCTCTTCATTCGAGCGCGCAAGCGCACGCAGTTCCTCGGCCTTGCCTTCGATCTCGGCCAGGGGTTTTTCGAACTCGAGATAGTTCATCGCCGCGCTCCAATCTGTGGTCGCAGGCTATATGACGTCGCGGAGCCGGATTTGCAATGATAGCCGAAACGGCCCCGGCCTCAGGGACGAACAGGGACGGGACGGGGCCGTGAAGCGCGTCACCGCGCTTTGGCGATGTTCAGCATCATCTCGAACTGTTCGGGCGTCAGCACCGAGCGCCAGTGATCGGTGCAGTTCGACCGCATCATCACCAGCCTGGTCTCCATAGCGCCCACCTCTTCGGCCAGCTTCTGGCGCTCTTCGACCGGGGCGCCGGAGATGATCGCGTCGCGCAGCTTGGCGCGGGCCGCCACGGCCTCGGCCTCGACCGCCTTGCGCTTGGCCGGCATGGTCGCCAGCCAGGTTTCCAGGTCGGCGCGCTGCGCATCGTCCAGGCCCAGCGCGTCGGCATTCTTGGCCACCACCGGTGTGAAGGCCACGATCGGCAGCGACAGTTCGTTGCGCCGGTTCTGCTGGGCGGTGGCGGTTCCGGCCGCGGCCAGCAGCAGGGCGGCGGAGAGAAGGATCTTTTTCATCGGGTCTCCAGGAATACGGGATACGCCGCCGGGGCGGCCGCGCCAACATTCCAGCGCTGGAATG
>JBNGCX010000009.1:0-78473 GCA_049974865.1 Paracoccaceae bacterium
GAGGACGGCCCGACCCACCAGCCGGTGGAGCACCTGGCCATGCTGCGCGCCACGCCCAACATGATGGTCTTCCGCCCCGCCGACACGGTGGAGACGGCCGAGGCCTGGGAGGTCGCGCTGACCGCCAAGACCACGCCCTCCACCCTGGCGCTCAGCCGCCAGGGCCTGCCCACCGTGCGGCTTGAGCACAAGACCAAGAACCTGACCGCCCAGGGCGCCTATGTCCTGGCCGAGGCGGAGGGCAAGCGCCGGGCGATCCTGCTGGCCACCGGCTCGGAGGTTGCGATCGCGCTGGAGGCGCGCGAGATGCTCCAGGCCGAGGGCATCGGCACCCGCGTCGTCTCTATGCCCTGCTGGGAGCTGTTCGCCCAGCAGGACGAGCGTTACCGCAAGCGCGTGCTGCCCGCGGGCCCGGTGCGCGTGGCCGTCGAGGCCGGCATGCGGCTGGGCTGGGACCAGTGGCTGCTGGGCGAGCGCGGGCGCGAGGCCAGGGCCGGTTTCGTCGGTATGGACAGCTTCGGCGCCTCGGCGCCGGCGGGCGATCTCTACCGCCATTTCGGCATCACCGCCGAGGCGGTGGCCGACAAGGTGAAATCGCTGCTGTGATTCCAGCGGGGGCCGCGCCGTGCGCGGCCCCCCCGGCTCAGAACATCTCGCGGATCTCGTCGGTGAAGGCGCTTTCGACGTCTTCCATCTCGCCCGGCGATACATGCGCGCGAAGCACCGCCATCACCGCCGCGATGGCCTCGGGCGCGTCGCCCATCGGATCGGTCTCGAAATCGCGCTGCACCGCCTCGATGAAGGCCTCGCGCGTGCGCATCCTCACCGGCGTCTTCGAGGGGTTCCAGCCCTCGTAATAGATGCCGCGGATCATCACCGGCAGTTGTGCCGCCAGCTGCGCGGCCTCGTCCACGTTCAGGTGATCGCGCACCGCGTGCAGAACCGCCCGCAGCAGGCGGTAGGCGCGCTGCTTGTGGTCCCAGCCGGTCTTGTCGTTGACCGCGTTGATCCATTCATTCGCCGTTTTCACGGCGTCGTCGATGATCTTCAGTCCCAAGGCGCTCATGACGTGCTCCTCCCTGTGTCCATGGCCGCATCAGGCCACGGAACCCCCGCCCGCGCCTTGACCTGCATCAGACCGCGGCGCAGCTTGACGCAGATCATGGTTTCGCGCGCCGGAAGCGGCCAGCCTGACAGCAATGACCGAATAGGAGGGCACACCATGGAAACAGAACCGCAGATCACGTACCGCGGCCTCGACAAGTCACCCGCGATCGAGGACATCATCCGCGAGAAGATCGACAAGCTGGAGCGCTTCTACGACCGCATCACCTCCTGCCGGGTGACGGTCGAGAAGACCACCCATCGCGGGCACAAGGGGCATCTCTTCCATGTCGCGGTCGAGATGGAGGTGCCCGGCGGCGTGATCATCGCCAACCGCAAGCCCGGCGACATGAACGCGCACGAAGAGCTGAACGTCGCGGTCCGCGACAGCTTCAACGCCGCGCAGCGCCAGCTCGAGGATCACGTGCGCAAGACCGGCGGCATCCATGTCAAGGAGCACCCCGAGAAACGCTATGGCAAGGTGGTGCGCCTGTTCCCCGAGGAAGGCTATGGCTTCGCCGAGATGTCGGACGGCTCCGAGGTGTATTTCCACCGCGACAGCGTGGTGCACGATGACTGGGAGAAACTCGACATCCTGTCAGAACTGGAATTCAGCCTGATGGAGGGCGAAAAGGGCCCCTTCGCCGCCAATGTCTCGGTGCGCGGCTGAGCCGCCGCCCACCGGCGCCCTTTGTTGGCGCTAACGGCGGCATTTTGCGCTAACATATTGTCGGAAAGGGATTTTGGACCTTTCCGACAGGTGCCTTCACGGGTATAGGCAGGGCCGATCGACCAATCCCTTTCTGGACCAAACCCCTGGAGAGCGCGCATGACCATCACTCTTGGCATCAACGGAATGGGCCGCATCGGCCGCTGCACCCTGGCCCATATCGCCGAAGCCGCGCGCGAGGATGTGAAGGTCGTCAAGATCAACGCCACCGGCCCGATCGAGACCAATGCCCACCTGCTGCGCTATGACTCCGTCCACGGCCGTTTCGGCGGCGAGATCGTGGTCGACGGCGACACCATGGACGTCGGCCAGGGCCCGATGAAGGTGTTCTCCACCTACGACCCGACCGAGTTGGACTGGACCGGCTGCGACGTGGTGCTGGAATGCACAGGCAAGTTCAACGACCGCGCCAAGGCCGCCGTCCACCTGGAGCACGGCGCCAAGCGCGTGCTGGTCTCGGCCCCGGCCAAGAACGCCGACAAGACCGTCGTCTTCGGCGTGAACGAGCATGAGCTGGCCGCCGCCCACATGGTGGTTTCCAACGGCTCGTGCACCACCAACTGCCTGGCGCCGCTGGCCAAGGTGCTGAACGACGCGATCGGCATAGAGTCCGGCATCATGACCACGATCCACGCCTATACCGGCGACCAGTACACGCTGGACCGCCGCCACAAGGACCTCTACCGCGCCCGCGCCGCGGCGATGTCGATGATCCCGACCTCGACCGGCGCCGCGAAAGCCCTGAAAGAGGTGCTGCCCGAGCTCGAGGGCAAGCTCGACGGCTCGGCCATGCGGGTGCCCACGCCCAATGTCTCGGCCGTGGACCTGACCTTCGTCGCCTCCAGGGACGTGACGGTCGAGGACGTGAACGAGGTGATGCGCGAGGCCGCCGCCGGCCCGATGGGCCGCGTGCTGGGCTACGACCCCGAGCCCAAGGTCTCGGTCGATTTCAACCATTCCACGCAATCCTCGATCTTCGCGCCTGATCAGACTAAAGTGATCGGCGGGCGCACCGTGCGGGTGCTGGCCTGGTATGACAACGAATGGGGCTTCTCCTGCCGGATGGCCGACGTGGCCGCAGCGATGGGGCGCCTCCTGAACTGAGGAGACGGGGGCCCGCGCCCCCGCGCCACGGCATGAGTGACAAGCTTGCCTTCTTCCTGGCCCTGACCGTGGTCGCGGCGGTGGCCGTGGACTATGTCTATGCCGATTTCACCTATTCGCTGTACGTCGCGCGAAAACTCTCCGATCTGCGCGCCTATATCGCATTCTGGCGCTAAGGCGGTGTTGACCCTCCCCCGCGGGAGGCGCAGTTTGCCGCCGGCCACGCCGGCGGCAAAGGATTCTGCGCCCACCGGACGGAAGGGCCGGACATCGAAGGAGAGCCACCGCCATGCCAGTCACAGTCGCCATCAACGGGTTCGGTCGCATCGGACGCAGCGTCCTGCGGGCACTGGTCGAGCAGGACCGCCGTGACATCGAGATCGTGGCGATCAACGATCTCGGCCCGGTCGAGAGCCTCGCGCATCTGCTGCGCCACGACTCGGTGCATGGCCGCTTCCCCGGCACGGTTGCCACCGGCCCCGACAGCCTGGACGTGGGCCGCGGCCCGATCCGGGTGAGCGCGCAGCGCGACCCGGCCCGGCTCGACTGGCGCGGCGTCGATATCGTGATGGAATGCACCGGCATCTTCAAAAGCCGCGACAAGGCCGCGCTGCACCTTCAGAACGGCGCGAAGCGGGTTCTGGTCTCGGCCCCGGCCGAGGGCGCCGACAAGACCATCGTCTACGGCATCAACCACGACCTGCTGGGCGAAGGGGACCGCATCGTCTCCAACGCGTCCTGCACCACCAACTGCCTGGTGCCGGTGGTCAAGGTGCTGGACGAGGCGGTCGGGATCGAGCGGGCCTTCATGTCCACCGTGCATTCCTATACCGGCGACCAGCCGACGCTGGACACCCTGCACGCCGATCCCTATCGCGGGCGCGCCGCGGCGATGTCGATGGTGCCGACCTCGACCGGCGCGGCCAAGGCGCTGACGCAGGTGCTGCCCGGGATGAAGGGGCGGATCGACGGCGTCGCGGTGCGGGTGCCCACGCCCAATGTCTCGCTGGTGGACCTGACCTTCGACGCCGCCCGCCCGACCAGCGCCGAGGAGATCAACGAGGTCATCCGCGCCGCCGCCGAGGGGCCGATGCAGGGCATCCTGGGCGTGACCGAGGAGAAGCTGGTTTCGATCGACCTCAACCACGACCCGCGCAGCTCGGTCTTCTCGACCGACCAGACGCGGGTGACGGACGGCACGCTGTGCCGCATCCTGACCTGGTATGACAACGAATGGGCCTTTTCCAACCGGATGCTGGACACCGCGGCCCAGATGGCGAAATTCCTCTAGGTGCGGTCAGCCGCGGTTGAACTTGCCCAGCAGGGCCTCGTTGACGTCGGGCGGGACGAATTGCGACACGTCCCCGCCCAGCCGGGCGATTTCCTTGACCAGCTTGGAGGCGATCGCCTGGCGCCGCGCGTCGGCCATCAGGAACACCGTCTCGATGGTGTCGTCCAGCGCCCGGTTCATGCCGACCATCTGGAACTCGTACTCGAAATCGGCCACGGCGCGCAGGCCACGGATGATGACTCGGGCCCCGACCTCGTGGGCGCAGTCGATGAGCAGGTTCTCGAAAGGGTGCACCACGATCTCGGTGCCGGTGCGCTCGGCCAGTTCGGCGGTTTCCGCCTTCACCATCGCCACGCGTTCCTCCAGCGTGAACAGCGGGCCCTTGTCGCGGTTGATCGCGACGCCGATGACCAGGCGGTCGACCAGCGCGGTCGCACGGGTGATGATATCGACATGGCCCAGCGTGATCGGGTCAAAGGTGCCGGGATAAAGACCGATGCGCATGCGCGTCCCCTTCCGTTTTTACTTGCGGCACGCAACTATATTGCGCGCCGCTTTGCAAGGGGAATGCGGCCCTAGTGGCCCATGATCATGCCTTCCAGCGCGTCCTTCTCCATCGCCAGTTCCGACAGCCGCGCCTTGACCACGTCGCCGATCGAGATCAGCCCGATCATCGCGTCGCCCTCCATCACCGGCAGGTGGCGGAAACGGCCTTCGGTCATTTTCTGCAGGATGGCGTCGGCCCCGTCCTCCATCCGGCAGACGCTGACGTCGCGGGTCATGACCTCCTCGATGGGGCTGGTCAGGCAGACGGTGCCCCGGCGGGCCACCTCGCGCACGATGTCGCGCTCGGACAGGATGCCGGCCACGCTGCGGCCGTCTTCGGACACCACAACCGAGCCGATCCGCCGCGACGACAACAGCGCCGCCGCCTCGGCCACGGTCGCGCCGGGCTGGATGGTGACGACGCCGTCATCGGCCTTTGATTTCAGAATCTGGTGAACACGCATGAACGCCCTCCCTCGGCTATGGGACAAGCGTCGCCCGGACTGCGACAATTTGTCAAGTTTGACGCGCGCTCAGGTCAGCGCCTCCAGCCGCGCCACCTCGGCCCTGAGCCCGTCGCACAGCGCCTGGGCAAAGCGGTTCAGCCGCTCCACCTTGCGGTCGTCTCCGTGCCGGATCAGGTAGAAGGCGCGGGTCAGCGACAACTCCCCGGGCAGCAACTTGCGCAGGTCGGGCGCAGCCGGGATGGCGAAGTCGTGGACGATTCCCACCCCCGCGCCCTGCCGGATCCAGTTGAACTGAACCGAGACCGAGTTGGAGGCGAAATCGGCCTTCTCGGCGCCAATCTCGAATAGGTAGTCCAGCTCCTTGTCGAAGATCATGTCGGGGATGTAGCCGATCAGGCGGTGGCGTTTCAGGTCGGCCAGGCTGTCGATCGGCGGGGTCCGGCGCAGGTAGCTCTCCGTCGCGGCGAGGTGCAGCCGGTAATCGGTGATCTTCTGCACCGTCAGGCGGGTGCCGGTGGTGGGCGGGCTGACGGCGATGGCCATGTCGGCCTCTCGCTTGGACAGGTTGAACACCCGCGGCAGGGCCACGATCTGCACCTCCAGCCCCGGATGCTGGTCGCAGATCGCCGTGCAGACCTGCGGCAGCAGGTAGTTGGCGCAGCCGTCGGGCGCGCCGATGCGGATCACGCCGCTCAGCTGCCCCGCCTGCCCCTGCGTCTCCTCCAGCGCCAGCGCGATGGACTGCTCGGCCTGCTCGGCGCGCTCCAGCAGGCGCTCGCCCTCGGCGGTCAGCGCATAGCCCTGCGGCGATTTCACGAACAGCGTCGCGCCCAGCGCCTCTTCCAGACGCTGCACGCGGCGGCCCACCGTGGCCGGGTCGTTCCTCAGCACCCGGCCGGCGCCCGAAAGGCTCTCTTCCCGCGCCACGGCAAGGAAAACCCGCATGTCGTCCCAGTTCAGATCCATCGCCACACCAGAATTTTCGCAAAACCCTTTTGAGAAACTGTCCCTTTTGCGCGGAAAAATGCAAGGCTATTCTCCGCGCGAACTCAGTACGGGAGGATCCGATGCAAGAGCTGACCCATTACATCAACGGCGAGATGGTCGCGGGCACATCCGGCCGCTTTGCCGATATCTTCAACCCCGCCACCGGCGAGGTTCAGGCCAAGGTGCCGCTGGCCACCAAGGACGAGGTCGACGCGATCGTCGCCAAGGCCGCCGAGGCGCAGGTCGCCTGGGCGTCGGTCAACCCGCAGCGCCGCGCCCGCGTGATGATGCGCTTTGCCGACCTGATCAACCAGAACATGGACAAGCTGGCCGAGCTGGTCAGCCGCGAACACGGCAAGACCCTGCCCGACGCCCGCGGCGACGTGCAGCGCGGCCTCGAGGTGGTCGAGGTCTGCATGGGCGCACCGCACATGCTGAAGGGCGAATTCATGGACAGCGGCGGCCCCGGCATCGACCTCTACTCGATGCGCCAGCCGCTGGGCGTGGTGGCCGGCATCACCCCGTTCAACTTCCCCGCCATGATCCCGCTGTGGAAGATGGCCCCGGCGATCGTTTCGGGCAACGCCATGATCCTCAAGCCGTCCGAGCGCTGCCCCTCGACCTCTCTCGCGCTGGCCGAGCTGATGAAAGAGGCCGGGCTGCCTGACGGCGTGCTGCAGGTCGTCAACGGCGACAAGGAAGCGGTGGACGCGATCCTCGACAACGAGACCATCCAGGCGGTGGGCTTCGTGGGCTCGACCCCGATCGCTCAGTACATCTATGGCCGCGCCGCCACCAACGGCAAGCGCGCCCAGTGCTTCGGCGGCGCCAAGAACCACATGATCATCATGCCCGACGCCGACCTGGAAAAGGCCGCCGACGCGCTGGTGGGCGCAGGCTACGGCGCCGCCGGCGAGCGCTGCATGGCGATCTCGGTCGCGGTGCCCGTGGGCGAGGAAACCGCCGACAAGCTGATCGAGAAGCTGGTGCCGCGCATCGAGAAGCTGAAGGTCGGCCCCTACACCGCCGGCGAGGACGTCGATTACGGCCCCGTCATCACCGCCGCCGCCAAGACCCGCATCGAGGGGCTGATCGACAGCGGCGTCGAGCAGGGCGCCAAGCTGGTCCTCGACGGCCGCGGCTTCCAGCTGCAGGGCTACGAGGACGGCTTCTTCGTGGGCCCCAGCCTGTTCGACAACGTCACGCCGGACATGGATATCTACAAGGAAGAGATCTTCGGCCCGGTGCTGTCGACGGTGCGCGCCAAGAGCTATGACGAGGCTCTGAACCTCATCATGAAGAACCAGTACGGCAACGGCACCTCGATCTTCACCGCCGATGGCGATACCGCGCGCGACTTTGCCTCGAAGGTGAATGTCGGCATGGTCGGCATCAACTTCCCGATCCCGGTGCCGCTGTCCTACTTCACCTTTGGCGGCTGGAAGAAGTCGGCCTTCGGCGACCTGAACCAGTACGGCCCCGATGCCTTCCGCTTCTACACCAAGACCAAGACGGTCACCGCGCGCTGGTTCTCGGGGATCAAGGAAGGCGGCGAATTCGCCTTCAAGCAGATGGACTGATCCACCCTGCCCTGACCAACATGACGCCCCGGCCCCCGCGCCGGGGCGTCGCCTTTTGGGCCCCGCGCGCTCAAGCGCCTTGCCCTGCCCCGCCTTTCCTGCTGAAACTGGGCGAACCGAGCTTGACGGAGGCGCCGCGTGGCCCGATCTGCCCCCTCTTTCACCATCGGGATCGAGGAGGAATACCTGCTCGTCGATCTGGAAAGCTGCGACCTGGCCGAAGCGCCCCCTGCCCTGATGGAAGAGGCGGGCGCCGCGCTGGAGGGGCAGTTCGGCCCGGAATTCCTGCAATGCCAGGTGGAGATCGGCACCCGTGTCTGCCGCAACATCTCCGGGGCACGCGAGGAGCTGAAGCGCCTGCGCGGCACCGTCGCCGACATCGCGCGGGCGCATGGGCTGGCCCCCATCGCCGCCTCCTGCCACCCGTTCGGCAAGTGGCAGAGGCAGCACCACACCGACAAGGAACGCTACAACGTCATCTCGAAGAACCTCGCCGGGGTGGCCCGGCGGCTGCTGATCTGCGGGATGCATGTGCATGTCGGCATCGACGAGCCCGACATGCGCATCGACCTGATGAACCAGCTCACCTATTTCCTGCCCCACCTTCTGGCGCTGAGCACCTCCTCGCCCTACTGGGAGGGAGAGGATACGGGGCTGAGTTCCTTCCGGATGACGGTGTTCGGCAACCTGCCCCGCACCGGCCTGCCGCCGCGCTTTGTCAGCTGGGGCGAATATGAGCGGTCGGTGGGCGTGCTGGTCGATCTCGGCCTGATCGAGGACGCCAGCAAGATCTGGTGGGACCTGCGCCCCTCGGCCCGCTTCCCCACAATCGAATCGCGGATCTGCGATGTCTCGCCCCGGACGGAGGACGCGCTGACGCTGGCGGCGCTGACGCAATGCCTGGCCCGGATGCTCTACCGCCTGTCGCTGCGCAACCAGCGCTGGCGGCTGCACGACAATTTCCTTGTCGCCGAGAACCGCTGGCGGGCCGAGCGCTATGGCCCCGGCGACGGGCTGATCGATTTCGGCACGCGCGAGTTGCGCCCGATGGCCGACCTGCTGGAGGAGATGCTGGCGCTGATCGCCGAGGATGCCGAGGCGCTGGGGTGCGTGGCCGAGGTCGAGGCCGCGCGGGGCATCGTGCAAAACGGCACCTCGGCCGACCGGCAGCGCGCGACGTTCAAGGCCGCCCGCGCCGAGGGGCAAAGCCGCAAGGACGCGCAGCGCGCCGTGGTGCGCCAACTGATCGAGGAATTCCACGAGGGGCTGTGAGCGAATGCCGGGCGAAGAGGGCGGCTTCCCTGCGAAGGGCGGCGCCCGACCCTGGGTGGGCGCGAATAGCGCCCTCCCGGCGGGAGGGTCGGGCGCTGCCCGGGCGACGGACCGGCCGGCCGCTTCCCCGTGCTGATTTTCAGGGCAGCGGGGCCTCGAAACCGCTCATTCTGCTGCCGTCAACACCCTTCCCCACAACACAATTCCGTGTATTCCGTTTTTGTGATCTGTCCGCCTCTGGCCGGATCACCGGACCTGTGGGAAGGTCCCGCCATCGAGCATCCAACGACTTGGAGGACAGTGTTCATGTCACGCCACATCCCCTCGCGCCGGGCAGTGCTGACCGGCCTTGCCACCACCCTCGCCACGCCCTCGATCCTGCGCGCCGAGACGCCCGAGCCGCTGGTCCGCGGCGACGAGCGGGTGCGCCGCAACGCCTCGAGCTTCACCATCCAGCGCTGGGAGGACCATTTCGAAACCCTCGGCAAGGCCGCCATCGTGGCCGACACCACCTCGCGCGCCCTTCATTTCTGGAGCGGCGACGGGCAGGATTACCGCCTCTACCCCACCTCGGTGCCGATGAGCGAGGAACTCACCCGCCGCGGCTACACTGAGATCGTGCGCAAGCGCGTGGGCCCCGACTGGCGCCCCACCCGGGACATGCTGGCCCGCGACCCCGACCTGCCGCGCTACATGCCGCCGGGCCCCGGAAACCCGCTGGGCACCCATGCCATGTATCTCAGCTGGCCAGCCTACCTGATCCACGGCACGCATGACACGCGCAAGATCGGGCGGCGGTCGTCGTCGGGCTGCATCGGGCTCTATAACGAAAAGATCGCCGAGCTGTTCCAGATCGCCCCCATCGGCACGCAGGTCCGGCTGATTTAGCAAAGCCGATTTGCCAAACCTCCTGTTAGTTGACACTTATTCGTTCAGGGATACCGGAAGAGGCTGGAGAAAGCCGGAAGATGCCGGAAGGCCAACGAAAACAGGGCCTTGAAGGGAAGATGGAGTCAGCAACGCCGAAGAGGCACAAATCTGCAGAACCGTGGTGAACAGGCCCAGGGAGGGCCGATGGAGCGCAGTAAGGGCAGTCGCGGGCGAAGTGTCATTGGCCGCGGCAAAACCCTTTTAAAATGGCGGTTTAAGCATGACATATCGCTTGGAAATGCCTTTAGAGACGGTTTCACCAGGTCGGTGAACATGCCAATTGAGTGGCATGTTTAGCAGGCATTGGCATGTTCACCGTAAGAGATTGTTTTAGCGTAATAATACTCCGCTCCACAACCGCAGCGGAAAAGTTGGAACATGCCAATGATTTCACGGTTGCAGAGATGCGCTGCGGGGCGCGAGAATATTCGTACAGGTCAATTCAACAGAACTAGGAGTTCGTTAGATGATTATGTTGCGCATTGTATCTTGGGCAGCCTTTGGTGGTGGCGCCGTCTGCCTCGTGGCGCTCCTGGGAACAGGAGACTGGTTCTTCCTCATGCCAGCGATTTCGGGGAGCGTATCCGGTGCCGTTTTCGCGGCGATGGACCGGGCGATCGGCATCCTCGAGGACATCGCCGGATCGGTCAAGGCAGGGGGCAGCAACGAAGTGCAGGTCGAGCAAGCCATCGTCGCACCAGCTGAAGTACGAGCTCCCCGCAGCATCGACGAGCTGTCCCGGGACCTCGAGCGTATGAAGTCTGCCTTGGACGCCTGAAGCCGGCCAAGAGAGCCGGCACCATCATACCGTAGAGAATACCACCCTCACCCTGGCGATAGGCTGGAAGTCGGTCGCCTCCGGGTCGTTGATGAAGACCGGCGGATAGACGGGGTTGTCCGAGATCATGGCTACCCAGCTCTCGCCCGGCTTCTGCGCCTGCTGGAGGCGCTTTACGACGATCGCCTCCTCATGCCGGATGAGGTAGATGCCAGGGTGTGACCAGTCAGCCTTGCCGCGGAAATCGACCAGGACATAGGCGCCGTCTGGAATGGTCGGCGCCATGCTGTCCCCCCGCACTCGGACGAGGCCCGCCAGATCGGCGGCGATGCCATGGCGCATCAGCCAGGACCGCGTGAAGGCCACCTGGTCAGAGGCGGCCTCGGACAGCGGAATGATGCCGTTCCCGGCTGCGGCATCGACATCGTAGACGCCCACCGGCGCGTATTCCTGGTCATCAATTGTGACCTCGCCTGACATTGGCCTGGTCCGATCCGGCAACACAGGGTTCTTCTCGCCGGTCAGGATGAAGAGAACGTCCGCGCCTTTGGACGCGATCCTCTGGAAATATAATCCGTCCGGATACCTTTCGCCTTTCTCGTAGCGCACCTGCGACGGCTTGCTGGCCCCCGCGAGAGCCGCAAAGGCCGCTTGGCTTAAACCAAGCCTCTCTCTTTCAGATCGTAGACGGTCACCAACGCTATCCATTTGGATCACTTTTCCCTTGACGTTATCCAAACGGATAACCATTATCGCTACACCAGAGGCGAGCGTAAGTAGCAAATCCATGACAGAAAAAATCACGAAATTCCAGCCGGGCGCGATTTTGCACGAGGCGATCATCGGCGCCTTCCGCGCCAACGGGGACAATTTCAACGACTGGTGTCGCCGCAACTCCATCACGCCGTCGGTGGCGCGCAACGCCACATTCGGCCAGTCGCGCGGCCCGGCGGGCGAGGCGCTGCTGGCCCGGCTGATCGAAGGCGCCGGCCGCGATTTCGTAGAGCGCGCCTATGCCAAGCACCTGGCCGAGCATGCGGCGCAGTTCGCGGAGCAGGCCCATGGCAAAGGTTGACTTTCACAGAGCCGCCACTCGCGGACCCTCGCCGACCGGCGAGCGGGTCAGCCCGCGCGCGTCCTCCCTGCGCGCGGGCTGGCTGCGAGTAAAGGCATGGTCCGACCGGATCGATGACAGTTGGACCGGGGACTGGATTGGGGGGCTGGCTCTGGCCGCGCTGCTCGTGATGCTGACCTTCATGGCCGGCGCATTCTCCAAGCACGCCGCCCCCGTCGTCTCCATTTCTGACGTCGAGGCAGGCCACGAATGAACGCGGCGCCGCTCACCTCCCCCAGGCTGCAGCGCGTTTTGCAGCTGCTGCGCGACGGTCGCCCCCACACGACGCGCGACATCGTGCGCCGGGCCAGGGTGATGGCGGTGAACGCCTGCATTTCCGAACTGCGCCAGCACGGCGCCGAGATCATGTGCCAGTGCCGCCGGGTGAACGGCGCGCGGCGCTACTACTACACGATGCTGAAAGGGCCGAAGGATGCGTGAGGCGAAGCTGCTGGAAACCAAGGTGGTGCCCCTGGCGGAGATCGACACCGCCCATCGCAAGAGGCCAGTGTCTGAAAAGGCGGTCGCGGCGCTCAAGGCCTCCGTAGAGGAACTCGGCTTCATCAAGGATCCGGTCGACCTTCGACGGGTGCGGCACCAAGGTGGAAAACTCCGGCTGTTGGCTGGAGGCCACCGTCTCGAGGTCGCGCGGCAGCTCGGCTGGGAAGGCATCCGGGCGGATATCTGGGACTGCTCGGACGACTGGGCCGAACTGTTGGAGATCGACGACAACATCGCCGGGGCCGAACTCACGGTTCTCGATACCGCGGTATTCCTGGCCGAGAGAAAACGGCTTTACGAGAAACTGCATCCCGAAGCGAAGCGCGGCTTCGCCGGGGGCAAGGCGCGCCACGGTCAGCTAACTGGCGATTTGACAGTTAGCAGCTTCGCGGCATCGACCGCAGAGAAGTTCGGCGTGTCCGAAAGCAAGGTGTTCCGCCTGCTGGCCGCGGGCGCCGCGTTGGCCCCTGATGAGGTCAGAAGGCTTCGGTCTGCGCCCCGGCCGGTCACGCTGAGCGACATGCAGGCCATTGCGAAGATCGAAAGCGCCCCGGAACGCTATGACGTGGTGCAGGGTCTGGCAGAAGGAACGGTCAAGAGCGCAGCGCAGGCACGGAAAGCCTACGCTTCCAAACAACCCGGCGCCCCTGAAACAACCGCTAAAGACCCCGTTGAAGATGCGTTCAAGTCCCTCGCGACCGCCTGGAAGCGCGCGCCGATGGCCGCGCGGCGACGGTTTGTCGAGCAAGAGCATGTCGCACTGTTCAACATGCTGCGGGATCTCGACGGAGGGTTGTCCGAATGACCCGAGGCGCCCCCGATCAGGTCTGGTGGACCGCGCGCGAGCTGGCCGAGGCCGCGCTTCCTGACATGCCGCAAGGGCGTACAGGCGTCGAGGCCATGGCCAAGCGCCTCAACTGGCGCGGTCACCCGCAGTTCGCCCGTCGGCGCAAGGGCCGCGGGGGCGGCTGGGAGTATCACTGGAAGCTCCTGCCCCTGCGCGCGCAGAAGAAGCTGCTGGCCGAGGCGGCGCCGGCGGAGGCCAAGGCGCCGTCCCGCCCGGACCGCGACGAGGCTTGGACATGGTTCGAAACCATGCCCGAGACGGTGCAGGCCGAGGCCCGCCGCCGCCTGGACGTCATCCAGAAGGTCGAGGCGCTGGTCTCGGCCGGCAACACCAAGTTCCTCGCCGTCGGCGAAGTGGAACGGATGGTCGGCAAGAGCGACCGGACCGTCTGGAACTGGTTCGACATGATTGAGGGCGTGCGTGCCGATGACCGGCTGCCGTACCTCGCGCCCCGTCACCGCGCGGCCAAGCGCGCCTCGACCAGGGCCGAGTGCAGTGCGGAGTTCTGGGAGTTCCTCAAGGCCGACTTCCTGCGCAACGAGGCCCCCAGCTTCGCGACCTGCTACCGGCGCGCGGTGTAGGTCGCCAAGGATCAGGGCTGGAAAACCCTGCCCGAGCGCACCATGCGCCGACGGCTGAAGGCCGAGGTGCCGGAGACGACGCAGATCCTTTGCCGCAAGGGCGTGGACGCGCTCAAGGCGCTTTTCCCGGCCCAGACCCGCGACCGCCGCGCGCTGCATGCGATGGAGGCCGTGAACGCGGACTATCACCGCTTCGACGTCTTCGTGCGCTGGCCGCTGATGGAGGGCGTGGACGAGGAAGAGATCGTGCGCCCGCAGCTGGTCGCCTTCCAGGACATCTACTCCGGCCGGATCCTGAGCTGGCGGCTCGACAAGACGCCCAACAAGGTCGGCGTCTCGCTCGCGCTCGGCGACATGGTGGAGCGCTTCGGCATCCCCGAGCATATCCTGCTGGATAACGGCCGCGAGTTCGCCAACAAGTTCCTGACCGGCCAGGTGCCCACGCGCTTCCGCTTCAAGGTCAAGGACGACGACATCCCGGGCATCCTGAAGACGCTGGGCTGCGAGGTGCATTGGGCAACGCCCTATTCGGGCCAGTCGAAGCCGATCGAGCGCGCCTTCCGCGACCTCTGCGACGCGGTGGCCAAGGATCCGCGCCTGGCTGGCGCCTATACCGGCAACCGGCCCGACGCCAAGCCCGAGAACTACGGCTCGCGGGCCATTCCGCTGGAGCGCTTCATCGAGATCGTCGAGGAGGGCATCGAGGAACACAACACGCGCGCCGGCCGCCGTGGCCAGACCGCGCAGGGCCGCAGCCTGCTGGAGACCTTCGAGGCCAGCTACGCCAATGCGCCGATCCGCAAGGCAACCGAGGAACAGCGCCGGCTCTGGCTGATGGGGGCCGTGGGCATCCGTTGCGACAGCAAGACCGGCGTGATCCGCTTCCTGGGCAACGAGTACTGGAGCCCCTGGCTGCACGCCCACGTGGGCGAGAAGGTGGTGGCCAGGTTCGACCCGGCCGACCTGCGGGCCGGCCTGCATCTCTACGCGCTCGACGGAGGCTACCTGGGGCTCGCCGAGTGCAAGGTTGCCGCCGGCTTCTTCGACCTGGAAGAGGCCCGCAACCACTCGGCCGCACGCCGCAAGTGGATGAAGGCCGAGAAGGCCGCTGCCGAGGCGGCGCGCAAGTTCAAGCTGGCCGAGATCGGCGATTACCTCGATTCCGCGCGCGGCGACGATACGGCGCCAGATCCGAAGGCCAAGGTTGTGAAGCCCGTATTCAAGAAGGCGGCACCCACCCAGCAGGCACCGCAGGCCAGCCCCGAGGACGAGGCCGCTCACGCCGCGCTGGTGGCGGATTTCGCCGCACACAAGGCGCAGCGCCCGGTCCCGGACACCGAGAATGACGCCTCGCTGGAGCGCTACCTGCGCGCGCTCGAACTGGAGGCGCGGCTGGCGGACGGAGAGGACGTGCGCCGCGACGATCAGCGCTGGCTGAGCAGCTACCAGAATTCGCCGGAATACCGCGCCCATCGCGGCATGCACGAGAGCTTCGGCGACCGCTACCTGAAAGGAGGACAAACCCAATGAGCATTACCAATCACGAGGCCCTGATGCGCCGCATCCTGGCCGAGAAAGCCCTGGCCGCACGGGCGCAGCAGGTCGACGGCTTCGTCGAGCGCCTTGCCGGCGCCATCGATGACGGCGCGCTTCCATCCGTGATGCAGATCATGGCCTCGGCATTCGCCGAGGGTCTGAACAGCCAGGCGCTCCACGATATCGCATCGGCCGAGCCCGACGAGTGGCCGCACCTGCGCGAACGCGCACAGGCCACGATCGAATACATCGATCTGCTGGAAACGATGGACTGAAGAGAAAGGTGCCGCCCGGTGGGGTCGAGCCACACGAGCGGCGATGTCAACGAAGACGGAGGCAAAAGTGACAGAACAGGCAACACTTTACAATAGCGTCGCGCCGCTGCGGAACGTGGCGGCCCTGGTGGCGCTGGTCGACAGGGTGAAGAACCGCACCTTCAGCTTGCCGGGCATGTCGGTGTTTTACGGACCTTCCGGAGACGGCAAGACGACCGCTGCGGTCTACGCCGGGGTGAAGTTCCAGGCGATTACCGTCCAGGTCAAAAGCGTCTGGACCAAGAAGGCGCTTTGCGAAGCCATCGTGCAGGAGATGGGGCTGACACCGGCCCGAACCATCTCCGCCATGGTGGATCAGATCTCCGAGTACCTGGCTATGACGGACAAGCCGCTTCTGATCGACGAGGCCGACCACCTTGTCTCGCGCAAGATGATCGAGCTGGTGCGCGATATCTATGAAGGCAGCCAGTCTCCGGTGGTTCTGATTGGCGAGGAGCTCATGCCGCAGAAGCTCCAGGAATGGGAGCGCGTGCATGGCCGCATCGTCAGCTGGGTGCCCACCGTGCCCGCCAACCTCGGCGACGTGGATCACCTCGCGGCCATCTACGCCCCCGGCGTCGAGATGGACCAAGACTTCAAGAAACGCCTGCTGGAGGGCAGCCGGCAGAGCATCCGCCGGATCTGCGTGAACCTCGACCAGGTCGCGGAGTTTGCCCGTGTTCACGACCTCGAACGCGTGAGGGTCGCCGATTGGGGCGACCGCAGCTTCTTCACCGGCACGGCACCGGCGCCGCGGAGGTTCGCATGACTTCCATTCGCATCGGTCGGAAATCCGATCTGCGGGAGAAGGCGTGGGAGGTCATGGCCACCATGACCGAGGCCCGCGTGACCGAACTCGCAGTCGCCGCGGATATCTCTCACACGACGGCATCGAGGTGCATCCGTCTTTGGGAAAAGGAGGGCAAGGTGGAACTCCTCCGTGTCGATGGGCTGTCGAAAATCTATCGCCCCAAGACGAAGAACGACGAGCTGCCGTCCAGGAACGCCGCTTCCGACGAGAAACCCACAAAGCAGGGCAATATGTGGCGCGCGATGCGGGGCCTCCCGAATTTCACGCCCACGGATATCGCTGTCCACGCGAACACCCCCGAGCTGGAGGTGACCAGGCAGGATGCCCACGAATATTGCCGGGCACTGCGTCGTGCCGGCTATCTCAGGGTGCTTCAGAAAGAGGAGCCCGGTCGGCGCGAAACCCGCTATCGCCTCGTCCGCAACACCGGACCGCACGCACCTCGCGAGCGCCGTGTCCGCGGCATCTACGACGACAACCTGAAGGACTTCACCTACCTGGCGGGAGGCACGTCATGAGCGGTCCCGTCGAAGCCGCCCGCGCTGCCTGGGGCGACGCGCTGCCCGACTGGGTATTGCGCCTGGCCGAGGAGTGCGCGGACACCAGCCAGAACAAGGCCGCCCAGCGCATCGGGAAATCCGGCGCGCTCGTCAGCCAGGTCCTGCGCAACAAGTACCCCGCGCCGCTGGCGCCGATCGAGGAAACAGTTCGCGGTGTGCTGATGGCCGAGGTCATCGTCTGCCCGGCGCTCGGCGATCTGCCCAGAAACGAGTGCCAGGACTGGCGCAAGCGCGCCCGGCATTTCTCTCCCGTCAACACCCTGCGGGTCCGGATGTTCCGGGCCTGCAGCCGGTGCCCCAGAAACGGAAAGGAGGGCTGAGATGAACGCCTTGCATCAACGCGTGATCGACATGGCAAAAGGCGGCACGCCGCCGCGCGAGATCGCGCCGCAGGTGGGCCGCAAGATCGACACGGTCTACTGGATCCTGGCCTGCGCCCGGAAGAACGGCGAGCCGATCCCGAAATTCAAGGGCACCGGCGCAAAGCACCGCGGCATCAAGATCCTCGTCCCGCAGGACGTGGTCGAGATGCTGGAGCCCGATGCGTTCGTCCGCGAACTCACCGTCAGGGCGCTCTGCAGGAAGCTGCTGGAGGGGGTCGCGGAAGGCGACCTCGTCGGCGCCGTCCTCGACGACAACCTGGGAGGCGCCAATGTCTGATCACCCGATCAACCTCGACGAATTCCGGCGCCGCAGGCGGACATATATCGACCGTCAGCGGATCCTTTCGGCGTTGTCTGACCTTGAAATGGCATCAAGCGAAATCACGGCGGGATCGGTTCAGGAGTTCGGTGCAGTCGATCCACTGGCGCATGAGATCACCGCCCATGTCAACGCGATCCGCCGTGCGGTCGATGACGACACGGGAGGCGCCGATGTCTAAGCCCGTGCCTCCCAAGCCTTGGACCGAAGCGGAGATGCTGGAACTGGCCGCGCGCGGCGTGGGCCGGGTCGATACCCAGGGCACCCGCGGCATCACCCTCGTGACACACGAGGAGATCGCCGCCATGGCGGCCGTGCTGGCGCTGCTGGGCGTGAAGCCGATCGCGCCCGGCGCTCCGGCGCCCGAAATACCCCCTTACACCCCCGTTAAACCGCATTTGGAAGGAGGCGATTGATGGGCGCAAAAAAATACACCGAGGACCAAATCTGCCGTGCCGCCGAACTTCGCGAACGGGGACTGTCATTAGGCCAGATCGCTATGCGGTCGGGCATGACGGTGAGCTCGGTCGAATACCACTGCCTTCGGCTTGGCGCGGACAGCCCCAATACGCGCTCGAACATCGATACCGATGTCGGCCCGATGATGGTCCGTCGCGGTGACCACACCGTGCGTCGTTTCACCGTGGAGGAAGACCAGGAGCTCCTCCGCCTCGAAGCGAACGGGCTGACCTATAGCGAGATCGGGCACCGGCTCAACCGTAAACCAAACAGCATTCGGGGGCGCTTGATGACGCTCGCCCGCCGTGCCGACCGGATGGAAGGCGAACCGTCTCGAAGCCAGTGCATCCCCCTTAAACAAGGAGATCAGAAATGACCGCCCATGAACCCCCGCAGGTGCCCACCGGGCGCCAGACAATCGCCGGCAAGGAATACCTGCCCGACGCCAAGGGCAGCCTCGTCCCGGTGGAGCTGATCAAGCCCCAGCACCTGCTCGAGGACGAGACGGTGCGCAAGATCATTCACTTTGCCGACGCGCTGTCCGCCCAGGTTGCCCGCTTCAAGGCCCACACCTTCGAGGATCTGGGCGACTTCGAGGCGATCCTCGCGCAAGAGTACGAGCTCACCAAGGGTGGCGCGAAGGGCAACAAGACCTTCATGAGCCACGACGGGCTGATGAAGGTGGTCGTCCAGGTGTCCGACTACATCGACTTCGGCCCCGAGCTGCAGGTCGCCAAGGCATTGGTCGACGAATGCCTGATCGAGTGGTCGGCCGACAGCCGCCCCGAGATCCGCGACATCGTGAAACGCGCCTTCAACACCGACAAGGAGGGCCAGATCAACCGCTCCGAGATCTTCATGCTGCTGCGCATGAACATCGAGGACGAGCGCTGGCAGAAGGCCATGGCCGCGATCCGCGATGCCATGCGCGTGGTCGGCTCCAAGACCTATGTGCGCTGCTACCGCCGCGAGAGTTTCGACGGCAAGTGGCAGGCCATCACCATCGATCTGGCGAAGGCGTGAAGCGATGTTCTCGAAAAAGATGCCGACCGCCAAACACAAGCAGCTCCGCGAAGACCTGATCGCGGCGCTGGGAAAGCACGAGGACGTTCCGGGGGAGGAGATGCTGGCCGTCACCTCGTACCTGGTCGGACAGATCATCGCCTGGCAGGATCAGAGGAAGATCACGCCCGCCCAGGCGATCGAGCTGGTTCAGATGAACATCGCGCAGGGCAACCAGGACGCGCTGAGCGAACTGCTCGGCCCGGCCAAAGGGAGGGCATGATGATCACATTTCGCTTCCAACAGCGCTTCGTTCCGCTCGTCCGCGAGGGCATGAAGTTGCAGTGTTACCGGCGCCACGAGACACCGCGTCTGAGGGCCGGTGAGCGATTCTCGACGCGCTCGGAGACCTCGTTCACCCCGATCACCGCGAACCTCGTCTGCACTGCCGTCATGCCGATCCACATCGCCTTCCTGGGCGACCTGATCGACACCATCCGACTGCGCGGTGTTCCGCAGGGCTTTGACCTCGAACGTGAGCGCTTTGCCGTCCAGGAAGGTTTCATCGACATCGACGACATGAGCGCCTGGCATGCCGAGCAGTACGGCACGGCGCCCTTCGACGGCTTCCTCTACGAATGGGCGATGCCGCGCCATGAGCGGGAGATCGCGGCATGACCGTCATCCAGGTGTATTTCCGGCCGCATGCCTGCCCCACGAAGAACCCGATGCGGTTCGAGCTGGTCGAGACGGACTTCCCGGATCTCGAGCAGGCGCTGATCGCGATCGACGCCGACCAGTTGATCTGCGGCAAGCGCCTGTTCACCAAGTGGGGCCAGGAGCGCGGGGAGCGCGTGATCATCCGCGATGACGTCATCGCCTTCCGCGGCGGCTGCGTCGACCGCGTGGAACTTCCGACCTGGAGGATCGTGCGGGAGGTCGAGGAATGAAACTCCGCCCCGACATGCCCATCCGGGACCGCATTGCGGTCATCGAGGAGGCGTTGGCCACCGTGCTCGACCGCGACGGGACCATGTCCGTCGAGCGTGGAGATCAGTACGGGGAGCGGTACGTCTTTGTGATCGGAGAGCATGGCCCTGACATCCGCACGGGACACAGCCTCTACGAGATCGCCCGCGAGTTGGAGATGCTGCTGTCATGAACCGCTCCCTCCAGAAACTGGTCTTCGCGGCCTGCCGCCAGCTCGGGCTGGACGACGAAGCCCGCCGGGATCTGCAGGTCTCCGTCACCGGCAAGGCCTCCATGCGCGATATGACAGAGGCCGATCTGAAGCTGGTGGTGAACCGGCTGAAGGAGAGCGGCTTCGACCCCGACGGCGGCAAGCGCAAGCGACCGCGCGCGCCCCGCGCTGATATCCGCTTCTGCCATGTCATGTGGCGGCTGCTCCACGAGGCCGGCGCCGCCAAGGTGAAAGGCCCCGAGGGGCTGAACGCCTTCGTCCGCGCGCGGTTCGAGAAGACCTGGGGCTACGTGCCCGTCGATATCGACGCCCTGCGCGAGTGGTCGGAGATCAAGGACGTGGTCGAGGCGCTGAAGGATTGGTGCGACCGCGAAGGGATCGAGCTCGAGACATGAAAAAGCCCCGCCACCCCGTCACCGACCATGCCGTGGTCCGCTACCTGGAGCGGATCGAGGGCATGGACATCGAGGCCCTGCGCCGCAAGATCGGGCGCCAGGTGGATCGGGCCGTGAACATGGGCGCCTGCGCCGTGGTGATCGACGGCTACCAGTACCGGATCGTGGAAGGCACGGTGGTCACGGTGGTGCGCCACAACATGCCGAACATCCGCACCGGCCGCTGCGGCGGAAAGGGAGGCGCGGATGCTGACTGAATGGCCCTTCGGCGATCTCACCCCCATGAAATACGGCCGGATCATCGCCGACCCGGCATGGGAATACGCCATGCGCTCGGACAAGGGGCACGAAAAGAGCCCCGAGGCCCATTACGAGACCATGTCGCTCGACGGCATCAAGGCGCTGCCGGTGTCGCAGCTGGCCGGGCCGGACTGCTACCTGTTCCTCTGGTCGACCTGGCCGCACCTGCCGCAGGCGCTCGAGGTCATGGCCGCCTGGGGCTTCGCCTATGTCACCGGCGGCTCCTGGCACAAGGTGACCAGGACCGGGAAGTCGGCCTTCGGGACCGGCTACGTCCTGCGCTCGGCGACCGAGCCCTACCTGGTCGGCAAGATCGGGGCACCGAAGATCGTGTCCCGATCCGAGCGCAACGTGATCCTCTGCCCCGAGCAGATCCCCGATGCCATCGAGTCGATCCGGCGCGAGCATTCCCGCAAGCCCCCCGAGATGCGCGAGATGACCGAGCGGCTGCTGCCCCATGCCCATGCCTGCGAGCTCTTTGCCCGCGCGCCTTGGCCGGGCCACGACGTCTGGGGCGACGAGGCCGGGAAATTCGACGAGGCCTGCGATGGCTGAGCCCCGGATCCAGCCCCCGGCGCATATCGAGCCCTATGTGCGCGTCCTCGGCCAGGACGGCGCGCTGGAGTTCCTGCTGGGCTTCGGCGGGGCCGAGCTCTACATGACCGAAACGCCGAAAAGCCGGTCGCGCCTGGTTCAGGCCGTCGGCCGCGAACGGGCCGTCGCGCTGGCCCGCGCGGCTGAGCATCTGCCGCGCCGGATCCCGACCGCCAAGCCGTGGCTGGCGCAGGTGCTCAAGGCAAAAGGCTTGTCCGTGGCCGAGATCGCGCGCAGACTGCATGTCAGCGACGTCACCGTGCGCAAGTATCTCGGCGGCGGAAACGGGCGCCCGCCCTCCGATCCCCGCCAGCCGTCTCTCCCCCTCGACTGACCCCAGACCCGCAAGGCCTTGCGGGTGTTTCTGCCATCCGGCGAAGCCGACAATGCCCTTGAAACCTAGGGGGCAGTGCGGCCCCGCAGATCCCGGGGCAGCCATGCGGACCAGCGAAAAAGGCATCGAGTTTCTGGAACGCCATGAAGGCGTGGTCCTCAAGGCGTATCGCGACCCCACCGGCACCTGGACGATCGGCGCGGGCCTGACCGCCGCCTCGGGCGTGGTCAAGCCGCGTGCCGGCATGGCGATCACCCGGGAAGAGGCGCGTGCGCTGATGGCAAAGGCGCTGGAGCGCAACTACGAGCCGGCCGTCGCCAAGGCCATGCCGGGGGCCAAACAGCACGAGTTCGACGGCGGCAGCTCCTTCCACTGGAACACCGGCGCGATCGGCCGGGCGAGCTGGGTGGGCGCCTGCCTGGTGGGCGACTGGCCTGGCGTCCAGGCGCGTCTGATGCGCTGGACCAAGTCCAAAGGCCGCGTGCTGCCGGGGCTGGAGCGCCGGCGGCGCGAGGAATACGAGCTCATCCGGCATGGAAAATACGCCGGGTCCGTGGAATGGGGCGGGACAGCCAACCGCGCCAAGGTCGTGGTGCCGATGACCGACGAGGAGGTCGAGGCCGCGCGCTTGGGCCTGAAAAAGCTCGGATACAAACCAGGCTTTACGAGGGGCGCCATCACGAAATCGGCCGTCATCACCTTCCAGCGCGATCATGACCTCACTGTCGACGGCATCATCGGCCGCGCCACGCTTTCGACGCTGCAGCGCCGGCTGGACGCACGCGCCAAGACGGCCAAGGCCGCGGCCGTCACCGCCGGCGGCGTGACCGAGACCCAGGCCGATGTGCTGACCGATGCCCTGGCCAACATGCCCGGCGCCGAATGGATCGGCATTGCCGTCGTGGCGCTGGGCGCCCTGTGGCTGGCGCGCCTCGCCTTCAGCTACCGCGACGCCGTCGCCGCCAAGACCCAACGCACCGCCCCGAAACTCGCCGCCCAGCTCCGGAGGTTCTGACATGCCCGCCGCCGCCCTCATCCCCATCGCCGCGCAGATCGGCGCCCCGATGATCAAGAAGCTCCTCGAAAAGAAGATCGGTGCCGAGAATGCCGACCTTGCGGAGGAAGTGGTCAAGCAGATCGCCTCGCGCGCCGCGGTGCTGCCCGAAGACCTGGGCCGGATGGTCGAGGAAGACGCCGCCACGATCGAAGAGGCCATCATGGACACCGAGCGCAGCCCCGAGCTGGCCCGCCTCTACGCCGCCGGCCTTGAGGGCCAGTTCGAGCTGCTGAAGGCCGAAGGCTCCGATTCCTTCTGGATGCGCGCCTGGCGTCCGGGATGGATGTGGCTTCTGGGCTTCCTCTGGCTCTGGTCGATCGTCATCGCCCATGTGGTGAACGCGGTCTTCAAGATCGCGCTGCCGCCGCCCGATCTGTGGGTGTTGTTCCAGCTGACCGCGCTCTTCGCCGCGTTCTACATGGGCGGCCACACCTTCAAGGACTTCGTCGCGACGCGCTGGGGGACCAAGTGACCCTCGATCTCGACCTCGCGCTCAAGCTCGCCAGCTTCGCCCTGTCCGTCGCGGCCATGGTCTACGCCTTTTTCGTGAACCGCCGGAAGGACGTGGACGAACGGTTCGCCGAAGGCTCCAAGCGGATGGACCGACATGCGGCGCAGATCGCCGAGTTGCAGCAAACCGTCCGCTCCATGCCCGGCAAAGACGAGATGCACGACCTGCAACTGGCGATCGAGCGGCAGACCGGCGCGCTGAACACGATGCGGGCGGTCATGGAGGGCAACAACAAGGTGATGGAACGCCTCGAGGAAATCGTTTCACGCCACGAAGATCACCTGCTGAACGGAGGCTCTAAATGAGCGATTACGCGCAAACCACCCTGCGCAGGCACCGCCGGCTGGCCATCCTGCGCCACCTGGAGGGCTGCCTCGACTACACCTCAAACGCCTCCATCCTGACCGATGTGCTGGACGGCGTCGGCGTGACCTCGAGCCGAGACCAGGTCGTCACCGAACTGGCCTGGCTGAAGGAGAACGGCTTCGTCGCCTATGAGGACAACGGCGGCTTCCTGGTGGTCGAGGCCACCCAGCGCGGCGTTGAGGTGGCCCGCGGGCGCGCCGGGCACCCGGAGATCCAGCGCCCCAGTGCGAGGCGCTGAGCCATGCCGCCGCCCCGCAAAGTCGATCTCCTGCCGAAGGAACTGAAGCGCTGGCTTGAGACTGAGTTGGAAGCGCGAGGCTTCGCCGGCTACGAGGATCTCGCCGAGGCGCTGAACTTCAGGCTGGAGGAAGAAGGGCTGGAGATGCGCATCGGCAAGAGCGCTCTCCACGTCTATGGCCAGGAGCACGCCGAGTTCGTCAAGTTCCAGGACCAGGCCAGCGCCTGGGCCGCGAGCTGGATGACCGAGAACGGGTTGGAGGAGGAGGCGCAGCGCCACAACGTGCTGTTCCAGATGATCACGACGCTCGCCTTCAAGGTCATGCAGGCGCAGATGCTCAAGGACGGCAAGGACATCGATGCGCGCGAGCTGCATTTCCTTGGCAAGATGCTGAAGGACGTCATGGCCAGTTCTGGCATCCGCGAGAAGCTGCGCGAGGATGAACGTGTCCGCGTGGCCAAGGAGGCGCGCGAAGAAGCGGCGAGCAAGGTGGAGAAGAAGGCCCTTCAGCTTGGCCTGACCAAGGAAACGGTCGAGGGCATCAAGGCACAGATCCTCGGGGTGGAGTGATGGGCCAGCAGATCCGCACTCTCCAGTTGCTCGGCTACCAGGTCACCGTCGACGACGCCCTGGGAAAGCTGGCCGTCGAGCATCCCGGCGAAATGCCTTGGGATGACCTTTTCAGGATCAAGAACATGGTCTGGGGCGAAGAGGCCCGCGCGATCGAGATCTACCCGCGCAAGTCCGATCTGGTGAACAGCATCCCCTGCCGCCACCTCTGGCGCCTAGGCGAGGCGGATTTCTGCCCCGACCTGCTGGGGCCGGCCGCGCATGATGACCGCCTGCAATCGCGCTACGTCGCCCGCTGGACGGAGGCGCGCAGCCGATGAGCCGAGTCCGCTGTCTCTGCCCCGGATGCCAGCGCACCACAGGCCAGCCCTTCGCGGAATGGATCTGTGGCCAGCATTGGCGCGCCGTGCCGAAATCCTTGCGCGCGCGTCTGTTCCGCTTCCGCCGCCGCGCGAAGCGGGATCCGCGCTGGCATGGCCCGGCCGAAACGATGTGGGCGCGCTGCAGGAAGGCCGCGATCGAGGAAGCTCTGATGGGGGTGCCGCTATGACCGCCGCCATGACCGAAGCCGAGTGGGAGGAACTGCGCGCAGAAAGCCGGCAGGCGCTTCCCGATGCGATTGCCGGGACCGACAGCCTGCCCGCGGTGCTGCTCTCCTACCAGGCCAAGCTGCTGGCGACGACGGCGGTCTACCCCTTCGTCGTCTGTGAGAAGTCGCGCCGGATCGGGATGACCTGGGCGGTGGCAGCCGACGCGGTGCTGACAGCAGGCGCCCAGAAGGCGGCTGGCGGCATGGACGTGCTCTATATCGGGTTTAACCTCGACATGGCGCGCGAGTTTATCGACACCGCGGCGATGTGGGCCAAGGCCTTCATCCATGCCGCGTCTGGCGTCGAGGAATTCCTGTTCAAGGATCAGGCCGACGGAAAGGAGGATCAGGACATCCAGGCATTCCGGATCCGCTTCGCCTCTTCCTTCGAGATCGTGGCGCTGACCTCCAAACCCCGCAGCCTGCGCGGCCGGCAGGGCTATGTGATCTTCGACGAAGCCGCGTTCCACGACGAACTGGACGAGATGCTGAAGGCCGCCAACGCGCTGCTGATGTGGGGTGGCAAGGTGCTGGTCATCTCGACCCATGACGGCGACGCCAACCCCTTCAACGTGCTGGTGAAGCAAGTCGAGGCGGGCGAGCGGGGCGACACGGCCAAGGTCGTGCGCGTGACCTTTAACCAGGCGGTTGAAGCGGGACTTTACGAGCGGATCGCCTTGGTCACCGGCAAGCCCGCGACGCCGGAGGCGAAGGCCGAGTGGATCGACAGCATCCACAAGATCTACGGCGATGATGCCGACGAAGAGCTTCATTGCATTCCAAAGGCCGGCACCGGAGCCTGGCTGAGCGCTCCGCTTATCGAGGCTCGCATGACGGCGGATGCGCCCATCCTTCCGCTGGAGCTGCCCGGCGACTACCTTCAGCGGCCGCAGACGGCACAGGCCGAACTCATGCGCCCCTTCATGGATGAGCTGGATACGGTGCTGTCCGGGCTGGACACCAAGCCCCTCTACGCGTTCGGCTTCGACTTTGCCCGCGTGGCCGACCTATCTGTGATCTCGCTGCTGGCCATCGAGAAGAACCTCACCCGGCGAGAGGCACTGTCTGTCGAACTGCGCAACGTGCCGGGCGTTGAGCAAAAGGCGATCGTGAAGGATGTGCTCGATGCGGTCAGCGGACGCTTGGTCGGCGCCGCTTTCGATGCCACCGGCATGGGCTGGACCGTGGCCGAGGATATGGGGCGGCATTTTGGGCTTCGCGAAAGCGAGGATGATCCCGGCCTGATCTGGGCGATCAAGTTCAGCCAGGACTGGTACCGACTGCACATGCCGCCGCTGAAGACCGCCTTCGAGGACGGAACAATCGCGATCGGCCGGGCTTCGGATCACGTCACCGATCTGCGCGCGGTCAAGAAGATCCGCGGCATCCCCAGGGTGCCCGAGGTCCGCACGGGCGAGAAGGGCAAAAAGCGTCACGGCGACTATGCCATCGCGCTGGCGCTGGCGCATTTCGCCAGCCGCATGCGTTGGGTCGAGTACGACTACCGCGGTGTCGGCTCAGACCGGCGCGGCGGCGACAGCTCGTTCGACGATCCGTACGGCGATAGCGGCGAAGGCCGCAACTGGTGGAGCCCGCCGCTCGGCGCGCGCCAGAGAGGAGGAATCTGGTGACCGTGCAGCGCCAATACCAATCCCGCTTTGCCCCCGGCGATCGCGTCATCGTTGGCGACGATATCATGGGGGTAGTCGAGCGCGTGATCTTCGCTCGCAACATGACTCACCCCCTGATTGCAGTGGAGTGGTGGGACCGCTCTTCTCTCCAAGTTCGCGAGTTTCATGAGGACGAGGTCCGGTTTCGAGACCAACAGGAGAGATTTGATGACTGAATTCCGTTTCAAGCTGACAAAAAGCGAGCTGAAGCGCCTTCTGGATGAGCGCCAGGAGAAGCTAGGTGCCGCGCGCCAAAACCCCAACGTGATGGACGCCATCGGTGAGCTCTGCCGCCACGACGTGGAGCCCGAAATCGCCCGCCAGTTGCTGGTCGAGGCGCGCCTGAATCGATGTGAGGAGAATTGACCATGGCCAACAAACCCCGACTCCTCGATCAATGGGGCCGCCCGGTCCAGCGCGCGACCCTGATGCAAGAGGTCGCCGCCCCGACCATCGGCGGGGTGCGCTCGCCGGTCACCGGCTACCCGGCCGACGGGCTGGATCCGCTGCGCCTGGCCTCCATCATGCGCGGGGCCGACCAGGGCGATCCGGTGCGCTACCTCGAACTCGCCGAGGCGATCGAAGAGCGTGACCTGCATTACCTCGGCGTGCTCGGCACCCGGCGCCGGTCGGTCAGCCAGATCGATATCACCGTCGAGCCCGGCGGTGACAGCGCCGAGGACGAGGCCATGGCGCAGATGGTGCGCGACTGGCTGAAGCGTGACGAGCTGCAGGATGAGCTGTTCGATATCCTCGACTGCATCGGCAAGGGCGTCTCCTTCACCGAGATCATGTGGGAGCGCTCGGAAGGCCAGTGGCAGCCCGGCCAGCTGGAATACCGCGACCCGCGCTGGTTCCGGTTCGACCGGCGCGACCTGGCCACGCCCATGATGCTCGACGAGCGCGGGCAGGAAGTGCCGCTGCCCGGCTTCAAGTTCATCTTCGCCTCGATCAAGGCCAAGTCCGGTCTTCCGCTGCGCTCCGGTCTCGCCCGCGCCGTCACCTGGGCGTATCTCTTCAAGAAATACACCGAGCGCGACTGGTCCATCTTCAGCCAGACCTACGGCCAGCCCCTGCGGGTCGGCAAGTTCGGCCCCGGCGCCTCGGAGGATGACAAGAACAAGCTCTTCCGGGCGGTGGCCAACATCGCCGGCGACTGCGCCGCGATCATCCCCGAGTCGATGATGATCGAGTTCATCGAGACCGGGAACCTCGGTGCGGCGATCGACCTCTACGAGAAGCGGGCGAACTTCTACGACAAGCAGGTCTCGAAGGCGGTGCTCGGCCAGACCGCGACCACCGACGCCGAGGTCGGCGGCCTGGGATCCGGCAAGGAGCACCGCGAGGTCCAAGAGGATATCGAGCGCTCGGACGCTCGCGCACTGTCCGCGATCCTCAACCGTCACGTCATCCAGCCCTGGATGCAGCTCGAGCGCGGCCCGCAGAAGCGCTACCCGCGCCTGATCATCGCCCGGCCGGAGGAAGAAGACCTCAAGGCCTTCACCGAAGCGGTCACGCCCTGGATCGATCGTGGACTGCGCGTCAAGGCGTCCGAGGTCCGCGACAAGTTCTCGCTCTCCGAGCCCGACACGAAGGACGAAATTCTGGTCGGAAAGGCCTCTGAGGCCCCGAAACCGGAAACCGCGCCGCCCCCCGATGGGCAAACTCCGCCGTTAAACACCCATTTAACGGGTCAGGAGGCGCAAGTCGCCGACCCGCGCCCCATGACAGCCCTTCAGGCAGAAACGGCCTCAGCGGGCCGCTCAGGCGATCCGTCCCCGGTGGAGCTGCTGGCCGACCGCATGGCGATCGAGGGTGCCCCGGCCATGGAGACGATCCTGGGCAAGATCGAGGCCATGCTCGCTGCCGCCGGATCGCTGGAGGAATTCCGCGAAAACCTGCTGGCGGGCTTCCCGGATCTCGACACCTCCGAGCTCAGCGCGATCCTCGCCCAGGCGATGATTGCCGGCCACCTCGGCGGCCGCGCGGCCATGGAGGAAGAGAGTGGCTGACCTGACGGCCACTTTCCGCCGGCCGTTCGCCGAACAGGTCGCGGCCTTTCGCCTGCGTCTGGGCGATCTCGTCCCGACGCAGGCGTGGGACGATATCCAGCGCAGCGCCCACGATCGGGCCTTCATGGTGGCCGGCGCGACCAAGGCGGATCTGCTGGCCGATCTCGCGGGGGCCGTCGACAAGGCGATTGCCGACGGCACCTCGCTCGAAGAGTTCCGGCGCGATTTCCGCGCGATCGTGGAAAAGCACGGCTGGCACGGCTGGACCGGCGAGGGCAGCAAGCGGGGCGAGGCGTGGCGCACCCGGGTCATCTATCGCACCAACGCCGCCACCACCTATGCGGCCGGGCGCCTGGCGCAGCTGCGCGAGGGCGGTTTCAAGTATTACGTCTACCGCCACGGCGGCTCGCTCGAGCCCCGGCTTCAGCACCTTTCCTGGGATGGGCTGATCCTGCCGGCCGATCATCCGTTCTGGGAGAAGGCCTATCCGCCGAACGGCTGGGGCTGCAGCTGCTATGTCATCGGCGCGCGCTCGATTGCCGGCGCCAAGCGCGTCGGCGGGGATCCGTCGAAGACGCTGCAGCCGGGCTGGGACAAGCTGGATCCGGCCACCGGCACGCCCAAGGGGATCGGTAAGGGGTGGGACTATGCCCCCGGGGCCTCGGCCTCGGACACCATCACGGATCTCAGCGATAAGCTCGACAAGCTGCCGCCGCGCCCGTCGATCGACCTGATCCAGAGCTGGCTGACGGAGAACCTGTTCGGCGCCTGGTTTCAGAACCCCACCGGCCTCTGGCCGCTCGCTCGCCTGCGCGACGAGCACGCCGAGGCCCTCGGCGCCAAGACAGCCATCGCGAAGATGTCTCCCCAGACCGCGGCCAAGCAGCTGGAGGAGCACCCGGAGCTGACGATATTCGATTATGCCGAGGCCCAGCGCGTCGTCAGCCAGGCGACGCATGTGATCGAGGACGACGGCTCTCTCGTCTTCTGGTTCGAACCGGCCGGCGCCAACGGGCACGTCCTGGTGGTGAAGGCGACGAAGAGCGGCGAAGGCCTCTTCGTCACCAGTTTCCGGCGGATCAGCGCGATCCAGAAATACCGCGACAGCGAATTCCGGCGTCTCATGCGAAAATCGAAGAGGTAGCGCAGGCGGCGGGGCCCCCCTTCCGGCTGGGCCGGCAACCCCGCATGGCGCTCCGATCGTGACGATCGTGCTACGGCCGGGAGAATATTACCGTGTCACGCCTGCAACGGAGAATATAGCCATGATCACCATCGAACTCAACGACGCCCAGATCTCGGCCATGCTGGACCGGGTGGCGCACGGCCTGACCGACATGACGCCGCTCATGCAGGAATTCGGAGAGTTCCTGGTCGAGTCGACCAAGCAGCGTTTCAAGGACGGCACCGATCCGGAGGGCAATGCCTGGGCGCCGAAGTCCGAGACCACGATCGAGCAATATGAGCGCCGGGGCGACACGGTGGACTTCCGGCCGCTCTTCGGCCCGACCGGGCGGTTGTCTTCCGAGATCAGCTACGAGGCCGACGCGGACGGCGTGCGCTGGGGCTCGAACCTGATCTACTCGGCCGTGATGCAGTTCGGCGCCGGCAAGGGGGAATTCGGCTCCATGGCCAATGGCAGCCCGATCCCCTGGGGCGATATCCCGGCGCGCCCGTTCCTCGGGGTTTCCGCGGATGACCGCATGGCCTTGATCGACACTGGCGAGGAATGGCTGGAGGACATCACCGGCGGGAATTGACCCCGCGCGCCCGCCGCGCCATCCTGCCGGCACCGGCCGATCGCCAAGCCCCGCAAGGTGTTGCGGGTGTTTTCGGTCCCCCATGGTGGCGATGATCGCCCCATGAGCAAGTCCCAAGATATCGCCCTGATGGCCGCCATTCCCCTTCCCCAGGAGGACGGGACGGTGCCCGAATGGGTCCACATCCTGCCCAGGAGCGACAGGATCGAGACCCATGCCGGCGACGGCCCCTACAGTTACACCAGCGCCAGCGAGCTGATCGCGGCCAGCATGGGCCGCAAGCAACGCATCATCGTCGATGTGAACCACTCCACCTTCATCGCCGGGAAGAAGGGCGGCGAGGCGCCGGCCCGCGGCTACGTCATGGCGATGGAAGAGCGCAACGACGGGATCTGGGCGAAGGTCGACTGGACCGAGACCGGCCGCGCCCTCATGGCCGACCGCGCCTATTGGGGCATCTCCCCGGTATTCCGGCACGACGCGCAGGGCCGCATCAAGGCGATCCTGAACATCTCTCTCACCAACGAGCCCAACCTGCGCGGTCTGACCGCGCTCAACATGGAGACCGAAATGTCCTTTATGGAACGACTGGCCGAGCTGCTCGGCCTGGACGCCTCCGCGACTGAGGATCAGATCGCCGAGGCGATTGCGGCGCTGAAGAAAGGCGGCGGCGAAGACGCCACCGCCATGCAGTCGCAGCTCTCCGACATCGGCGTGGCCCTGGGCCTGGATGCCGAAAGCGACGGAGCAGCCGTGCTGGCCGCGGCCAAGAAGGTCGGCGGCGACAATGAGACCATCGTCGCTCTGCAGAGCGAATTGACCAAGGTCACGTCCGATTTTGCGGCGCTCCAGAGCGAAATCTCGAAGGACCGGGCAACCGCCTTCGTCGACGCCGCGATCGAAGAGGGCCGCGTTGGCCTGAAACCGGTGCGCGACCGCTACATCGCGATGCACCAGGAAGACCCGGCGGGCACCGAGGAGCTCATCAAGGCGATGCCGATCCTCGGCCCCAGCAACACGCTGGCCACCCCGCCGCAGGAGATCGACGGCGAGATTGCCCTCAACTCCGAACATCTCGCCGCCGCGCGCCTGATCGGCGTGTCGGCCGAGGACTACGCCAAAACGCTCAAGGCTGAGAAGGAGGCCCGCTGATGACCGCGCTGACCGCAGACCGCAACACCCCGCGCAGCCAGGGCGACGACCGTTCGGGCGCCGTCGGGGCGGCCACCACGATCTATGCCGGCGCGCTCGTGATGCGCAACGCCACCGGCTACCTGGTCGAAGGCCAGACCGCCACCGGCCTGGTCGGCGTCGGCCGCGCCGAGGAGCGCGTCGACAACTCGGCCGGCGCCGATGGTGATCTGAACGTGACCTACCGTCCAGGCATCTACCGCTTCGCCAACAGCGCCGGCGCCGACGAGATCACGATCGCCGAGATCGGCGCCAAGGCCTACGCGGTCGATGACCAGACCGTGGCCAAGACCGACGGCACCGCCACCCGCTCGCCCGCCGGCATCATCGACGACGTGGACGCCAACGGCGTCTGGGTCCGCCTCGATGAAGCCCTGACTAACGCATCCTGACAGGAGCTACCCTGATGCTCATCAACGCCGCAAACCTCGCAGCCCTGCGCACGGGCTTCAGCACGGCCTTCCAGTCCGGCCTGAGCCAGGCCTCCACCATGCATACCCGCGTGGCGACGCCGGTTACCTCCACTCAGAAGGAGCAGAAATACGGCTGGCTGGGCAAGATCCCCAATGTCCGCGAATGGGTCGGCCCGCGCGCGGTGCAGAACCTGTCGCAGCACGACTATGCCATCAAGGAAAAGCCCTGGGAGCTGACCCTCGGCGTCGACCGCGACGATATCGAGACCGACAATCTCGGCATCTACGGCCCGCTGTTCACCGAGATGGGCCAGTCGACCGGCGCCAAATGGGACCAGCTGGTCTTCGATCTGCTGAAGGCGGGCTTCAACACCGAGTGCTATGACGGCCAGTTCTTCTTCGACACCGACCACCCGGTGCTCGACGCGGACGGCAACCCCACCACGGTGGCCAACACCGACGGCGGGGCGGGCACGCCCTGGTTCCTGCTGGACGTCAGCCGCGCGCTGAAGCCGATCATCCTGCAGAAGCGCCGCGACTTCACCTTCGTGTCCAAGGACAAGTTGGAAGACAGCAACGTCTTCGACAACAACGAGTTCGTCTACGGCGCGGATGCCCGCGGCAATGTTGGCTTCGGCTTCTGGCAGTTCGCCTGGGGCTCCAAGCAGACGCTGGACGCCGCCCACTATAAGACCGCCCGCGCGGCGCTGACCGGCATGAAGGGCGACCATGGCCGCCCGCTGGGCATCAAGCCCAACTTGCTGGTTGTGGGTCCCACGCTGGAAGGCGAGGCGATGGAGATCCTGAACGCCGAGCGCGACGCGGCCGGTGCCACCAACGTCTGGAAAGGCACTGCCGAGCTGCTCGTCGTGCCCTGGCTGGCGTAAGGGGGCTGAGCGATGGCTGAGAAGAGCGAAGCCCGCCAGGAACTCGAGGCCCGCGCCAAGGAGCTCGGCGTTCAGTTCGCCGGCAATATCGGCGACGCGAAACTGGCCGAGCGGATCAGCGCCGCCGAGGCCGAGGTCAACGAGAAGCCGGAAACGGCCGAACTCAAGACCCCTGGCGACCAGGGGCAAGCCGGGGCGGCCGAGGTTGCCCCGGCCCGGGATACCAAGCCCGACCAGGGCGCCGAGGCGGCTGCCGCGAACGGCCAACAGTCGCAGTCCGGGGGCACGGTGACCCCGGCTGCCAAGGCCGGCACGATCACCGTCACCGGCCCCAAGCAGGGCCGCTGGCGCGCCGGGCGCCACTTCGGGCCTGAGCCGATCGAGATCCCGCTCGACGAGCTGACCGAGGATCAGATCGCCGCGATCGAGGCCGACCCGCGCCTGATCTCGGTGACCACCGAGGCCTGACTTTCCCTGTGCGGCCTTCCCCCACCTGGCCGCTGACGCTCTGGACCCAGAGCCTGCCCGAGGGCGGCGCAGACCGCCCCGGGATCCCCGCAAACGCATCACCCAGGGCTGATCCATGAGCTACGCCACCCAACAGGACCTGATCGACCGCTACGGCGAGGCGCGCCTGATCGCGCTGACCGACCGGGCTGACGTGCCGACCGGCGCGGTGGACGTGGACACGGTCACGGCCGCCCTGGACGGCGCCGACGCGATCATCAACGGCTATGTGGGCGTGCGCTACGCCCTGCCGCTGAGCGAGGTGCCGCCGCTGGTCAATGAGCTCGCCCAGGTCATCGCCTGGTGGAAGCTCCACCTCTTCGAGCCCGACGCCAAGACCACCGAGGAATACAAGGATGCCCTGCGCACCCTGCGCGACATTTCCAGCGGCGCGGTGCGCCTGCCGAATGTCGCGGGTGCCGAGCCCGACGACGCCGGAACCGGCGGCGTGCAGATCACCGATCGCGAACGGCCCTTCACCGAGGCCAACATGAAGGGCTTCATCTGATGCTGGATGCCGTCGCAGATCGCCTCAAGGCCCAGGTGCCGGCGCTGAACACCCGCGTCGAGGACGCCGCCGCCTTCGCCGCGCTGATGCGGACGAACAAGCTCAGCCCGGCGCCCCTGTCCGCTTATGTGCTGCCGCTCGGCCTGGCCGGAAAGACGGCCGATGCCGCGACCGGCCTGTTCCGCCAGTCCTACGCCGAGACGATCGGCGTGGTGCTGGTGGTCCGGGGGGCCGATCCCCAGGGCCAGCGCGCGCTCGAAAACGTCCGCCCGCTGATCATGTCCTGCATCGAGGCCATCGCGGGATGGGCGCCGGGCGACGAGGTGGGCGTGTTCCAGCTCAGCCGCGGCGCGCTGCTGAACATGCGGCACGGCACGCTGTTCTACCAGCTCGACTTCTCCATCAACGACCAACTGAGGATCCCGACATGACCGGAAAACCCGAATTGCCCTCGGGCGGCGGCAGCTATGTCCGCAACAAGGACGGCTCGCTCAAGCAGGTCGAGGCCACCAAGCCCGCACCGCCGCGCGCGCCCGGCGCCAAGCCCGCGCCGGCCCCGAAACCCACCCAGAAAGGGAGCTGATAAATGGCCCTTAAATGGCGGAAAAAGGTCCTGCTGCTGAAGCCCGAGACCACCTACGGCGTCGACGCGACGCCGACCGGCGCGGCGAATGCGATCCTCGCGCGCAATATCCGGCTGAACCCGATGGAGGGCAGCGACGTCAGCCGCGACCTCGAGACGCCGGTTCTGGGCGCGCAACCCACCGTGCCGACCGAGCTCCATATGAGGATCCAGTTCGACGTCGAGCTCGCGCCGTCCGGCACGGCCGGAACCGCGCCCGCCTGGGGCCCGATCCTGCGCGCCTGCGCCGTGGCCGAGACCATCTCGGCCGGGGTGTCGGTGACCTACAACCCGATCTCGGACAACCACGAGTCGGCCACGATCTACCTCAACATCGACAGCACCAAATACGCAATGCTGGGCGCCCGGGGCACCAGCAAGATCGACGTCAATGCGCAGGGCATCCCCTATCTGCAGTTCGACATGACCGGCCTCTTTGTGCAGCCGGCCGATCAGGCCGCCCCGACGCCCGACCTGGTCAATTTCCAGAAGCCGCTCGTCGCCACCACGGCACACACCCCGACCTTCACCCTGGCCGGCACGGATCTCGTGCTGCGCAAGGCGATGCTGGATCTCGGCAACGACGTGCAGCGCCGGTTCCTGATCGGCAAGGAGGAGATCCTGATCACCGACAAGGCCGAGACCTTCGAGGCCACGGTCGAGGCGGTGGATCTGGCCACCTTCAACCCGTTCCAGCTGGCGGCCGACCAGACCGACGTCGCCGTGCAGCTTATCCACGGCACCGCCGCCGGCAGCATCGCCACGCTCGACATCCCCACGGCGCAGATGCAGCGCCCGCAGGGCCTGGAGGGGACGCAAAACATCAAGGAGTGGCCGCTGCGCATGGTGCCCATCCCCAGCGCCGCCGGCAACGACCAGTGGACCCTGACCCTGACCTGATAACCGAGAGGAAGACCGCATGTTCAAAGTCGTCAAAGAGCCGACCTTCACCCACGACGTCCAGATCCTGGAGCCCAGCGACGGCGGGCACCGCAAGCAGACCCTGAAGACCACCTTCCGCGTCGTGGAAGACGAGACCGAGCAAGACAGCGCGGCGAGCCCCGTTGAGCGCGCGAAGGACTGGCTGCGTCGCCGGATCGTGGCCTTCCACGATCTCACCGACGAAGACGGCAAGGAAATCCCCTACAGCGACGAGATCCGCGACCAGCTGCTTGCGCGGCCCGATATCCGTCTGGGCCTGACCCTCGGCTACAACAACGCGATCAACAAGGCGCTGAAGGGAAACTGACCTGGGCCGGCCGTGCCTGGGCGACGGGCACGCTGGCCGAGGGCGGATCGGCTGACGACGAGGCCCTGGACGACGCCGCGTTCTGGGGCCTCGACCTCTCGGCCGGAGAACTGGCCAGGCCGACGGAAAACGGCGTCTGGGCGCAGAACGCGGACGCGGTCGAGGCCTTCCTGGCGGTCTGCACGCAATGGAACGTCGTCGGCCTGGCAGAAGGTGGCTTGCTGACGATCGGCCTCAACTACACGGCCGCCAGCGCCGGCCTGGAACTCGCCGGCATCGAGCTTGATCCGGAAACCTGGGCGCGGGTCCGGATCATCGAACAGGGCGCCAAGGCGGCAATGAACGGGGACTGACGATGACTTTCGTCGTAAACATGCAGATAACCGCCGACGGCAAGATCGCCAAGGCCGAGATCCGCGACCTCAAGACCGAGCAGCAAGGTCTGGCCGGCGCGACGAAGCGCGCCAGTGCGGCCGGAAAAGAGGGTGCGGCCAGCAACCGGAAGGTCGGGTCCTCCGCGCGTGACGCTGCATCGGACGTCCAGGCGCTCTCCGCGGCTCAGCGTGAGAATGCCCGCGTCGCCGGAACCATGCGGCGTTCGACCCAACTGTCGGCCGGGGCGGTCGGAAACCTCACCGCCCAGTTCAACGACATCGGGCTGATGCTGGCGGCCGGTCAAAACCCCCTTCAGCTGGCCATTCAGCAGGGCACCCAGATCACCCAGGTGATCGGCCCCATGGGCGCGGCAGGCGCCGCGCGCGCCCTGGGCGCCGGGCTCATGTCCATGCTGAGCCCGATCAACCTGATCACGATCGGCTCCATCGCCGCCGGTGCTGCCTTTACCCAATGGCTGGTCAGCGGCAAGGACAACATGGAAGACCTGACCAGCATGGCGGACGATTTCGCCGACTCGGTCGACGCCTATCTTCAGCGGCTGAAGGAGTCGCGCGGAGATCTGGCCATTCTGCGCGGTGAGTTCGGCGCGATGGCCGAGGCCGCCCGAACTGATTTCGAACGCTTGGCCGAGAGCAATCGTCGTAAGACCCTCGACCAGGCAGACGCGATGGCAACGACGCTCACCGGGGGTTACGGCGAGTATTCTCAGATGCACCAGCTCGTCGCGATCGGTGAGCAGTTCGATCTGCACCTGGATGGCATCAACCGCAAGATAGATCGCGAAATTATCGGCAAGCTGGCAGGTGCGTATAGCCAGCTCGACGCCTCGGTCGGTGGGTCGCTGGAGGTCCGCATTGCCGCCTTTGAGCGGATCATCGAGGTCTACGAGGAAGCGGCCGCCGCCCGCCGGGGTGTTTCGGAAGAAGAGGACGCGACGCTCCAGGGTTTAATTGGAATGGTCAATCAACTTCGGCGCATGAACGCGGCCGAAGGCCCCAACTTCGCCGATCTCGATACCTACCGGGAGATGCGCGAGGAGCTGACGCAGCAGGCAACGATCCAGAGGCTGATCGCGCAATACGGCCGGGACTCGTCCATGGTCGAGCGGGAACGCCTCGCGCAGGAGCGCGAACGCCAACAGATCCTGATCCAGAGCCTGGACATCTCGGAGACGGCCAAGCAGGCGCTCATGAGCTTGTGGGACAAGGCCAACCCCGGCGGCGAGGCGTTCGCCAAGCATCTCGACAAGGTCGAGGCGACCCTGGACAAGATCATCGCCGATCAACAGAAGGACCTTGCCGGCGCCCAGGCGCGCCTCGCCAGCCTTCAGGAGGAGGCCGCGATCCGGCAGGCCATCGCGACATATGGCGAGGACAGCGTGGAGGTGGCCCGGCTCATGGCGGCCGCCGAGCGGCGGGTGTTCGAGGAATACGTCGCGCAGCTTCAGGTCGCGGATCCCCTGAAGCAGGCCCTGCTCGAGGCTTGGGACAATGCCAAGGGGCTGGCGGGCACCGACATCGCCTCGGGCATTGCCGCCGCCAGATCCGAGGCCCGCGCCATGGCCGACGAGATCATGCGCGCCCTGGATGCGTCGCAGGCCCTCGCGGCGCAGGGGCGCTATGCCCTCGAAGACGCCGAGCTGCGGCTCGAGTATGCCAACGACCCGGTCGAACTGGCCCGGCAGCAGGGCATTCGGCGGATGCAGCGCACGCAAGGTGTGCGTCGGGAGGGTGCGGATGCCGCCGAGCTGGCCGCGCTCGATGCCGAGGCCGTGCGATACGGCAACGTCCAGGCGGAAATCGCGCGCAGGAACCAGCAGCGCCTGGAAACGCTGAAATCCTCCCGTGGCCGCGGATCCCGCGCCGAACGCGACGAGGTCGAGCGCCTGATCGAGGCCAAGCGCCTTGAGCTTGATATCATGCGCGAGACGGACCCCGTGGCGAAGGAGATGCTGCGCAACCGCGAGGCGCTCAAGAACGCCACCACCGCGCAGACGGAAGAGCTGGAACAGCTCATCGCGCAGGAGATCGCCTACCAGGACATCCTGCAACAGCGCGAGCTGCTGACCAGCGTGGCCTATGACGCGATCGACGGGCTGATCCGACGCGGCGAGTCGCTGGCCGATGTCTGGCTGCGCGCGGCCGACGCGATCTACGAGGCATTCCTCCAGGCCACACTTCTGGGCGAAGGGCCGCTGGCCGGGATGTTCGGCACCAGCGGCGGCGGCGGCATCCTTGGCAGCCTGGCCGAGATCATCATCCCCGGCAACGCCGAGGGCGGCTACCAGACCGGCCGCGGCGGCCCGAAGGACGACAAGAAGGTGATCCGGGTCTCGCCGGGCGAGTACGTGGTCAACGCCGCGGCGACGGCCCGCAACCGTCACCTGCTGGAGGCGATCAACAGCGGCGCGCCCATGCTGGCGCCGGGTTTTGCCGCCGGCGGGGCCTTCATGGCATCGCCGCCGGTGCGGCCTGCGGCGCGTTCCGATCGCCTGCCGGAATATGAGCCCGCCTACGGCTACGGCGCGATGCAGATCAACAACTTCCACATTTCCACGCCGAGCGCGCGGGCCTTCGCCGGCGACCGGGTCCGGGTCGCCCGTGGCGCGCGCAAGGTGCTGGCGCAGGCCGGGAGGTATGCATGAGTTTTCTCGACGACGTGATCTTTCCGGTTCACATCTCCAAGGGTTCGGTCGGCGGGCCGGAATGGGAGGTGGAGATCGTGCAGCTCGAAAGCGGGCACGAGGAACGCAACACGCCCTGGTCGGCGCCCCTGCGCAGCTACGACGTCAAATACGGGATCCGCACCAAGAACGAGCTCTACGAAGTGCTGGAACTCTACAAGGTCGCCCTGGGGGCGCTGAAGGGCTTTCGCTATCTCGACTGGGCCGACTACAAGAGCTGCCCGCCCGACGACGCTTACACCGAGCTCGACCAGGTGCTGGGCACCGGCGACGGCGCGACCACCAGCTTCGAGATCTGGAAGAGCTACTCGGTCGGCCCGCACGAGCACCTGCGCCGGATCCACAAGCCCTATGAGATCGCCGTGGCGGCCGACGGCACGACCGTCAGCTCTGGCATGACTGTCGACATGGCCACCGGCAACGTCACCTTCGACACCGCCCCGGCCGCCGGCGTCGCGCTGACCTGGGGCGGCCTGTTCCACGTCCCCGTGCGCTTCGACGGCAAGCTGAACCAGATGACGCTGAACGGGAAGATCAACGATATCCCCTCGATCCCGCTGCAGGAGCTCCGGCTATGAAGACGGTTTCAACGGCCCTTCAAGCCCATCTTGACAGCGGCGTAACCACGCTCTGCTGGTGCTGGCGGCTGGAGCGCAAGGACGGCACGGTGATGGGCTTCTCCGACCACGACCGGCCGCTCACCTTCGATGGCATCACCTACGAGCCCAGCACCGGGCTCTCGCCCGCGCAAATCTCCGCTTCGGACGATCTGGCCGTCGATGCCATGGAGACGCAGGGCGTCCTGCGCTCCGACCGGATCACCGAGACCGATATCCTCGCCGGCCTGTGGGACAACGCCACGGCCGAGGTCTGGCGGGTGAACTGGGCGGATACCAACCAGCGGTTGCTGATGCGCTCGGCCAGCCTCGGGCAGATCCGCCGGGGCAAGGTGGCCTTCGTGGCCGAGATCCGCTCGCTCTCCCACCTGCTGACCCAGACGACGGGGCGGACCTATCAGTATGCCTGCGATGCCGAGCTTGGCGATGCGCGCTGTGGCGTGAACCTCGGCGATCCGGCCTACAATGGTGCGGGCGTGGTCGGCGTGGTGAGCCGTGACCGCGTCTTCACCGCGACTGGCCTCGACGGCTTCGCAACTGGCCTCTTCGCCTACGGCAAGGTCTCCTGGATCAGCGGCGCGAATGCCGGGCTGAAGCATCAGGTCACCGGCCATAGCTACGACGGCGCGACCGTTACCCTGTCGCTGCTGGAGGCGCCGGTGCGGGCGATCTCGGCCGGCGACCAGTTCACCGTGACGGCCGGCTGCTCCAAGGCAGTAGAGGACTGCGTCAGTTTCGCGAACATCCTCAACTTCCGCGCATTCCCGGACATCCCGCCCAGCGACACCGTCATCCGCTTTGCCCGCGAGGACGGCTCAAACAGCGGAGAGACCCTGTGAGCGCCCGGCCCGAAATCGTCATCGCCGCGGCGCGCGGCTGGCTGGGCACGCCCTACCATGACCAGGCCAGCCTGAAGGGCGTGGGCACGGATTGCCTCGGGCTGCTGCGCGGCGTCTGGCGCGAGGTCGTGGGCGAGGAACCCATGCCCGTTCCGCCCTATACCCGCAGCTGGGGCGAGATCGCGCCGCGCGACCGGCTGATCGAGGCGGCCGAGGCCTGCATGCACCGCGCCCCGCTTCAGCCCGGCGCGGTGCTGATCTTCCGCATGCGCCCACGCGCGGTCGCCAAGCATTGCGGCATCATGGTGGAGGGCGACCGGTTCATCCACGCGCGCGAAGGTCTGGGCGTCATCGAGGAGGCGTTGTCAGGCCCCTGGCGCCGGCGCATCGCGGCCACCTTCGTGTATCCGGAGGGCCGCTGATGGCGACGCTCGCGCTTGGCATCGCAGGCAAGGCGGTCGGGTCGGCGATCGGCGGATCGATCCTCGGCGCCAGCGCCTCGGCGATCGGCGGCTTCATCGGCTCCTCGATCGGCCGGGTGGTCGACCAGGCGCTCTTCGGCCAGTCGATCACCAACGAGGGCCAGGCGCTCGACAGCCTGAAGGTCACCACCTCAACCGAGGGCGTGGTGATCCCGACCGTCTACGGCCGGATCCGCGTCGGCGGCAACATCATCTGGGCGACCGACTTCCGCCACGAGGTGAACAAGAAGAAGCGCGGCGGCAAGGGCGGCGGCCCATCGGTCACGACCAAGGAACACCTCTACTTCGCCTCCTTCGCCATGGGGCTTTGCGAGGGCGAGATCACCGGCATCGGCCGGATCTGGGCCGATGGCGAGCCGCTCGACACGTCGGAGCTGACGGTGCGCTGGTATCCCGGCAGCGAGACGCAGGGGCAGGATCCCCTGATCGTGTCGCACCTGGGCGCCGACCGGACGCCGGCCTACCGGGGCCTCGCCTATATCGTGTTCGACGATCTGCCGCTCGAGGATTTCGGCAACCGGATCCCACAGATATCGGTCGAGGTGTTCCGGCCGCTGGCCGATCCCGACACGGCCGAGGGCATGGTCGAGGCGGTCTGCATGATCCCGGGCTCGGGCGAGTTCGCGCTGGCCACCGAGAACATCCAGGAGGGCAGCAACGGCGCGACGTCCACCGAGAACAGCCACGCCCAGACCGGCGCGACCGATGCGGTGATCTCGATTGACCAACTGGAGGCATTGGGGCCGAACGTCAAATCCGTCTCCCTGGTGGTCAGTTGGTTCGGCGACGATCTGCGGGCCGGGGACTGCACGATCCGCCCCGGTGTCGAAACCAGCAGCAAGAACACCTCGCCCGTGTCCTGGTCGGTCAACGGCCTGGACCGGGGATCGGCCTACCTGGTCAGCCAGGACGCCCTCGGCAACCCGGTCTATGGCGGCACGCCATCCGATCAGTCGGTGATCCAGGCGATCACCGAGTTGAAGGCGCGCGGCATCAAGGTCACTTTCTACCCGTTCATCCTGATGGAAGTGCCGGACGGCAACACGCTGCCCGATCCATATTCGGACAACGCCGCGACCATCGGGCAGCCCGCCCTGCCATGGCGCGGCCGGATCACCTGCTCGCCGGCGCCGGGCTACGCCGGCACGGTCGACAAGACCGCCACGGCGGCCACCCAGATCGACGCCTTTTTCGGCAATGCCCAGGGCAGCGATTTTACGGTGACGGCCGACAGCGTGTCCTGGGTCGGGGACCCCAGCGACTGGGGCTACCGCCGGATGATCCTGCACTATGCCTTCCTCTGCGCGCTGGCGGGCGGCGTGGACGCCTTCCTCATCGGCTCGGAGCTTCGCGGGATCACCCAAGTGCGCTCGGGCGGCACCGGGCCGTTTCCCGGGGTCGATCAGCTGAGGACGCTGGCGGCCGATGCGCGCGCGATCGTCAGTGCCCCTGTCGAGCTGGTGGTGTCGCCGGCGAGCGGCCTGAAGCAAGACCGGGGTGTCGCCTACCAGTATTTCCCGCCCACCTACGATCAGTGGGTGTTCGATAAATCGAGCGGCGAGACGCCGAACTGGAACGTGTTCACCCCGAGCCAGCCCTATGGCGACACCAACCTGACGGTGGGGCGCAACACCGGGGATTTCCAGGCGTCCTTCGACTTCGACGTGTCGGGCTACCCCGATGGCACTCAGTTCACCTTCAGCGACGTGGCCACGGTGACGGCCGTGAGCACCTCTGTTCCGGACTGGAACGACCAGATCACCGTGCGCAGCTATACCGACACCGAGACGACGAACCTCGATGGCAGCGGCAACATGGTGTCCGGCGGAACCGTGATCGCGAACCGCAATTTGGTCGCCTCCGGTCAGAACGGGACCGTCATCAACCGCTCGATCACCTTCACAAAGCCCGCCGGGGCGAAGATGATCAGGATCTGGTCCTCTGTGCCGGGCGTCTATTACCTTTTCAGCAGCGTTTGGCGGCATGTGCAGTTCGGCCAGCAATCGCTGGTCGAGACCGTTCAAACCGGCCTCGCCAAGATCGGCTACGCGGCCGATTGGTCCGAGTACCACAGCTACCGTCCCGCGGACGGCTCGGGCGACGTCTTCTTCAACCTTGATCCGCTCTGGGCCGACGGCAATATCGACTTCATCGGGATCGACAACTACCTGCCGATCGCCGACTGGCGCGACGGCTGGGATCACCTCGACGCGCAGGTGGCCGGCACGATCTACGACCTCGACTATCTGCGCTCCAATATCGAGGGCGGCGAGTATTTCGACTGGTACTACGCCAGCGACGCCGATCGCGATGCGCAGATCCGCTCGCCGATCACCGACGGGGCCTATGGCAAGCCGTGGGTCTTCGCCAACAAGGACCTGCGCAGCTGGTGGCTGAACGATCACTACGATCGCCCGGCCGGCGCCGAGTCCGCCGCGGCGACATCCTGGACCCCGCAGTCGAAGCCGATCGTGTTCACCGAGATCGGCTGCCCCGCCGTCGATCGCGGGCCGAACCAGCCGAACGTCTTCTACGACCCCAAGAGCTCGGAAAGCGCGCTGCCGCATTACTCGCGCGGATGGCGCGACGATGCCGTGCAGCGCGCCTATTTCGAGGCCGTCTACGGCTATTGGGGTGAGGCGGCCAACAACCCGACCTCGGCCGTCTACGGCGAGCCGATGATCGACATGGCGCAATGCGCGGCCTGGGCGTGGGACGCGCGGCCCTATCCGTTCTTCCCGGCGCTCGGCGAGGTCTGGGCCGATGGTGCGAACTGGCGCCTCGGTCACTGGCTGACCGGGCGGCTGGGCGCGGTGTCGCTCAAGGCCCTGGTGCGCCAGCTCTGCCTCGATGCGGGCCTCTCGGCCGCGCAGATCGACGTGGACGGGCTCTGGGGCGCGGTCGAGGGCTACGCCGTGACGGCCGTGCAGGGCCGGCGCAGCTCGCTCGAGGAGCTGGCGCGCCATTTCCGCTTCGACGGGGTGGAGAGCGGCGGCCGCCTGCTGTTCCGCATGCGTGCCCGAGGCGCCGACGTCACGGTCACGACCGATGACCTGGTCGCGCAGGAAGAGGGCAGCGTGATCGAACTGACCCGGGGCCAGGAGACCGAGCTGCCGCAGGGCCTCAAATGGCGCGTGCAGCGCTCCGACGAGGCCTATGACGATGTCCAGGTCGAGGCTCGCCGGCCGACCGTGGACAGCGCCCGGATCAACACCGACAGATTCCCCTTCGCCGTTCCGCCCGAGGAGGCCTCGCGCCGCTGCTGGTGGGCGCTGACCGAGGCCTGGCTGGAGATGGAGATGTCCTCCTTCGCGCTGCCGCCCTCGCTGATGCGGCTCGATCCGGGCGACGTGGTCGGGCTGCAGCATGACGGGCGCACCGTGCTCTACCGCCAGCGCCAGATCGCCGACGACGGCGCGATCATGGTCGAGGCGGTGCGGCATGAGCGCGAGACCTATGAGCTGCCCTCCGGCCCGCGGCCGCGCAACCGCCTGCGCTCGGCCGTGGTCTACGGCGCACCCGTGTTCAAGATCATGGACCTGCCCCAGATCACCGAGAGCCATAGCGGGCTCAGCCCGCTCGTCGCCGCCTGGGCCAAGCCCTGGCCCGGCGAAATGGCGCTCTGGCGCGGTGCAACGGTCGACGAGGTCGACTATGTCGATGGGATCACCGTCCCGGCCACCGTCGGCGCCCTGGTCAACGATCTGCCGGCCGGGCCTGTCGGCCGGTTCGATCACGGCAACGAGATGCTGATCGACCTGGCCGACGGCGCGCTGGCCAGCGTCAGCGACGAGGTGATGTTCGCCGGCGCCAACGCCTTCGCGATCGAGGCCGCGCCCGGGCAGTGGGAAGTCGTCCAGGCGGCGACGGCCGAGCTGGTCCAGGCCGGGCGCTACCGCCTGACCCGCCTGCTGCGCGGCCAACGGGGCACCGAGGCCGAGATGGGCGACCCGGCGCCGGCCGGGGCGGCGGTGGTCCTGCTGGAAACCAGCCTGTTCGAGCTGCCCATCACGCGCGCCGATATCGGCATCCCCTATGGCTGGCACCTGCGCCCGGCGACGAGCAACGACCCGGACGCCTTCACCTCGATCGACTTCACGGCCGCCGGCCTGGGGCTGCGGACCTTCCCGCCGGCGCATCCGCGCGCGCAGCTCGATTCCGCGACCGGGGCGATCGAGCTCGGCTGGATCCGGCAGGATCGCAAGCCCTCGGCCGACAGCTGGAATGTCGCGGTGCCCATGTCCGAGGATGCCGAGAGCTACGAGCTGGAGATCCTGAGCCTCGACGGCACCACGGTCCTGCGCACGGTAACGGACCTTTCAACGCCCTCTTACAGCTACGCCCAGGCCGACCAGACCGCCGACTATGGCGCCCCGGTCGGCACGCTGCGCCTGCGCCTCTACCAGATCGGCGCGCTGGGCCGCGGCACGCCCCTTGAAACCACGCTCAGCGTTACGGAGGCCACATGAACTCGCCCCTTCTTGATCTGCCCTATCTGACGGCCAGCCAGGCTCAGAAGCACGTCACCCATAACGAGGCGCTGCGAATGCTCGACGGCATCGTTCAGCTGCGGGTGGTGAACGCCACCGAGGCGGCACCGCCGGCGAGCCCATCCGAGGGCGACCGCTACATCGTGGCAGCCGGCGCCACCGGCTCCTGGGCCGGCTGGGACAACAGCGTCGCGATGTATGTGGACGGGGCCTGGCTCCGCCTGCCGCCGGGCTTCGGGTGGCGCGCCTGGAACGCCGCCACGCAGGAACTGTGGGTGTGGACCGGCTCTTCCTGGGAGACGCTGGACGCGGCCATGGGCCTGCTCAAGACCACCAACGTGCAGGCCAGCGCAACGGACACCACGGCAGGCGCGCTCATGGCCGTTGGTGCGTGGGGGCTTGGGGCAGTGACCGCCCCGGAGATCACGGATTTCACGGCCGAACTGCGCCCGGGCCTATATATGTATGTCGAGAACACCGCCACCGGAGCGCCTGGTGGCTCGGCCTACTACGGTTCGGCAATCGTTCTTCGGCCCTCCGATTCCAACGCGCGCGTCACCGTCATCGCTTCGCGGGCCACGACGAACCCGGCGAACCAACGCACCTGGATTGGCCAGCGCAACACGGGCACCGGTACGATCGAGTGGACCGAAATCTACACCCAATCTCGCATCGTTGGCACCGTTAGCCAGTCCGCCGGAATCCCAACGGGCGCAGTCATCGAGTACGGTTCCAACGGTAATGGCGAATATGTGCGGTTCGCGGACGGCACGCAGATCTGCATGTCTACCGTGGAAACGAGCCTGACAGCAGGCGTGACGTGGACGTTCCCGGCTTCTTTCGCGGCCGTCCCGCGCGCCTACGGGGGAGCGAACAGCGCCTCCGCGGCGCTCGTCACTTTCAGCAACCAGTCGACCACGAGCTACGACGTCCACGGCTGGGACACCACCGGGAGCCGCGATCAGTTCTTTGCACGCGTGATGACCATCGGCCGCTGGTACTAAGGAGGACCCCCATGAAGATCACGATCAGCCCCATTGCCGCGCTGCCGGGCGGCGCGGAGACACAGGTCACCGTTTCCGGCGACACGATCACCGTGGACGGCACGCCCTACGACCTCTCGGCCGTGCCCGAGGGCGGCGAAGCCACCCCGCAGGGAGAGCACCCATTCGTGGGCAAGATCACCAGGACCAACGGCGAGCTCGCGTGCACCGTCCGGTTCTTGTTCGAGGCCTCCACGGCCGAGCCCGTTCAGCCCTCGGATCCTGCGCACTGGGTGGCCACTCTCTCCGACGGGGATCTGCCCGACCTCATTGTTCGCAAGCCGTAGGAGGACACAGCATGTCATTTTCGCTTCAGATCACGACCGCCGCGGAAAAGGCCGCCCAGGCCAAGGCCGCGGCCACGGACGCGCTGGCGACCCTGCGCTGGCAGCGCGAAGAGGCCGGGATCACCCTGCCGGGCGGCGGCGCGATCGCCACGACGCGGCAAAGCCAGGCGCAGATCACCAGCGTGATCAAGTCGTTGGAGTTGGGCCTGATCACCGAGCCTGTGGCGTGGAAGCTGGCCAGCGGCTGGGCCGACCTCACGGCCGCGCAGATCAACGCAGCGGCCGCGGCCGTGGCCGCCCATGTCCAGGCGTGTTTCGTGGCAGAGCGCGCCGTGTCGCAGCAGATCGAGGCCGCCGCGGATCCGGCCAGCATCGATATCACCACCGCCTTCGATACCGCATACGGGGCCGCGATCGCGGCCTAGCCGACGGGAGTTTAAGAGGCGTTTCAGCGCCCCTTAAAGCGGGGTTCAAGCTTCCACACAGACCCCGCCGACCAGCACTCTGCTTATGGCCGCTCCCGTGCCCCGGGAGGGGCCGAAACAGATAGGCATGATTCTAGTGCAAGAGTCCAAGCTCCAACCGACCAGCCCGATCGCCCCCTACCTCGGGGGCAAGCGCAACCTCGCCAAACGGATCACCGCGATCATCGACGCCCACGATCACCAGACCTACGCCGAGCCCTTCGTTGGGATGGGCGGGATCTTCTTCCGCCGCACCCGCCAGCCCAGGGCCGAGGTGATCAACGATCGCGGCCGCGACGTGGCAAACCTCTTCCGGATACTGCAGCGCCACTATCCGCAGTTCCTGGAAACGCTCCGCTTCCAGTTGACGACGCGCGCGGAGTTTGAGCGCCTGGTCAAGACCGACCCGGACACGCTGACCGACCTCGAGCGCGCGGCGCGCTTCCTCTACCTTCAACGCACCGCCTTCGGTGGCAAGGTCTCCGGCCGAAACTTCGGCGTGTCGATCGACCGCCCCGCACGGTTCAACCTCACCACCCTCGAGCCGATGCTCGAGGACGTGCACACGCGCCTGGCCGGTGTGGTGATCGAGTGTCTGGACTACGGGGAGTTCCTCCGCCGCTACGACGGCCCCAGCACGCTGTTCTACCTCGACCCGCCCTATTGGGGCTGTGAGGGCGACTACGGCAAGGCCCTCTTTGAGCGCGAGGACTTCACCCGTCTGGCAGAGCAGCTCGGGCAGTTGAAGGGTCAGTTCCTACTCTCCATCAACGACGTGCCCGAGATCCGCGAGATTTTCAGCGCCTTCGAGATCCGGCCGGTTTCGACGACCTACACCATCGGCCAGCAGAAAAGCAGCCGCGGGTCACGGGGCGAGCTGTTGATCTCCGATTTCTCGGTCGGCGGATCGTGATGCTTGACAGTGGCAGGCCCGCCGGCGGTTGCGTCGGACCTCGAGTCCATCGCAACCGCCCTTTAACGCCCCTTTACACGGCGGTAATGCCGCGGCGCGGGCGCGGGGCCTTAAATGCTTGTGCTGCAATTATCTGTGGCGAACACTGAAAAAAACCGCGGCGCGCTGCACCTCCCCTTGCCGCGGTTGCTGCGGGCTTGCAAAACTGCTGCAACAATCGCTAATTAAACACGCGTTCAATTCACGCGGCAAGGGAGGAGCCCCATGGATTTCGCTTTGACCGAAGAGCAGGAGGCCATCTTCGACATGGCCCGCGCCTTTGGCGCCGAGCATATCGCGCCCAACGCCCAGAAATGGGAGGCCGAGGGCACCATTCCCAAGGAACTGTGGCCGCAACTGGCGGAACTCGGCTTCGGCGGCCTCTATGTCAGCGAGGACTCGGGCGGCTCGGGCCTGACCCGGCTCGACGCCACCTTCGTGTTTGAGGCGCTGAGCATGGCCTGCCCCTCGGTCGCCGCCTTCCTGTCGATCCACAACATGTGCGCCGCCATGATCGACAAGTTCGGCAATGACGACCAGAAGGCGCGCTACCTCGCTCCGGCCATCACCATGGAGAAGTTCTTCTCCTACTGCCTGACCGAGCCCGGCTCGGGCTCGGACGCGGCGGCGCTGAAGACCAAGGCGGCGAAGACCAACGACGGCTACGTGCTGGACGGCACAAAGGCGTTCATCTCGGGCGGCGGCTATTCCGATGCCTATATCGTGATGGCGCGCACCGGCGACGACAGCCCGCGCGGCATCTCGGCCCTGATCGTCGATGACCGGGCCGAGGGGCTGAGCTTCGGCGGGCTGGAGGCCAAGATGGGCTGGCGCAGCCAGCCCACCCGGCAGGTCCAGTTCGACGGCTGCAAGGTCGGCGCGGAAAACCTGCTGGGCGAGGAAGGCAAGGGCTTCAGATACGCGATGGCCGGGCTCGACGGCGGCCGGCTGAACATCTCGGCCTGCAGCCTCGGCGCGGCGCAGGCCGCGCTGAACGCCACGCTGGATTACATGGGCGAGCGCAAGGCCTTCGGCCAATCCATCGACCAGTTCCAGGCGCTGCAATTCCGGCTGGCGGACATGGAGATCGAGCTTCAGGCCGCCCGCACCTTCCTGCGCCAGGCCGCGTGGAAGCTGGACAACCAGGCCCCCGACGCCACCAAGTTCTGCGCCATGGCCAAGAAATTCGTCACCGAGGCGGGATCCAGGGTCGTCGACCAGTGCCTGCAACTGCATGGCGGCTACGGCTACCTCGCCGATTATGGTATCGAGAAACTGGTCCGCGACCTGCGCGTGCACCAGATCCTGGAAGGCACGAACGAGATCATGCGCGTGATCGTGGCGCGGCAGATGCTGGCGGAACGGGGCTGACATGGGCGATATCGACATCCGCATCGAGGGCAAGGTCGGACGCATAACCCTGACCCGGCCCAAGGCGCTGAACGCGCTGAGCTACGCGATGTGCCTTGAGATCGAGAAGGCGCTGGACGCCTGGGCCGCGGACGACGCGGTCAGGATGGTCCTGCTGGATGCCGAGGGCGAGCGCGCCTTCTGCGCGGGCGGCGACATCCAGGAGATGTACGAGACCGGCACCGCGGGCGATTTCGATTACGGCCGGAAATTCTGGCGCGACGAATACCGCATGAACGCCAAGATGTTCGAGTTCCCGAAACCCGTGGCCAGCCTGATGCAGGGCTTCACCATGGGCGGCGGCGTGGGCATCGGCTGCCACGGCTCGCACCGGGTGGTGGGCGAGAGCAGCCAGATCGCCATGCCCGAATGCGGCATCGGGCTGATCCCGGACGTTGGCGGCACGCTGATCCTGTCGCGCGCGCCGGGGCGTCTGGGCGAGTACCTGGGCATCACCGGCGCCCGCATGGGCCCGCGCGACGCGATCCTGGCCGGTTTCGCCGATTACTACGTCCCGCAGGAGAAATGGCCGGCCCTAACCGCCGAGCTGGTGAAAACCGGCGACTGGACGGCCATCGACCGCGCCGCCGAAGAGGCCCCGGAGGGCAAGCTTGCCGCGCTGCAGGGCGCGATCAACACCCATTTCGGCGGCGAGACCTTCGGCGACATCCTGCGCGCGCTGAAAAACGACGACAGCGACTTCGCCACCGAGACGCTGAAGGTCCTGGGCCGCAACTCGCCCCTGTCGATGGCCTGCACGGTGGAGATGCTCCACCGGCTGCGCGGCACCGACGACATCCGCCGCGCGCTGGAGCTGGAATACCGCTTCACCCACCGCGCGATGGAACAGGCGGATTTCCTGGAAGGCATCCGTGCCGCGATCATCGACAAGGACCGCAACCCGAAATGGCAGCACGCATCGCTGGACGACGTGGCCGCGATCGAGGTCACGCGGATGCTGCTGCCCCTGGGCGCCGACGCCCTGAAGCTTGAGGAGGAGCTGGAATGAAGATCGGATTTATCGGGCTGGGAAACATGGGCGCGCCGATGGCGGCCAACCTGGTCAAGGCCGGGCATGAGGTGACGGGCTTCGACCTGGCCGCCCCCATGCCCGAGGGCGTCACCAAGGCCGACAGCGCCGCCGCGGCCGCCAAGGGCCAGGAGGTGGTCATCACCATGCTGCCCAACGGCACCATCCTGCGCGCGGTCGCCCAAGAGGTGATCCCGGCGATGGACAAGGGCGCGGTGCTGTGTGACTGCTCCACCGTCGACGTGGACAGCGCCCGCGCCGTGGCCGAGCAGGCCCAGGCCGCCGGGATGGGCGCGCTGGACGCGCCGGTCTCGGGCGGCGTGGGCGGCGCGGCGGCCGGCACGCTGACCTTCATGGTCGGCGGCGGCGACGCGGCCTTCGCCACGGTCGAGCCGCTTTTCGACATCATGGGGCAGAAGGCGGTGCATTGCGGCGCCTCCGGCGCCGGCCAGGCGGCCAAGATCTGCAACAACATGATCCTGGGCGTGACCATGATCGCCACCTGCGAGGCCTTCGCGCTGGCCGACAAGCTGGGCCTCGACCGGCAGAAGATGTTCGACGTGGTCTCCACCTCCTCGGGGCAGAGCTGGTCGATGAACACCTATTGCCCCGCCCCGGGCGTGGGCCCGAAAAGCCCCGCCGACAACGACTACCAGCCCGGCTTCGCCGCCGAACTGATGCTCAAGGACCTGCGCCTGAGCCAGCAGGCGGCCGAGGCCGTGGACGCCGACACCCCCATGGGCCAGCGCGCCGCCGCGCTCTACGAGGCCTTTGTCGAGCAGGAGGGCGGCAAGGGCCGCGACTTCAGCGCCATGCTGCCGCGGTTCGAGAAACGCGGCCGCGAAAACTGACATATGCGATCTCCGTTACCGGGTATATACTCGGCCCCGTCGAGAAACCGGTTTCGGAGATTCATCATGCTGCAAAAGAACATGGGCAATGTTGAGCGCATCCTGCGCATCGTGGTCGGCGCCGCGCTGATCCTGGCGTTTTTCCTGGTCGAGGGCAAATACAGCTGGCTCTACCTGCTGGGCATCATCCCGCTGGTCACCGGCCTGCTGTCGAGCTGCCCGCTCTACTCGATTCTCGGGATCAACACCGGCAAGAAAGAACAGTGACGTTCCGGCGGCGGGCGCCTCAGGCGCCCCCGCCCTGGCCGGTGCAATCCAGGATCCAGTCCTTCTGGGCCGCGACGATGCGGCGCCCCTCGGCGATCACCTCCTTGCCGCGGTGGAACTCCAGCACCGTGATCTTCGACAGGTCCGCATTCAGCAGAACATGCGGCGGCTCGCCCGCCAGCCGCGCACGGCGAATCTGCTCGGTCATCACGTCGATGGCCGTCGCGACCACATCGGCATAGCCCGGCGGGCTGTCCTCGTCGGGCGCGGGCAACAGCGCCTTGGCCAGACCATCGGGCAGATCGCGCAGCATGTTTTCCCAGGCCCGCGCCGGCCGGTTCCAGATCTTGCCATGCAGCTTGGCGTTGGGATTGACGGCGATGATCACCTCCGCGCCCATAGCGCGGGCCACCGAAACCGGCACCGGGTTGACCAGCCCGCCATCCAGCATCCAGTGCCCGTCCAGGCGGTGCGGGCTGATCACGCCGGGCAACGCCACCGAGGCGCGCACCGCATCGGCGAGGCTGCCCTCGCGCAGCCAGACCTCGCGCCCGGTCTCCATGTCGGTCGCCACGGCGGCGAAGGGGATCTCCAGTTCCTCGATCCGGTCCGGCAGGCCGATCTCCTTCAGCATGGCCACGATCTCGCTGCCGGCAACGATCCCGCCGCTGCCGGGGCGGATGTCGATCAGCCCGAGAAACCGCGTGGGGGTCAGGTCGCGCACCCATTCCTCCAGCGCGTCCAGCTTGCCGCCGGCACAGGCCGCGCCCACCAGCGCGCCCATCGAGCAGCCGGCGATCACGCCCGGCCGCACCCCGATCTCTTCCAGCCCGCGCAGCACGCCGATATGGCACCAGCCCCGCGCGCCGCCCGATCCCAGTGCCAGCCCGACCGTCGCCACCGGACCTACTCCGCCGCCACGCGTTTGGCCGAGAGGATATCCTTCAGGTAGCGCCCGGTATGGCTGCGCCCGACGCCGGCCACCTCTTCGGGCGTGCCCGTCGCCACGATCTCGCCGCCGCCATCGCCGCCCTCGGGGCCGATATCGATGATCCAGTCGGCGGTCTTGATGACGTCGAGATTGTGCTCGATCACCACCACCGAGTTGCCCTGCTCGACCAGTTCGTGCAGCACCTCCAGCAGCTTCTTCACATCCTCGAAATGCAGCCCCGTTGTGGGCTCGTCGAGGATATAGAGCGTGCGTCCCGTGGCGCGCTTGGACAGTTCCTTCGACAGCTTCACCCGCTGCGCCTCGCCCCCCGACAGGGTCGTGGCCTGCTGGCCCACCTTGATGTAGCCGAGGCCGACGCGGGCCAGCGCATCCATCTTGTCGCGGATCGCCGGAACCGCCTTGAAGAACTCCTGCGCGTCTTCAACCGTCATATCAAGAACGTCGGCTATGCTCTTGCCTTTAAACTTTATTTCCAAGGTTTCACGGTTGTAGCGCGCGCCCTTGCAGGTCTCGCAGGTGACATAGACATCGGGCAGGAAATGCATTTCGATCTTGATGACGCCGTCGCCTTGGCAGGCCTCGCAGCGCCCGCCCTTGACGTTAAAGCTGAACCGCCCCGGCTTGTAGCCGCGCGCCTTGGCCTCGGGCAGCCCGGCGAACCAGTCGCGGATCGGGGTGAAGGCCCCGGTATAGGTGGCCGGGTTCGACCGCGGCGTGCGCCCGATGGGGCGCTGGTCGATATCGATCACCTTGTCCAGGTGCTCCAGCCCCTTGATGGTTTCGCAGGGCGCGGGCGTCTGGCGCGCGCCGTTCAGCCGCATCGAGGCGGTCTTGAACAGCGTCTCGATGGTCAGGGTCGATTTGCCCCCGCCCGAGACCCCGGTGACGCAGACGAACTTGCCCAGCGGGAACTCCGCCGTCACGTCGCGCAGGTTGTTGCCGCTGGCCTTGACCACGGTGATGGCCTTGCCGTTGCCCGCGCGCCGCTCGGCCGGCACCGGAATCTCGCGCGTGCCGGTCAGGTATTGCCCGGTGATCGAGGCCGGGTCGGCGGCGATCTCCTCGGGCGTGCCGCGGGCCACCACCCGGCCGCCATGCACGCCCGCGCCGGGGCCGATATCCAGCACGTAGTCGGCCTCGCGGATGGCCTCCTCGTCATGCTCGACCACGATCACGGTGTTGCCCTGGTCGCGCAGGTTCTTCAGCGTGGTCAGCAGCCGCCCGTTGTCGCGCTGGTGCAGCCCGATCGAGGGTTCATCCAGCACGTAGAGCACCCCCGTCAGGCCCGAGCCGATCTGGCTGGCCAGCCGGATACGCTGGCTCTCGCCGCCCGACAGCGTCCCGGCGTTGCGGGAGAGGGTCAGGTATTCCAGCCCCACGTTGTTCAGGAACCCAAGGCGTTCGCGGATTTCCTTGAGGATGGTGCGTGCGATCTCGTTCTTCTGCGCGGTCAGCTGCCCGGGCACCGTCTCGCACCATTTATACGCCTCCTTGATCGACATCTCGACCACCTGGCCGATATGCAGGCCGGCGATCTTGACCGCAAGCGCCTCGGGCTTCAGCCGGTAGCCGTGGCAGGCGCCGCAGGGGCGGTTGTTCTGGTAGCGCTCGAATTCCTCGCGCACCCAGCTGGAATCGGTCTCGCGATAGCGCCGCTCCATGTTGGGGATCACGCCCTCGAAGACGCGGCTGACCTGGTAGACCCGCCCGCCCTCGTCATAGCGGAACTGGATCTCCTCGTCGCCCGAGCCGTGCAGGAACACCTGTTTCACATGCGCCGGCAGGTCCTTCCACGGCGTGGACGCGTCGAATTCGTAATGCCGGGCGATGGCCTGGATGGTCTGGGTGAAATAGGGCGACTTGCCCTTGCGCCAGGGCGCCAGCGCGCCGTCCAGCAGGCGCAGGTTCTGGTCGGGCACCACGAGGCGCTCGTCGAAGAACAGCTCCCCCCCCAGACCGTCGCATTCCGGGCAGGCGCCGAAGGGCGCGTTGAACGAGAACAGCCGCGGTTCGATCTCGGGGATGGTGAAGCCCGACACGGGGCAAGCGAAATTCTCGGAGAAGGTGATGCGCTCCGGCTCGCCCTCGCGGGGCGCGGTCTCGAGGATTGCGATGCCGTCGGCCAGGTCCAGCGCGGTGCGGAAGCTGTCGGCCAGCCGCGTCTCCATCCCCTCGCGCACCACGATCCGGTCCACCACAACGTCGATGTCGTGGCGGAATTTCTTGTCCAGCACGGGCGGTTCGTCGAGGTCGTGGAATTCGCCATCCACCTTGACCCGCTGGAAGCCCTGCTTGCGCAACTCCAGGAATTCCTTGCGGTACTCGCCCTTGCGGTCGCGCACGATGGGCGCCAGCAGGTAGGCGCGCGTGCCCTCCTCCAGCCCCATCACCCGGTCGACCATGTCCTGCACCTGCTGCGCCTCGATGGGCAGGCCGGTGGCGGGGCTGTAGGGCGTGCCGGCGCGGGCGAAGAGCAGCCGGAGATAATCGTAGATCTCCGTCACCGTGCCCACGGTGGAGCGCGGGTTCTTCGAGGTCGTCTTCTGCTCGATGGAGATCGCGGGAGAGAGGCCGGTGATGTGATCCACATCCGGCTTTTCCATCATGTCGAGGAACTGCCGGGCGTAGGCCGACAGGCTCTCGACATAGCGGCGCTGGCCCTCGGCATAGATCGTGTCGAAGGCGAGGCTCGATTTGCCCGAGCCCGACAGGCCGGTGATCACCACCAGTTCATCGCGCGGAATGTCCACGTCGATGCCCTTGAGATTGTGCTCGCGCGCGCCGCGCACCTCGATCTTTTTCAGCTCGGCCATCACCGCCCCCTGATCCAACGGTTAAGAAATAGTGGACTGCGCCCGAGTCTCCAACCGAAAACTGAGAACATACCACGAACACGCCTCGGCCGCACTTTCTGCACCCGCGAAGCCTTCACATTCACGTTTCCGAATATATATTCGCTGGAACGCCGCTCAAGACGAACAGGACGCCAAGACATGCTGAACTTCCTCCGCCCCTCCGGCCCGCGCGTGGCCGCCATCGACGCACAAGAGGCCATCGCCAAAGTCGCGGCCGGCGAACTCACGCTGATCGACGTGCGCGACGGCAACGAGCTGAAAATGACCGGCCACGCCTCGGGCGCCATCCACATCCCGCTGGCGACCCTGCGCATGCAGGCCGACCCCTCCAGCCCCGAGTTCCACCCCGACCTGTCGCTGGACAAGCCGGTGGCGCTCTACTGCGCCTCGGGCGCGCGCTCGCAGATGGCTGCGCAGATGCTGCTGCAGATGGGGTTTCAGGAGGTCTACAACCTCGGCGGGCTGCACCACTGGCAGATGGCCGGCGGCACCGTCACCCACTGACGCCCTTGGTTTCACCGCGCGTGGTCCACGCGCGGCGATGCCTCCGGCGGGGATATTTTAGGCCAGAAGCAGGACGCCGCGCGCCCCCTTCTTCTGTTCCAAATATCCCGGGGTTTGGGGCAGCGCCCCAATCAAACAGACGTCTTGCGCCGCAGGCGCGCCGTTTGCTCAGAAATGAATGGCCCGGCCGTAGGCGTCCAGCACGCTCTCGTGCATCATCTCGCTCAGCGTGGGATGCGGGAAGACCGTCTGCATCAGCTCGGCCTCCGTTGTCTCCAGCTGCCGCCCGACGACATAACCCTGGATCAACTCCGTCACCTCGGCGCCCACCATATGCGCGCCCAGCAGTTCGCCTGTCTTGGCGTCGAACACCGTCTTGACCATCCCCTCGGGCTCGCCCAGCGCGATCGCCTTGCCGTTGCCGATGAAGGGGAAGCGGCCGACCTTGACCTCGTGCCCCGCCTCCTTGGCCTTGGCTTCGGTCAGGCCGACGCTGGCCACCTGCGGGTAGCAATAGGTGCAGCCGGCGATGCTCTCGGGTTTCACCGGGTGGGCGTGCTGGCCGGCGATCAGCTCGGCCACCATCACGCCTTCGTGGCTGGCCTTGTGCGCCAGCCAGGGCGCGCCCGCGATATCGCCGATGGCATAGAGCCCGTCGACCCCGGTGCGGCAGTATTCATCCGTCACCACGTGGGTGCGGTCGATCTTGACGCCCGCCTCCTCCAGGCCCAGCCCCTCGGTATTGCCGACGATGCCCACGGCCGAGATCACGGTGTCGAACTCGTGCTTCTCGACCTTGCCGCCGGTCTCGATATGCGCCGTGACCTTGCCCTTTCCGCGGTCGAGCTGCTTGACCATCGCCTTTTCCATGATGGTCATGCCCTGCTTGGCGAACTGCTTCTTCGCGAAGGCCGAGATCTCGGCGTCCTCGACCGGCAGGATGCGGTCCATCACCTCGACCACGGTCGTCTCGGCGCCCAGCGTGTTGTAGAAGCTGGCGAATTCGATCCCGATCGCGCCCGAGCCGATGACCAGCAGCTTTTTCGGCATCCGGGCGGGCTGCAGCGCGTGCTTGTAGGTCCAGACCAGGTCGCCGTCGGCCTCCAGCCCCGGCAGCTCGCGCGCGCGCGCGCCGGTGGCCAGCACGATGTTCCTGGCGGTCAGGGTCTCCTCGCCCTTGTCGGTCTTGACGGCGAGCTTGCCGGCCCCGGCCAGCCGCGCCTCGCCCATCACCACCGTGACCTTGTTCTTCTTCAGCAGATGGCCGACCCCGCCCGAAAGCTGCTTGGCCACCCCGCGCGAGCGCTTGACCACCGCGTCGAGATCGTAGCCCAGCCCGCTGGCCTTCAGGCCGAATTCCTTGGCCCGGTGCATCAGGTGGAACACCTCGGCCGAGCGCAGCAGGGCCTTGGTCGGGATGCAGCCCCAGTTCAGGCAGATGCCACCCAGGTGTTCGCGTTCGACCACCGCGACGTTCAGCCCCAGCTGCGCGCCGCGGATCGCCGCCACGTAGCCGCCCGGCCCCGCGCCGATCACGATCATGTCAAAGGATTTTCCCGCCATGCCTTGCCTCCCCTGCCGGTTCGCGCCCGATGCTAGTCGAGCCCGCCGGGGGGTTCAACGGCAAGACGCGCCTTCAGGCGCGCAGCCTTTCCACCGTCCGGCCATAGCCGCCCTCCGCGACGAAGCTGCGCTCTTCGGCCGAGGAATTGCGGCTGAGGGCCTCGTTGCGGAAGGGGAAGCGGCCGAAGCGGCGGATCACCTCGCGATGGGCCTTGGCGTGCAGCAGGTTCGCCGCGCCGGTCTCGGGCATCCGCGTCAGCATCAGCCGCACGCAGCGGTCCTGGTCGGTCAGGCATTCGGAATGGATCAGCGGCAGGTAGAAGAACTGCCGCTCCGGCTCGGGCACCCGCATGTCGAAGCCGTGGTCGATGGCCAGCTTGGCCTCGGCCCGGGCCCTGGCGTCGGTGGCGAAGGCGCGGGCCTCGCCGCGGAACATGTTGCGGGGAAACTGGTCGGTCAGGATCAGGTAGGCCAGCATCCCGCGGGGGCTGGTCAGCCAGTCGTGCAGCCCGCCGGCGCGGGCCTTCTCCCACAGCCCCCCGAACCTTTCGCGGATGCGCGCGTCGAGCGCCTCGTCGCTTGCATACCACCGCTCCGGTCCGACCTCATCCAGCCAGAACGCGATCACGTCTTTGGGGCCCAGCATCGTCCACCTTCCTTGCCTTGCCTCAGCCTCTTTGAAGAAACCGTCTCAGATTTATGACGGGCACGCAACAAAATTGCGGGCTATGCCCCAGGTTGCAGGGCCGGCCCCTCTCCGGCCTCTTCATCCTCGGCCTCTTCCAGTCCCTCGATGAACACCTCCTGCGCCGCCTCGACGGCCACCGGCGTGGCGGTGGGCAGGACCGGCGCGTAGGTGCCGGTCTCGTCCACCGTCGGGGCCGGACGCTGCGTCATCCGGTAGCCGGCATAGAGCCCCAGCACGCCCGTCAGAAGGGCAATGAACAGGAAGAACCCCCCCGGCCCCACCACGCCCATCATCCAGCCGGTGATCAGCGGTCCGGCGATCGCGCCGACGCCGTTGACGAAGATCAGGCCGCCCGAGGCGGCGGCCATGTCGTCGTGGTCGAGGAAATCGTTGGTATAGGCGATCAGCAGCGCGTAGAGCGGGTTCGACGTTCCGCCCACGAAGAACGCCGCCACCAGCAGGACGCCCAGCGCGCCGCCCATGGCCATGCCCAGCAGCGCCGCCGTGCCCGCCCCCAGCGCCACGCCCAGGATCAGCAGGCGCCGGTCCATCCGGTCCGACAGCCAGCCGATCGGGAATTGAAGCGTCAGCCCGCCCAGGTAGATCGAGGCCACGAAGAGCGAGATCTGCCCCACGCTCAGCCCCGCCTCGGAGCCATAGACCGAGGCCATGCCGAACAGGGCCGAGTAGACGCCCCCCATCAGGAAGATCCCGACCACCCCCAGCGGCGAGACCTCGTAGAGCCGGCGGAAGCTCATCGGCTTGGTGGTGTCGAAGGCGGGCGTGGGGCTGATCGACAGCAGAATGGGGGCGAAGGAGATGGAAACCAGCACCGAGGGCACGATGAACAGGATGAACCCGCCCGGGTCGCCCAGCACCAGCAGCCCCTGCGCGGCCACCACGCCCGCCATCTGCACGATCATGTAAAGCGACAGCGCCTGGCCGCGCGTCTCGTTGGTGGCGGCGTTGTTCAGCCAGCTCTCGGCGGTGACGTAAACACCCGAGAAGCAGAACCCGATCACCACCCGCAGAGCCACCCAGGCCCAGGGATCGGTGATCGAGGGAAACAGGATCAGCCCCGCCGAGATGAACGAGGCCAGCGCCGCGAAGACCCGCACATGCCCCACGCGCCGGATCATCTCGGGCGCCAGCCGCGAGCCGCCGAGGAAGCCCAGGAAATAGGCCGACATCACCAGAGACATCTCGAAGGTCGAGAATCCTTCTATGCCGCCGCGCACGCCCAGCAGCGTGCCCTGCAACCCGTTGCCCACCATCAGCAGCAGCATGCCCAGCAGCAGGGCCCAGGAACTTCCCAATACCTGAATCATGGTCCGGGTCCTTGTTGTCCTTGTCCGCCGGTGCCGTGTTAACCAGCGCGGGGTGACGGGAATGTGTCAGACGCGACAGGCGCGCCCTCGCCTGCGGCCTCAGGGGATCAGAAGCGACGCATCGCCATAGGAAAAGAAACGGTACCTGTTTGCAATGGCATGGGCGTAAATTTCGCGGATCCGCTCCACCCCCATCAGGGCCGAGACCAGCATCATCAGCGTCGATCTGGGCAGGTGGAAATTGGTCATCAGCCCATCAGTGACCCGGAAGCGGTAGCCCGGCGTGATGAAGATGTCGGTCTCGCCGCGGAAGGGGCGCATGGTGCCGTCCTCGGCCGCCGCGCTTTCGATCAGGCGCAGCGCGGTGGTGCCCACGGGAATCACCCGCCCGCCCGCGGCCCTGGTGGCGTTGATCTCGGCCGCCGCCTGTTCGCCGACCTCGCCCCATTCGGCGTGCATCTTGTGCTGGCTGACGTCATCGACCTTGACAGGCAGGAAGGTGCCCGCCCCCACATGCAGCGTGACCTCGGTGAACGCCACGCCCATCGCGGCGAGCTTTTCCAGCAATTCCCGGTCGAAATGCAGCGAGGCGGTGGGCGCGGCCACCGCGCCCGAGTGGCGGGCGAAGACCGTCTGGTAGTCGTCCTTGTCCTGCGCGTCCGCCGGCCGCTTTGCGGCGATATAGGGCGGCAGGGGCATGGCGCCAGCCTCGGCCAGGGCCGCGTCGAAATCGGCGCCGGTCAGGTTGAACTCCAGCACGAGGTCGCCCTCGCCCTTCGTCACCACCTGCGCCGACAGCGCGTCGGAGAACAGAACCTCCTCGCCTTGCCGCAGCTTGCGCAGGGGCTTGGCCAGCGCCTGCCAGCGTCCGCCGGGGCGCGGCTCCAGCAGGGTGATCTCGACCTTGGCCTCGACCGGGCCCCCGGGCGTTTCGCGCCGCCGCCGCCCGGTCAGCCGGGCCGGGATCACCTTGGTGTTGTTCAGCACCAGCCGGTCGCCCGCGCGGAGCAGGTCCGGCAGGTCGTAGACATGCAGGTCGCGGATCGCATCACCCTCGGCCACCAGCATCCGCGCCGAGGGGCGCGGGCGCGCGGGCCGGGTGGCGATCAGCTCTTCCGGCAGGTCGAAATCGAACTCCGACAGCTTCACTGGCCCAGCTCCGGTGCGGGGCCGCGGAATATCTCGCGGAACATGCCCGGCGTCAGGATCGACAGCGGGTTGACCGAGACCTTCGGGTTGGCCGCGTCGCCGCGCAGGCGGTAGTTGAACCCGAACAGCCCCTCGCCCCGGCGCGTGAAGACGCTGCCGATGACGTTCAGCATGTAGATGGGGGAAATCACGCCCTGCATTTTCAGCTTGTTGCTCTCGAATTCGTAGATCCCCGCCAGCGAGATTCCCAGCGAGGGGCCGACGGCGGAGCCTCTCTTGATCTCCAGCGCCTCGGGCGTCAAGGTGAAAGCCGATGACACATCGGTGAAGACCAGCCCCTCGCCGCCCATCTGTTCCAGCAGCCCGACCACGCTGATCGCGCTCAGCAGTTCCGCCAGCACCGGCGCGTCGCGCACGCGGGTGTTCTGGATCGACAGGTTGCCCTTGTAATGCCCGGGCCGGTCCAGCGGCGTCAGCAGCAGGTCCATGGTCCCGCCGCGGGATTTCTCGAAAATGCCGGCCCCGCGCAGCACGCCCCCCGCGTCGTCGGACTGCACCCTTATGCCGGTGCCGCCGGCCTGCGGGGCCAGCGTGGCCCGCACCGGCGCGCCGCCCACCACCTGGCCGGTCAGCGTACCGTTCAGCCCGCCCGCGCGGCTGAGCGTGCCGCGCACGCCGGCCAGGCGGATGCCGTCCGAGACGATCAGCCGGTCCAGCGCCACCTGGATCGGCGGGCCGCCGCCGGGCGCCCCGCCCCCGCGGCCACCGCCAAGCGTCGTCCGGTCGCGCAGGTCCACCGTGCCGCCCGCGATCCGCACCGCCGGGGCCTGGCCCCGGCCGCGCCCGCTCAGCACCACCGGCGCGTCCAGCCAGCCGCCAAGCTGCACCCGGTCGAACCGGGCCTCGCGCAGCCCGCCCTCGGGGGTAAGGGTGATGGCGCCGGCGGCCGTCAGCCCGGGCGCGGAAAACTCCAGGCTCTCGACCTCCGGCGGCTCGCCCAGGGTGCCCGCCGCATGCAGCCGCCCCGTCGCGTTGCGCGGCTTGGACCAGCCCAGGTCGACCAGTTGCAGCCCCACCCGGTTGAGATCCGATGTCAGGGTAAAGCGCGGCGGCGCATCGCGCGCCAGGTCGACCGCGATCGTGCCCCACCCCGCGCCGCTGACGCTGCCCTCGGGCAGGCCGATGCCGAAGGCATCCACCGCGCGCTGCGACAGCTCCACCATGCCCTCGACCCGGCTGGCGCCGCGATGCTCCGGCCCGACCTTCTGCACCCAGCTGCCACGCACCGGCACCCCGTCCAGCGTCGCGTCGCCGCCGATCGAGACCTCGCCGGGATCGGCACGCAGCTCCAGCGTCTCGGCCGCCAGCACGCGGCCCTTGACCAGCCTCTCCGAGCGCACATCCTCAAGCCGCCCGGTGACGCTGTAATCCACGTCCTGCGGCTGCACGCCCTTGACCAGCGGCACGGCGATATGTGCCTGCGCGATCGCGCGGCCCTCGGCCAGGTCCACCGGCTGCCCCGCCTTGGTCATGATCTCCAGCGGCGGAAGGTCCAGCAGCGACAGCGCGGCCTGCAGGCCGCTGTCGGTGCGCAGGTCGATCTCGGCATCGGCGGGACGACGGGTGATGTCGGGCACCCGCATCACCGAGCCCGCCACGTCGATCCGGCCGCCGCTGGGCGCGGTGACATGGCCCGAGTCCACCACCAGCGTGAACCGGTTGTCCAGGATGGCGGCATAGCCGCTGCCCTGCTCGACCGGCGGCATGGTGCGCAGGAAACGCACGGTGGAGTCGCGGAATTCGTGGTTCAGGGCGATCCGGGGCTCGGCATCGGGCGCCAGGCGCAGCGCGGCGGTGACGTTGCGCAGGTTCCCCGCCAGCACATTGCGCGCGATCCAGTCGCGGGTGCGCGGCACCACGTCGACCGGCCAGAGCTGCAGCAGGCGGGTGTCGGTGATCTCGTCCACCGCCAGATCGAGATCGACCTGCCAGCCCTCGGGGTGGGCGCGCACCACCCCCTTGCCGCGATAGGCGGTCTGCGCGGCATCCATCAGCACCACTTGCCCGATGGTCGCGGTGAAGGGGGCGAGCTCCAGCTTCAGGTCCAGCGCCCCGCCGGTGAAGCGCGCGGGCGCCTCGAACACCCCCTCGGGGTCCAGCTCTACCTCGCGGAACTGCACCTGGGTGACCAGCGTGCGCGGCCAGCCGTCGACCTCGTCGCGCAAAAAGGCATGGCCCTCGGCCCGCAGGCGCAGCGCGGCGGTGTCCAGCGCGATCTCGTCCAGGGTGATCTTGCCCTCGTCGGGGGCGTAGGAGAAGTAGCTCTTGCCGCGGCTGAAGCGGATGGGCGGCGCGCCCGCCTCGGGCGTCAGCGCGCCCTCGCCGATCTCCAGCGCGGCGCTCAGCGGGGCCAGCGCGCCCTCGGGCGTCACGCCGCTGCGCATCGCCCCCGAGATCGGCGCGTCAATCACCGACAGGAAGGCCAGCGCCGGCGACTGCGTGGCGATGTCGGCCGCCGCCATGTCGCTGAAATTGGCCGAGACGCGGGTCTCGGGCGAGCCCTTGACCGTGTCGAAGCTCAGCGCCACCTCCGAGGGCACGCCGCGGTCGTTGCGCAGCGAGAAGAACAGCCGCAGCGCCACCTCATCCGGGGTCTGGTCCAGCGTCAGCAGCCCGTTTTCCACGTTCCACACGCGCCCCGCGCGGGCATCCTCGTAGCTGAGTTCGAGCTGCTCGACCGACACGCCCTCCATCCCCGACAGAACGGGGTTGAGGAAGACCCGGTCGATCCCGTCCAGCACGTCCATCAGGCTCTCGGCGCGCTGCACCGGGACCACCGCGTCGCCGAGCGCCAGGTCGAAACTGCCGTCCGAGGCGCGGCGCAGGGTCAGCTCGGCCCCCGTGAGCGCCACCCGCTGCAGCGCAAGCTCCCCCTGCATCAGCGGCCCCGGCGCCAGCATCGCGCTGGCCTCGGGCACGCGCGCCACCGGGCGCCCGGCGCCGTCCGAGATCACAACCTGCCGCAGATGCACCTGCGGCACGCCGCTGGTCGAGAAGAACACGTCCACGCCCCCCAGACGCACCGAAACCGGCGCGGTAGTGGCGTTCACCCGTTCCTCGATCCGCTGGGTCACCCAGTCGGGCAGCGCGATCATGCGCCCGGTCAGCGACAGCGCGGCGATGCCCGCCAGCCCGGCCAGCAGGGCCAGGCTGAGCAGCATCCAGATGCCGAACCGCCGCCTTTGGCGCGGCGGGGTCTGGGGGGTCGTGTCGCTCATGTGGCGCCTGCGCGTCTTCTTGCCTCGGGCTCGGCGCGGCTTTGACTTCGCGCCGCGCGCTCTAGTATTGAGCGCCAGTGTAACCCGACGCGAGGACAGGAACCAGATGACAGATATCGGCACCCAGGCCCCCGATTTCACGCTGCCCGACGAGACCGGAACCGAGGTCACCCTCTCGGCCCTGACAGGCGGCCCCGTGGTCCTCTATTTCTACCCGCGCGACGACACGCCGGGCTGCACCACCGAGGGGCAGGATTTCACCGCGCTGCTGCCCGATTTCCAGGCCGCCGGGGCCCGGGTCTTCGGCATCTCCAAGGATACCGTGGCCAAGCACGGCAAGTTCCGCGAAAAGCGCGACCTCGCCGTCACCCTGCTGTCGGATGCCGAAAGCGATGTCTGCGAGCGTTACGGCGTCTGGGTGGAAAAGAACATGTATGGCAAGAAGAGCATGGGCATCCAGCGTGCCACCTTCCTGGTCGACGCCGAGGGCAAGATCGCGCGGGTCTGGCCCAAGGTGAAGGTCGCGGGCCACGCGGCCGAGGTGCTGGAGGCGGTGCGCGCGCTGTGACGGAGCTCACCCTGACCCAAATGGCCACTCAGGTGCTGACCACCGCCGATGGCCGCGAGAAAACCGCGCTCAGCCGCCGGCACGCCGCCGCCTGGTTCGCCGCCCGCGCGGCCGGCCGTCCCCTGCCCGTGGGCACGGCCAGCCCGCCGTTGCGCCCGGCCCGGCCCGAAAAGCCCGAGTTGCTGTCGCCCCGCGACGTGCCGCGCCGCCGACCCGGCACGCCCGAGGGCCGCATCGCGCTGCTGCACGCGGTCGCGCATATCGAGCTCAACGCCGTCGACCTGCACTGGGACATCATCGCCCGCTTCGGCCACGTGCCGATGCCCGTGGGCTTCTACGACGACTGGGTGAAGGCGGCGGACGAGGAGAGCAAGCATTTCAACCTGGTCTGCGACTGCCTGGAGCGGATGGGCAGCCATTACGGCGCCCTGCCCGCGCATGCCGGCATGTGGCGCGCCGCCGAGGACACCGCCGAGGACCTGATGGGCCGGCTGGCCGTGGTGCCCATGGTGCTGGAGGCGCGCGGGCTGGACGTCACGCCGGGCATGATTGAGATCTTCCGCAAGGCCGGCGACGACAAGGCCGTCGAGGCGCTGGAGGTGATCTACGGCGAAGAGGTGGGCCATGTCGCCTATGGCTCCAAGTGGTTCCACTTCCTCTGCGGCCGGCACGAGCAGGACCCCAAAGAGGTGTTCCACGCCCTGGTCCGCGAATATTTCCACGGCGCGCTGAAACCGCCCTTCAACGAGGAGAAACGCGCCGAGGCCGGCCTGCCGCCGGATTTCTACTGGCCGCTCGCCGAAGGCAGCAATGTCCGGTAACACCCCGTTTCATCGGCGGTTTTTTGCCCATTTTGCGTAAAGCTTTGCGTCAAACCGGACACATTGTTCAAAAAACTTGCAGCAATGGGCGACGCTGAGTAAGGGATTCCCGACCGTTCTGTTGGGGAGCGATCGGTCGAAAAGACTGGGGTGGACAAGAGGCAAAGCAGTGGGCCACAGGCTGATACACCGACTAAACGCGGCGCTTGAGCGCCACCTTCCGGAACAGCGCCTGTTTCTGCGCACCGACACCAGCACACGTTTCATCCGGCTCAGCCCGGCCACGCAGCTGATCGCCCTCGGCGGCTCGGCGCTGACCGTGGGCTGGGCGATCGTCGCCGCCGCCATCCTGGCGATGGACAGTATCGGCGCCGGCAGCCTGCGCGACCAGGCCGCGCGCGAACAGCAGCTCTACGAGACCCGGCTGAACGCCCTCGCCGAAGAGCGCGACCTGCATGCCGAGGAAGCCCGCGCCGCGCAGGAGCGGTTCAACGTGGCGCTGTCCGAGATTTCCAAGATGCAGTCGGCCTTGCTGTCCTCGGAAGAGCGCCGGCGCGAGTTGGAAACCGGCATCGAGGTGATCCAGACCACCCTGCGCGACACCATGGCCGAACGCGACGAGGCGCAGGAAAAGGCCGAGCTCCTCACCGCCGAACTGGACGGAGTGACCGGCTCCATCGACCAGCGCATCGGCCGGATGGAGGACATGGAAAGCACCCTGGCCTTCCTGACCGACGCGCTTCAGCTCACCGCGGTCGAGCGCGACACCGTCGCCGCCGAGGCCGCCCAGGCCTTCGACCTGACCGACGAGCTGATCTACGAGCGCCGCCTGGCGCAGGACCGCAACGACCACATCTTCAGCCAGCTCGAAGAGGCGCTGACGGTTTCGGTCGAGCCGCTGGACAAGATGTTTCGCGCCGCCGGCCTGTCGACCGAGAACCTGATCGACCAGGTGCGCCAGGGCTATTCCGGCATGGGCGGGCCGCTGACGCCGATCGGCATCTCGACCAAGGGCGAGGCCCCCAGCGCCGAGCAGCTGCGCGCCAACCAGATCCTGCACAGCCTGGACCGGCTGAACCTCTATCGCATCGCCGCCCAGAAGACGCCCTTCTCGGTTCCGGTGAAATCGGCCTTCCGCTACACCAGCGGCTTCGGCCCGCGCTGGGGCCGGATGCACGAAGGCACCGACCTCGCGGCCTCCTACGGCACCCCCATCTACGCCACCGCCGACGGCGTTGTCACCCATGCCGGATGGTCCAGCGGCTACGGCCGGCTGATCAAGGTCCGGCACGAGTTCGGGATCGAAACCCGCTACGCCCACCTGGCAAAACTTCGCGTGAAAGTCGGGGATAGGGTCTCGCGCGGGGACCGGATTGGTGATATGGGGAATTCCGGCCGGTCCACCGGCACTCATCTGCACTACGAAGTGCGCGTCGGCGGCAAACCCGTCAACCCGATGACCTATATCAAGGCAGCCAGAAATGTTTTCTAAAAGCAGGATCAACGAGCCCGGCCCGAAACAGGCCGGTGAAGCAGAAAAAACCAAGGCGCCCGAAACCGCGGCCGCGCCCAAGCCCGAGGCGAAGGCCCCCGCCCCCAAGGCGAAGCCCCCCGCATCGGTTCTGTCCTCGGACCTCACGGTGACCGGCAACCTGAAAACCACCGGCGACATCCAGGTCGAGGGCGTCGTCGACGGCGACATCCGCGCGCATCTGCTGACCGTGGGCGAAGGCGCCACCATCAAGGGCGAGGTGATCGCCGACGACGTGGTGGTCAACGGCCGCATCGTGGGCCGCGTGCGCGGCCTGAAGGTGCGCCTGACCTCGACCGCGCGCGTCGAGGGCGACATCATCCACAAGACCATCGCCATCGAATCCGGCGCCCATTTCGAGGGCTCGGTGCAGCGCGCCGACGACCCGCTTTCGACCGGCGGCAGCGCCAAGCCCGCGCAACAGGCGCAGCCGCAACAGACGCAGCAGCGCCGCCCCGCCGGCGAACAGAAGCCCGCGCAGGGCTGACCCTTTACGGGATACCGCTTGTCAGACGGGCACCCCGGCGGGTGCCCGTTTTTTCGTGGCTCAGCCCTCGGGCGAGATCAGCGCCCGGCGGTAGAGATGCCAGGTGGCGTGCCCCAGCACCGGCAACACCACCAGCAGCCCCAGGAACAGCGGCACCATCGACCAGAAGGCCAGCGTGGCAATAACGAAGGCCCAGACCAGCATCACCACGAAATTCTCCTGCACCGTGCGGAAGCTGATCAGCATGGCGCTGACGAAATCGATCTCCTTGTCCAGCAGCAGCGGCAGGCTGACCACCGTCAGGCTGTAGAGGACGAAGGCGAAGACGCCGCCCACGACCAGCTCGACCGCGATCATGGTCAGCCCGTTCGGGGTCAGGAACACGTCCAGCGACGAGCTGATATTGGTCATCACGCTCAGCCCCATGAACAGGGCGAAGATCATGTGCGCCAGGAAGGTCCAGAACAGGAAATAGATCACGATGATCGCCCCCATCCAGGGGATCTGCCGGTCCTTCTCGCGCACAACCACGCCCAGGATCTCGCCCCAGACCAGCGGTTGCCCCCGCTCCAGCCGGCGGCTGACCTCGTAGAGCCCCACCGCGGCGAAGGGCGCCACCAGCGGAAAGCCCAGCGAGACCACCAGCGTCCAGGCCACGGTCCCCGCCCCCAGCAGCACCAGCGCCAGCCCGCCAAGCACGTAGACCGCGCTGAAGAACAGGCCGAAGACCGGCGCCCGCCTGAAATCGCGCCAGCCATCCGCCAGCGCGCCTGTCAGATCGTTGAAATGCAGCCGGGCGATCTCCGGCCGCGGCGACGCCTCGACGGCGGTCACATCGCTCATGATTTCCTCCCTCATACGCTTTCCCAGGGCGTATGGGGGGCAGCTTACACCGAAATGGCGGGGATCACGGCAAAAATTCGCGGCCGCGCCGCGGGCACCGTTGCCGGGGGAGTTGCGGACGGCGCAGGTTCCGCGCCGCATGCGACGGCTGGCCCATTTGGAGCGCATCCGGGGGATCCGTTCATCCGGTCGCAGTAAGCAGGGCCGCGCCCGACCCTGGATGGGCGTCTCGGCACGCCGATGGTCGGCACTCAATCCCCGAGGGCGCGGACGACGGCTGAGCGGCGAATGGCCGGGGCTGTCGCCGTACCGGTCGCGGAATCCTGTCCCGTCACAGGCGCTTGGCCTTTCAGGTGAAAAATCCGGCTGCATGGGTTAGACTTGCGACCAAGGGCGCGGCCCTCGGGAGGGCGTAATGGTCGAATACGGAACGGTACTAAGCGGAACGTCCGGCGGCGGCGGTGGCGGGTTCAGCACCACCGACATTTCCCACTGGGCGGAGGCCATCGTCCGAGACCCAACCTATCTGCTGATCGCCGGCGGGCTGGCCGCGTTGATTTTTCTGCTTGTTTTCGCCCGCTGAGCTTCGTCCGCCCCCCGGCTGCCGATATCCGACACGGCAAAGGCCCGGGATGGAGCCCTTCCGGGCACCCGCCCGCGGAAAGGAGGGCCGCGCCCGGCCCCTGCTCTGTGGGTCAGCCGGGCCTTAGTCCTCGCCCTGCGCCTCGGCGCGGGATTTACCGGCCACGTCCAGCGCCAGCGTGGCCGCCATGAACTTGTCGAGATCGCCGTCGAGCACGCCCTGCGTGTCCGACGTCTCCACGCCTGTGCGCAGGTCCTTCACCATCTGATAGGGCTGCAGCACGTAGGACCGGATCTGGTTGCCCCAGCCGGCCTCGCCCTTGGCCTCGTGCTGGGCGTTGATCTCGGCGTGGCGCTTGTCGAGTTCGAGCTGGTAGAGCCGCGATTTCAGCGCCTTCATGGCGATGTCGCGGTTCTGGTGCTGCGATTTCTCGGAACTGGTGACCACGATCCCGGTGGGCATGTGGGTGATCCGCACCGCCGAGTCGGTGGTGTTCACGTGCTGCCCGCCCGCGCCCGAGGAACGGTAGGTGTCGACGCGGATATCGGCCGGGTTCACCTCGATCTCGATATTGTCGTCCACCACCGGGTAGACCCAGACCGAGCAGAACGAGGTGTGCCGCCGCGCCGCCGAGTCGTAGGGCGAAATCCGCACCAGCCGGTGCACGCCGCTTTCGGATTTCAGCCAGCCATAGGCGTTGGGGCCGGAAATCTTGTAGGCGGCGGACTTGATGCCGGCCTCTTCGCCCGCGCTTTCCGATTGCAGCTCGACCTTGTAGCCGTGCTGCTCGGCCCAGCGGACATACATCCGCGCCAGCATCGAGGCCCAGTCGCAGCTTTCGGTGCCGCCGGCGCCCGCGTTGATCTCGAGGAAGGTGTCGTTGCCGTCGGCCTCGCCGTTCAGCAGCGCCTCGATCTCCTTCTGGGCGGCCTTGTCCTTCAGCGCCTTCAGCGCGGATTCGGCCTCGGCGACGACCTCGTCGTCCTCTTCCATCTCGCCCAGCTCGATCAGCTCGATATTGTCCTCGAGCTCCTGACCGATGCCCTTGTAGGTGTCGATGGCGTCGACCAGCTGCTGCCGCTCGCGCATCAGCTTCTGCGCCTTGGCGGGGTCGTTCCACAGGTCCGGGTCCTCGGACATCGCGTTGAATTCCTCCAAGCGATGCTCGGCGGTTTCCCAGTCCATGCGCTGCGCCAGCAGGTTCAGGGACTTGCGGATTTCCTCGACGATGTTCTGCGTTTCAGCACGCATTGGCGGACCTTCGCTTGGTGGTGTTCAGGTGGCGGTGATAGCGGCTCGGACCGGGCGGGGCAAGCTCAGTAAAGCCCGCCCGAACTGAGCGAGCCGAAGCTGGCCTTGGGCCCCACCGTGGCCTTCTCGCCGGTCGAGGTGGTGACCTGCTCGGTCTGCTCCTGGTAGGTCTCGTCCTCGCCCGGGTCGAAGAGCGGCAGGTTGGAGCCCATGGCAAAGCCGCCGTCGATCAGCGCGCCGAGGCCGAAGATCGGCTCTTCGCCGTCGCGGAAATACTCGGCCACCACGTTGGGGCCCGAGGCGTCGTCGGCCAGCCGCTCGCCGGAATAGCGGTCGATCTTGATGAAATGGCCGCCCGGGGGCAGCTTGAACTTGCCGCCGCCGTATTTCTCGGTGGCCTTCTGCATGAACTCGTTGAACACCGGCGCGCACATCGAGCCGCCATAGGCCCCGCGGCCCAGCGGGCGCGGCTGGTCGAAGCCCATGTAGCAGCCGGCCACGATGTTCGAGGTGAAGCCCACGAACCACACGTCGCGCGCGTCGTTGGTGGTGCCGGTCTTGCCCGCCGTGGGCACGCCCAGGTTGACGCGGCCCGCGGCGGTGCCACGTTCGACCACGCCGCGCATCATCGAGGTCAGCTGGTAAGCGGTGATCGCGTCGATCACGCGTTCCCGGTGAGAGCGGATGCGCGGGCCCACGCCCTCGGCCAGGTCCGGCTCTTCGCAATCGAGGCATTGCCGCCGGTCGTGGCGATAGATCGTCTTGCCCCAGCGGTCCTGCACGCGGTCGACCAGCGTGGGCTCCACCCGCTCGCCGCCATTGGCGAACATCGCGTAGGCCGAGACCATGCGGTAGAGCGTGGTCTCCTGGCTGCCGAGCGCGTTGGACAGGAAGGGCTGCATCCGGTCATAGACGCCAAAGCGTTCGGCGTAGCCCGCGACGGTCTCCATCCCGATCTCCTGCGCCAGGCGCACGGTCATCAGGTTGCGCGAGCGCTCGATGCCGGTGCGCAGCGGCGTGGGCCCGTAGAACTTGTTGGAGGCGTTCTTGGGCCGCCAGATCTCGGAGCCGGTGTCGATCTCGATGGGCGCGTCGACGATGATGGTGGCGGGGGTAAAGCCGCTGTCCAGCGCCGTGGCATAGACGAAGGGCTTGAAGCTGGACCCCGGCTGCCGCGTGGCCTGGGTGGCGCGGTTGAACACCGAATCCTGGTAGGAGAAGCCGCCCTGCATGGCGATCACCCGGCCGGTGTTCACGTCCATGGCCACGAAGGCGCCCTGCACCTCGGGCACCTGCCGGAGGCTCCAGCGGATGAAGCTGCCATCCTCGTCGCTGAGCAGGCGGCCCACGTGCACCACGTCGCCGACCTCGAAATTCTCGGTGAAATCGCCCTTCATCCAGGCGATGTCCTTGCGCGGGACGGTGGCGGTTTCCTCGACGCCCTCGACGCCCAGGCGGATCTGCTGCGCGGCGATCTCCAGCACCACGGCCGGGTACCAGCCCTCGATATCGCGGGGCACGTCCACCTCGGCCAGCGCGGCGCGCCAGGCGGCCTCGTCACCCAGTTTCTCGGGCGCGATCGTCTTGCCGGTGCCGCGCCAGCCCCCGCGCGAGCGGTCGTATTCCTCCAGCCCCTTGCGCAGGGCGCGGGCGGCCTCGACCTGCATCTCGGGGTCGATGGTGGCCCGGATAGTCAGGCCGCCGCCAAAGAATTCGCCCTCGCCGAAATCGCGGCTGAGCTGCCGGCGAATCTCGTCGGTGAAGTAGTCGCGCGGCGGCAGTTGGGCGCGGAAGGGCTCGTAATCGCCGTTCTGCACGGATTTCAGCGGCGCCTCGCGAGCGGCCTCATAGGCGTCGCGGTCGATATAGCCGTTCTCGAACATCTCGCGCAGCACGTAGTTGCGGCGCTCGATCGCGGCCTCCATGTCGCGCACCGGGTGCAGCGCCGCCGGCTTCTTGGGCAGCGCGGCGAGATAGGCGGCCTCTTCCGGCGCAAGCTCGGACAGGGTCTTGTTGAAATAGGTCTGGGCGGCCGCGGCCACGCCGTAGGAATTGGCGCCGAGGTAGATCTCGTTGAGATAGAGCTCCAGGATCTTGTCCTTGCTCAGCGTCTCCTCGATCCGGGTGGCGAGGATGATCTCCTTGATCTTGCGCTCGGCCCGGCGCTCGCCGCCCAGCAGGAAGTTCTTCATCACCTGCTGGGTGATGGTCGAGGCGCCGCGCACGTTGCGGCCCCGGCTTTTCACCGCGTCGATTACCGCCGCCGCGATGCCGCGGGTGTCATAGCCCTTGTGGGTGTAGAAATTCTTGTCCTCGGCCGAGATGAAGGCCTGCTTGACCAGATCGGGGATCTCGTCGGCGGGAACGAAGAGCCGGCGCTCCTCGGCGAACTCGTCGATCATGCGCCCCTCGCCGGAATAGATCCGGCTGATGGTCTTGGGCGCGTAATTGGCCAGTTCCTCGTGATTGGGCAGGTCGCGCGAATACATCCAGAAGATGGCGCCCACCATCAGGGCGGCGAACACCGCACCGATGGTCACAAGGCTGAACACAGCCCCGAAGAAGGAAAGGATGAACCTGGTCACGCGCGCCCCCGGAATTGTCGTCTGGCCTATATAAGGGTCCCGCGCGGCCGGGTCAAAAGGCTGCGACGCCACGGCTCGGCTGAAAAGCGCCGCCCGCGATGCAAGGCCGTTGCCGGGCCGCCCGCCCTGCCCTACGCAATGCCCCATGACGCCCGATGACATCCTGCCCACCTATCAGCGCGTGGCCCAGGGCTTTGCCCGGAGCCGCGACAAGACCCTGTTCGAACGCCGCTGGCTGGACAGGATGCTGGCCCATGCGCCGGGGCGGCGGGTGCTCGACCTCGGCTGCGGGTCCGGCCTGCCCATCGCGCGCTACCTGTCCGACCGGCGCGCGCAGGTGACCGGCGTCGACGGCGCCGAGGCGATGGTCGCGCTTTTCCGCGCCAACCTGCCCGGGGCCGAGGCGATCTGCGCCGACATGCGCGGGCTGGATCTGGGGCAGCAGTTCGACGCGATTCTGGCCTGGAACAGCTTCTTTCACCTCGGCGCGGGGGATCAGCGGGCCATGTTCCCCGTCTTCGCCGCGCATGCCGCGCCCAAGGCGGTGCTGATGTTCACGGCCGGCCCCGCGGCGGGAGAGCCCATCGGCCAGGTCGAAGGCGCGCCGATCTATCACTGCTCGCTTGAGCCCGGGGAGTATCGCGCGCTGCTGGAGGAAAACGGCTTCGACCTGCTGCAGTTCGCGCCCGAGGACCCCGGCTGCCAGGGGCACACGATCTTTCTCGCGCGGCGACGCGCTAGCGCCTGAGCAGGGCCGCCGCGGCCGCGTCCTCCACCGCCCAGGCCTGCAGCGCATCGCGAATCCCCTCCGCCGCGCGCCGCCGCCAGTCGGGATCGGTCAGCCTGGCCCGGTCGCGGTCGCTGGACAGGAAGCCCAGTTCCACCAGAACCGACGGGATATCGGGCGACTTCAGCACCGAGAACCCGGCGCTGAGCCGGGGCCGCTTGTGCAGGCCCCCGACCGATTGCCGCAGCCCCTCGACCACCGCATCGGCCAGGTGGTCCGAGCGCGGGGTCGATTCGAGCCGGGCGAGGTCCATCAGGACATCGGCGATCACGTCGTCATGCCGGGTCAGGTCGACGCCCGCCAGCAGGTCCGCCCGGTCGTGCCGCTCGGCCAGCTTGGCCGAGGCCGTGTCCGAAGCGGTCTCGGACAGGGTGTAGACGGTGGCCCCCGTCGCCCGCCCCTCGGCCAGCGCATCGGCATGCAGCGACAGCAGCAGGTCGGCCTGCGCGGCGCGGGCGACGGTGATCCGGGTTTCCAGCGGGACGAAGACATCGGCGTCGCGGGTCATGACCACCTGCATGCCGGCGCGCCGCAAGACCTCTTTCAGCTCGCGGGCGAAGGTCAGCATCAGATCGGCCTCGCGCACCCCGTCGCGCTCGGCCCCCGGATCGACACCGCCATGGCCGGGGTCCAGCACCACCCGCAAGGGCCGCGTCCCGTCCTGCCGGCGGCGCGGCGCGGGGGTGGCAGCGGGAACCTCCTGATCGGGCGGGCTGACATGCGCGGCGAACTCGTCCTTATCGGCGGGGCGCAGCCGCAGCGCCAGCACGGCATTGCCGGCGGTCTGGTCGACGCGCATCTCCGCCCGCTCCACCAACATCGGCGTCGACAGTTCCAGCATCAACCGCGACCACCCCTGCCGGAGAGTGCCCATCGCCGTCACCTCGGCCCGACCGCTCCGGCCAAAGCCGGCGGGCGTCAGGCCGGTCCAGTCCACCTCGTTGAACTCCACCGCCAGCCGCGGCGGGCCGTCCAGCAGGCGCAGGGCGTAGGGCACGGGCTGGCTCAGGGCGAGGCGCAGTTCCACCCCCTCGCCCGCGTCCGAGATCCGCGAGCCCGCGGCGTCGACGCGCGCCAGCGCCGACAGCGGCTGCGCCGCCGCCGGTGCGGCCAGCATCAGCCAAATCAGGATCGCACGGAATAGACTGCTCATCTGCCCTGCTCTTTTGCCCGCCATCCTAGCGCAAGCGGGCCACGCTGGGAACCTGCCGCGGCCACGGGCGCCCACCCGGCATCTCTTGCGGCCGAAAGGCCGCGCCGCTGGATCACGCCGCCGCTCAGCGGCCCGCCATGAACGCCTTGAGGCGCGCCAGCCCCTCGCGGATATCCGCGGTCGAGCGGGCGTAGGAAAAGCGCAGCGTGCCCGCCCCGCGGTCGGGGTCGAAATCCAGCCCCGGCGTCACCGCCAGGCCGGCCTTCTCCAGGATCTCGGCGGCAAAGGCGCGGCTGTCGTCGGTCAGCGCCGAGACATCGGCATAGACGTAGAAGGCCCCGTCGGGCGGCGCGATCTCGGTGAAGCCGGCCTCGGGCAGGCCTTCCAGCATCAGGCGGCGGTTCTCGCGGTAGACATCCATGTTGGCCTGCAGCTCTTGCTCGCAATCCATCGCCGCCAGCGCGGCCAGCTGCCCGGCATGCGATGGACAGATGAACATGTTCTGCGCCAGGCGCTCGACCTTGCGGACGTGCCCCTCGGGCACCACCATCCAGCCCACGCGCCAGCCGGTCATCGAGAAATACTTGGAGAAGGAGTTGATGACATAGACGTCGTCGCTGATCTCCAGCGCGGTGACCGCCTTCTTCTCGTATTCGATGCCGTGATAGATCTCGTCCGAGATGAAAGCCGTGCCGTTCGCGGCGCAGGCCTCGATCAGCGCGCGCATGGCCGCGCGGTCCAGCATCGTGCCCGAAGGGTTGGCGGGCGAGGCCACCATCAGCCCGGCAAGGTCCGCCGGCAGGTCCGCCGGCACCGGCTGCAACCGGTTCCCGGCCGCGCATTCGATCATCACCGGCCGGATGTCCAGCGCCTTGAGGATCTGCCGGTAGGAGGGATAGCCGGGCGCGCCGATTCCCACCTTGTCTCCGGTGTCGAACAGGGCGGTGAAGGCCAGCAGGAACGCCCCCGACGAGCCCGCGGTCACGATCACGCGCGCCGGGTCGAGATCGACGCCGTACCAGTCCCTGTAAAGCCGCGCGATGCGGGCGCGCAGTGCGGGCAGGCCCAGGGCGACGGTGTATCCCAGCGCCTCTTCCTCCAGCGCGCCGGCCAGCGCGGCGCGGGCGCCTGCGGGCGCGGGAGTCGAGGGCTGGCCCACCTCCATGTGGATGATGTGGCGCCCGGCCTCCTCGGCCTTGCGGGCCGCCTCCATCACGTCCATCACAATGAAGGGATCGACCTCGCCGCGCCTTGAACTCCGCATGTAACCCTCCGTAGACTGCGCCTGTTTGTGCCGCTTTCTCCCAGCGCGAGGGCCCGTCGTCAATGCCAGCCTTCCCCCGCCTGTCCCGGCTCATTGCCGCGATGACGCTGCTGGCCGCGCTGCTGCTGGCGCCCATGGCCCGTGCCCAGGGCCTGATCCGCGATGCCGAGGTCGAGCATGCCCTGCGCGAGCTGCTTTCGCCCGTGGCGGGGGCCGCGGGCCTGTCGGTATCGCAGCTCAGGGTGATGGTGATCAATGACGGCTCGCTCAACGCCTACGTGCCCGACGGCCGCACGATTTTCATCCATTCCGGGCTGATCCTGAAGCTCGACCGCGCCGAGGAGTTGCAGGCGGTCATCGCGCATGAGCTGGCGCATATCGCCAACGGCCATATCACCCGCCGCCTGGCCAACCTGCGCGGCGCCAATTCGGCGGCCGCCCTGGGCACGGTGCTGGCGCTGGGGCTGGCCGCCTCGGGCAACGGCAAGGCGGCGACGGGGCTGGCGATCGGCACGCAATCGTCGGCGCAGCGGATGTTCTTTTCCCATACCCGGGCCGAGGAAGCCTCGGCCGACCAGGCCGGCATCCGCTACATGGCGCGCGCGGGCGTGGACCCCCAGGCCATGGTCGACGTCCTCGACATCTTCCGCGGTCAGGAGGCGCTGCGCCCGGGCCGGCAGGATCCTTATGTGCGCACCCACCCGCTGACCGCCGACCGGCTGCGCGCGATGAAGGGTTATGCCGCCGCCTATGGCAAGGAGGCGCGCGACGACCCGGCGGCCGACTACTGGTTCGCCCGCGCCCGCGGCAAGCTGGGGGCGTTCCTGCAGAACTCCAACTACACGCTGCGCAAGGTGGGCAAGAAAGACCAGTCCGACATTGCCGTGATGCGGCGGGCCATCGCCTATCACCGCCGCCCCGATGCCGACCGGGCGCTGGCCGAGGTGAACCGGCTGGTCGCTATGCGCCCCAACGACCCCTATTACCAGGAGCTCAAGGGCCAGATCCTGCTGGAATCGCGACAGTTCCCCGCCGCGGTCAGCGCCTATGGCAAGGCGGTGACCATGGCCCCGCGCGAGGCGCTGATCCTGGCCGGCCATGGCCGGGCGCTGCTGGCGCTGAAGACCGCCGACGGCAACGCCCGCGCGCTGGCCGCGCTGGAAAAGGCCCGCGCGCGCGACCCGCATGACCCGCGCATGCTGCGCGACCTGGCGGTGGCCTATGCGCGGGCCGGGAACAACGGCATGGCGTCGCTCGCCACGGCCGAACGCTATGCGCTGGCGGGCCGGCTGAACGACGCCGGCACCCATGCCAAGCGCGCCTCGGACCTTTTGCCGCGTGGATCCGCGGGTTGGCTTCGGGCGCAGGATGTGTTGAGTGCGGCTGAGGCCGCAGCAAAACGGAGATAACGCTGATGATCCGCAAGACCCTCGCCGGTGCCGCGCTGGCGCTGAGCTTCGCCGCCCCCGCCATGGCCACGGATATCGTGGAAATGAGCGAGGCCGAGCGCACCGCCTTCCGCCAGGAGGTCCGCGCGTACCTGCTGGAGAACCCCGAGGTGCTGATGGAGGCCATCGCCGTCCTGGAGCAGCGCCAGGAACAGGCCGCGGCGGCGCAGGACCAGCAGTTGGTCAAGACCAACGCCAAGGACATCTTCGAGGATGGTTATTCCTGGGTCGGCGGCAACCCCGAGGGGGACATCACCCTGGTGGAATTCAGCGACTACCGCTGCACCTACTGCCGCAAGGCCCACCCGGAGGTCGAGGAACTGCTCAAGACGGACGGCAACATCCGCTTCATCGTCAAGGAATTCCCGATCCTGGGCGAACAGTCGGAACTGTCCTCGCGTTTTGCCATCGCCACCAAGCTGGCCGCGGGCGACGAGGCCTACAAGAAGGCGCATGACGCCCTGATCACCATGCGCGGCAACGCCACCGTCCAGAGCCTCGAGAAGCTGGCCGGGCGCCTCGACCTCGACCCCGAGGCGATCCTGCCGCTGATGAACAGCCCCGAGGTGGAGGATATCATCCAGAAGAACCGCGCGCTGGCACAGCGCCTGGGCATCACCGGCACGCCCACCTTCGTGCTGGAGGACAGCATGCTGCGCGGTTACGTGCCTCTGGACGGCATGCGCCAACTGGTGAAACAGGCCCGCGCCGACTGATCCGGTTGAAGATCCCGCCAAGGGAAAGGCCCGCTCGGTTAACGCCGAGGCGGGCCTTTTTTACAGCGTCCCATCGCAGAGGGGCGGCCCGGCATCCCCCGCCCGGGGCGCGCAGCGT
>JBNGCX010000010.1:0-78320 GCA_049974865.1 Paracoccaceae bacterium
GGGGGGCGCGCGCCCCCCGTTTCCCGTTCCCGTGTGAGCGGCGGCTTATTCCGCCGGCACGCCCTGCGCCTGGGCCGGGCGGCCGAAATGGCGGCGGTTCAGGTGGAGCACCAGCCAGATCATCGAGACCTGGAAGGCGATGGCGATCAGCGTGATGGCCCAGTAGCCGGTGCTGAACTTGGCGATCAGCCCGTTGGCGACCAGCCCCTTGTTCAGCCAGAAATGGGTCATCACAGACAGCGCCACGCCGGGGCACACCAGCGCGTAGGCGCCCGGCGAGTTCTCGGCCCCGAACAGGTAGTGCTGGAAATAGCCCTGGCGGCGCAGCACCAGCAGGCCCAGCAGCAGGAAGACCACCTGCACCGACAGCATGCGGCTGAGAAAGACCAGCGTGTCGATCGGGTCGCTATGGGCCCCGAAGGTGACATGCATGCCGTGCTCCTGGCGCATGAACATGATGCCCAGCACGGTCATGATCGGGACGACCACCAGCAGGGTGGGGCCGGCCTCCTTCGCGGTGCCGTAATGCAGCATCGAGTTGAAGCCGGTGATGGCGGCGATGATCGCGTAGATGGTCGCGGTCACACCGAAGAAGGTGGAGCCGATCAGGCCCACGCCCACGGTCAGCGGCGTGGTGCTCATCGCCGCCGGGGCGGCGAACCCCACGGCCACCATGGACAGGGCGAAGGCGGGCAGGAGCTGGGCGAAGGAATTATGCGCGGTCACGTCGAACACGCCGCCCTTGGTCAGCACCCGGCCAAGGAAATCGGCGAGTTGCCGGAACGCCAGCCACCCGGCCAGGCCGAAGGCCACCAGCGCCATGGGGAAGAGGTATTCGACCACGCTCCACAGCCCCGGCACGTAGACCATGCCCAGGATGAAACCCACGTTGATGGTCATGGCGATGGCCAGCGGCATCGCCAGAAGCTGCGTTTCGGCGTTGGAGTTGGTGAACTCTTCGAAGGCCTTGGACTGGCGGAACCTGCGATAGGCGCCGATGTTCCAGATCAACATCTTGATGTTGATGAAGGCGAAGGCGGTGATGCCGATATAGGCGACCGCTATCGCGATCTGTTGCGGCAGGAAGCCCGCCGAAAAGGCCGCGGCGATGTCTTCGAAGACCGGCACCGGCTGGTTGGGGTGTTTCACCCAGAAGAACAGGTACATGAAGAAGGTGACGGCCAGGCCGCCGGCCCCCAGCGAGGCGAGGAAGTAGAGCGGCGAGTAACGATCCGCGGGGCGAGTCGAGGGTTGCATGTCTGCACTCCTTAACATTCGAGATTTGGAATATGTTTAAGCGCAATAACATTCATCCAAAATGCGTCATTTGGAAGCGCGGCGGTTAAACTCCTGTTAATCCGGCGGTCGCCATTCTCCACCCATGCGGCTGGAAGGGGCCATGGGCCTGATACTCGCCCTGGGAGTTTTGATGCTGGCGGGCTGTGACAGCCCGGCGCTGGACATGCGCGGCGCCATTCGCCGGCGCGTCGAGGTCGCAGGCAGCCAGTTCAGCGTGCATATCCTCGGCGACCGGGCCGAGGCCATCCGCCTGAATGTCGAGACCGGCCGCAGGGCGCGCGCCGTGATGGCCCGCGGCTTTGTCGCCATCGAGCGCGCCTCGGGTTGCCGGATCGTGCCGGGCAGTTTCGAGGGCGACCCGGCCCTCATGCGCGCGCGAGTCGCTTGCACCGGCGAGGGCTGAGCCCGATTCCCTCGGTCGCGGGGTCGCGGTATGCCCGGCGGCCACAAGATCGGCGGGCTATTCCCAATATTTTGTGGATAAGTCGCCGAATTTTGGCAGATGCTGGGGTGAGTGCTTGACTCGCGACCGCTCTGTCCGAAGGATTTGAAACCCGAGGAATCGAATGGTTTCAACGTGCGCTTCACCCGCCTCAGACTCAACGGCTTCAAAAGCTTCGTCGACCCGACCGATCTGCTGATCGCCGACGGGCTGACCGGCGTTGTCGGCCCCAATGGCTGCGGCAAGTCCAACCTGTTGGAGGCGCTGCGCTGGGTGATGGGCGAGAACCGCCCCACCGCCATGCGCGGCGGCGGCATGGAGGACGTGATCTTCGCCGGGGCGGCCAGCCGGCCGGCGCGCAATTTCGCCGAGGTCAGCCTGCAGGTCGACAACACCGAGCGGCTGGCCCCAGCCGGGTTCAACGAATCCGACATGCTGGACATCGTGCGCCGTATCACTCGCGACGCGGGCTCGGCCTACAAGGTCAACGGCAAGGACGTGCGGGCGCGGGACGTGCAGATGCTGTTCGCCGATGCCTCGACCGGGGCCCATTCGCCGGCGCTGGTGCGGCAGGGCCAGATTTCCGAATTGATCAACGCCAAGCCCAAGGCCCGGCGGCGCATCCTTGAGGAGGCGGCGGGGATCTCCGGCCTCTACCAGCGCCGGCACGAGGCCGAGCTGAAGCTCAAGGGCGCCGAGAGCAACCTGGCCCGCGTCGACGACCTCGTCGAGCAGCTTGCCAGCCAGTTGGCGCAGCTGGCGCGCCAGGCCCGGCAGGCTGCGCGTTACCGTGAGATCGGGGCGCAGCTGCGGCAGGCCGAGGGGTTGCTGCTCTACCGTCGCTGGAAAGAGGCCGACGAACTGCGCGCCAAGGCCGAGGCCGAACTGCGCGAGATAGTCACCTCCGCCGCGCAGGCCGAGGCGGCCGCGCGGCAGGCCGCCAGGACGCGCGCGGCGCGCGACGAGGCGCTGCCGCCCCTGCGCGAGGAAGAGGCGATCGCCACCGCCGTGCTCCAGCGGCTGCAGGTCCAGCGCGACACGCTGAACGACCAGGAGGCCCGCGCCCGCCAGATGATCGAGACCCTGACCGCGCGGATCGAGCAGCTCTCGCGCGACATGGAGCGCGAGGCGGGCCTGAACCGCGACGCCGGCGAGACCATCGAGAAACTGGAATGGGAGCAGGCCCAGCTCGAAAAGGCCGGGCAGGGGCACGAGGAGCGGCTGGAGGCGGCGGCCGAGGCCGCGCGCGAGGCGGCCTCGGTGCTGCAATCACGCGAGGCGGCGCTGACCGAGCTGACCGAGGACGTGGCGCGGCTGGCTGCCCGCCACCAGTCCGCCCACAGGCTGCAAGAGGACGCCACCAAGACGCTGGCCCGCCACGAGGGCGAGGCCGCCAAGGCCCGCGAGGCGGTGGAGGCCGCAAAGGCAGCCGAAGCGCAGGCGGCGGAGGCCGTGGACGAGGCGCAGGCCGCTCAGGAAGAGGCCGTGGATCGTGCCGAGCAGGCCGAGGCAACGCTGCAGGAGGCCGACGAGGCCCGCGCCGAGGCCCAGGCGCGCGAGGCCGATGCCCGCGCCGAGCATTCCGAGGCCGAAGGCGAGGCCAGCGCGCTGCGCGCCGAGGTGGCCGCGCTGGCCCGGCTGGTGGAGAGGGACACTGCCGAAGGCGGCCAGATCCTCGACCGGCTGCGGGTGGAGCCGGGCTATGAAAAGGCGCTGGGCGCGGCGCTGGCCGACGACCTGCGCGCGCCCGAGATCGAGGCAGAGGCGGCCTCGGGCTGGGCGCTGCTGCCCGGCTACGGCCAGCCCCAACTTCTGCCCGAGGGCGTGGCGGCGCTGAGCAATTACGTCTCGGCCCCCGAGGTCCTGACCCGCCGGATGGGCCAGATCGGGCTGGTGGACCGCGCCGACGGCCCCCGCCTGCAGCCGCAACTCCAGCCGGGCCAGCGTCTGGTCAGCATCGAGGGCGACTTGTGGCGCTGGGACGGCTTCCGCGCCGGCGCCGAGGACGCGCCCTCGGCCGCGGCGCTGCGGCTGCAACAGCTCAACCGGCTGGTGGAACTCAAGCGCGACCTCGAAGAGGCCAATGCGCGCGCCGCGGGCGCGGCGCAGGCGCACGAGATGCTGACGAAACGGCTGGCCGATCTGACCGAGGCCGACAAGCGCGCCCGCCAGGCCCGGCGCGATGCCGATGTCCTGGTGGCCGAGGCCGGGCGCAAGCTGAGCCGGGCCGAATCCGACCGCTCGATCGCGGCGACCAAGCTGGAATCGGCGCAACTGGCCGTGGGCCGCCACGACGAAGAGGCCCATGCCGCCCGGCAGAGGCTGCGCGAGGCCGAGGCGGCAGTGGCCGACCTGGGCGATCTCGACACCGCCCGCGACCTGGCGCAGGACGCCCTGTCCCAGCGCCTGGCCGCCTGCGTCAACATTCTCCCCGAGGTGGTCAGCCTGTTCCACTGGGAGGGCGAGACCGAGGAGGAGGTCGAGGTGCAGATTATCTTCAAGACCACCGAGGGCTGCCGCGAGGCCCTCGTCGCCCTGATCGAGGCCGACCACCCCTACGACCTGCCCGTCATCACCTGGGAGGAGGTTGGCACGACCCGCGCCGCGGCCGACTGGCTGCGGATGGAACTCGGCGACTAGCGCGCCCGCCACGGGCGCGCATTCCTCATATCCGGTTCATATGCGGGTCATATGGAATTCATATGCGGGTTCAGCGCCTCTCCAGCGCCTCGAGATAGACCCGCACCGCCTCGGCCACGTGGCGGAAACGGTCGCCGCCCAGATGCTTGCCGCCATACCAGCGGGTGACCACGATGACGTGGTTTTCCAGGCCCTCGCTTTCCAGCATGCGCAGGATGATGGCGCCCGCGCCGCCCTCTCCGTCGTCGGATTTTGCCGGGCCGTCGGGCAGCAGCGCGGCCCAGCTGTTATGCGTGGCCCGCGCGTATTTCTTTTTTCTTTTCAGCTCTTTGAGGAAAGCCTCCACCGCCTCGCGCGTGTCCGCGGACCCGCCCGACACCGCGTATTTCGAGCCGCGGTCGGAGATGACATTCTCGATCTGGAGCAAGCTTACTCGGCCAGGTGCGCAAACAGGTCGCGGTTGCGGCAGTAGGGCGGCGCCACGTCGGCGTGCGCGTTTTCCTTCTGCCACTCCACGCAGGCCTCGACATTATCGCAATGCGTGCAGCGAACCAGCGCATCCCGGTAATCCTGCGCCCGGATGTGACGCTCCGCCACCTCCTCGCCCAGGTCCACGCCAACGCGCTCGGCCATGCCGCTCATCAGCTCCGAGTGGCGGTCGATCTTCTTGAAAAAACCGATCATCTCATCCTCCGATCTTGTCCCGGGCAACCTGCAGCACCATCGCGGGGCGCGACATGATCCAGATCAAATTGTTGCAAATGCAACCGGTTGGATCATTCCGATTCGCGCAGCCCGTCCAGCATCGGCCCGATGGCGCAGAAGGCGGGCTGCCTCTCGGCCCCGGCGCCGTTGACGGCCAGCCAGTCGAGGCAGCGCTGGTGATACGGGCAATGACAGCATTCGGCGATGGCCAGGGCATAGTCGGCGCGGCTGATCCGCCCGTCCTGCAGGGCGGTGTTCAGGTTCACCCCCACCGCCCGCGCCATGCCCTGGGTCATCCAGAAATGACGCGACAACCGTCCGGTCTCTTCCATCCTGTCCTCCATCGGCGGTCAGCCCCGGCGCATTGCCTCCAGCCTGTCGCGGTTGCGGCAATAGGGCGGCGGCGCCTCGGCCCCCTGCCCGTCACGCTCCGCCAGCCACTGGCGGCACGCCCCGGGCTCCTCGCAACTCACGCAGCGATAGACGGTGATCTCCATCTCGTCGGGGGGCAGCCGGCCCGACTGGACCTCCAGGTCCAGATCCACCCCCAACGCGTCGGCCATCCGGCCGAGCAGGTCTTCGTGACCGTCAAATCTGCGGCAGCTGGACATCGCACTGCCTCCTTCGCTTGTGTATCCTCCTGCGCCTTCTTTCCTAGGTAACCAGCAAAGCGCGCGCCCCGCATTGACACGCATCAAACCACGCCGGGATGCCTTTGCGGTTCACAGCCGCCCGCCCAGGCGCTAGCCTGTTGCCATGTTTACAATCGAGCATGAATTCGACTCGACCGTCGTGACCCTCGTGGACGAGGGCACGGGCCACCTGCACGAGGATGTCACCATCCATGCCTTCGAGGATTGCGTGACCGTCGAGCAGCTCGACCCGCGCACCGACAGGGTGCAGAAGATCACCTTGTCGCAGGTGCAGCTCAACGAACTCGCCGCCGCGCTCGACCTGCCCGAGGGAATCTACCGCCTGTCGCGCCCCGGCGACGAAACCTAGCCCAGCACGCGGAACGTCTTGTCCCGCCCGCTCTGGCCGCGCACCAGCTCAAGCCGCGATTTCGGCACCCCCACCGCCTTGGCCAGCAGCTTGACCACCGCGGCATTCGCCTTGCCGCCCTCGGGCACCGTGGTCACGTAGACCCTGATCTGGCCCTCCTCGCGCGTGATCGCGTTGCGCGAGGCCTTGGGCGTCACGCGCAGGGCGATCTCGGTGCCGGGGGCGGACAGGTCGGACAGGTCAGGCAGTTTCACGGGTTCCCTCCGTCAGCGGTCTCGTCCCGGCCTAGCGCGGCCGCCTCCAAGCGCGCAAGCGCGCCCCTTCCTCTGTTCGCAAATATTCCCGCCGCCGTCACTTCCGGTTTTGGAACCGTGGATTGGCCTTCCCTCGCTTGCCCGGGAGAGTTTGGAAAGCGCCACAGTCCCCTGCAGCGGCCGACGTGGAAAAGACGTGAGACCGTCGAGATGACCGGCGGCTACGGGAGCAAGGAGCCTGCCCAGAGGCCAGAACGCGGGCGGCGAGGGAGCGCGGCTCGTCAAGCGACCGAAGGCATGGAGGTTCAACCGCGAAGCCAGTGGATCGTTTCGCACCCGAGCCGGCCGAACTGTCAAATCAGGCCGGTCACGGGACGCATTTTTTCTGGGCGGCAAACGGGCTCAGGCCCAGCCATGTCTGGATGTTGGAAGCGATCTCGCGCTGGCCATCGAACTGGAACCTGTCGCCGGCGGCCTTCACGGTGGTCAGCCCCATCCACACTTCCGTCATGGTCCGGAGATCGGTCGTGACATACAGGTCCACCTCGAACCCCGGATCGGAGAGACAGAGATCGACCTCACCGGTTGGTTCCACCACCAGCCACCAGTTTCGCTTGGCGCGGGGCAGGTCGGGATATCGAAACTGCAGAACCGTCCGCCGCCGCGGCAGGGGCGCAGGGTCCAGGTTGCGGCGCATGTCCCACATCAGAAGGGACGCGTCTAGGTTTTCCAGCGACGGCTCGGACCGCACCCATTTCTGCCCCCAGAGTCCGAAGGCCTCAACCACCGGGAGAAGGTCGCGCCCGGCCTGTGTCAGGACGTAATCCACATTTTGCGTTCCGGGCACCGGCCGGCGATCGACGATACCCGCCGCCTCCAATTCCCGCAGGCGCTGCGCCAGCAGAGTGCGCGACATTCGGGGCACGCCGCGGCGCAGGTCGTTGAACCGCCTGGAGCCCGCGACAAGCTCGCGAACCAGCACCATCGTCCATCTCGTGCAGAGAATTTCAGCCGCCATCGCGACCGGGCAGAATTGGTTGTAGCTGGCGTTGGCCATGGCTCTCCTCTCGCCTGACCGCGCAAACAGGGTAACTGGTTCTCCCTTCCCGATCCAGTCCGGCATCCGAGGCGGCTGGTCCAGTTCCGACACTGGCTGGGTCCCTGCAAGGCGGGCATTCTGGGGCCCGGATCGCGGCTGCGTTCTGTTCCCGGGTGATTCAACCGGGACGCCAGGGCCGTCATACGGCCACCAGCGCACGAGAATTGCAATTGGGAGAAATAGTTATGACAATTGAACTCAGAGGCCTCAACGGCTCAACCAAGCGGATCGAACCAGAGGCTCGCGAAGCGCTCGAGGCCGAGTTGAGAGGGTCCACGGTAATCGCCGGCGAGCCGGGCTATGACGAGGCGCGCACGGTGTGGAACGGCATGGTCGAGAAATCCCCGGGGCTCGTGGTGCGCGCGATGGGGACGGGCGACATCCGTTCCGCCGTCGGATTCGCCCGTGACAACGGCGTCGAGATCTCCGTTCGCGGCGGCGGCCACCAGATCGCCGGCCTTGCCGTGGGCGACGGGTCGCTTTTGCTCGATCTGTCGCAGATGCGATCGGTCTTCGTCGATCCGAAGGCCCGAACCGCGCGCGTCGAGCCCGGCGCCCTGTTGAGCGATGTGGACCGGGAAACGCAGGTGCACGGCCTTGCCGTCCCGGTGGGTGTCAACTCGACCACCGGGATCGCCGGCTTGACGCTCGGGGGCGGTTTCGGCTGGATCACCCGGAAATATGGCATGACAATCGACAACCTGGTTTCCGCCGACGTGGTCACGGCAGACGCACGCATTCTGAGGGCGAGCGAGCGGGAAAACCCGGACCTGTACTGGGCGATCCGGGGCGGCGGCGGCAATTTCGGCGTCGTGTCGTCCTTCGAGTTCCGGCTGCACCCGGTCGGCCCCGAAGTGCTGTCCGGCCTTGTCGTGCATCCGCTCGGGGACGCGGCGGCGCTGCTTCCCGAGTTTCGCGCGATATGCGACGAGGCCCGGGACGAACTGACGGTCTGGGCGGTCCTGCGCAAGGCCCCGCCGCTGCCGTTCCTTCCCGAGCAATGGCATGGCCGCGAGGTGCTGATCTTCGCCGCCTGCTTCGCGGGGGACATGGCCGAGGGGGAAGCCGCGCTGGAACGGCTGCGCGGCCTCGGATCGCCGATCGCCGACGTGATCGGCCCACATCCCTTCACCGGCTGGCAGGCGGCTTTCGATCCGCTTCTTGCCGCGGGCGAGCGGAATTACTGGAAGAGCCATGATTTCACGCAACTCACCGACAGGACCATCGACGAGATCCTCTCTTCCGTTGCGACGCTTCCCGACCCTCAATGCGAGGTCTTCATCGCCCATGTCGGCGGGGCTATGGCCCGTGTCCCGGGCGACGCGACTGCCTTTCCGCAACGGCGGGCGCATTTCACCATGAACGTGCACACCCGGTGGAGCGACCCTGCCAAAGATGGGGAGTGCATCGGCTGGGCACGGGACCTGTTCGAAAGGACCGCGGCGGATGCCACGGGCAGCGTGTATGTCAATTTCATGCCCGACGACGAGCATGGCCGGCTCGGGGGAGCGTATGGCGCGAACCTGCCTCGCCTGCGCGAGATCAAGGCGCGATACGACCCTGACAACCTGTTCCGCGCAAACCACAACATCCAGCCCGCCGAGGCCCTGGAGCCAGCGAAGTAAGGGGTCGTTTGCGACCGCCTTGCCGTTTGCCTCGCGCAACGGACGATGGTCCACATCGGCGGTCCGACAACTGGCCCGGCCGGCAAAGGGGCACAGGCGGTTTCTCGCCGCGCGGCGCATCGCTGATGGCCGGGCAGCTTCAGACCACGAGCACGGGCTGCTTGGCCAGCCCCGTCACCTTGTGCGAAACGCTGCCCAGCAGGTACTCCTCGATCGACCCCATGCCGCGGCTGCCGATGACGATCAGGTCATGCTCGTGCTCGCCGGCGAACTTGACGATCGTGCGCGCCGCCGGCCCCGACTTGACGAAGGCGCGGGGACTCTCGATCCCGTTCTCCCGGGCCAGGGCCTTGGCCTGCTCGGCCACCTCGCGGGCATGCCCCCGCATGATGTCGTCGAGATTTCCGGGTTCCGAGGGCCGCACCATCGAGAACGACGCCTCGAGCATGGAGTGGTGCCGATAGACGGTCAGGATGGTCAGCGCCGCGCCAAGTTCCAGTGCCAGTTCGCAGGCCACGCGCAGCGCGTTCTGCGCCCCCTGGGATCCGTCAAAGGGCACCAGGATGGATTTGAACATGCAGTCTCCTTTCTCGGGCCCCGCCCGAACCGGGCAGGCCGTCACTTGGCGAAGGCCAGGTCACGCAGGAACAGCGCGATCTGCGGGAAGAAGATCAGCGCCAGCGAAACGGACAGAAGGATCAGGATGAAGGGGGGCGTGCCGCGGATCACCTCGACATAGGGCCGCTTGAACACGGCGATGGCGGTGAAGATGTCGCATCCGAAGGGCGGCGTGGCCGAGCCGATGGCCACCTGCAGGGTGATCACCGTGCCCACCAGGACCGGGTCGAGGCCGACGCTGTCCACGACCGGCGCGAAGATCGGCACCAGGACGAGGATCACCACAATCGGGTCGACGAACATGCACCCGATGAAGAAGGCGATGGAGATCACGAACAGGACGCCGATCTGCCCCATCTCGTCGATCCCGATGCCCGACAGGATCTGCTGCGGGATCTGGGCGAAGGAGATCACCCAGGAGAACGCCGCCCCTGCCGCCACCAGGATGAAGACCACGGCGGTGATCAGCCCCGTGGACTTGGCGGTGTCGTAGACCCCCCGCAGGTCCATTTCGCGGAAGACCACCAGTTCAAGCACCAGCGCATAGAGAACGCAGGCGGCCGCGGCCTCGGTGGGGCTGAAGATCCCGCCGTAGATGCCGCCGATGATGATCACCGGGAATCCCAGCGGCCAGAGCGCCTTGCGCAGCGCCCGCAGCCGCTCTGCCCAGGTACTCTTTTCCTCGGTGGGGACGCCGGCGCGCACGGCATAGACCCAGGAGTAGATCGAGAAGAGCAGCAGGATGAGCAGCCCCGGACCGACCCCGGCGATGAACAGCTCGGCGATCGAGGTGTTGGAGACGACCCCGTAGATGATCATCCCGATCGACGGTGGAATCAGGAAGGCGATGTCCGAGGCGTTGACGATCAGCGCCAGGATGAAACTGTCGGAATAGCCGGCCTTCTGCATGCGCGGGCGCAACGGCGAGCCGATCGCCACCACGGTGGCCTGGGTCGAGCCCGACACGGCGCCGAACATGGTGCAGGCCGCCGCGGTGGAGACCGCCAGCCCGCCGCGCATGTGCCCGACGAAGGCCATGACCAGGTCGATCAGCCGGTTGGCGGACTGGCCGCGTGTCATGATGTCGGCGGCGAAGATGAACATCGGCACGGCGATCAGCGATGCCGGCCGGATCCCGGCCATCATCTGCTGGATCATGGTCTCCAGCTGGCCCATGCCTCCGAACAGGGAATAGAACCCCACGAAGGCGCCGACGATCAGCGGGATCATCATCGGGAAGCCCAGCAGCAGCAGCACGACCATCAAGGAGAAAATGGTGAAAGCCATTCGTCAGACCTCCATCTCGTCCTGCTCATACCCCTCAAGCACCGCGGTCGAGAGGTAAATGTCCTTTTCCAGCAGGTTCTTGATCGTGGTCAGCAGGTATTGCGCCCCGGTCATGAAAAACCCCACCGGGACCCAGATCAGGGTGATCCAGACCGGGATCTGCAGCGACGGAAGCACGCGGCCGCGCCCGGCCTGCGTCACGATGTAGTTAACGGCGTAATAACACAGGCCGAACATGAAGACCGCCGTGACCAGGGTGATGGCGATCATCAGGGGCTTGCGCAGCGATGCCGGCAGGGCGTCGTAGATGGCCGACATGCGAATATGCCGTCCCTGGCGGGCAGCATAGCTGATGCCAGCGAAGGTGATCAGGATAATCAGGATCCGGTTGAGTTCTTCGGAGAAGAAGATCGAGCTCTGAAAGACGAAACGCCCGATGACATTGGCGATGGTATTGGCGGCCATCAGCAGGACCCCGGCGGCCAGCATGACCGACTCGATACGGGAAATCAGCGTGTCGATCGTTCCGAAAATGCCCGGCAGGCCGGAAACATAGGCCACTTCGGGCGCGTCATCGGCTGACGTCGTATCGGTTTGCGATCGCAGTTGCGACTGATGCGGCCCGGACGGCGGTTTTGTGTCTTGCAAGTTCCCGACCCCTGAAAAGGTTGAACGAAAAGCGATGGCCCGGGGCGCGCAGGGCGCCCCGGAACGATCCGCACCTATTCCACGGCCGCGAGGTCGGCCTTCATCTGCTCAAGCACCTTCGCGCCACTTTCCCCGGTCATTTCCAGGAAGGTCGCTTCCACCTCCGCGGCAGCCTCCATGAAAGGCTTGCGCTGCTCGTCGGTAAGCACGGTGACGGTCATCTCGGGCTTGGCCTCCTTGATCTTGTCGATCGAAGCCTGGGTCAGGCCCTTCTGGTAGTCGATGATCTCCTCGAAGGCGGCGTCGATCGCATCCCGGACCACCTTCTGGTCCTCTTCCGAGAGACCGTCGAAGAAATCCTTGTTGGCCATGACCGCGGTGGTGAAATTGTTGTGGCCGGCCATGGTGATGTAGTCGGTCACCTCGTACATCTTGGTGCTCTCGATGAAGAACATCGGGTTTTCCTGGCCCTGGATGATGTTGGTCTGCAGCGCGCCGTAGACCTCGCCCCAGGGCAGCGGGGTGGGCGTGGCCCCGAAGGCCTTGTAGCTTTCCACCAGCAGCGGGTTGGTCATGACCCGGAACTTCACCTCGTCGAGATCCGCGGGGCCGCTGACGGGCTCCTTGGTGGTCATGGCCACCTCGCCCTCGGGGAACATGGTCAGCAGTTCCAGCCCCTGCTCGGCATACAGTTCGGGGAACATCTCGTTGATGGCTTTCGAGGTTCTGAAGAACTTGCCCAGTTTCTCGGTGTCTTGCGGCAGCAGGTAGGGGACGAAGAACACCTGCGCCTCGGGAATCAGCGAGCCGGTGAAGCCGGGGCTCTGATCGACGAATTGCAGGATGCCGGCCTGGGCCTGCTCCATGATGTCGGCGCTTTCACCCAGCGTGCCGTAGGGGAAAAGTTGGATCTGGTGATCGGAATTGGCCTCGACCTCTTCCTTGAACTTCTGTGCGAAGACGCCCTGAACTTCGTTGATCGCCTCCTCGAACGCGTAGCGCCAAGTGTCGGCCTGGGCCGCGCTCATGCCGGCGAGACTCACCGCCAGCGCCGAGGCTGCCACTTTCAGGGTTTTAAGAGATTTCATAGTCGTCTCCTCTTCTGGTCCAACAATCGATACCTGCAGCCACAGACGCGCTTGCGCTGAATCTGCGCAACGTCTCGGGTCAAACGGATTTGTTTTTCACGCGCGGCTTCGCAGATGAATCTACGCCACGCTGAATTTGGGGAAGGGCCACGGCATGGGAACCTGCGATATTCCAGCCCCTCTTATGGGACAAACGGTCGCAATTGGCCGTTTCCGTGTCAAGTCTCTTGCCGATGCCAAAACAATTCTTGAAAACCAATGCGTTACCGGAGCCCAGCCGCAACTGGGCGTTTGATTCCGCAGCTCAGACGACCCCGGCGTGGCTCTGATTGGCGAGTTTCTGCCCGATATTTTGGACAGTTTCCAGCGGAGCCGAAACGTCCTTTTGGCAGGTCGAGGCAGGCTTTGGAACAGGTGGGCCGCACTCGGGATTTCGCCGGAACCGAAAGCCGTGGCGATAAGTGATCCTGGGGGTCAAAACAGGCAAACCGCCCTTTGAAGGCGCCCCACCTGATTACGGCATCGGCGCATGTCGTGATCCGCCCCCGACGAGTTTCGCGCCTACGCACAGCCGAACGGCCGCCGGCGGGCTTTCAACTTTAGCGACTGCCATCGGCCATGTTTGCACCCCAGTTGGTTTCCCGATATCATTTGCCCGGCGCCATCCCATCCTCCGCCCATTCCAGGGGCAACCTCGGCGCCGCGGGTGGGGGACGCAGTGTTAGAGTAGCGTTCCGGGGCCGAATAATTGCCCCCTGTTTCAGTAATTTCCCGTTCTGCCGCGAATCCGGATTCCCGGACAGGCTCGATTTTATTGGGGGATTTCATCGTGATCTGGTACGACAGCCACGCCCAGCGCCTTCACGTCAACGCCGCCCGCTGGAAAGCCCGCGCCGCGGATACGCAGCTTCCGCAACGCCTTCCGCCGGAATATGCGGAAGAGCTTCAGAAAAAGATCGTCGGCACGGTCGTCCTGCCCGGCGACCCGGACTACGACAAGGATCGGATGCTCTCGAACCCGAGGTTTTCCGCCTTTCCGCAGGTCATCGTTTATTGCGAGGTCGAGACCGATGTCGCCGAATGCCTGCATGTGGCACGCGCGGTCGGGCTTCCGGTGGTCGTCCGTTCGGGCGGGCACAGCACGGCCGGGTTTTCCTCCCAGGACGGGTTCCTGATCGACGTAAGCCGGATGAACGACATGCATGTCGACCCGGATGCCAAGCGCGCCTGGGCCGGGCCGGGCACGAATTTCCGCAAGTTCAATGCCAGGATTCAGGCCTTTGGCCTGCACACGCCGGGCGGAGCCTGCCCCGACGTCTGCGTCGGCGGCTACATGCAGGGCGGCGGCTATGGCTTCACCGCGCGCATCTTCGGGATGAACTGCGATCAGGTGGACGCGCTGCGCCTCATGCTGGCCGATGGGCGCACCGTCTATGCCGACGCCCGGACCAACCCCGATCTCTTCTGGGCCGTGCGCGGCGGCACCGGCAGCAATTTCGGGGTCCTGCTGGGCGCGCGCTACCGGCTGCATGAGGGGTGTGACTTCGCCGGGTTCTCGGTTTTCTGGCGAATGGGCTCTGACGCCGAGGCATTCGAGGCCGCCAATGCGCTTGCCTGGCTGCAGGGGAATTTCATGCGCAGCGGCGCGCCGGACGGCCTGGGCTACCAGATGATCTGGGCCTTCGAAGGGCCCGAGGGCAGCCCGAAGGAGCCGCTGCTGCTGATGCGCGGCATGTACCGCGGCCCCCGGGCCGAGATGGAGGACGCATTGAAACCGGTCCTTGCCCTGCCGGGGGCCAGGCTGCAGGCGCTCTACGATCCGCAGCCCTATAGCGACCTGAACCGCATCCTGCTGACCGAACCCTACGAGGTACCGCAATTCCCCAAGGGCATGACGCCGATGCCGCCGCCCGAGGCCAAGCTCAGCCGCTATATCTCGCGCCCCATCCCGGCGGAGGGCTGGCAGGAACTCATCCACTATTTCCGGACCAGTCCAAGCCCCTATACCATCGCCGCGATGGAGGTGTACGGCGGCGCCATCGCCGCGGTCGGCGAGGCCGAGAACGCCTTCCTCCACCGCGATGCGGATTGCGACCTCTTCTTCGATGTCTTCTGGCAGACCGAAGAGGAGCGCGAGACCATGGAAACATTCCTCGCCGGCTGGGAGGAGCGGGTCGCGCCGCATTGGAGCGGCCGCGTCTACCAGAACTACCCCAGCCCCGACAATCCGGACTTCGGCGAGAACTACTGGGGCCCGCGCTATCCCGTGCTGCGCGCGGTCAAGACGAAATACGACCCCGGCAACCTCTTCTCCTACCCGCAGAGCATCGCGCCTCTGGACCGGACCGGACGGCCGGGCGGCATCGCCGGGCTGGAAGACCCGGTGCGGTATGAAAGCGGATCCTGACCCATGACCGCCGCGGTGGCATCTGCGCGTTCAGTTGCCGGATGGCTGGCGGATCTGGGGCTTGGCGCCTATGCCGCGCGGTTCGAGCAGGCCGAGGTCGAGCTGGAGGTCCTGCCGCATCTGACCGACGCCGATCTGAAGGAACTGGGGGTCCATGCCCTGGGCCATCGACGCAAGATCCTGGCCCGCGCGGCGCAGCTTGCCGATAGCGAGGCGCAGAATCTCGACGCGGCCGAACGGCGCTACCTGACGGTGATGTTCTGCGATCTCGTCGGCTCCACCCGGTTGGCCGAAACACTGGGCGCCGAGCCTTTCAGCGAAATGCTGGGCGGTTATTACCGCGCCGTCGAGGCTGCGATCGAGCCCTTCGGAGGCCATGTCGCACAGCACCTTGGCGATGGCGTTCTGGTCTATTTCGGGTACCCGAATGTGGTCGAGGACGCCGCGCTGAACGCGGTGATGGCGGCCCGAGGCGCGGTCGGTTCGGTGGCACGCCTGACCGCGCCGAATGGCGAGCGCCTGGCGGCCCGGATCGGCCTGGCGACCGGGTTCGTCGTGATCGACGGCCTGCATCCGGGCTGGTCGCAGGAAGGCGGCCGCGCTTTCGGGTCCACCGTCAACCTGGCCGCGCGCCTCCAATCGGAAGCCCGGGCCGGGGGCATCCTGCTGTCCGCGTCCACCGCCGCACTCCTGGCGGACAGGTTTGAGCTGGTGCCGCTCGGGCCGCGGCACCTGAAGGGCATCGACCCTCCCTGCGCGGTGTTCGAGGTGGGCGGACGGCGCGCGGCCGCGACGGAAACCGCGCCTGTTGTGCGCCCCGGCCGCGTGCGTTTCATCAACCGCCGGGCCGAGCTTTCCCGGCTGACCGCCGGCTGGGCGCGCGTGGCACATGGCGGTTCGGCCCTGGTCACCGTTGCGGGCGAGCCCGGGATCGGCAAATCGCGACTGATCGCCGAGTTCCTGGCGCGGCTGCGACACAAGGGCCACCCTGTGCGCCGCATCGCCTGCGCGCCCGAGGGGCAGGACACGCCCTTTCACGCCGTCATGCTGGCACTGGAGCAGGAGGGCGACGGCAATGGCGCCGAGCTCATGCGCGAGATCCAGGCCGCGACCGCGGTCAGCCAGAGCGAGCGCCGCTCGCGACGGGAGCGCCTGATTGACCGGCTTTGCCACCACCTGGCCGGCCCGGAAACCGATGCGCGCGCGCTCTGGATCGACGATCTGCAATTCGCCGACCCATCGACGAAAGAAACCCTGAACCGCCTGATCTCGTCGGCGCCGAAAGGGCTGATGGTCCTGCTCACCAGCCGGGAACCGGCAGAGGCGGCCCGGATCGCGCGGGCATATGGCGGCCTGTTCATGCCGCTGGGCGCGCTCGACCCGGACGACACCGGCTCGCTGATCGCAGAGGTCTTCGCCGGGGTGCCGAAGGCGGCGCCGGTCGTCCGTCAGCTGATCGAGCGGGCCGAGGGCGTGCCGCTCTTTGCGGAGGAACTGGCGCTGGAGATGCGCGCGCGACTGTCGGCATCGGGGACCGCCCCGGCGGAGGCCCCGAAGACCCTGCCGATCCCGTCGAGCCTGCAACAAAGCCTTCAGGCCCGGATCGGCCGGCTGACGCGCGCGCGGCCGCTGCTGCGGCTGGCCGCCAGCACCGGCCGCGTGACGCCCATCCCGCTCCTGCGCGATCTGTGGCCCGGGCCCGGCCCCATGGAGGCCGCCCTGGAAGAGATCGTCGCCTCGGGCCTGGCCGAGCTTTGCCCGGCGCCGCGCCCGGGGGGCGAGGACCGGCTGGTGCTGCGGCATCAGCTTGTATGCGACTGCGCCTATGACATGATCCTCAGGCGCGACCGGGTCCGCATCCACGGCGCGATCGCCGAGGCGCTCGGACGGCGCGCCGCCGGCGGCCTGCCCGTCGCCCGGACCATGCGCGCCGACCATCTCGAACGCGCGGATCGCCCGCGCGAGGCCGCCGAGCTGTGGGCCGAGGCCGGGCGCCACGCCGCGCAGCAGTCGGCCGATGCCGAGGCGGTGTCGCTCTACCGCAAGGCGCTGGCGCTCGTGCCCGCGGTCGATGATCCGGACTGGGCCGGGAAATTCGAGGCCGACACGCTCCTGGCCCTGTTCCCGGCCCTGATCGGCGCCGAAGGCTACCGCGCCGCGGGCACCGATGTGTTCCGGCGCGTCAACGCGTTGATCGCGCGGACCGGGGGCGCGCGGCGCGTCTTTTCCTCGCTGTTCTTCCAGTGGATCGACATGGTCGTCCAGGGAGACATCGACACCGCCCATGAATTTGCCTTCGGCCTGTCGGGCGTTGTCGGGACCGGGGACAGCTGGCTGCACCAGATGATGCTACGCCGCATGATCGGGTCGACGCATATGTTCCGCGGCGAGTTTTCCGAGGCGCGGCACCACCTTCAACGGTTCCTGCAGGGCTACGACCGGACACGGCACGCCGAACCCCTGCGTCAGTTCGGCGCGACCGACAACCACGCGACCGTGCTGTGTTGTCTGGCGGCTATCGAAGCGATCGTGGGCAGCGCCGATGGGACGCGAGGCGCAACCGCGCGCGCGCTGCGCGCAGCCGAGGACCTTGGGCATACCCACACGCTCTGCCATACGCTGACCTTCGGGTGCGCCTTGCCCGCCGGGATTCGGCGCGACTGGCAGGCTTTCGCCCGCCACACCGGGCGTCTCGCGGAAATCGCCGGGAAACGGGACCTTTCCTTCTGGATCGTCTTTTCCGAGATGCTCAGCGGCATTGAGCGAACCGCGGCCGGCGACGTGGAAGAGGGCAGCGCGGCTTTCGACGGGGCCCGCGGCGCGCTTCTGGCGCAGGGCTTCCGCTTCATGGTCCCGACTTTCACGCTCGTGCAGGCCCTGGCGAGGGACGAGACCCGGCCCGTGCCCGACCCGGAACTCGCAGCGATCGAACAGGCGCTGTCCGCGGGCGAACGCTGGCTTCTGGGGGCCTGCCGACGGCTGCGCGCGGCGGGGTCATAGCCCCCTGAGCAACGCGTCGATGTCGCGGAAGGCGATCCTGCGCCGGCCGGTTTCGATGACCCCGTCGGCGGCCAGGCGCGCGATCACCCGGCTCACCGCCTCGCGGTTGGCGCCGACATAGGCGGCCATGGCGTGATGGGTGGGCGCGGGGCTGAGCACGCCCCCCGGTTTCAACTGCCCGGCACGCTGCGCAAGACGCGAGAGCAGCGCGCGAACCCGCTTGTCCACGTCATGCGCGACCAGGGCGAAGATGCGCTCGGTCAGCCGGCGGTTGCGCTCTGCCAGGTCCAAGGCCAGGTTTTGCGCGATCCGGGGCTCGCGCGCCATCCAGCGCCGGAACGCCACCGCACGCATGACGCCCAGGCGGCTCTTGGTCGCGGCGGAGACGGTGATCGACCGCTCGCGCCCGTCCAGCGCGGTGATCTCCCCGAAATACTGGCCCGGACCGATCTCGGCGAAGGCGATCTCCTTGCCCTCCGTCGACAGGAGGACCCCCAGCAGCCGGCCCGAGAAAACGACATAGACATCGTCGCTCCGGTCGCCCTGTTCGACGACGACCTGGCCGGGCTGCATCGAGATGGGCTGCAGATCGGCGGCGAACGCGGCGCGCGTTGCGGCGTCGAGGCCGGACAGTAGCGATAGCGACGGCAGATCCGGCGCCGGCGCGGGAGCATCGAGAATGTCCTTCGTAATCATGACCCGGTCCAACTTGAGGCTGCAGCAACCGGCTGCCGAAAACACACAAGAAAACGGTTTCGGGCACAGCCTATCACGCCCGGCCGCGATCACGATCCTCTTTCGGGCTGCACCCGCCGATCGTTCCGGGCCGCGGCACGGTGCCCCGCAGGTGGTCCTGGCCAGAACGCGGAACGATCGCGCCCGGCCAGGACCGTTGGTTACTCAAAGTCACTCGTTACCCGGGGCGGCGACCGCGTCAACGCAGCTGCCGCCCCAACACATCGCTCAGCAGGAATTCCGCGCTTTTCTTGCGCCCCTGCCGAAGATCGTAATCCTGGCTATGCGCCGCGCGCTCGACGAACAGCCGCACGAGATCCCGCGTCGAGGCGATCGGCCAGCCGTCGACGAAATCGAGGATCCGGGCCGACGCGGCGCCGGCCGTCTCTTGCTGGATCGTGATCAGCACCGGTTTGGTCGGCGCCACGGCCAGGTTCCTGACGGCGGTGGTCCCGCGCACCACGACGGCGGGATTGCTGTCCCGAGACACCAGCTCCGCTTCCAGGCCGGCGCGCGCCAGGACCATGTTCAGGCGCTGCGGCAACGGCCGGAAGGCCCAGGCCGACTGCACCCGGTAGGGACGGTAGAGCAGTTCGACGCGCCCGTCGCAGCAGATGCTGAGAAGGTCATTCGGATGCTGCGCGGCCTGGGCCGTCTGCATCCGACCGGCCAGCCCACCGGTGACATAGAACATGCCGCTATGCGTGTCGGAATTCAGGGCCAGAACCGCCTCGATCGCGCTTCTTACGCCCTGCCACAGGGGGACCTGCGCCGTGTCCGGCCCGCCGATGGCCTGGGCCATGGTGATTTCATCGTGCACCAGTTGCCGCGACAGCGTGCTGGCCGCGTTCTGAACCGCCAGGAGCTCTCGGCAGGTCGCCTGGTCGTCTTCTGCAATTCGGCCTTCGACCTGCTGCCAGATCGGCGCGATAGCGGCGTCGTCCAGCAGGCTCTCTGCCTGTGCCGAGAGATGATCGTCCAGTGCCGCCAGCCAGTCCGGCCGCGTCCAGGCATCGGGCAAGGACCGGATCACGGCGGCCAGCACCCAGGCCTTCAGCCGGTCCACGGTCGCGTCACCGCCTGCGCCGAAGGCCCTGCTGCCGCGCGGCAGCGCGCGTTGCGATACCCGCAGCGCGTCTTGGACACGCCGGGCCAGCAGGTCGTCTTGGCTGTCCAGCACCAGTTTCAGCCGCACCAGCCGCTTGGCGAGCTTGCGGTCGGCGGTGTTGTTGGCCAGCGCCTCGCGGATGATGGTGGAGAAATCGTCGACGAAATACGGAAGGGTGGGCACCGGGATCCCGTCGCGGGTCACGCCCGGCTGGTCGGCGATCCCGACGTCCAGCCAATGCTCCGACAACTCGACCGAGTTGCGCTTGGAGATTCCGACATCGATCAGTTCGCCGTTCACGCCGACCGGCCTGCTGCGTTCCCGCGCGGCCGCCGCCGCTGCCGGGCCGAGATTGGCGGCGAACGCCGCCGGAAGCCCCGCGGTGCCGTTCGCCACCGCCAGCTCCTGGCTGTGCTCGGCCAGGAGCGCGTAGCGCGAATAGTCCTTCAGGTCGTCCGCATCGGTCATTGGCCGGGCCCGCGCCGCCATCTGCGGCGCGTTCAGGTCGCCGGCATGGCGGTTCAGCAGCGCGGTGTAGCCGAAACGTGCCTGGTCCAGAAAGGCCACCACCAGGTCGTTGACCGCGGCGAAGGCCTCGTACCATGCCTCGGGCGGCAGGGACGGGTTGATCAGGATGCCGGTGTCCCAGTCGTTCTCGCCCTGCTGCGGCGCGCCCAGGGCGGTGTACATCGCCCGCCCGCCCTTCAGGAAGAACCGGATCACGTCCTCGCCTACGCCGAGGGCGGCCTTCAGCCGGTCGTTCAACGCCTGGAGCCGGGTCTTGAGCTCGACCACCTGGTCCTCATGCCACCCGGTCAGCCAGTCCCAGTCGGCGCGGTGCATCGCCTTCGTCGCCGCGCCGCTGGCGGCACCCTTTGAATTCAGGTCCATCGGCGCGGCCTGATCGCCGCCCTGGAACCGGTGCATCAGGCGGAACAGGTAGAAGGGTGCAATGTTGTAAAGGCTCCGGGCCGAGGCCACGGCATTCCCGGGCGCCCGCAGGGGATCGATCAGGTTCTGCCCGACCTCTTGCACGTAGTCAGCGACGCTCTCCGGGTCGTCATGCTGCTCTGCCCAGCGGTCGGCGGCCGCGCCGGGGGCGCCCGCGAACATGCCCAGGTAGCGCGCCGCGTCTCTGACCCCGGCGCCTGCATGATCGAGATCCTGCGCGTCGGTGATCAGCGCGATCAGCTCGGCCGCATCGCCCACGGCGGATTTGAGCGCGTCATAAGTGCCGTCCGCGGCGTCGCGTTGCATCGCTTGCACGAGGTCGAAATGGGCCTGGAGGTTCTTCAGCCGGTCGTCGATCAGCGGCGCCGTGTCGGGTTGCAGGCGCGAGGGCGCATCGGAAGACAGCGAGAAGAACTGGCTCATCGCCTCGAAGGCGTTTTCCCGCGCCTGGTCGGCATCGTTGCCGCCCCGCCGCTCGGCGGCCTGCACGACGTTGACATATTCGGTTTCCAGCACCGACAGCGGGTGCACCGCCAGCGCGGTCCAGGCCGTGGCGGCTGCGTCCTGCTGCGCATCGAAGACCGGCGCGGGGCGCTGCGGGGGCGGGTCCTGGGTCGCGACCGCCTGCTCGGCGAGCTTCGCGATATTGTCGAAGTAGACGTCCACTTGCGTCGTCATTTCCGTGGTCCTTCCCTCGTCGGGCGGGCGAGGCGGCGTGGCCGTCGAGCCGCGCCGCCCGAGAAGCGGTCGCCGTCAGTTCGGCGCGTCCTGGATCGTTGCGCCCCAGATCGCGATCAGCCCCTTGTTGAGTTGGTAGCGCACGCTGAGCGAGCCATCCTCGTTATGGGTGAAGCTCTGCGTGTGGGTGGCCGAGGCCTCGGCCGAGAAGAAAGGCCAGACCCCGAACGATGCTTCGGACTTGATCTGCTGGAAGTCATCCTTGGAATAGGTCGCCTTCGAGGTCACCGTCAGGTCGTAGTCGCTGACCAGGAGAAGCTCCGACATGCGCCGCGCCAGCGATCCGTCGGTGCCGAAGAACGACTCCCAGTCCCCCATGTTGGAATTCGGGTCCCAGATCGTGTTGTCGTTCTTGGCGTTATAGGCGCGGCTGATCTCCGAATCGTCCAGCCAACCGGCGGCTTGGGAAGCCAAGGTGGCATATTTCCCGATCGTGCCGGTGATCGTGAAATCGCTGCTGGTCGCCAGCTTGTTGAGCTGTTCGAACGAGCCGCCGACACTGCCGCTGAAGATGTCGTAGAAGCCCGAGGCCGAGCCCGACACCGTGGTGCCGTCGGTCGAGGTCGTCGCGGTGGCCGAGTTATAGTTGATCGTGGCCGGGGCGCCTTCGTTGATCGCCTTCTTGGCCGCCTCGATCGTGCAGGAGTAGGCGGGCAGGCTGTAGGACTGGCCGGCGCTGTTGGTGAAGGTCATGTAGTAGGCCTTGTCCACGTAGTTGTTCAGCGCCACGTTCAGCGGGTCGCTGAGCGTCTTGTCGAAGGCGGTCAGCGCGGCGGTCTCCTGGCCGGGATCCAGGTGGCGGCTGGCCCATTTCTTGAACAACTCCTTTTGCGTCAGGTCGGTGGTATCCGCGTTCCTGTAGGCAATCCAGTTGCTGTACTGGTCCTTCAGGGCGGCACGCAGGCCGCTCGAGCTGGTGGGCAGCATCGCGTGCAGCAACTGGTTGTAGGCCGTGGAGCGCTTGTTCTTGCCGGACGGGTCGTAATAGGCCGTGGTCGAGCGCGGCGGCACCGCGTTGGCCATCAGGAACAGGCCGCTCGAATCGTCGCTTTGCAGGCCAAGATTGCCCTGGGCCATCTGAAAGGTATTGGGATCCATGCCCATCGCTTGGGCGACGACGTTGCGCCATCCGGCGTTCATGGTGTCGATCACCTGCCGCACATGGTCGTCGGCTGCGGTTCTGATCATGTCTTCCATCGCTTCGCTCTCCCTGTGCCGGCCCCCGCAACTCGGAGGGGCGTTCTGCCATCATTGGCGAGACCGAGAATGACGTGCTCCCGCGCGGCGCTCAGTGCGCCAGGACACAAACCGAGACTTTCCTTGGCAGAGAGGCGTTTCCACGACTGTCGGGCAGCGCCGGTTTTTCTCTGGCAATGGGCCGGCCTCAAACCGCGCGGCTGTTCGTTCCGGCGCGCGTTCACCATTTCCAGCCGGGTCGCATTTGTCCGGGCAAGGTGGATAAGAAAGCGAAGCTGCCAACCGGAGAGCACCACCCGATTGCTCGATCAACGCCTTTTCCACTGAAGAAACCCGCGGCGGAGGCGCGAAAGCCCCCTCTTGCCCTCTCCGCCCTTGAACCCGGCTGCGCTTTGTCCGACATCTCCCCCCGCAACAGGAGAAGAAGATGCCCGATCCCAACCGCCCGGTGATGGAGTTCCTCCTCACCCGCCGTTCCCGCCCGTCCAAGACCCTGACCACCCCCGCGCCCACGCGCGACGAGTTGGCGCCGATCCTGACCGCAGCCGCCCGCAGCCCCGACCACGGCAAGCTGGAGCCCTGGCGCTTCGTCGTGCTGCAGCCCGCGGCGCTGGCCCGGCTGGCCGATCTGGCCGCCACCCGCGCCGAGGCGCTGGGGATAGCGCCCGAGCAACTGGCCAAGACCCAGGCATCGTTGCGCGGCGCGCCGCTGGCCGTTGCCGTGATCGCCGCCCCCAAGCCGTCGGAAAAGATCCCCGAGATCGAACAGCTCTATTCCGCGGGCGCGGTCTGCCTGGCGCTGCTGAACGCCGCGCATGCCGCGGGCTGGGGCGCGAACTGGCTGTCGGGCTGGCCCGCCCATGACCGCGGCTTCGTCGAACAGGGCCTTGGCCTCGCGCCGACCGAAAAGGTCGCCGGCATCATCCATATCGGCACCGAGACCAGCACCCCGCCCGAACGCCCCCGCCCGGATCTCGACGCCATCACCGAATGGGTCGAGGCATGATCGCCGGCGATTTCCTCAAGGCGCTGGCGCAGCTTTCCGACCGGCGCTTTCGCCGCGTGCTGTGGCTGGGGCTGGGGCTGACGCTCCTGCTGCTCTTCGCCATGACAGTGCTCTTCATCGGCGTGGTTCAGTGGGTCTTCCCAGAGACACTGAGCCTGCCGGTGATCGGCGAGATCTCCTGGGTCGGCGACGCCTTTTCCTTCGCCGTGGTCGCGGCGATGATGGTCCTGTCGGTCTTCCTGATGGTGCCGGTGGCGTCCGCCTTCACCGGCTTCTTCCTCGAGGACGTGGCGCAGGCGGTGGAGGACCGGCATTACCCGGGCCTGCCGCCGGTGCCGCGCATCGGTTTCTACGAAACGCTAAAGGACAGCGTGAATTTCTTCGGCGTGCTGGTCGCGGTCAACGCGCTGGCGCTACTGCTGTATTTCCCGATGGGGCCGCTGGCGCCGGTGATGTTCTGGGCCGTGAACGGCTACCTGCTGGGGCGGGAATATTTCCAGATGGTGGCCATGCGCCGGCTGGGCCGGCAGGGCGCCACGGCGCTGCGGCGCCGCTACTGGGGCCGGGTGTGGCTGGCGGGCACGCTGATGGCGGTGCCGCTGTCGGTGCCGCTGGTGAACCTGCTGATCCCGATCCTGGGCGCGGCCACCTTCACCCACCAGTTCCACCGGCTGAACGCGAAGGCGCCTTCGGCGTGACGAAGCGCAGAACAGCACGCGCATGTCCAAGAAGAGGGCAGCGTCCGCCCGCGGTGGGCGCGAAAGCGCCCGCCTGGGGGGCGGGCGGGCGCTGCCCGGCGTAAACGCCGGGCGGAACATCTGATCGGCCTCGCTCTGAAAGAGGGACCCGATCGCTGCTTACTTGCCCGCGTCTTGCGACGATGCCGGGCCCATCCGGTGGAACCAGTCGAAATCGCGCACCTTGATCGCCCCCGAGGTGATGATCCCGGCCAGCACCGCCCAGATCACGACGGTGATCACCGTGACCAGCTTGGCCTTGCGCTTGAAGCTGAAATTGGCGGGCGCCCCGGCATGGGTGCCGGGCTCGATCTCGCCGCGGTCGCCTTGCGTCTCCAGCCGGATCGGCAGCGAGATGAACAGCACCAGGAACCAGACGACGGCGAAGAGCACGATGGCGGATGTGATACCCATCAGACCTGCTCCAGCTCGATCAGGCAGCCGTTGAAATCCTTGGGATGCAGGAACAGCACCGGCTTGCCATGCGCCCCGGTCTTGGGCTCGCCCGAGCCCAGCACTCGGGCGCCCGACGCTTTCAGCTGATCGCGCGCGGCGAGGATGTCCTCGACCTCGTAGCAGATATGATGGATGCCACCGGCGGGGTTCTTTTCCAGGAAGCCCGCGATGGGAGAGTTCTCGCCCAGCGGATAGAGCAGTTCGATCTTGGTGTTGGGCAGTTCGATGAACACCACCGTGACGCCGTGGTCGGGCTCGTCCTGCGGGTCGCCGACATTGGCTCCCAGCGTGTTGCGGTATTGCGCGGCCGCGGCCTCGAGGTCGGGCACGGCAATGGCGACATGGTTCAGGCGGCCGATCATCTGGTTTGCTCCTCTCTCCTTCGCTGCACCGGTTATGAGGCGCGGACGCGCCGCCCGCAAGCCCGGCAAGACCCCTTGGCGCGGCTTCCGCGCCGCCCCCCTGCCGCCTAGAGCGCCGGGTCGTCGGCCACCCGCACCAGCCGGGTGAGGTCCGACAGCCGCTCCACCTGCCGCCCCTCGGCGTCGAAATTCGAGGGCGACAGCCAGGCGGTGAAGGCCTCTTTCAGCGCCGGCCATTCGGCGTCGATCGCCGCGAACCAGGCGGTGTCGCGGTTGCGCCCCTTGACCACGGCGGCCTGCCGGAACACGCCCTCGTAGCTGAAGCCCAGCCGCTGGGCGGCCCGGCGCGAACCGAGGTTCAGCGCGTTGCATTTCCATTCATACCGGCGATAGCCCGACTCGAAGACCCACTGCATCATCAGGAACATCGCCTCGGTCGCTGCGGGGCCGCGCTGCAACTCGGGCGAGAAATTGATGTGGCCCACCTCGATGCTGCCGGCCTCGGGGGCGATGCGCAGGTAGCTGGCCACGCCCGCGAAATGGCCGGTGGCCTTGTCCTTGACGGCGTAGAAGAACGGGTCCGCGCCGGCTGTTATCTCGCGCACCCAGCGATGGTATTGCGCCGCCGAGGAGAACGGCCCGTAAGGCAGGTAATCCCAGATCGCCGCGTCAGCGCTGTTGGCGCGGTGCAGGTCGGCGGCGTGGCGGTCGGCCTGCAGCCGCTCCAGCCGGGCAAAGCGGCCCTCCATCGCCTCGGGCCCCAGGCGCGGCGGCGGCGTCCAGCCGGGCACGGGCCGCCCGCGGGTGCTGTCGTCTGGCATCGTGCGCTCCATGATCCTTCTTCGCTACAGCCTTAGCGCGAAACGGCGCCGGGGCGAAGCCCTGCCGGGCCTCAACGGATGAGGCCGCCGACACCGTCCATGTCCAGCCCCGGGAAGATCGCGGTTTCCAGGGTCGTGCGGTCGAGCCCGAACAACCCTTGCATGGTCGCGGCGGCGTAGGCGCGCACATCGGCCGTGGGCATCAGGTCGCGGCCCTGGTAAAGGTCGCCCTCGCCCAGCCCCGGCCAGGTCCCCCGGACCCGGCCGCCCTTCAGCGCGCCGCCGGCCAGCAGCATCGCCCCGGCAGTGCCGTGGTCGGTGCCCGCCGTTCCGTTCTCGCGCACCGTGCGGCCGAACTCGGTCATCGCAACCACCGCCGTGCTGTCCCAGTCGGGGCCGAGGCCGGCGCGCAGAGTCAGGATGGTTTCGGAAAGCTGCGACAGCGGACCTCTCAAGGCGCCCGTCTGGTTGGCATGCGTGTCCCAGCCGCTGATCGAGAACGCTGCGATGCGCGTGTCCCGGCGCAGCCGGTCGGCGGCGAAGTCGGCCACCTGAACATGGGCCTTGCCGGGCTTGCGCCGCATGGCTGGGGCCATGCCCTGCATGCCGCCCTCGGCGTCCGGCTCCGGCGCATCGAAATCAAGGCTGGCCGAAATCTCGGCCGCCTGGGCCACGGAGTCGCGAAACAGCGGGTCGTCGTGGCAGACCATTTCCAGCAGGCGGCGGGTCTGCGGGGTCAGCTCGAACTGCACCTGCGGCCACCAGTTCGCGACCTGTGCCGGCCCTTCCAGCACGCGCATCGACTCGCGCCCGATGGCGAAGGCGGTCTCGGCCTCGATCCCCGGCACCACCTGCAGCATGCGGTTCAGCCAGCCCTCGCGCGCGATCGGCGCGCCGGGGGTAAAGCCGGTGCCCGCCTCCAGCAGGTCCTGCCCGTCGAAATGGCTGCGCTTGTCGCGATAGGGGGTGGAGACGGCATGGGCGATGCCCAGCTCTCCGGCCCTCCACAACGGCATCAGATCACCCAGCCCCGGATGCAGCGCGAAGAAACCGTCGAGGTCATGCGCGCCCGCGGCCTCGCCCACCGGCAGGCTTCTGCGCAGGCCGGCCAGATGCGGGTCGCCATAGGGCTGGACCACGTCCAGGCCATCCATCGCGCCGCGCAGGATGATCACCACGAGGCGCGTGTCCCAGGGCGCCAAGGCCAGCGTCACCGGGGTCAGCAGCGGGCTGGCCGCGGCCGAGCAGCCCAACGCGAAGCTGCGGCCGAGGAAAGTGCGGCGGGAGAGATCGGCAGCCATGGTCATCTCCGTTGGAACTCGGGCGAGGCCAGCACGAGGCCGATGCCCTCGGCCCGGGTGGCCGCCGCGCCGGCGGCGAAGTTCAGATCGGCGCCCGCGGTGCCGCCCAGGGCGCTAACCACGAAGTCCCGCGGATCGGGCAGCGTATCGGTCAGCGCCTGCGGCGCCCGCATGCCCCACTGGATGCGGGCGGCCATGCCCTGTGGCGTGACCCAGGCCCCGGCCGACTCGGGCAGGCCGTCCGGGCCGTCGGGTCGCTGCCAGGACTGGCCCATCAGTTGCAGCGGCACCAGGAGCTGGGTCCGGGCCCGCCGCCGCGGCAGCGCGGCGATCTTGCCGCCCGGCACGCCGAGCGCGCGCAGGGCGGCGGCGATGTAGTCGAAGGGTTGGCGCACCTTGCGCCGCTCGGGCGCCCAGGCCGAGGGATGCTCCAGCAGCGCCGCGTAGGTGGCGCTCAGGTTCCCGCCGCTGGCGCTGTAAGCCGCCGCCACGTGATCGACCAGCGCGGGGGGCGGGTTGTCATCGACGAAATGCACCGCCAGCTTGCGCGCCAGGTGCCGCGCGGTCGCCGGGTGTGCCGCCAGGGCGTCAAGCGCGGCATGGATATCTTCGAGACCACCCTTGTAGGTCTGTCCGAGCACGGTCTCCGCGCCGGGCTCCACATAGCCTTGGCGGAAGACGAAGCCGGTGCCGCTCTTGAAGCTGAGGCCGGTGAACAGTTCGGCCAACTGGCGCACGTCGCTCTGGCTGTAATCGGCATCCACCCCCAGCGTGTGCAGTTCCAGCACCTCGCGGGCCAGGTTCTCGTTAAGGCCCCGGTCCGGATTGTTTTTCGCGAAGCGCGAATTCGGACCGGCCGATCGCGTCTGGTCGAGATAGAGCAGCATGGCCACATGGGTCACCGCCGCCTTCAGAAGGGTGGCGAAGTCGCCCGCCAGGTTGGGGCGGATCGCCTCGTCCACGTAGGCGGAGATTGCCTGGCTCAGGATCTGAACGCTGTATCCGACGGTGAAGTGATCGGCCCAGAACTGGACCAGCCGCTCGCGAAAGCCATATTCGGCCTGCGCAGCGCGGGCGACGTTCGCGCGCAGCCCGGCCAGGTAGTCCGCGCGCGCCGCGCCGCGCACCGCCTTGATGCCGTCGACCACGGCGTCGCCTTCTTCCTTGGTCGTCGCGGCGCTGCTTTGCTTGCGCAGGCTGAGATAGACATGCCAGCGGGCGATGGCCGCGTCGTAGCCGGGCAGCTGAAAGGCCTCGGCCATGCGGTCGGGGCCGCCAAGCTCTTCCAGAAGGTCGCCCGCGCTGGCCGGCCTCGCGAAGCGCGGCCCCAGGCCGGTACCGAACCGGATCGCCGCAATTGTCGGATCGTAACGCAAGGTCGGGCCATCCATCCGTGCCGAAGGAGGCCCGCCAAGCGGGCCCGTCGCGGCACAGCATATCAGTTCGCCCCCGAGATTTCACCGGATTCGGGCGTGCCTGCCCGGCCCGCGGCCTATTCCTGCTCGATCACCCGCAGCGACAGCTCGCGGAGCTGTTCATTGGTGGGCAGGCTGGGGGCGCCCATCATCAGGTCCTCGGCGCGCTGGTTCATCGGGAACATGATGACCTCGCGGATATTGGCCTCGTCGGCCAGCAACATCACGATCCGGTCGATGCCCGCGGCGCAGCCGCCGTGCGGGGGCGCGCCGAACCTGAAGGCATTGACCATGCCGCCGAAGCGCTTGGTGACCTCCTCGGGCGGGTAGCCGGCCAGTTCGAAGGCCTTGAACATGATGTCCGGGCGGTGGTTCCGGATCGCGCCCGAGACCAGCTCGTAGCCGTTGCACGCGAGGTCGTACTGGTAGCCCAGAACCTCCAGCGGATCGCCGTTGAGGGCGTCGAGCCCGCCCTGCGGCATCGAGAACGGGTTGTGGCTGAAATCGATCTCGCCGGTTTCGTCGTCCTTCTCGTACATCGGGAAGTCGACCACCCAGCAGAAGGCAAAGCGGTTTTGCTCGGTGAGGTTCAGCTCTTCGCCGATGACGTTGCGCGCCCGCCCCGCCACGGCCTCGAAGGCATGCGGCTTGCCGCCCAGGAAGAAGGCCGCGTCGCCCTTGCCCAGCCCCAGCTGTGTGCGGATCGCCTCGGTCCGCTCGGGACCGATGTTCTTGGCCAGCGGGCCCGCGGCCTCCATGCCGTTCTCGCCCTCGCGCCAGAAGATGTAGCCCATGCCGGGCAGCCCTTCCTGCTGGGCGTATTTGTTCATCCGGTCGCAGAACTTGCGCGAGCCGCCGCCGGGCGCGGGGATGGCGCGCACCTCGGTGCCCTCCTGCTCCAGCAGCTTGGCGAAGATGGCGAAGCCCGAACCGCGGAAATGCTCGGATACGTCCTGCATCTTGATCGGGTTGCGCAGGTCGGGCTTGTCGGTGCCGTACCAGCGCATCGCGTCGGCAAAGGCGATCTGCGGCCAGTGCTTGTCGACCTTGTGGCCGCCGCCGAACTCCTCGAACACACCCTCGATTACCGGCTGGATTGTGTCGAACACGTCCTGCTGCTCGACGAAGGACATCTCCAGATCGAGCTGGTAGAAATCGGTGGGCGAGCGGTCGGCGCGCGGGTCCTCGTCGCGGAAGCAGGGCGCGATCTGGAAATACTTGTCGAAGCCCGACACCATGATCAGCTGCTTGAACTGCTGCGGCGCCTGCGGCAGGGCGTAGAACTTGCCCGGGTGCAGGCGGCTGGGGACGAGGAAGTCGCGCGCGCCCTCGGGGCTCGACGCGGTGATGATCGGCGTCTGGTATTCGCGGAAGCCGATGTCCCACATCCGGCGGCGGATCGAGGCCACCACGTTAGAGCGCAGCTTCATGTTGTCCTGCATCGCCTCGCGCCGCAGGTCGAGGTAGCGGTAGCGCAGGCGGGTTTCCTCTGGATATTCCTGGTCACCGAACACGATCAGCGGCAACTCGTCGGCCGCGCCTAGCACCTCCAGCTCGCGCACGTAGACCTCGATCTCGCCGGTGGGCAGCTTGGGATTGATCAGGTCGGGATGGCGCGCCTTCACCTCGCCGTCGATGCGGATGCACCATTCGCTGCGCACCTTTTCCAGCTCTTCGAAGGCGCCGGAATCGCTGTCGCAGAGCACCTGGGTGACGCCGTAATGGTCGCGCAGGTCGATGAACAGAACGCCGCCGTGGTCGCGCACCCGGTGCACCCAGCCCGACAGGCGGACGGACTCACCGACATCTGATTTGGTCAACTCGGCGCAGGTGTGGCTGCGGAAAGCGTGCATCTGGGGCCTCTCTGGCGCTGAAAACTAAGGTCCGCGCCGATACACATGCTCCACGCCGGGAAGTCAAGGGAAGCGTTGCCGGAAGGGTAGACAGATCGCCCTACCGGCGGCAGACTGCCAGCAAAAGCGTCCATTGAGAACAACAAGTTGCGGGCGCGCAGACAGGGGGTATGCCGATGTGGGAGCGGCTGCTTGACCAGATGCTCAACAGCCTGATCCGGGAGGGCAGGCTGCGATTGACATGGCCCGACGGATCGGAGCGTGTCTATGGCACCGGCGGAGAGGAAGCCGCCATTCACCTGCACGACCCGGCCCTGCCCCGTCGGATCGTTCTCAACCCCGAGCTGGGGGTCGGCGAAGGATACATGGACGGCACGCTGACCATCGAAGGCGACGACCTGCACGGATTTCTCGGGCTGATCCTGCACAATCGCAGCAGCGGCGCCACCGGCCTGCCCATAAAGCTCAACCACCGGTTGCGGCGGGGCCTACGCAAGATCCAGCAATACAACCCCGTTGGCAAGGCGCAGCGCAACGTCGCACATCACTACGACCTGTCCGGGGAGCTCTACGACCTGTTCCTCGACGAGGACCGGCAGTATTCCTGCGCCTATTTTCGCAGCCCCGACGACACGCTGGAGCAGGCCCAGGCCCAGAAGAAGGCGCATATCGCGGACAAGCTGCTGATCGAGCCAGGCATGCGGGTCCTGGATATCGGCTGCGGCTGGGGCGGCATGGGGCTGACGCTGGCGCGCGACTACGGCGCCGAGGTGCTGGGCGTGACCCTGTCGGAAGAACAGCACAAGATCGCACAGGCCCGGGCCGAGGCGGCTGGGCTGTCGGACAAGGTGGAATTTCGCCTCACCGATTACCGCGATGTCACCGGGCAGTTCGACCGCATCGTCTCGGTCGGCATGTTCGAGCACGTGGGCGTGCCGCATTACCCCGAGTATTTCGGCCATATCCGCGACAAGCTCACCGAGGACGGCGTGGCGCTGATCCACACCATCGGGCGGATGAACCCGCCGGGCACCACCAGCCCATGGATCCTGAAATACATCTTCCCCGGCGGCTATGTGCCGGCGATGTCCGAGGTCCTGGAGGTCATCGAGAAAGAGCCGCTCTGGGTCACCGATGTCGAGGTCTGGCGCCTGCATTACGCCGAGACGCTGCGCCACTGGTTCGACCGTTTCGTGGCACGCGAGGACGAGGCCCGGGCGCTTTACGACGAACGGTTCTGCCGGATGTGGCGGTTCTACCTCGTGGCGTCCGAGATGACCTTCCGCGCCAACAACCAGACGGTGTTCCAGTTCCAGCTGGCGCGCCGGCAGGACGCGGTGCCGCTGACGCGGGACTACCTCTATCCCTAGAACGGGCGCTGGACGTTGCCGGAATAGAAATAGATGCCCAACCCGAAAGTGAAGATCAGCCAGCCCGCGATTGCATGCAGCAGCACCGCCTGCGGGAAGTTGCGCCGCGCCTCGTAGGACCAGGCGAAGGCCAGCCCGCCGAAGAAGGTCATCGCGGCCACGATCCAGCTCCAGTACATCAGGTGGGCCAGCGAAAACGCCGCCGCGTTCAGCACCAGCGCGGGCTTCAGCCCCGGCAGAAGCGCACCGTAGCGGCGGAAGAAGAGCGGTCGGTAGACCAGTTCCTGCGGCAGGGCAGAGGCCAGCGGATAGAGCGCGATGATCATCGCCATCCGCAGGGGATTTTGGCGCGCCAGGGCGAACAGCCCGTCGGGGCGCAGGGCCAGCATCACCGACAGGCAGACCGCCAGCGTGACCAGGGTGAAACCGGCGACGAAGCGCCAGTCGATGTCGCGCAGCCCGTAGCGCAGCTCGGGCCAGTCGAATCCCTCGGTCACGTGCAGCAGGACCAGCCCGATGGCCGAGACCAGGAACAGCATGGGAAACATCAGCATGGGCGGCAGCAGCAGGGCCATCGCCAGGGGCGCGAGCACGAAGAACCCGGTGAACTCGGCCCAGAGCCGGGTGCGGCGGGTCAGGCGCCGGGGCATCCCGGCCGGGTCGGTCCATCTGGTGCTCATAGGCGCACTATGACGGCGGGCGCGGGAATGTCACCCCTCGGCCAGCGCCGCGGGAATCAACCCGCGCAGAGAGTTGCCGACAAAGAGCGCCGGGGCCGCGCGCAGGTCCTCCATGGTGACGTCCGCCTCTTGGGCGCGGCCGGTCTCCAGCAGTTCCTCGCGCAGGATGCCGGGCAGGCAACCGGCACTGAGCGGCGGGGTCAGCAGCAGCCCCCCGCACGCGACGAAGAGATTGGTGATCGTGCCCTCGCAGAGGGTTCCGCGCTCGTTGAGAAACAGCAGCTCGTCGCAGTCTTCGGGCAGCGCGGCGCGCGCCGCGTCGTAGAGCGCCCGCTGGGTGGTCTTGACCCCGCGCCAGGGGTCATCCGCACGCACCCGCGCCTTGGCAATCCGCAGCCGCCAGATGCCCTGCACGGGAACATAGGGCGCGGTGGTCAGCTCGAACCGCCCGTCGGGGAACAGCGCCAGCCGCACGCGCAGCGGTGCATCCGCCCTCAGCCCGTCGAGCAGCGCCCGCGCCTCGGCCCCGTCGAAGGGAAAGCCCAGACGCCGCGCCGCGCGCGCCATCCGGGCGAGGTGCCTGTCGCCGCGCAGCGCGCCGCCCTCGGGCGTCCAACGCAGGGTCTCGAACAGGCTCAGCCCGTCGGGGAGAGGGTCGCGAAACGGGCTTTCCACAGCGCCTCCTCGTATTCCGATTCCGCGGTGCTGTCGTGCACCACGCCGCCGCCCACGTTCAACCGAACCGCACCGCCCGGCAACAGCGTCAGGGTCCGGATGGCCACGTTGAATTCCATATCGCCCGAGGGCGCGATCCAGCCCAGCGCGCCGCAATAGGCGCCGCGGGGGCCGACCTCCAGCTCGCGGATGATCTGCATGGCGCGGATCTTGGGCGCACCGGTGACCGAGCCGCAGGGGAACAGAGCCTCGAGGATCTCGGCCAGCGTGACGCCCGCCCGCAGCTCGGCCCGGATCAGCGAGGTCATCTGGTGCACGGTGGCGTATGTCTCGACCGCGAACAATTCGGGCACGTGGACCGAGCCGATTCGCGCCACCCGGCTGATGTCGTTGCGCAGCAGGTCAACGATCATCAGGTTCTCGGCCCGGTTCTTGGGGTCGGCCCGCAGGAAATCGCGCGCGGCCGCGTCCTGCTGCGGCGTGGCGCCGCGCGGCTGGGTGCCCTTCATGGGGCGCGTTTCGATCACGCCGGCCGCGACGCGAAAGAACAGCTCGGGCGAGCGCGAAAGAACTGGCGCGGAGCCCAGCGCATGCAGCGCACCGAAGGGCACCGGCTGCCGAGCGCGCAGCGCCCAGTAAACCCCCAGGACCGAGCCGTCGCGGCCCGCCCGCATAGGGAAGGTCAGGTTGGCCTGATAAATGTCGCCGGCCGCGATATAATCCTTCACCCGCGCGAACGCCGCGCTGTAAGCGGCGAAATCGATCTCCGGCTCCGGCGGGCTGAGACGCGCCGCCCCGGCCGCCTCGGCGGCCTCCGCCAACACGGGGTCCGCCGCCTCCGGCCCCTGGAAAACACCGAATTCCAGCAGGGGCACGTCGCGCCCGCCCGGCATCAGGTCGCGCAGCTTGGAGGAAAACAGGTAGCCCAGCTCATAGCTCGCCATCCCGGCCAGCCAGTGGCCGGCGTCCCGCGCCGCCTGCATCGCTGCCAGCGCGGCGGGCACCTCGGCAGGCGTCTCGGCGCGGATCACCCGGACGGGCCGGGCAAACAGCGTGCCCCCCGGCAGCGGTCCCTGGTCAAACAGAATGTAAGGCTCGTCCATCCTGCGCCTTCCCTGCTCAGCGCTGCGCCGCATAGGCGCTTTGCCCCGGCGTGACAAGCCTGTAGCCTACCGTCGCGCGCATGCCGCCCATTTTTCCGGCACTTTTGCCCGCCCCTGCGTCAGGCAGGCCCTTGCACGCGCTTCGCGCATAGCTATAACCCGCATCAATTTGCCATTCCGGGGGTCGAGACATGCCGAAAAGAACCGATATCAAATCCATCATGATCATCGGCGCGGGGCCCATCATCATCGGGCAGGCCTGCGAGTTCGACTATTCCGGGGCACAGGCCTGCAAGGCCCTGCGCGAGGAAGGCTACCGGGTGATCCTGGTCAACTCCAACCCGGCCACAATCATGACCGACCCCGGCTTGGCCGACGCGACCTATATCGAGCCCATCACCCCCGAGGCAGTCGCCAAGATCATCGAAAAGGAGCGTCCCGACGCCCTGCTGCCCACCATGGGCGGGCAGACCGGGCTGAACACTAGCCTCGCGCTGGAAGAGATGGGCGTGCTAGATAAATTCGGGGTCGAGATGATCGGCGCCAAGCGCGAGGCCATCGAGATGGCCGAGGACCGCAAGCTGTTCCGCGAGGCGATGGACCGGATCGGCCTGGAGAACCCCCGCGCGACCATCATCACCGCCCCCAAGGACGAGAGCGGCGAGGCCGACCTCGACGAAGGCGTGCGCCTGGCGCTGGAGGCGCTGGAAGAGATCGGCCTGCCCGCCATCATCCGCCCTGCCTACACCCTGGGCGGCACCGGGGGCGGCGTGGCCTATAACCGCGAGGATTACCTGCATTACTGCCGCACCGGCATGGACGCCTCGCCGGTCAACCAGATCCTGGTGGACGAGAGCCTGCTGGGCTGGAAGGAATTCGAGATGGAGGTTGTCCGCGACAAGGCCGACAACGCCATCATCGTCTGCTCCATCGAGAACGTCGACCCGATGGGCGTGCACACGGGCGACTCGATCACCGTCGCCCCGGCGCTGACGCTGACCGACAAGGAATACCAGATCATGCGCAACGGCAGCATCGCCGTGCTGCGCGAGATCGGGGTCGAGACCGGCGGGTCGAACGTTCAATGGGCGGTGAACCCCGAAGACGGCCGCATGGTGGTGATCGAGATGAACCCGCGGGTGTCGCGCTCGTCCGCGCTGGCCTCCAAGGCGACCGGCTTCCCGATCGCCAAGATCGCGGCCAAGCTGGCCGTGGGCTACACGCTGGACGAGCTCGACAACGACATCACCAAGGTGACGCCCGCCAGCTTCGAGCCGACCATCGACTACGTGGTCACCAAGATCCCGCGCTTCGCGTTCGAGAAATTCCCGGGCGCCGAGCCGCTGCTGACAACGGCCATGAAATCGGTGGGCGAGGCGATGGCCATCGGCCGCACCATCCACGAATCGCTGCAAAAGGCGCTGGCCTCGATGGAGACGGGCCTCACCGGCTTCGACGAGGTCGAGATCGAGGGCGCGCCGGACAAGGCCGCCGTGATCAAGGCGATCAGCCAACAGACGCCCGACCGGATGCGCACCATCGCCCAGGCCATGCGTCACGGGCTGAGCGATGACGAGATCCACGCCGTCACCAGCTACGACCCCTGGTTCCTGGCCCGCATCCGCGAAATCGTCGAGACCGAGGAAAAGATCCGCAAGGACGGCCTGCCGATGACCGAGGACGGCCTGCGCGAGCTGAAGATGATGGGCTTCACCGATGCCCGCCTGGCCAAGCTGACCGGCCGCGACGAGGACCAGGTCCGCCGCGCCCGCCAGAACCTGGGCGTGACCGCCGTGTTCAAGCGCATCGACACCTGCGCCGCCGAGTTCGAGGCGCAGACGCCCTACATGTACTCCACCTACGAATCCCCCGTGATGGGCGAGGTGGAATGCGAGGCGCGGCCCTCGGACGCGAAGAAGGTCGTCATCCTCGGCGGCGGCCCCAACCGGATCGGCCAGGGCATCGAGTTCGACTACTGTTGCTGCCACGCCTGTTTCGCGCTCAGCGATCAGGGCTATGAGACCATCATGGTCAACTGCAACCCCGAGACCGTGTCGACCGACTACGACACCTCGGACCGGCTCTATTTCGAGCCGCTGACCTTCGAGCACGTGATGGAAATCATGCGCGCCGAGCAGGAGAAGGGAACGCTGCACGGCGTGATCGTCCAGTTCGGCGGCCAGACGCCCCTGAAGCTCGCCAACGCGCTGGAAGAGGCCGGCATCCCGATCCTGGGCACCACGCCCGACGCGATCGACCTGGCCGAGGACCGCGAGCGCTTCCAGGCGCTGGTCAACAAGCTGGGGCTGAAACAGCCCAAGAACGCCATCGCCTCCACCGATGCCGCGGCGCTGAAGGCGGCCGAGGAGATCGGCTTCCCGCTGGTCATCCGCCCCTCCTACGTGCTGGGCGGCCGCGCGATGGAGATCGTCCGCGACATGCCGCACCTGGAGCGCTACATCTCCGAGGCGGTGGTGGTCTCGGGCGACAGCCCGGTGCTGCTGGACAGCTACCTCGCGGGCGCCGTGGAATGCGATGTCGACGCCCTGTCGGACGGCGAGACCGTCCATGTCGCGGGCATCATGCAGCATATCGAGGAGGCCGGGGTGCACTCGGGCGACTCGGCCTGCTCGCTGCCGCCCTATTCGCTGGATGACGCCACCGTGGAAGAGCTGAAGCGCCAGACCGTGGCGCTGGCCAAGGCGCTGAACGTGGTCGGCCTGATGAACGTGCAATACGCCATCAAGGACGGCGAGATCTACCTCATCGAGGTCAACCCGCGCGCCTCGCGCACCGTGCCCTTCGTGGCCAAGGCCACCGACAGCGCCATCGCCTCGATCGCCGCGCGGCTGATGGCGGGCGAGAAGCTGACCACCTTCCCGATGCGCGCGCCCTACCCCGAAGGCACCACCGAGATGCCCATGGGCGACCCGATGACGCTGGCCGACCCCAAGACCCCGTGGTTCTCGGTCAAGGAGGCCGTGCTGCCCTTCGCCCGCTTCCCGGGCGTCGACACCATCCTCGGCCCCGAGATGCGCTCCACCGGCGAGGTCATGGGCTGGGACCGCTCCTTCCCCCGCGCCTTCCTCAAGGCACAGATGGGGGCGGGCGCCGACCTGCCCGCCGGGGGCCGCGTGTTCATCTCCATCAAGGACGCCGACAAGGGCCCGCTGATGGTCGAGGCCGCGCAGATCCTGGTCGAACTGGGCTTCGGCATCGTCGCCACCCGCGGCACCGCGTCCTTCCTGCAGGAGGCCGGCGTGGCCTGCGAGGTGGTGAACAAGGTCTACGAGGGGCGGCCGAACATCGTGGACATGCTGAAGGACGGCGAGATCGACCTGGTGTTCAACACCACCGAGGGCGCGCAGGCGGTCGAGGACAGCCGCGATATCCGCGCCGTCGCGCTCTATGACAAGATCCCCTATTTCACCACGGCCGCGGCCAGCCATTCCGCCGCGCTGGCCATCCGCGCGCGCGAAGAGGGCGAAATCGGGGTGCGCTCCCTGCAGGGCTGAAAACGCGCGGCTGTTACAGCGCAACCTGAAAGATACCCGGCCCGGGACGCGCGCGACGTCCCGGGCGGCGCCCACGCGCGGACGGTCCCGGCCATCTGCCTCACAACGCCCCAACGTCGCCGCTTGATCCCGCGGCCTGCTCCGGGGATAAGCGCGCCATGGCCAAGCTCTTCTTCCACTACTCCACCATGAACGCGGGCAAGAGCACGATCCTGCTTCAAGCCTCGCACAACTACCGCGAACGCGGGATGGAGACCTACCTGCTGACCGCGCGGCTGGACACGCGCGCGGGCCAGGGCCGGATCGCCTCGCGCATCGGCATCGGCGAGGACGCCGACATGTTCGAGGCAGACACCGACCTTTTCGCCCGTATCTCGGACCGGCTGGCGCAGGAGCCCGTCGCCTGCGTCTTCGTGGACGAGGCGCAGTTCCTGGCCCCCGAGCAGGTCTGGCAACTCGCCCGCGCGGTCGACGACCTGGGCGTTCCGGTGATGTGCTACGGGCTGCGGGTGGATTTCCGGGGGCAGCTCTTCCCCGGCTCGGCCACGCTGCTGGCGCTGGCCGACGAGATGCGCGAGGTGCGCACCATCTGCCATTGCGGGCGCAAGGCCACCATGGTGGTGCGCATGGGCCCCGACGGCACGCCGCAGCATGACGGCGAACAGGTGCAGATCGGCGGCAACGAGACCTATGTCTCGCTCTGCCGCCGCCACTGGCGCGAGGCCGTGGGCGACGGCCGCTGACCCCCCCTTCTTCTTGGCAAAAATACTCACGGCCCGGCGCGGGCCGTCAGTTCACCACGTTGGGCAGGGGCGCGCCGTCCAGATGCGCGCGGATATTTTCCACCGCCATCAGCCCCATCGCCTCGCGCACCTCCAGCGCGGCGGTGCCCAGATGCGGCAGCAGGGTGACGTTCTCCATCCGGCGCAGCGCCTCGGGAACCTCCGGCTCATGCTCGTAGACATCGAGGCCGGCACCCGCGATCTGCCCCGCCTTCAGCGCCGCGATCAGGGCGGTTTCCTCCACCACGTCGCCACGGGCGATGTTGACCAGATGCGCATGCGGCTGCATCGCGGCCAGAACCTCGGCGCCGATCAGGTGGTGCGTGGCCGGGCTGCCCGGGACGGCGACCACCAGCACATCCGCCCAGCCCGCCAGGTCGGTCAGCGCCGGAACTTGCCGCGCCGGGACCCCGGGATCGGCCACGGTCGAGCGGTTGAAGAACGCCACCTCCATGCCGAAGCCGTGATGCGCGCGCCGCGCGATGGCCTTGCCGATGCGGCCCATGCCCACGACGCCCAGCCGCTTGCCGCTCATGTGCAGGCCCAGCATCTGTGTGGGGTGCCAGCCCGCCCAGCCCCCCGCGCGCACCAGCCGCTCGCCCTCGCCCGCGCGGCGGCAGGTCATCAGCATCAGCGTCAGCGCGATGTCGGCGGTCGCGTCTGTGACCGCGCCGGGGGTGTTGGTCACGGCGATGCCGGCGGCCCGGGCGGCCCCGGCGTCGATATGGTTGTAGCCGACCCCGAAATTCGCCAGCAACCGCGTCTGCGGCTCCGGCACCTGGGCGAAGACTTCCGCCGAGAAGAGGTCGCCCAGCGTGGGCAGGACCACGTCGTAGTCACGCAGGGCGGCGACCATCTCGGCTTCGCTCATCGGCGCGGTGCTTTCGCGGGCGGTGACATCGGCCAGCGCGCGGGCCTCGGCCAGAACGCGTTCGGGCAGGGGGCGGGTGATCAGCAGCCGCGCCATCAATACATCCGCCCGCCGATGGGCACGTCCTTGTCCGGGGTCAGCAGCACCACCTCGCCGTCCTCGTCCGGCAGGCCCAGCACCAGCACCTCGGACATGAACTTGCCGATCTGGCGCGGCGGAAAATTGACCACGGCCAGCACCTTCTTGCCCGGCAGTTCCTCGGGCGTGTAATGCGCGGTGATCTGGGCCGAGGATTTCTTCTGCCCGATCTCGGGACCGAAATCGACCCAGAGCTTGATCGCGGGCTTGCGCGCCTCGGGGTAAGGCTCGGCCTTCACGATCCGGCCGACGCGGATGTCCACCTTCAGGAAATCGTCGAAGCTGATCTCGCTCATCCGGCCAGCTCCCGGCTGCGGTCGGCGGCGGCCTTCACGGCGCGCTTCAGAAGCGCCGGGAAGCCGCTCTGCTCGTCCATCAGCACGTTCAGCGCGGCGGCGGTGGTGCCGCCGGGCGAGGTCACGTTGACGCGCAGTTGCGCGGGGTCCTCGTCGGCCGTCTCGGCCAGTTGCCCGGCGCCGCCCACGGTGGCCTTGGCCAGCTTCATGGCCAGCTCGGGCGCCAGGCCCTGGGCCTCGCCCGCAGCGGCCAGCGTCTCGATCAGGTGGAAGACATAGGCCGGGCCCGAGCCGGAGACGGCAGTGACCGCGTCCATCTGGCCCTCGTTCTCCAGCCGCACGGTCTGCCCCACAGCCGAGAGCAGCGCCTCGGCCAGCGCCATCTGCGACTCGCCGACCTTGGCGTTGCCGATCAGCGCGGTGATACCGCGGTTCACCGCGGCTGGCGTGTTGGGCATGGCGCGGATGATCGGCGTGTCGGACCCCAGGATTTCCTCGTAGGCGCGGATCGGCGTGCCCGCGGCGACCGAGACGAACAGCGTCTCGCCCCCGCCCAGCGCCGCGATGCGCGGCAGCGCCTCGCCCATCATCTGCGGCTTGACCGCGATCAGCACGATCGCGGGAGAATCCGGCAGTTCCTCGTTCAGGTGCAGCCCCTGCCCCTGCAGCCACTCGGACGGCTTCGGGTCCAGCACCCAGACCGACGTGGGCGGCAGCCCCTGCCCGAGCCAGCCCGCCAACATGGCCGAACCCATCTTGCCGCAGCCCAGCAGAACCAGCCCGCGGCGGGCGACGTCATTGATATCCATCAGTTTCCCCCCTTTTTTTCAGGGGGAGATTAGGCGCGCCCGTAAGCCTCTGCAATGGCGACCTGCATCGCCTCTTCGGGGCTCTGATCGGCCCAGGTGACGAGCTGGAAGGCGGGGTAGAACCGCTCGGAGGCGGAGATGGCAGCCGAGATCATCCGGCTGATCTGCTCGGGATTCGCCAGTTGCCCGCCGGACAGCACCAGCCCGTAGCGCCAGACCATCAGCCGCTGCTCGTGCCAGTAGGTGAAGGCCCCGGTCCAGCACATGTCGTTGGCCCGGTTCAGGGTCTCGCAAAGCTGGGGCAGCTTGTCCTCGGGCGGTTCCATCTCGAAGGTGCAGACCAGGCGCAGGGTTTCGTCATGATCCGACCAGGCCAGGGTGACCGAGTAGGTGCGCCACTGCCCCTCGACGGCCATCGCGATCTGGTCGTCGGCAAGGCGGTCGAAATCCCACTCGTAATGCTCGGCGATGTGCTCGACGAGATCGATGGGGTGCAGCTCTTCGCTCTGAATGAAATCTTCGGAAAGTGACATGCCCGGCCTCTCTGGTTGTAGCCCCAGCATATTTGGCAGCAACTAGGGCTTGGTGCCTGCTCAAGGTCCGGCGGAGGCTTCCACCGCCCTTACCAGATATGGTGGGGTCAAAGGGCGGCCCCTGTAAAGCAGAATTTTTGTGACTGACGGGGGTCTGGCCTCAATATCTTGTGGATAAACCCAAGCTTTGGGCTTGGACGGCACAACTGGGCCTGCTTTTCGGGCAGGCATGAAAAAACCGGCCCGCGGGGGCCGGTCTTTCGCGAAACCGGGGCGTGCGCCAGGGTTATTTCCCGGCCGCCTCCTCCAGCGCAGCGATCCGGGCCTTCAGCGCCTCGTTCTCCTCGCGGGCCTTCTGAGCCATGGCACGCACGGCGTCGAATTCCTCGCGGGTGACGAAATCGCGGTCGGCCAGCCAACGGTCCATGAAGCCCTTCATCGCGGTCTCGGCCTCGTCCTTGGCGCCTTGCGCCACGCCCATGGCGTTGGTCATGAGCTGCGACATGTCTTCGAAAAACTTGTTCCGGGTCTGCATTGGCCCCTCCGGCGTTACATTTGCCCCCTATATGGTCCGCAGGCGGGCGAAGCTCAATGGTTGACTTCCGCCGCGGCCATACGGAAAGAGGCAAGCATGCAGGCGGTTCTCCCCTTCCCCGACATCTCGCCCGAGCTGTTCTCGGTCACGCTCTTCGGCGCCGAGTTCGCGCTGCGCTGGTACGCGCTGGCCTATATCGCCGGGCTGCTGCTGGGCTGGCGCCTGGTGGTGCGGCTGGTCAAGACCGAGCGGCTGTGGCCCGAGGGCCGCGCGCCGATGACGCCGGGACAGGTCGAGGAGTTGCTGACCTGGGTGATCCTGGGCGTGATTCTGGGCGGACGGCTGGGCTTCGTGCTGTTCTACAAGCCGTTGCACTACCTCCAGAACCCGATGGAGATCCCCATGCTGTGGCAGGGGGGCATGGCGTTTCACGGTGGGCTGGCCGGCGTGATGGTGGCGGTGGTGCTCTATTGCCGGAAGCACGGCATCGCGCTGCTGTCGGCGGCCGACGCGCTGGCGCTGGCCGCGCCGCCTGGGCTGTTCTTCGGCCGGGTCGCGAATTTCATCAATGCCGAGCTTTGGGGCCGCCCCTCGGATGCGCCCTGGGCGGTCGTCTTTCCCGGAGAGCTGGCGCAATACTGCCCCGGATGGGACCAGGCGCCCTGCGCCCGCCACCCCTCGCAACTCTACGAGGCGGGACTGGAGGGGATCGTGCTGGGCGCGGTGATCCTCTTCCTCGTCTACCGCCGCGGCTGGCTGCAGCGGCCGGGCCGGACGGCCGGCGTGTTCTTCGTGGGCTACGGGCTGGCCCGGTTCACGGTGGAATATTTCAGGCAGGCGGATTTCCAGTTCATCACCCCCGACAACCCGATGGGCTATGCCCTGCACTGGAGCGGGTTCGGCGTGACGATGGGGCAACTGCTGTCGCTGCCGATGGTCGCGGCCGGGGTCGCCTTCCTGCTGATCGCCCGGCGCCGCACATGACGCCGCTGGCCGAGATCCTCGCCCGGCGCATCGCCAAGACCGGCCCGATCTCGGTCGCCGAGTACATGGCCGAATGCCTGCTGCACCCCGAGCACGGCTATTACGCCACCCGCGACCCGTTCGGCGCGGCCGGCGATTTCACCACCGCGCCGGAGATCAGCCAGATGTTCGGCGAGATGGTGGGGCTGTGGCTGGCGCAGGTCTGGATGGACCAGGGCGCGCCCGCCCCCTTCACCCTGGCCGAGCCGGGGCCGGGGCGCGGCACGCTGATGGCCGATATCCTGCGCGCCACCCGCGCCGTGCCGGGCTTCGCCGACGCCGCCCGGGTGCACCTGGTCGAGGCCAGTCCCGCCCTGCGCGCGGTCCAGCGCGCAACGCTGAAGGGCCATGACGTGACCTGGTGCGACAGCGTGGCCGAGTTGCCGGACCGGCCGCTCTTCCTGGTCGCCAACGAGTTCTTCGACGCCCTGCCCATCCGCCAGTTCCAGCGCGACGCCAAGGGCTGGCGCGAGCGCCAGGTGGCGGTGATCGGGGGTAAGCTGGCCTTCGGCCTTTCGGCCCCCGCGCCGATAGCCGCGCTCGATCCCCGGCTGGAAGATACCCGACCGGGCGACATCGTGGAGACCTGCGCGCAGGCCGCCCCTGTCATCGCCGAGATAGCGGCCCGGGTCGAAGCGCATGGCGGCGCGGCGCTGATCTTCGACTACGGCGGCTGGCATTCGCTGGGCGACACGCTGCAGGCGCTGCGCGCGCATGAGTTCGACGAGCCGCTGGCCCATCCCGGCGAGGCCGACCTGACCGCGCATGTGGATTTCGAGGCGCTGGCCGCGGCCGCCCCCGGCCTGACCGCGCTGCCGCTGACGCCGCAGGGCGTATTCCTCGAAAGGCTGGGAATCACCGCGCGCGCGCAGGCGCTGGCCGAAAAACTGAGCGGCCCCGCGCTGGAGGCGCATATCGCCGCACATCGGCGCTTGACCCACCCGCAGGAAATGGGAACGCTTTTCAAGACCCTCGCACTGATGCCACAGAATGCCCCAACCCCGCCGGGATTCGCGCCATGACGCTTGAGATTCTGACCGCCGATATCCTGACCCCGCTGCGCCACGGGTTCTTCACCCGCAAGGGCGGCGCGTCGTCGGGCGTGTTTTCGGGGTTGAACTGCGGCCAGGGCTCGTCGGACCTGGACGAGGTGGTGGCGATCAACCGCGCGCGGGTGGCGGGCGCGATGGGGGTGGCGCCGGAGGCGCTGGTCTCGGTGCGGCAAACCCATTCGGCGAGGGTGGCCGTGGCCCCGTTCGAAAACCGCCCCGAGGCCGACGCGGTCGTGACCGCCACGCCGGGGCTGGTGCTGACCATCCTGACCGCCGATTGCCAGCCGGTGCTTTTCGCCGACGCCGAGGCAGGCGTGATCGGCGCCGCCCATGCCGGCTGGCGCGGCGCGCTGGACGGGGTGCTGGAGGCCACGCTGGAGGCGATGGAAAGCCTGGGCGCGCGGCGCGAGAACACCGCCGCCGTGATCGGCCCGACCATCAGCCAGCGCGCCTACGAGGTGGGGCCGGAATTCTTCGACGCCTTCATGGCCGAGGATCCGGAATACGGCCGGTTCTTTGCCGGCGGCGAGGGCGATCGACTGCTGTTCGACCTGCCGGCCTTCGGACTGCACCGGCTGCGCGAGGCCGGGATCGGACAGGCGCAATGGACCCGCCACTGCACCTATTCCGACCCCGAGCGGTTCTATTCCTACCGCCGCGCCACCCATGCGGGCGCGGCCGATTACGGGCGGCTGATCTCGGCCATCCGGCTCTGATCCGCGCCACATTTTGACCCCGACAAGGCCGCAACAAGTCGCGCGCGCCGTCATCGCCGCGCCGCAAAGCCGGAACATCCTGCGCGTGACGGCCGGGAACGAGCCCCTCGTGCCCCGGCCGAAGCAAGGCAATGCGAGGAGCGAAAAAGATGAAGAACAAGCGCCGCTGGATGATCTGGGTTCTGGAGGAAAGCGCCAAGCCCCGCCTGCCCCTTCCGTGGGCTCGCCGACGCCGCGCGAGCCGCGCCGCCTGACAGCCAAGCGGCCCCGCGGCCGCCCCCCGAACGCACGCCCCGGCGCCGCATGGCGACCGGGGCTTTTTGATTCGAGCACAGCCAGAGGCGCCGAAAAACCCGCCGCGGGGACTGCGGCAAGGACTGGAAACAATCGCCCCCGGCACGCCGCAATTGCACCCCACCTCCGGACCAATTGCGAAGTTTTTTTGACATGACTCCGGAACTGCGGCAAAACCATCCTCAGAGAAATGTCCCTCTGCACGTTTCGGTGGGGGCCGACGCAGATGTGACAGACCGAAAGGACTGTTGGCATGGTCATCCCCCATTCACCCGCTGCGGGTTTCGCGGCGGCTTCCCGGGTCCGACGGGCCCACCATAAGACGACTGCTCGTTCAGAACGGCGACCTCGGCAGGTGATGCCTCTCACCCGCAGCTACGAGGTCGCCGGTTTGGCCCCGGCCGGCGAGGTCGTGAACCTGACCCGGAACGCCCCGGCCACCCCAGCCTTCGAAGACGCCTTCGCCGGTTTCGCCCGCGGCACCCTCATCCAGACCGCCAACGGCCCCGTCGCGGTCGAGGATCTGGTCCCCGGGATGCCCATTGCGGTGGACGGCGAAGACTTGCCGCTGCTTTGGATCGGAAGCATGACGCTCGACCCCGAGCGTCCCGGTCAGCGGGACGAAAACAGTCGGCTGACCCGCATCACCGCGGACACGTTCGGCCTGGGTCGCCCCATGCCCGATCTGCTGCTGGGGGCCCGCGCGCGCCTGCTGTTCCACCACGCGCAATGCGAGGCGCTTCTGGGCCAGCGCGCGGCTTTCGCGCCGGCGCGCGGTTTCATCGACGGGATGAGCGCGTTCCAGATCGCCCCTGCCACGCCCGTGCGGGTCTATCACCTGGCGCTGGAACGCCAGGCGGTGCTCCGCGCCAACGGGGTGGAGGTGGAAAGCTTCCACCCCGGCCTGGCCGTGGAAAAGATGCTGGATCGCGACACGCTGACCGAGCTTGTTGCCCTGTTCCCACATGCCCGCGGCCTCGGCGATTTCGGGCCCATGCCCTACCCCCGGCTGACCGCCTTCGAACTGGAAGGGATGCGCGCCGCCTGATCAGGCGCCGCGGCTGAGGCGCTCTTCCAGAACCTCGAAGGGAACGCCCGGCTCGTCCTTGGCGCAGCGGATTACCAGCGAGGTCTTGACGCTGGCCACGTTCTCGGCCGCGGTCAGTTCCTCGGTCAGGAAGTTCTGAAAGCTCGACAGGTCCGGTGCCACGCATTTCAGGATGAAATCGACCTCGCCGTTCAGCATGTGGCATTCCCGGACCAGCGGCCAGGCGCGGCAGCGCGCCTCGAAAGCCGAGAGATCGGCCTCGGCCTGGCTCTGCAACCCGACCATGGCGAAGACCTGCACCTCGAAGCCCAGTTCGCGGATATCCACGTCGGCATGGTAGCCACGGATATAGCCCGCCTCCTCCAGCGTCCGCACCCGGCGCAGGCAGGGCGGCGCCGATATGCCTACGCGCTTGGCCAATTCGACATTGGTCATGCGGCCGTCCGCCTGCAGTTCGGCCAGGATTTTGCGGTCGATGGGATCGAGTTTTGCCCCGGACATGGGAATTCTCCGAATTTTTTCGGATAATATGCAGCCAGCGATGCGAGCGCAATAATATTTCACGCTTGCGCAATTTCCTTAAACCGCCTAGGCAATCCGCTTTGCGTTCCGCCTGCGGCCGCGGGGCTCTTTCGCGGCGACAGGGCACAGGCTATATCAGGGCTGACATCAATTTCCGAGGGACAGACATGGCTGAGACACGGCACACGAAACTGTTGATCATCGGCTCGGGTCCGGCGGGCTACACCGCCGCCGTCTACGGTGCACGCGCGATGTTGGAGCCGGTCCTGATCCAGGGGATTCAGCCCGGCGGCCAACTGACCATCACAACCGAGGTCGAGAACTGGCCCGGCGAGGTCGAGATCCAGGGCCCCGACCTGATGGTCAAGATGGAGGCCCATGCCCGCGCCGTGGGCACCGACATCATCGCCGACCAGATCACCTCGGTCGACCTGTCCAAGCGGCCCTTCGTGGCCGAGGGCGATAGCGGCACCACCTACACGGCGGATGCGCTGATCCTGGCCACCGGCGCGCAGGCGAAATGGCTGGGCCTGCCCTCGGAAGAGAAGTTCAAGGGCTTCGGCGTGTCGGCCTGCGCCACCTGCGACGGTTTCTTCTACCGCGGCCAGGAGGTCGTGGTCATCGGCGGCGGCAACACCGCCGTGGAAGAAGCGCTGTTCCTGACCAACTTCGCCTCCAAGGTGACGCTGATCCACCGCCGCGATTCGCTGCGTTCGGAAAAGATCCTGCAGGACCGCCTGTTCAAGAATCCCAAGGTCGAGGTGCTGTGGAACCACACCGTCGAGGAAGTCGTCGGCGACGAGGAGCCGCTGGGCGTGACCGGCGTTCGGGCGCGCCACGTGGAGACCGGCGAGATCACCGAGGTGCCCTGCACCGGCTTCTTCGTTGCGATCGGCCATGCGCCGGCCTCGGAGTTGGTCAAGGACCAGCTGGAGACCCACATGGGCGGCTATGTCGTCACCCAGCCGGACAGCACCGCGACCTCGATCCCCGGCGTCTTTGCTGCGGGCGACCTGACCGACCACAAGTACCGCCAAGCGGTGACCTCGGCCGGGATGGGCTGCATGGCGGCGCTGGAGGCCGAGCGATTCCTCGCCGAGCAGGAAGCCGGCTGAGCCGCGGACGCGTCCTTTTCGCCGCAGTCGCAAAAAAGAACCGCGCGTGGGCCTTGCCATTTGCAGAACATCGGCGTTAGGCCGCGCGCGAAACCGGGTTTACCCGGCGACCTTGAACCAGAACACAGAGATTAAGCTCATGTCGATGCCGAACCACGCTCCGATCCCGGAGCTTTATGTTTCCTATGAAAGCGCACAGAAACTGAAGGCCGAAGCCGGCGACATGCCGAGCTGGGACCTGACCCCGCGGCAAATTTGCGACCTGGAACTCCTGATGAACGGCGGGTTCAACCCGCTCAAGGGCTTCCTGACCGAAGACGATTACAACGGCGTCGTCGAGAACATGCGCCTTGCCGACGGCTCGCTCTGGCCGATGCCGATCACGCTGGACGTCTCCGAAGAGTTCGCCGAGAGCCTGGAACTGGGCCAGGACATCGCCCTGCGCGACCAGGAAGGCGTGATCCTCGCGATCCTGAACGTCACCGACCGCTGGGCCCCGGACAAGTCGCGCGAGGCCGAGAAGGTGTTCGGCGCCGATGACATCGCGCATCCGGCGGTAAACTACCTGCATCACAGCGCGGGCAAGATCTACCTGGGCGGGCCGGTGACCGGCATCCAGCAGCCCGTGCACTACGATTTCCGCGGCCGCCGCGACACCCCGAACGAGCTGCGCGCGCTGTTCCGCAAGCTGGGCTGGCGCCGTGTCGTGGCCTTCCAGACCCGCAACCCGCTGCACCGCGCCCACCAAGAGCTGACCTTCCGCGCCGCGAAAGAGGCGCAGGCCAACCTGCTGATCCACCCGGTCGTGGGCATGACCAAGCCGGGCGACGTCGATCACTTCACCCGCGTGCGCTGCTACGAGGCGGTACTGGACAAATACCCGGCCTCGACCACCTCGCTGAGCCTGCTGAACCTGGCCATGCGCATGGCCGGCCCGCGCGAGGCCGTCTGGCACGGCCTGATCCGCCGCAACCACGGCTGCACCCATTTCATCGTCGGCCGCGACCATGCAGGCCCGGGCAAGAACAGCCAAGGCGAGGATTTCTACGGCCCCTATGACGCGCAGGAGTTGTTCCGCGAGCACCAGGACGAGATCGGCATCGAAATGGTCGACTTCAAACACATGGTCTTTGTGCAGGAACGCGCCCAGTACGAACCCGCCGACGAGATCGAGGAAGGCGTGACCGTCCTGAACATCTCGGGCACCGAGCTGCGCCGCCGCCTCTCCGAGGGGCTGGAGATCCCCGACTGGTTCTCCTTCCCCGAAGTGGTGAAAGAGCTGCGCCGCACCAAGCCGCCGCGCGCCCAGCAGGGCTTCACCGTGTTCTTCACCGGCCTCAGCGGCTCGGGCAAGTCGACCATCGCCAACGCGCTGATGGTCAAGCTGATGGAGATGGGCGGCCGCCCGGTGACGCTGCTGGACGGCGACGTCGTGCGCAAGCACCTGTCCTCCGAGTTGGGGTTCTCGAAAGAACATCGCGATATCAACATCCGCCGCATCGGCTACGTCGCCTCGGAGATCACCAAGAACGGCGGCATCGCCATCTGCGCGCCGATCGCGCCCTACACCGCCACCCGCCGCGCCGTGCGCGAGATGATCGAGCAATACGGCGCCTTCTGCGAGGTGCATGTCGCCACCTCGCTGGAGGAATGCGAGCGCCGCGACCGCAAGGGCCTCTACAAGCTGGCCCGTGAAGGCAAGATCAAGGAGTTTACCGGCATCTCCGACCCCTACGAGGCGCCGACCAATGCCGAGCTGGTGGTCGATACCGAGAACGTGGACGTGGATAACTGCGCCCACCAGGTGATCCTGAAGCTGGAGCAGATGGGCCTGATCGCAGGCTGATCCGGTCCGGGCCGATCCCGAAAAAAAGACCGGCGGAGGCACAGGCCCCGCCGGTTTTTTTCGGCGGCCGCCAAACCAAACCGGATGGCCCTGCTGCCCCTGCCGTTCAGCCGCGAAGGGCAGCGCCCGGCCGACGGTCGGAAAAGGTTGCGAAACTAAGGACGCCCGCCGTTTTCCGCGCGCCGACGGTCAATGCACGTTGACCGGTGCCAGGTCGTTCTGGCGGGCCAGCACGAAGGCAAGCTTACGGTCGCGCACCAGCGCCAGCCGCTCGCCGCTGGAATCGTGCACCGCATAGAGCAGATCGACCCCCGCCGCCTGGCGGCGCAGATCCTCGGGCAGATCCTCGGTCTTCACGGGGCGGACATAGACGATCTTGTCCTCGCCGCCCGGCAGGAAATCGTATTTCGTGTTCATCGTATTCCCCCTCTTTCTCAGGCCTGCTTGATCTCGATGCGCTGGACCACGGCGTCGGGCACCGCGCGCTCCAGGTCGATATGGAGCAGGCCGTTTTCCATCTCGGCGCCAGCCACCTCCACGCCGTCGGCCAGCACGAAGCTGCGCTGGAACTGTCGCGCGGCGATACCGCGATGCAGGAAGACGCGCTCGTCGCCATCGTCGCGCTGGCGGCCGCGGATCACCAGTTGCCGGTCCTCGACGGTGATCGACAGATCCTCTTCGCGGAACCCCGCCACGGCGAGGGTGATGCGATAGCCGCGCTCGCTGGTCTGTTCGATGTTGAAGGGCGGATAGCCCTCGTTCCCGGATTTCGCGGTCCGTTCCACGAGGCGCTCAAGTTGCTCGAATCCCAGCAGAAAGGGATGCGAGGCGAGGGTCAGTTTCGTCATGTTTCAAGTCCTTGCGTCAAGCGACCTGTATGTGGTCGGCCCCTTGGAACAGGCGGCCTCCGAAAAATATGGGGTGCCCGCGCGCGGCCCGCAAGGGCACAGCTTCCCGCAAGCCACGAAAAACGCTATCTTAACGGTCTGCCTCTGGTGCCGACTCACCCCGGGAGTTTCCGATGAACATGGCAAGCGAAATGAACAGCGAAGAGGTTCTGCGCGTGAAGCTCGAGGTGCTGCGCCGGGAGCACCGGGATCTCGACGATGCCATCCGGGCGCTCGAGGCCCAGGGCGGCATCGCCTGCCAGTTCACCGTGACGCGCCTGAAGAAGCAGAAACTGTCCCTCAAGGACCAGATCGCCCTGATCGAGGATCGCCTGACCCCTGATATCATTGCGTAAGCAGGCCATCTGGCTATAGTGCCGCTTCCGAAATCAATGTGAGGCGGGGCAGCGATGAGCGACGTGAAAGTGGGCATCATCATGGGCAGCCAGTCGGACTGGCCCACGATGAAACTGGCAGCCGAAATCCTGGACGAACTGGGCGTGGCCTACGAGGCGAAGATCGTCTCGGCCCACCGCACCCCCGACCGCCTGTGGCACTACGGCAAGACGGCCGTCGAGCGCGGCTTGCAGGTGATCATCGCCGGCGCCGGCGGGGCGGCGCATCTGCCGGGCATGATGGCCAGCAAGACCCGCGTGCCGGTGATCGGCGTGCCGGTGCAGACCCGCGCGCTGTCTGGCGTGGATTCGCTCTATTCCATCGTGCAGATGCCCAAGGGCTTCCCGGTGGCCACCATGGCCATCGGCGCGGCTGGCGCGGCCAATGCCGGGCTGATGGCCGCGGGCATCCTGGCCCTGAACGACCCCGAACTGGCCGAACGGCTGGACGCCTGGCGCGAGGCGCTGTCGGCCTCGATCCCCGAGGAGCCTACCGATGAATGACGTTCTGCAACCCGGTGCAGTGATCGGCATCCTGGGCGGCGGCCAGCTGGGCCGGATGCTGTCGATGGCCGCCGCGCGGCTGGGCTTCCGCTGCCATGTCTACGAGCCCGGTGCCAACCCGCCCGCGGGCCATGTGGCCGACAGCGTGACCACCGCGCCCTACGAGGACGAGGCCGCCTTGCGTGCCTTCGCCGAGGGCGTGGACGTGATCACCTACGAGTTCGAGAACATCCCCACCTCGGCGCTGGACCTGCTGGAACAGCTGCGCCCCATCCGCCCCAACCGGCGCGCGCTGGCCGTCAGCCAGGACCGGCTGACGGAAAAGGCCTTCCTGTCCGAGCTGGGCCTGATGACCGCCCCCTTCGCCGCCGTCGACGACGAGGTCGATCTGGCCGAGGCGATCGAGGAGATCGGGACGCCGGCCATCCTCAAGACCCGCCGCTTCGGCTATGACGGCAAGGGCCAGGCGCGGATCATGACCCCCGCCGACGCCGGTAAGGCGCTGGCCGACATGGCCGGGGCCTCCGCGATCCTGGAAGGTTTCGTCGAATTCAGCCAGGAGATCTCGGTCATCGCCGCGCGCGGGCTTTCCGGCGAGATCGCCTGTTTCGACCCCGGCGAGAACGTGCACAAGGACGGCATCCTGCACACCACCACCGTCCCCGCCCGGCTGAGCCCATCGCAGCGCACCGACGCCGTGCTGCTGGCGGGCAAAATCCTGAACGCGCTGGATTATGTCGGCGTGATGGGGGTGGAGCTGTTCGTCACGCCGCAGGGCCTGCTGATCAACGAGATCGCGCCGCGGGTGCACAACTCGGGCCACTGGACGCAAGACGGCTGCATGATCGACCAGTTCGAGCAGCATATCCGCGCCGTGGCGGGCTGGCCGCTGGGCGACGGGCAACGGCACTCGGACATGGAGATGCTGAACCTGATCGGCGCGGACGTGGACAAGGTGCCGGAGTTGGCGAAGGACAGCAGCAACGCCATCCACCTCTATGGCAAGGCCGAGGTCAAGCCGGGCCGCAAGATGGGCCATGTGAACCGCCGCCTCGGCCCGGCGGGCTGACGGCCATGGCCGGCCGCAGCCCGCGTCTGGCCGCGCGCGCGGTGATCCTCGACGCGGGGCGGCTGCTGCTGGTCAATGCCTATCCGGACGGGCTCAGCGACCTGTGGTGCGTGCCCGGCGGGGGGGCCGAGCGCGGCATCTCGCTGCCCGAGAACCTGGCCCGGGAGGTGCATGAGGAGACCGGGCTGGAGATCGCCGTGGGCGACCCCTGCCTGGTCAACGAGTTCCACGATCCGCTGGGCGGCTTCCACCAGGTCGACATCTATTTCCGCTGTTCGGTGCAACGCGGCGCGCTGGACCCGGCCTGGCGCGACCCCGAGGGCATTGTCAGCCGGCGTCGCTGGTTCAGCCGCGACGAGATGGCCAGAATCCGCTACAAGCCCGACAGCCTGCCCGGGGTCGCCTGGGGCGATGGCGGGATCCTCTACGACCCGCTTGAGCCGATCGTGCGCTAGGCCCGTTTCAGCACGCCCAGCGCGACGCCGCCCAACACCAGCGCCGCGGCCAGCAGCGCGCGGGCGGTGAGGGCCTCGCCCAGCAACAAAACGCCCGCCGCCATCGCCAGCACCGGCGCCGAGAGCTGCGCCACCGCCGCGACCGAGGCTCCCAGCTTCGGCAGCAGGCTGTACCACAGCGCATACCCCAGCGCGGAGGTGACCGCGCCCGAGATCACGGCCAGCAGGATGCCGGCCGCCTGGGCCTGTGCCGCGTCCGGCAAGGCCAGGGCCAGCAGCAATGGCAGGGGCAGCGCATAGAGGAAATTGGCCCCCGTGGCGTGCAACGGGTCGGCCACGCCGCGCCCGATCAGCGAATAGATGCCCCAGCCCACCGCGGCCAGCGCCATCAGCGCGGCACCGACCGCGGGCGGCGCGCCCGCGCCCGCAGGCCAGAACAGCAGGACCAGGCCACCGAAGGCCAGCGCCGCCCCGGCCCAGCGGCTGGGCGGCAGCGGCTCCCGCGCGGCCAGGGCGCCGAGGAACATGGTGATCTGAACGCCGCCGAAAAGGATCAGCGCACCGAGGCCGGCGTCGAGCGCCACATAGGCATAGGAAAACCCCAGCATATAGGCCATCAGCCCCGCCACCGCGCCCAGATGCGGCGTGCCGGGGCGCGGCAGGCGGCGGTCCCGCAAGGCCAGCAGCAGGGTCAGCATCGTCGCGCCCGAAGCCAGCCGCAGCGCGGCAAAGTCTCCGGGCCCGATCACCCCCTCGGCCAGTGCGGCGCGGTTGAGGATCGAGTTCGCGGCGAAGGCCGCCATGGTCAGGGCAGTCAGCAGAAACAGGCGCATGCGACAGGATACACCGCGTCGCGCCCCGGCGCAAAACCACGCGCCACCCGGTCAGTCCAGAAAGCGTTCGGCGGCCGTGTCGGCGAGATAGGCGATGCGCCCGCCGCTGATGGTGGCCCCCACCCGGCCGGTCTCGCGCTCCAGGATCACCAGGTCGGCGCGCTGTCCCGGGGCAAGCGTGCCGCGGTCGGTCAGCCCCAGCACCTGCGCCGGGCGACTGGAGACCAGCGCCCAAGCCTCGACCAGGCCGATCTCGTCGGCCAGCGCGAGCGCCGCCTGGCGCGGCGCGGGATAGTGGTAGTCGGAAACCAGCGCGTCGCAGCAGCCCTGCGCCACCAGATCCGCCGCGCTGACCTTGCCCGAATGCGAGCCCCCGCGCACCACGTTGGGCGCGCCGAGGACCACCTTGTCGCCCGCCGCGTGCACCGCCCTCGCCGCATCGGCGGTCTCGGGGAACTCGGCGATGGTCGCGCCCATCGCGCGGTAGGCCGCGCGGGCCTCGGGCGTGGCGTCGTCATGGCTGCCCATCCGCACCCCGCGCGCGGCCAGGCGCCCGGCCAGCGCGGCCAGCGCCCCTGGCACTTCGCCGGCCCGGCCGTGCAGGTCCTGCAGCAGGGCCAGATGCGCCTCGGGGCTGCGGCCGCTTTTCAGGGCCTGCCCGGTCAGCCGCGGCGGTCGCTTGCCCTCGGCCAGCGCCTTGTGCGGCAGGTGGTCGTTGAAGACGACATAGCCGATGCCGGCCGTCTCGATCAGCGCCTCGGCGCGGGCGTAGTCGTCCAGCAGGTGGGTCTCCAGCCGCAGTTGCAGCTTCATGTCGCTCAGCAGCCGCGGCCGCGCGGCATCCAGCGTACCGGCCACCCCTTCGGCGAAATCGGGGCTGCGCATCCCCCCCTCCCAAGAGAAGAACTGCGCCAGAACGGCGGTGGTGATGCCGTTGGCGGCAAGCTCGGCGTCCAGCGAGGCCAGCCCCTCGCACAGGTCGCGCATTACCCCCCGTCGCGGTGCGAGGTGGCGCTCGAACCCGTCGCCATGCAGGTCGACGATCCCCGGCAGGATCAGGAAATCCGCCAGGTCCACGGCACGGCCGGCGGGCGCCGAGGCGATCCGCCCGGCCTCGAAGGCCAGCTTGGCGCGGGTCAGCCCGGCAGGGGTCAGGATCTCGGCATTGGCAAGGGTCAGGCTCAGCATGGACGGCTTCTGCCACGCCGCGCGAAAGAAGGGAAGCGGGCACGTGACGAACCCCGCGGAAGGCGGGGCCCGCGCCGCGTCTCACCCATCCGCCACAGGCGGTTCAGGTGGTGAAGAAGGCGGGACGGAACACCCGCATGACCAGCCCCCCTGCCCCCGCCAGCCCCAGCGCCAGGACGAACAACCAGCCCAGCAGCGGCACCAGGCCGATCAGCCCCGCGACCACCGCGCCCAGCGCCCCGGCGAGCACGCGATCGCCCAGGCTGGCAGGCTCGGCCCGTCCAACGGCCATCAACAGCCCCACGCCGAAGGCGTAGACAGCGATGAAGTAACCGGCCACGCCCAGCAGGATCGCCAGCAGCAACACCGCCGGGCTCAGCAGCATGCCAATCACGGTCATGGCCAGAAGCACGGCCGCGCCGGTCATGGTGGACACGCCCAGGAACCCGAACCAGAGCGAGCGAAGGGGCGCTGCCAGCAGGCGCCGCCGCATCTCGGCCAGGGGGCCGGGCAGCACCGCCGCCACCAGCGCCACCAAGGCCGCCGTCACGACCACGCCCGTCAGAACGCGCCAGAGCACCTGCCACCAGCTGACGGCGCCGACGCTACGCAAGTCACGCTGCCAGCCCTCCACCTCGCGCCGTGTCACCCGGTCTTCGGGGATGACGCGGGCCGGGACCTCGATGTCGCCGGGGGCTTCGCTGACAAGGGTCAGCAGGCCTTCGATCCGCGCCTCCGGCCCGAACTCGACCTGCCGGGCCGACAGCTGGACGTCGCCGCTGATGGTACTTTCGATCCGGAGCACATCCCCAGCCAGCAGGGCCGTGCCCGCGACCGTCCCGGCGATGGTCAGGTTTGCCCCCGAGGCCCGCAGGTCCTCGCCGATCGCCTCGCGGATCTCCACGCTATAGCCCGTTACGGTCGCATCCCCGGCCAACGCGCCGCGGAGGAACACGTCCATGCCCGCCGCATAGAGGTCGCCCCCGATGGTCCGGTCGATTTCCACCCGGCGCCCTGCCAGATGGGCAGAGCCCGCGATGGGCGCCTCGACCCGCACCGTTTCGCCGGCCATGAACAGGTCGTCGGCGCCATCCTCGCTGTGAACAGCGGTGGGGCCGGCAATGAATGCGTCCTGTCCTATCCGAAAGGTCTCGACCTCTTCGGCATGGGCGAAAGCCGCCCAGAGGGAAATGAAAGAAACAAGTAAAATCCGGACCATCGCCCCGGCCCTCCTGTCCTGGAAACGGACCATGGTAAGGGCGAATCGCCTCACCGCCCATAGGGCACGCGATATCGGCGCCCACGAACCGCCGTAATCCACGGGTTCTCTGACCAGCCCGTGCAAACCGGCCAGTGGCCGCACGACATCGCCGCGGGTCAGGGGCGAGCGCCGCGTGCGAGACCTGCACCGCGGCCCCCCCCCGCTCCGAGGTACGGGTCTCCGGCGCCGGTCAGGGCCGCGGGGGATAGATCCCTTGGGAGGCGATGCAGAACCGGATGCCGATATAGGGCTGCAGGACGCTGAAAGGCTGCCCCCCGCCGGCACTACCGATGGTGGTGGTGACGGTCGTGGTCACCGAACCCGCCTCGAGCGCCGCGTCAAAGGCACCGGCGGCGGCGTAGCCCGCCGCATTCGGCAACTCGCCGAGGCGACTACCGTTCGGAGAATTGGTGTCGGTTCTTTGAGTGGTCGCATTCAGGGCAGAGTTCGCTTCGCTCGTCGCCGAATGCGTGTGCATGGGCAAGTGCCCCTGGTCGAGCACGACGGTCTCACGCCCGCCCTCCTGTCCCTGCGTGACGGTCATGAGGCCGGGTCCGGTCCCAATTCCCAAAGGGATTCGCGAACGCAGATCGGGCACCCCGAATGTCGTTCGCCCATCCCCGCCATACATCGTTCCGAGCAATGAATAGAGCGTGGTGAACTGGCTGATCGGCAACAGCCTGCCGTCCGCATCGACCCAGCCCTCGGGGCAGAAATTGCCACCGATCATGGTGATTTCTCCGACATAGGGCTCCGGGCCAGCCATCGCCGCGTCGCCCGTCGCCCCCAGAAGGGCGGTGGCGGCCGACAGCGCTACAACGAAACGCGGGGTCTTCATATCAAATCCTCCAGAAAAAACTTCGCTCTATTACTGCGGGCAGTTGTCCGCATGACAACTATAAGGCGATTCAGGCGGAGCCGTCACACTTTTGCTTCGTTGCTTGTTTTGAACGAAAAAGGGCCCGCCGAAGCGGGCCCTTTCCCAAGATCGTCGCGTGGGCAATTACATCATGCCGCCCATGCCGCCCATGTCGGGCATGCCGCCACCGGGAGCACCGCCAGCGCCTTTCGGCTCGGGCTTGTCGGCGACCATCGCTTCGGTGGTGATCAGCAGGCCGGCAACCGAAGCGGCGTCTTCCAGCGCGGTGCGGGTCACCTTGGCCGGGTCGATCACGCCGAAGGTGAACATGTCGCCATATTCCTCGGTCTGGGCGTTGAAGCCGAAGTGCAGGTCATCGCTGTCGCGAACCTTGCCGGCCACGACGGCGCCGTCCACACCGGCGTTCTCGGCGATCTGGCGCAGCGGCGCCTCGAGCGCGCGGCGCACGATGGCGATACCAGCGTCCTGGTCGGCGTTGGCGCCTTTCAGGCCGTTCAGGGCCTTGCCGCCCTGCACAAGGGCAACGCCGCCGCCCACGATCACGCCTTCCTGCACGGCTGCGCGGGTGGCGTTCAGGGCGTCATCGACGCGGTCCTTGCGCTCCTTCACCTCGACCTCGGTCATGCCGCCGACGCGGATGACGGCCACACCGCCGGCCAGCTTGGCCACGCGTTCCTGCAGCTTCTCGCGGTCGTAGTCCGAGGTGGTCTCCTCGATCTGGGTGCGGATCTGGGCGACGCGGGCCTCGATCTCGGCCTTCTCGCCGGCACCGTCGACGATGGTGGTCTCGTCCTTGGTGATCTGGACCTTCTTGGCGGTGCCCAGCATGTCCATGGTGACGTTCTCGAGCTTCATGCCCAGGTCTTCCGAGATCACCTGGCCGCCGGTCAGGATCGCGATGTCCTGCAGCATGGCCTTGCGGCGGTCACCGAAGCCCGGCGCCTTGACGGCGGCGATCTTCAGGCCACCCCGCAGCTTGTTGACCACGAGGGTGGCCAGGGCCTCGCCTTCCACGTCCTCGGCGATGATCAGCAGCGGCTTCTGCGACTGGATCACCTGCTCGAGCAGCGGCACCATCGGCTGCAGCGACGAGAGCTTTTTCTCGTGCAGCAGGATCATGCAGTCTTCCAACTCGGCGACCATCTTGTCGGGGTTGGTCACGAAGTAGGGCGACAGGTAGCCGCGGTCGAACTGCATGCCTTCGACGACCTCGACCTCGGTCTCCATCCCCTTGTTCTCTTCGACGGTGATCACACCCTCGTTGCCGACCTTCTGCATCGCATCGGCGATGAAGCGGCCGATCTGGGCTTCGCCGTTGGCCGAGATGGTGCCGACCTGCGCGACCTCGTCGCTGTCCTTCACTTCGCGGGCGGCGGCCTTGATGGCCTCGACGACGGTGTCGGTGGCCAGGTCGATGCCCCGCTTCAGGTCCATCGGGTTCAGCCCGGCGGCAACCTGCTTGAGGCCTTCGCGGACGATGGCTTGGGCCAGAACGGTGGCGGTGGTGGTGCCGTCGCCGGCCTCGTCATTGGTGCGCGAGGCGACTTCCTTCACCATCTGCGCGCCCATGTTCTCGAACTTGTCCTCAAGCTCGATTTCCTTGGCGACCGTGACACCGTCCTTGGTGATGCGGGGCGCGCCGAAGGATTTCTCGATGACCACGTTGCGGCCCTTGGGGCCCAGGGTGACCTTCACCGCGTCGGCGAGGATGTTCACGCCGTGCAGCATGCGGTTGCGGGCATCGGTGTCGAATTTGACGTCCTTAGCAGCCATTTTGCTTGCTCCTGAATCTTCTGTGTCTGGAAAGGGATTGCGACCGGCTTAGGCGATGATGCCCAGGATGTCGCTTTCCTTCATGATCAGCAGTTCCTTGCCGTCGACGGTGACCTCGGTCCCCGACCATTTGCCGAACAGGATCTTGTCGCCTTCCTTGACGTCCATCGCGATACGCGCACCGGACTCGTCCTTGGCACCGGCGCCCACGGCGACCACGATGCCTTCGGCAGGTTTCTCCTTGGCGCTGTCGGGAATGATCAGACCACCGGCGGTTTTCTCGTCGCTTTCGACGCGTTCGACCAGAACCCGGTCGTGCAGCGGAGTAAATGCCATTTTCGGAACGCTCCTTCGTTCGAGGTTATGCGTGACTGTTAGCACTCACCTCCATCGAGTGCTAATGCGCCGTAGCTAGGCAAGCCGGGCGAGGCTGTCAACTGTTCGATGCGCAAAATTTCCGCCCGCTTTGCGCCGCGCCCGGAACTTCGTCCGCGCCACCTGCCGGGGGCCGTGGTTTACCCCGCCCAGCCGCAGGCCGAAGGCCGGGTGATGCTGCATTGCAGCAACTCCTTGTCGGGCGCGGCAGAGCCCGGGTGACAAGCGCCCCCCGCGCGCCTATAAGGGCCGCGATTTATGCAGCTTGAGACGGAACATCCCCATGACCATCAAAGTTTTCGGCCACAAATCCCCCGACACCGATTCCACCGGTTCGCCGCTAATCTGGGCCTGGTACCTGTCCGAGATCAAGGGCACCCCCGCCGAGGCCAAGCTGCTGGGCGAGCCCAACACCGAAGCCAAGTTCGTGCTGGAGCGCTGGGGCTTCGACCAGCCCGAGATCATCGGCGATGTCAGTGCCGATGACGACGTGGTTGTCGTGGACACCAACAACATCGCCGAGCTGCCCGCCTCGATCAACGAGGCCAATGTCCAGGCGGTGATCGACCACCACCTGCTGCAGGGCGGCCTGAAGACCAAGGCCCCGATCGAGATCACCATCCGCCCCGTCGCCTGCACCGCCACCATCATGTACGACCTGATGGGCGACGACGCTGCCAAGATGCCCGAGAACATCAAGGGCGCGATGCTGAGCTGCATCCTGTCCGACACGCTGGAATTCCGCTCGCCCACCACCACCGACGTGGACCGCGCCGTGGCCGAGAGGCTGGCCGGCGAGCTGGGCATCGGAATCTCCGACTACGCCGCCGAGATGTTCGCCGCGAAATCCGACGTCTCCGCCTTCTCGGATGCCGAGCTGCTGCGCATGGATTCGAAGGAATACGAGGTCGACGGAACCAAGTTCCGCGTCAGCGTTCTGGAGACCACCTCGCCCGCGACCGTCCTGGCCCGCAAGGACAGCCTGATGGACAGCATGGTGACCGTGGCCGGGGAAGACGGCGTGGACCAGGTGCTGCTGTTCATCGTCGACATCCTGAACGAGGAATCGACCCTTCTGCTGCCCAACGACATGGTCAAGAACGTCGCCGCCAAGTCCTTCGGCGTGACGCCCGAGGGCGACACGGTGGTCCTGCCCGGCGTGGTCAGCCGGAAAAAGCAGATCATCCCCAACCTGAAGGTCTGATCCCTGCGGCGGAGGAAATTGCGAAAGGCGCCCACAGCGGGCGCCTTTTTTCTTGCCCCCAAGAAACACATGCCTTTCGGAGAGGTCGTATCCAGAACCAAGGGCGGCGCCCGGGCGGATGGCCAGCGGACAGACCTTCTCCGGACCCCGGCAGATCGAAAAGACATATGTCGCCCGGAATTGCCCCTCTCCCGGCGCCGTTGCGCGCCAATTCAAGGAAGTGGTAAGAGCCCGGTGTCAGCCGCCCTAAGGACCCTTTCCCATGACCCGTATCATCGACTCCCTCGCCGAGGTCTCCTCGCAATACGACGCGCTGTTCGTCGACCTCTGGGGCTGCGTGCACAACGGCCACTCCGCCTATGGCGAGGCGGTGGCCGCGCTGCAGGACTATCGCCGTGCCGGCGGCACCGTGGTGCTGCTGACCAACGCGCCGCGGCACCGCTCCAGCGTGGCCAGGCAGATCGCGGAGATGGGCGTGCCCGAGGATGCCTATGACACGATCGCCACCTCCGGCGACAGCGCACGGGCGGCGATGTACGTGGGCGCGGTCGGGCAGAAGGTCTATTTCATCGGGCAACCGCACGACCTGAGCTTTTTCGACCCGCTGCACATCATCAAGGACCCGGTGGAAATCACCCGCGTGCCGCTGGACGAGGCCGAGGGCATCGTCTGCACCGGCCCCTTCGACCCGCATGCCGACCCCGCGGTCATGCGGTCCGAGTTCCTGCTGGCCAAGCAGAAGGGCCTAAAACTGCTCTGCGCCAACCCCGACATCGTGGTCGACCGCGGCGAGACGCGGGAATGGTGCGCCGGCGCGCTGGCCAAGCTCTATACCGACATGGGTGGGGAATCGCTCTATTTCGGCAAGCCGCACCCGCCAATCTACGACTTGGCCCGCCGCCGGTTGGCCGAGATCGCCAAGGTGCCCGACGACCGCATCCTGTGCATCGGCGACGGGCTGCACACCGACGTGGCCGGGGCCCTGGGCGAGGAACTGGACGTGATCTTCATCACCGGCGGCCTGTCGGCCGCCGAGACCCGCACCGACCGCCAGCCCGACCCGGAGGCGCTGAACGCCCTGCTGGACCGGGAGAAACTGTCGCCCACCTACGCGATCGGCTTCCTGCGCTGACCCCGCAACCAAACGGCCAAGCAACAAAATTGCGTCAAATTGGCCGCAATGGGTCGGAAAATTGCTTTGGCAATTGATCCATCCCGCCGCTTCCCCTATGCTGCAGCGCAACATCACGCCAAGGGGACGCCATGACAAAGGGGGAGCCCATGCTGGACAACATGCCGCGCGGAACGATCTGTATCGAGGATATCGAGATCGGCATGCGCCGTCATATCCGCAAGGAGATCACCGACCGCGACATCGCGCTGTTCGCCGAGGTCTCCACCGACCACAACCCGGTACACCTGGACGATTCCTATGCGCAGGACACGATCTTCGAAGGGCGCATCGCGCACGGGATGCTGACGGCGGGGCTGATCTCGGCCGTGATCGGCGAGCAACTCCCGGGTCACGGCACGATCTACATGAAGCAGTCGCTGACCTTCCTCGCCCCCGTGCGCCCCGGCGACGTGGTCTTCGCCGAGGTGGTGGTCAAGGATATCGAGCATGCCAAACGCCGGGTCGCCCTTGATTGTCACTGCCTGGTGGGCGATACGGTCGTCCTGAAGGGCGAGGCGCTGGTTCTGGCGCCCAGCCGCAAGTTTGACTGACCGTGCCGGCGCCCGGCACGCCGGGAGCCGATGAAAACCTACACCACATGGACGGACCTGCCCCCTGAAGATCGCGGCGCCAGCGCCGCGATCGGCAATTTCGACGGGGTGCATCGCGGCCACCAGGCGGTGATCGACATCGCGCGCGCCGAGGCCGAGAAAAGCGGCGCCCCCCTGGGTGTGGTCACTTTCGAGCCGCACCCGCGCGAGTTCTTCGCCCCCGACGCGCCCGCCTTCCGGCTGATGAATGCCGAGGCGAAATCGAACCGGCTGGCCAAGCTGGGGGTGGATCACCTTTACCAGCTCCGCTTCGACGCCGCGCTGGCGCGCCTGAGTGCCGAGGGTTTCGCGCGCGAGGTCATCGCCGAGGGGCTGGGCCTGAGCCACGTGGTCGTGGGGTCCGATTTCTGCTTTGGCAAGGGGCGCCAGGGCACCGCGCAGGACCTGGTCCGCTTCGGGCAGGAGATGGGGTTCGGCGTGACGCTGGCCGAGCTGCTGGAGCATGGCAGCGGCGCCGTCTCCTCCACCGCGATCCGGACCGCGCTGAGCGAGGGCCGCCCGCGCGATGCCGCGGCCATGCTGGGCCACTGGCACCGGATCGAGGGCGCGGTGATCGGCGGCGACAAGCGCGGCCGCGACTTGGGTTTTCCCACCGCCAACATGTCCATCGCCGGGCTGCACCCGCCGCGCTTCGGCATCTACGCGGTGCTGGTCGACGTGCTGTCCGGGCCGCATGAGGGCAGCTATCACGGCGCGGCCTCGGTCGGCGTGCGGCCGATGTTCGGGCAGAACGTGCCGAACTGCGAAACCTTCCTCTTCGACTTTGACGGCGACCTCTACGGCACCCACCTGTCGGTCGCGCTGGTCGAGTTCCTGCGGCCCGAGGAAAAGTTCGAAAGCCTCGACGCCCTGGTCGCCCAGATGGACGCCGACTGCGCCCGGGCACGGGAGATCCTTGCAGCGCTCTGACCCCCTTCCCTTTCCCACCGAAACCACTAGGCTCCGCCCCATGAAAGACCCCATCCAACGCGACGGGCTGCGCCCCGAGTTCTGGGAGCGCGTGCCGCTGAAGAACCTCTCTCCCAAGGAGTGGGAAGCGCTGTGCGACGGCTGCGGCAAATGCTGCCTGAACAAGCTCGAGGACGAAGAGACCGGCGAGGTCGTTTTCACCCGCGTCGCCTGCCGCCTGCTGGATGACCAGACCTGCCGCTGCGCCCATTACGAGGTGCGCAAGCAGATCGTGCCCGAATGCGTGGTGCTGACACCGAAGAACATCGGCGAGATCGCCTATTTCATGCCCGCCACCTGCGCCTACCGGCTGCTGCACGAGGGCAAGGCGCTTTATGACTGGCACCCGCTGATCTCGGGCGATCCCGAAAGCGTGCACGAGGCCGGCCAGTCGGTGCGCGGCTGGACGGTGCCCGAGTTCGACGTGCCGGTCGAAGACTGGGAAGACTACCTGATCGAAGAGGAGCTTTGATAAATGTATTTCGCCTCGGACAATTCCTCGCCCGTGCCGCCGCAGGTCATGCAGGCCGTGGCCCGTGCCAACGAGGGCTTCGCCATGCCCTATGGCAACGACCCGATCATGGAGGGCGTGCGCGCGCGCACCCGCGAGGTTTTCGAGGCACCCGAGGCGGCGGTCTACCTGGTGGCCACCGGGACGGCCGCCAACGCGCTGTCGCTGGCTTGCCTCTGCCCGCCCTGGGCCACGGTCTATTGCCACCACAACGCCCATATCGAAGAGGATGAATGCGCCGCGCCCGAGTTCTATACCGGCGGCGCCAAGCTGACCCTGTTGGAGGGCGCGGATGCCAAGATCGACCCCGAGGCGCTGAAAAAGGCCATCGCCTTCACCGCACGGGCGGGCGTGCACAACGTCCAGAAAGGGGCGCTGTCGATCACCAACGCGACCGAGGCCGGCGCCGTCTACAGCGCCGACGAGGTGGCCGAGCTCTGCGGCATTGCCAAGGAGGCGGGCCTGCCCTGCCACATGGATGGCGCGCGCTTTGCCAATGCGCTGGTCACGGCGGGCTGCAGCCCGGCCGAGATGACCTGGAAGGCCGGCATCGACGTGTTGTCCTTCGGCGGTACCAAGAACGGGCTGATGGGCGTCGAGGCCGTGGTGATCTTCGACCCCGAGAAGGCCTGGGAATTCGAGCTGCGGCGCAAGCGCGGCGGGCACCTGTTTTCCAAGCACCGCTACCTGTCGGCCCAGATGGCCGCCTACCTGGAGGACGACCTGTGGCTGACTCTCGCCGGCCAGGCCAATGCCGCCGCACAGCGCCTGTCACAGGGGCTGCAGGCGGCGGGCGCCACGCTGGTCCACCCGACCCAGGCCAACGCCGTGTTCGCGAGCTGGCCGCGCGCCGGCCACATCCGTGCGCAGGAGGCCGGGGCGGCCTATTACTTCTGGCCCTTCGACCAGTCGCTCGAAGGGCCGGGGGACGAGATGCTCTCGGCCCGGATGGTCTGTTCCTGGTCCACGACCGAGGAGGATATCGAGACCTTCCTCGGCCTGATCCGCGGCTAGAGCTTGCCCTGGAGGTGCAGGTCCAGGTCGTCGAGCCGGTCCTGCCCCCAGAACCGTTCTTCGCCGACGATGTAAAACGGAGCGCCGAACACGCCGCGCCCGACCGCCTCTTCGAGGTTGGCGGCATAGGTCTCGGCCCCCATCAGCAGCCCGCTGGAAGCCAGCCCGGGGTCGAACCCCGCCGCCTCGAGGCAGTCGCGGATCACCGGCTCCTCGGCCACGTCCTTCTCCTCGGCCCAGCAGGCGCGCAGGATGCCGTGTACCAGGGCGCCCACGTCGCCGCCGCCGGTCTTCTGCGCGGCGATCACCGCGTAGGACGCGGGCGCGGCATTGGTCGGGAAATGCGCGGGCTGCAGGTTGATAGGCATCCCGGCCTTGGCCGCCTGACGGCGCAGCTCCTGCAGGCGGTAGGCCTGCCGGCATTCCGGCCGCTGCGCGGGCGGCGTGCCGCCGGTGCGGGCGAATAGCGCGATGATGTCCAGAGGCTTGTAGGCAATCGTCGCGCCGTTGCGCCGCGCGATTTCCTCCAGGCGGTTGCCGGCCAGGTAGGTAAACGGCGAAATCGTCGAGAAATAGTAATCGATCTGTGTCATGTTTGGCCCCTCTCACCCCCACGCGTGTTTCCAAAACTTGGGCCGGGTGGTAAGCGGTGTCAACGTCACGAATCTGTCATCCAGGCCACTCACCGGGGACTTCCTGCCATGCCTTCCGTCACTGAACCGAAACTGATTGCCGGCAACGCCAACCGCCCTCTCGCCTCATCCATCGCCCGCCGCATGTCGATGCATCGCGGTGTGAACGTCGGGCTGGTCGATGCCCGAGTCGAGCGTTTCAACGACGGCGAAATCTTCGTCGAGGTGTTCGAGAACGTCCGCGGCGAGGACATGTTCATCGTCCAACCCACCTCGAACCCGGCCAATGACAACCTGATGGAACTGCTGATCATCGCCGATGCGCTGCGCCGTTCATCGGCGGCGCGGATCACCGCCGTGATCCCCTATTTCGGCTATGCACGCCAGGACCGGCGCACCAAGGCCCGCACCCCGATCAGCGCCAAGCTGGTGGCCAACATGCTGACCGAGGCCGGCGTTGAGCGGGTCCTGACCATGGACCTGCACGCGGCCCAGATCCAGGGCTTCTTCGACATCCCCGTGGACAACCTCTATGCCGCGCCGATTTTCGCGCTGGATATCGAGCATCACTTCAAGAAATCCCTCGACAAGATCACCGTCGTCTCACCCGACGTGGGCGGCGTCGCCCGCGCGCGGGAACTGGCGCAGCGGATCGGGTCGGGCCTGGCCATCGTCGACAAGCGCCGCGTGCGTCCCGGCGAGGTGGCCGAGATGACGGTCATCGGCGACGTGAAGGACCAGACCTGCATCATCGTCGACGACATCTGCGACACGGCGGGGACGCTGTGCAAGGCGGCCGAAGTGCTGATCGAGAACGGCGCCAAGGAGGTGCATTCCTACATCACCCACGGCGTGCTCTCCGGCCCCGCGGTGGAGCGGATCACCAATTCCAAGATGAAATCGCTGGTGATCACCGATTCCATCCAGGCCACGGACGCGGTTCGGGCGGCCAAGAACATCCGGATCGTGCCCACCGCGCCAATGTTCGCCCAGGCGATCATGAATATCTGGCACGGCACCTCGGTGTCGTCGCTGTTCGACCGCGACACTCTGGCGCCGATCTACGAGGGCATGTATTCGACCGGCGCCTGAGCCGCGCGTCACAGAACCCAGTCATCCGGGTGGGGCAGCGGGCCGATGGCGATCCAGTCGGCCCGTATGCGCGCCACCCTCGTGTCCCCCCAGGTACTGAACACGATCTCGAACCCGTCGCGGGTCACGTTCTCGGCGCGTATGTCGGCCCGGGCATGGGCGTCATGCGCGATGTCCCAAAGGGACATGCCCACGGTGACCGCCGGCGCGGCCGTGAAAGGCCGCGAGAACTGCACCGAGTAGCGCGCGGACCTCGGTCCCGCGCCGGTCCACATCTCCCCGTCGTGCTTGAAATCCTGGAACAGCATCGCCGTGCCCTGGTCGATGCCGATTTCGCCGGCGCTGAGATGCAGCATGGTCCCTCCCGTTTACCATACGCATAACAGCGCATTTCGGGCCAGCCGTGCAATGCAAAAGAAAAGGTGATTGTATATTTGACAAACCCAAGACGGATTCCTATATTTAACTCATAGAATTGAGGGAAGCCGCCATGTCTGTTCTGTCCAATCCATACATGCACGACGAAGCCGAGGCGTTTAAGCACGTCGAAAGCATCATCTGGCCGGATGGTCCGGTTTGCCCGCATTGCGGCGTGGTAGATCGCGCATACCGCCTTGAGGGCGTTCGCACGAAGCCGAGCAAGAAGCATCCCGAAGGCAAAGAACGCCACGGCCTGTGGAAGTGCCGTGAGTGCCGCAAGCAGTTCACTGTCCGCAAGGGCACCATCTTCGAAGATAGCCACATCGAAATGTTCAAGTGGCTCCAAGCCATTCACCTGATGGTGTCCAGCAAGAAGGGCATCAGCAGCCATCAGCTTCACCGTGTTCTGGAAATCACCCACAAGAGCGCTTGGTTCATGTCTCACCGCATCCGCGAGGCCATGCGCTCCGATGGCAATGTCGATTTCGGCGCTGGCGGCGGCACTGTGGAAGTGGACGAAACCTTTATTGGCGTTGATCGCACCATCAAGCCGCACGGCTCCAAGAAGGGCCGTGGCTATGCTCACAAACACAAGGTTCTGACGCTGGTGGATCGCAACACGGGCCGCGCCAAGAGCATGGTCGTGGATGACCTCAAGACCAAGACGCTGCTGCCGATCCTGCAAGAGAACATCGCCAAAGAGGCGGTGATCTACACCGACGAGGCGGGCCAGTATCGCTATCTCAACCGTGACTTCGCGGGCCATGACTTCGTTCGCCACGGTCAAGGCGAGTACGGTCGCGGCACCGTCCACACCAACACGATTGAAGGCTATTTCAGCATCTTCAAGCGCGGCATGAAGGGCGTTTACCAGCACTGCGCCAAGAAGCACCTGCACCGCTATGCGGCTGAGTTCGAGTTCCGCTACAACAACCGTGCGGCAAATGGTGTTGACGACTTGGAAAGGGCTTGCGTGGCACTTTCTGGCGTAATTGGGAAGAGGATTCTTTACCGGGACTCGTTGGGCGCGTAGAATCTGCGCCAACGGCGCAGGACATATGGAACATGGCAACTCCGGACCAGATACCGACTGATCTAACAATTGACTTGGGGGACGAATTGTCCCCCGATGAGTTTGTTGCGGCGGTTCGAAATTTCCTGGGATTTGTTGGCGAAATTACCGATGCACAAAGCGGCGATGGCGCTGATGTCACTTGGACAGTCCGTGTTCGTGAGGGCAGTGCTCTGATCGGCGTGGAGCCAAATGAAGGCGCGCCAAGTTCTCGTCTCGCAATGATATACAGAAAGGCAGAGTACGCCCCCCAAGCAGTTGCTCGCGGCGACATAGTTGGCGCTGGGCTTACAGAAAAAGGCATCAACTATCTGAAAAGTTTGTCTGATCTAGCGGCTAAAAAGGGAAACGGCAAAGGCATCAATATTTGGGTTAAACGGCAATCCGTCTCTATTGGGTCCGGAATTGCACAAGTCGTTCGTGACGACTGGCAAACTGATTATTATGATTATGGCACCGTAGAAGGGCGTCTTGAGGCTATTCAAGATGCGTCTGGTTCTCTTCAAATCCGCGTTAAAGACTTTCTTTATCCTCGTGCGATCAAATGCTCTGTTCCTGAAAAGCTGATAGATCGAGTGCTGAACAGTTTTAGGCGGCGCGTAGAGATAGAGGGGAAAATACACTACCGCCGCGACGGAACACCGATAAGCATCGATGCGCAGGTCATAGATGTGTTGCCTGAAGACGATGAGTTGCCTACGGCGGCGGATGTGCGTGGGATCATGGCGGTCTGATGAGTGTTGAGAAGATCTATTGGGACAGCGATTGTTTTCTTGGCCACTTCAAAGCCGAAGAAGGCAAAGCAGACAAGTGTGACGGAGTAATTGAGAGGGCCGAAAGGGGCGACGTTCTGATTTTGACCTCGGCGCTCACACTGGCTGAGGTATTGTGGCTCAGGGGCGGGCCTCGCCTGACGTCTGACAAAGCTGACCTGGTGCAGAAGTTCTTTCGACGGTCATACATTCGCGTTTACAACGTCACTCGAAAAATTTCTGAGGCAGCTCAAGTTCTTGTTTGGGACAAGAATATTAAGCCAAAAGACGCAATTCATGTCGCGACCGCAATCCACCTAAAAGCAGACGCTCTAGAAACGTTTGACGACAAATTGATTGGGAAGAGCGGAACAGTCGGGAACCCACTTTTGCTTATCCGTGAACCTCAACCAGCCGTTCAAGGGAGGCTCAACCTTGCCGAACCAAGAGACGAAGACACAACTCGACAAGTTCAAGGAAGCCGCCCGCCAGCTAGAGACGGACGACGACGATGAACGGTTTGAGAAGAAGCTCAAGAAGCTTGTGAAGCAGAAGCTAGACGCGAAAAAGACGGAGGCGAGAGATGAATGACATGTATAATACTGTCCGCCTGTCTGATGTGCAAACGTGCGAACTCCACGCGGAACTCATCAAGCGAGAAGGCGTGAGCGCCGTATTTCTTGGGCCAAAGGACGAGATCACAAAGACGGTGCGCGGCCCGGCTTGGGTGATCGTTAACCAAGACTAGTAACGGTCCCTGATATAGTCGTTGAAGAAGCCACCCTTCGATGGTGCTGCCAAGAACGCCTCGTAAACGCTATGAGGAACACCATAGTAATCGTATCGACCGCTTTCGTAGAACCAGATTGAGAGCGTTCCGTTCGACCACTCAATGCGCGATACTGCTGAAGAGTTGACGTTGGGCATCGAGGCTTCCTACTCCACGTCGCTCGTCTTCCAAATGGGCGTATTGCTGGTGGTATCCATAACCAACTGTATCCCATGCATACAGTCTGACTTGTTTTTGTAGCCTTCGCCGCTGTCAGCAATGGTCTTGGCGTTCGACGCCTGCAACCTCCATCGGTATTCACCGGCGCTGTCTTTGTAAATCAGGAATGAAGGATAAGGACGTTCAGCCATGAAAAAAACTCCAAATCAAACTTGGTCTTTTCTATACCGCCATGGTGGCGCGCAATACACGGTTGAGATCGAAGCTAACACCAAGCAAGAGGCGCAGGATCGAATCCATGCAATCTCAAATTCCGAATGCATCGGTGTAATCTTGCCGGACGACTCAACCATAGACGGTATGGTAAAGTCGTGACTAATGGTTTGTCAAATATACAATCCCCAAAGAAAAGGCCCCGAAAATCCTCCGGGGCCTTTTGCGTATTCCTTTGTGGGGCCAGCTCAGTCGTTGGGCAGCCGGGGTTCCAGGCCGATATGCCCGCCCATCGCCACCATGTCGGACAGCATCTTGGACGCGGCGTCGACGACGTCGGGATGGGCCGCCTTGTGCGCCTCGTGGGCCTCGGCGACCATCTCGTCGATCATCTCCTGGGTGACCTCCTCGACGGCATGGGCGCGCTCGGCCAGAACGGTGGTGCCTTCGCCGGTGATCTCGGCGAAGCCGCCCGTCACCAGGTACTTGGTCTCACCTTCCGGGCCGGTCACCGTCAGCACGCCGGGGCGCAGCGTCGTGATGGTCGGCGCATGCGCCGGCATCGCGGTGAGGTCGCCCTCGGCCCCCGGGATCTGCACCGCGGTGGCCTGAACGGAGGCAAGCCGCCGTTCAGGGGACACCAGGTCGAATTGCATGGTCTCAGCCATTTGGCCTCCTTAGGCCGCTTCCGCGGCCATTTTCTCGGCTTTTGCGATCACTTCGTCGATGTCGCCAACCATGTAGAAGGCGGCCTCGGGCAGGTGGTCGTATTCGCCGGCCACAACCGCCTTGAACGAGGCGATGGTCTTCTCCAGCGGAACCTGCACACCGTCCGAGCCGGTGAACACCTTGGCCACGTCGAACGGCTGGCTGAGGAACCGCTGGATCTTCCGGGCGCGGGCCACGGTCAGCTTGTCCTCTTCCGACAGTTCGTCCATGCCGAGGATGGCGATGATGTCCTGGAGCGACTTGTAGCGCTGCAGGATGCCCTGCACGTCACGAGCCACCTGGTAATGCTCTTCTCCGACGATCGCCGGGTCCAGGATCCGCGACGAGGAGTCGAGCGGGTCCACGGCCGGGTAGATGCCCAGCTCCGAGATCGCACGCGACAGAACGGTGGTCGCGTCGAGGTGGGCGAAGGTGGTGGCCGGCGCGGGGTCGGTCAGGTCGTCCGCGGGAACGTAGACGGCCTGGATCGAGGTGATCGAACCCGATTTGGTCGAGGTGATCCGTTCCTGCATCTGGCCCATGTCGGTGGCCAGCGTCGGCTGGTAGCCCACGGCCGAGGGGATCCGGCCCAGCAGGGCCGACACTTCCGAACCCGCCTGGGTGAAGCGGAAGATGTTGTCCACGAAGAACAGAACGTCGGTGCCCGACTGGTCGCGGAACTGCTCGGCCAGGGTCAGGCCGGTCAGGGCGACGCGTGCACGGGCCCCCGGAGGCTCGTTCATCTGGCCGTAGACCAGGGCCACCTGGCTCTCTTCCAGGTTGTCCGGCTTGATGACGTTGGACTCGATCATCTCGTGGTAGAGGTCGTTGCCCTCACGGGTCCGTTCACCAACACCGGCGAACACCGAGAAACCCGAGTGCACCTTGGCGATGTTGTTGATCAGCTCCATGATCAGAACGGTCTTGCCCACGCCGGCGCCGCCGAACAGGCCGATCTTGCCGCCCTTGGAATAGGGGGCCAGAAGGTCGATGACCTTGATGCCGGTGACCAGGATTTCCGAGGCCGTCGACTGCTCTTCGAATTCCGGCGCGGGCTGGTGGATGGCGCGGGTTTCCGCGGCCTTGACGGGGCCCTTCTCGTCCACGGGCTCGCCGACGACGTTCAGGATGCGGCCCAGGGTGGCGTTGCCCACCGGGACGGCGATCGGTTCGCCGGTGTCCGCGACCTCCTGGCCGCGGACCAGACCTTCGGTCGCGTCCATAGCGATGGTGCGGACGGTGTTTTCGCCCAAGTGCTGCGCAACTTCCAGAACCAGCCGTTTGCCGTTGTTGTCGGTGGTCAGCGCGTTCAAGATCGCCGGCAGGTGATCGTCGAACTGCACGTCCACAACGGCGCCAATGACCTGGGTCACCTTGCCTTTTGCGTTTGCCATGTCGTTTCTCCGGTTCCTTTAGAGCGCCTCGGCGCCCGAAATGATTTCGATAAGCTCGTTGGTGATGACAGCCTGACGCGAGCGGTTGTACTCGATGGTCAGCTTGTCGATCATTTCGCCGGCATTGCGCGTGGCGTTGTCCATCGCGCTCATCCGGGCACCCTGTTCCGAGGCCCCGTTCTCCAGCAGGGCGGTGAAGATCTGGGTGGCCACGCCGCGCGGCAGCAGGTCTTCCAGGATGCCCTCTTCCGACGGCTCATAGTCGTAGAGGGTGCTTTCCGCCTCGGCCTCCTCGAAGGTGGCCGGGATGATCTGCTGGGCGGTCGGGACCTGGCTGATCACCGACTGGAACGTGTTGTAGAAGATCGTCGCCACGTCGAACTCGCCGGCATCGAACCGGGTCAGAACGTCCTTCGCGATGTCCTGCGCGTTGGCGTAGCCGATGCGCTTGACCTCGCTGAGGTCCACGTGGCCGACGAAGAGATCTTCGTATTCACGCTTGAGCTGTTCGCGGCCCTTCTTGCCGACGGTCAGGATCTTGACCGTTTTACCGGCGGCGTTCAGCTCTCCGACCTTGGTGCGCGCCAGCTTGACGATCGACGAGTTGAAGCCGCCGCACAGTCCCCGCTCGGCGGTCATGACCACCAGCAGGTGCGTCTGGTCGGCACCGGTGCCGGCCAGCAGTTTCGGCGCGCTGTCGGACCCTTTGACCGAGGCCGCAAGACCGCTCATCACGGCATTCATGCGTTCGGCATAGGGGCGACCCGCCTCGGCAGCGTCCTGGGCGCGGCGGAGCTTTGCCGCCGCGACCATCTGCATGGCTTTCGTGATCTTCCGAGTGTTCTTGACACTCTCGATCCGATTTTTGAGGTCCTTAAGGCTTGGCATCTATCCAGTCCTTACCCGCCCTCAGGCGAAGTCTTTCGCGTAATCGTCGAGCGCTGCCTTGATCTTGTCTTCCAGCTCGCCCTTCACCTTGCGGTCATTGTCGGTGATATCGGCCAGCAGGTCGGCGTTCTTCTGACGCAGATGCGCAATCAGGCCCTGCTCGAAGCGGCCCACGTCCTTGACGTCGACGTTGTCGAGGTAGCCTTGGGTGCCGGCGTAGATCACGCAGACGATCTCGGCGTTGGTCAGCGGCGAGTACTGCGGCTGCTTCATCAACTCGGTCAGGCGCGCACCGCGGTTCAGCAGGCGCTGGGTCGCGGCGTCGAGGTCCGAACCGAACTGGGCGAAGGCCGCCATCTCGCGGTACTGCGCCAGCGACAGTTTCACCGGGCCGGCAACCGAGGACATCGCCTTGGTCTGAGCCGAGGAGCCCACGCGCGACACCGACAGGCCGGTGTTAACGGCGGGGCGGATGCCCTGGTAGAACAGTTCGGTTTCCAGGAATATCTGGCCGTCGGTGATCGAGATCACGTTGGTCGGGATGAAGGCCGACACGTCGCCGCCCTGGGTTTCGATGATCGGCAGAGCGGTCAGCGAGCCTGCGCCGTGCTCTTCGTTCAGCTTGGCCGAACGCTCCAGCAGGCGGGAGTGCAGGTAGAACACGTCGCCCGGGTAGGCTTCGCGCCCCGGCGGGCGGCGCAGCAGCAGCGACATCTGGCGGTAGGCCACGGCCTGCTTGGAGAGGTCGTCATAGACCATCAGCGCGTGGCGGCCGTTGTCGCGGAAGTATTCGCCCATGGCCGTGGCGGCGTAGGGGGCGAGGAACTGCATCGGCGCGGGGTCCGAAGCGGTGGCGGCCACGACGATCGAGTATTCGATGGCGCCGGTCTCTTCCAGCTTCTTCACCAGCTGCGCCACGGTCGAGCGCTTCTGGCCCACGGCCACGTAGACGCAGTAGAGCTTCTTGCTCTCGTCGTCGCCGGCGGCGTCGTTGTAGGATTTCTGGTTCAGGATGGCGTCCAGCGCCACGGCGGTCTTGCCGGTCTGGCGGTCGCCGATGATCAGCTCGCGCTGGCCGCGGCCGATCGGGATCATGGCGTCGACCGATTTCAGGCCGGTGGCCATCGGCTCGTGCACCGACTTACGCGGGATGATGCCCGGCGCCTTGACGTCGGCGACGCGGCGCTCGGCGGCTTCGATCGGGCCCTTGCCGTCGATCGGGTTGCCCAGCGCGTCGACCACGCGGCCCAGCAGGGCCTCGCCGCAGGGCACGTCCACGATGGCCTTGGTCCGCTTGACGGTGTCGCCTTCCTTGATGTCGCGGTCGGACCCGAAGATCACGACGCCGACATTGTCGACTTCCAGGTTCAGGGCCATCCCGCGGATGCCGCCGGGGAATTCGACCATCTCGCCGGCCTGGATGTTGTCGAGGCCGTGCACACGGGCAATACCGTCACCGACGGACAGCACGCGGCCCACCTCTGCAACTTCGGCCTCCTGACCGAAATTCTTGATCTGCTCCTTGAGGATCGCAGAGATCTCAGCTGCTTGGATACCCATTTATCCGACCTCTTTCATGGTGTTCTGGAGTGCGGCGAGCTTGGAGCGGATCGAGCTGTCGATCATCTTCGAGCCCACTTTCACGATAAGACCGCCGATGAGGTTTTCATCGACGGCCGCATTGATCTTGACGTCTTTGCCCACCGACGCTTTCAGCGCGGCAGCAAGCTTGTTCTTCTGAGTCTGTGTCAGGGCCTTGGCGGCGGTCACCTCGGCAGTCACCTCGCCCTTCTCCTCGGCGATGAGGCCGCGCATGGTGGCCACGAGCTGCGGCAGCACGAACAGGCGGCGCTTGTTGGCCATCAGGCCCAGCGCATTGCCCAGAATCCCCGTCAGGCCCATCTTGGCCGACAGCGCGGCCACCGCCCGCGCCTGTTCCTCGCGCCGGTAGACCGGCGAAGAGATCAGGTCGCGGAACGCATCGCTTTCGGCCAGCACGGCCTCCAGCGTATCGAGGTCAGCCTCGAGCGCGGCGAGTTGTTTGTCTTCCTTGGCCAGTTCGAAAACGGCCGTGGCATAGCGCGCGGCAATGCCTGTTGAGATCGAAGCTGGTTCGGACACGTCCACCCTTCCGATATCTGAAGCCCCCGAATGCCGCGGCTGCGGCGGGGGCAGTTCAAGCCACGCGCCCGAAGGGGCACGCCTCTGAAATCGGCGTGGGTGTAGCAGAGCAATCCCCACCTCGCAACAGCCAACAACACTATTGCGTGACCCTGTCGGCGCAAACATCACGGGGTTGGCGCTAACAGGCCCTTCTGCGACTTTTTGCGGCGAAAGCGCTGCCCAGAATCCCCGCCCAATCCGGGCCGCGCGCCCGCGGATTCGCCCCTCAGATCGGTTCGACGGTGGAGCCGGGCACCCCTTCCAGCACCCGCAGCGGCCGACGCACCACCTCTTCCAGCCCCGAACCGGTCGGGCTATAGACCCTCTTGGACGCCTCGACCATGATCACGCCTCCCGCGTAATAGGAACTCACCTGGCGCCCAGCCTTTTCCAGCACCGCCGCCGATTTCAGCCAGAACCGCTTGTGGCTGGGCGGCGCGAATAGCGCGGCGCGGTGATCCTCGGGCTGGAACCCGTGACGCTTGAGCTGCGCCTCGAGCTGGCCCAGCGAATAGGGCCGCCCGAATCCGAACGGCGTCGCATCGCGCCGCGCCCAGAGCCCGGCGCGATTGGGCACGATGAACAACGCCCGCCCGCCGGGGCCCAGCACACGCGAGGCCTCTTCCAGAACGGCCGAAGGATGTTCACTGGTCTCCAGTCCGTGCATCAGCACCAGCTTGTCGACCATCCCCGTAGGCAGTGGCCAGCGGGTCTCCTCGCTCAGGACCGAGACATTATCCAGGCCCGCAGGCCAGGGCATGACCCCCTGCTGGCCCGGCATCAGGGCGATCACCCGGCGCGCTTCGGCAAGGTAGGGCCGCAGAAGCGGCACGGCGAATCCGAATCCCGCCACGCTCTGCCCCTTGGCCTCGGGCCAGAACTCCACCACCTGGTCGCGGATCGCGCGCTGGGCCACCCGGCCCAGATTGGTCCGGTAGTAGAAATTTCTCAGATCGAGCACGTCCAGGTGCATTGCGGCCCATCCCGCGATCAGCAACATTCGTGGCTCAGGATAGCTGCTCGGAGACAAAACACCATGCCCCTAGAAATCGTCACCCTGCCCTGCCTCAGCGACAACTACGCCTACCTGCTGCACGATGCCGGGACCGGCGCCACCGCCGTGGTCGACGTGCCCGATGCGGCCCCGATCGAGGCCGCCCTGGCCGACCGCGGCTGGCGGCTGACCGACATCCTGATCACCCATCACCACTGGGACCACGTCGACGGGGTCGAGCCGCTGCGCAAGGCCACCGGCGCCCGCGTGGTGGGCGCGGCCGCAGATGCCCACCGCCTGCCGCCGCTGGACCTGCAGGTCGCCGAGGGCGACACGGTGACCGTGGGAGACGAGACGGCGACGGTGATCGACGTTTCGGGCCATTCGCTAGGCCATATCGCCTATTACTTCCCCGACAGCCGCGCGGTCTTCACCGCCGACAGCCTGATGGCGCTGGGCTGCGGGAGGCTGTTCGAGGGCACGCCGGAGATGATGTGGGACAGCCTGTCCAAGCTCGCCGCGCTGCCCAGCGACACGCTGGTATATTCGGGCCACGAATACACGAGTTCCAACGCGAAATTCGCGCGGACCATTGAACCGGAGAACGGCGCGCTTATCTCTCGGTGCGACGCAATCGCCGCGGCGCGGGCGAAGGGGGAACCGACCGTTCCCGCGCTGCTCTCGGAAGAACTGGCAACCAATCCCTTCCTGCGCGCGAACCTGCCCGAGGTGAAAGCTGCATTGGGCATGGCGGAGGCGCCGGACGCCCAGGTGTTCGCCGAAATCCGCAAGCGGAAAGACCATTTCTGACGCGGGACGGCGCCCGGAAATTCCGCGCTGCGCGGAGTCGCAGGCGGATTTAAACAAAAAAAACTTGAAGCCGGGCGCAGAACACCGAACTCTAAACATATGAGGCCACGGTTGAGGATGGGCCCGCAGACCCCCCCCTCGGCCCCAGAAGGAAAGGAGCACGCAACGTGCCTTCGTTTTCGAACACACTCGAGCAAGCCATTCACGCAGCCCTCGCGCTGGCCAATGCCCGCCGCCACGAACTGGCGACGCTGGAGCATCTGCTGCTGGCGCTGATCGACGAGCCCGACGCCGCCAAGGTGATGCAGGCCTGTTCCGTCGATCTCGAGGAGTTGCGACGGACGCTTGTCGAGTTCATCGATGACGAGCTTTCCACGCTTGTGACCGATGTCGAAGGCTCCGAGGCGGTGCCGACCGCCGCCTTCCAGCGCGTGATCCAGCGCGCCGCGATCCATGTCCAGAGCTCGGGCCGGACCGAGGTGACCGGGGCCAATGTGCTGGTCGCCATCTTCGCCGAGCGGGAGTCGAACGCGGCCTATTTCCTGCAGGAGCAGGACATGACCCGCTATGACGCGGTGAACTTCATCGCCCACGGCGTGGCCAAGAATCCCTCCTTCGGCGAATCGCGCCCGATCACCGGCGCCTCGGAATTCGAGGAAGAACACCAGTCGACCGAGGCCGCCGCCGAAGAGGGCGAGAACAAGGAATCGGCCCTGGCCAAGTATTGCGTGGACCTCAACGCCAAGGCCCGCGGCGGCGATGTCGACCCGCTGATCGGCCGCGAGCACGAGGTCGAGCGCTGCATCCAGGTGTTGTGCCGCCGGCGCAAGAACAACCCGCTTCTGGTGGGCGATCCCGGCGTCGGCAAGACCGCCATCGCCGAGGGGCTGGCGCGCAAGATCGTGCAGGGCGAGACGCCCGAGGTTCTGGCGAACTCCACCATCTACTCGCTGGACATGGGCGCGCTGCTGGCCGGCACCCGCTATCGCGGCGATTTCGAGGAGCGGCTGAAGGCCGTGGTCGCCGAGTTGGAAGAGCATCCCGACGCGATCCTGTTCATCGACGAGATCCACACCGTGATCGGCGCCGGCGCGACTTCCGGCGGGGCGATGGATGCCTCCAATCTGCTGAAACCCGCGCTTCAGGGCGGCAAGCTGCGCTGCATGGGCTCCACCACTTACAAGGAGTTCCGCCAGCATTTCGAGAAGGACCGCGCGCTGTCGCGCCGGTTCCAGAAGATCGACGTGACCGAGCCTTCGGTCGATGACGCGGTGAAGATCCTCAAGGGGCTGAAGCCCTATTTCGAGAAGCACCACGACATCAAGTACACCGCCGACGCGATCAAGACCGCGGTGGAACTGTCGGCGCGCTACATCCACGACCGCAAGCTGCCCGACAAGGCCATCGACGTGATCGACGAGGCCGGCGCGGCGC
>JBNGCX010000011.1:0-74889 GCA_049974865.1 Paracoccaceae bacterium
GATGGGCACGGGCGAGGCCGAGGGCGAGGAAAAGGCAATGGACAGCGCGATCCCCAAGGTGACCACGGCCCAGTTCGTCGTGGTGTCCAGCCGCGTTCGCCAGATGGTCGAGCGGTAGACCTCGCCGCGGTAAAGATGCGCCAGCGCGCCGATCTCGGCTGAATCCAGCGCTTTGCGGCCGCCCCGATCACCTGCCGTCATCCGCTTCCTCCCTGCCGGCAAGTTTCGCACAGGCGGATCGGAGGCGGCAAGGCTGTCCTTCTTCTTGGCCCAAATACTCCGGGGGTGAATGGCCCCGCAGGGGCCAGAGGGGGCAGCGCCCCCCTGCTGGTACCCAAGTCCGCCCTAGAGCGGCCGGATCTTGAGCCGCGTGATCCGGTTCTCCTTGCGCGCGCAGACCTCGAAGCGGAAGCCGTGGAACGAGAAGACCTGCCCCTGGCTGGGGATCATCTGCGCCTCGTGGATCACCAGCCCGGCCACGGTATTGGCCTCCTCGTCGGGCAGGGTCCAGTCGGTGGCGCGGTTGAGGTCGCGGATGGTCATCGCGCCGTCGACCAGCAGCGCGCCGTCCTCGGTGCGCCGGATCGGATGCTCGGCGTCGATGTCGAACTCGTCGGTGATCTCGCCCACGATCTCCTCGAGGATGTCCTCAAGGGTGATCAGCCCCTGCAGCGCGCCGTATTCGTCCACCACCAGGGCGAAATGCGTGTGACGCCGCAGGAACTCGCGCATCTGATCGTCCAGCGTGGTGGTCTCGGGTACGAAATAGGGTTCCATCGCCACGTCGGTCACCCGGAAGGTCCGCAGCCCCTCTTCCGAGGCCTCGGGGCCGCGCAGCAGCTTGTCCACCGCGCGCAGCAGGTCCTTGGCGTGGACCACGCCGACGATATTCTCCGGGTCGTCCTTGAAAACGGGCAGGCGGGTGTGGGGCGAGGACAGGCATTGCGACAGGATCGACTCGGGGTCGTCATCGGCATCCACCATCTCGATCTTGGAACGGTGGAGCATGATCTCCTCGATATAGCGCTCGCTGAGGTCCAGCGCGCCGAGGATGCGGTCGCGCTCTTCCTTCTCGACCACGCCCTCGGACCGGCCGAGCTGCAGCGCGCCCGCGATTTCCTCCCGCACGGCGAGGATGTGGCTGTCGGGGTCGGTCTTGACCCCGAAGAGCAACAGAACCTGCCGCACGAAAGCGCGCACCGCGCTGACGATGGGCGAGAACAGCAGGATCACCAGCCGGATGATGCCCGCCACCCGGGCCGCGGCCAGCTCGGCATTGGTGATGGCATAGGTCTTGGGCAGCACCTCGGCGAAGATCAGCACCAGCAGGGTCATTACCAGCGTGGCCAGCGCCACGCCGCCCTCGCCGAACAGCCGCGTGAACAGCGCGGTGGCCAGCGAGGTGGCCAGGATGTTCACCAGGTTGTTGCCCAGCAGGACCGAGCCGATCAGCCGCTCGTTGTCCTCGGTGATCTTCAGCGCGGCGATGGCGCCGCGGTTGCCCTTGTCGGCCTGGCTGCGCAGCTTGCCGCGCGAGGCGGCGGTCAGCGCCGTCTCCGAGCCCGAGAAGAAGGCCGACATCAGCAGCAGAACCAGGATTCCCCCGGCGGTCAGCCAGAAGGCGGTGTCGAGCGTGGCCAGAAATCCGGGGGCGTCGTCCATCATGTTCCTCGCGGGCAGTGTTGCCGCTTTTATGGGGGCGCGGCGGCCCGCGATCAAGTCAGCCGTCGCGGGCCAGCGGGTGATGTTCCAGCACCAGCGCCTTCAGGCGCTCGTCCAGGACATGGGTGTAGATCTCGGTGGTGGAGATATCGGCATGCCCCAGAAGGGTCTGGATCGCGCGCAGGTCGGCGCCGCCTTCCAGCAGGTGCGTGGCGAAGGCATGGCGCAGCGTGTGCGGCGTGACCTTGGTCGGGTCGACCCCGCCCGCCACCGCGAGTTCCTTGATCAGCGCGTAGAACCGATGCCGGGTCAGGTGCCCCTCCTTGCCGCGCGAGGGGAAGAGGAAGCGGCTGGCGGGTTTGCCCTTGGCCCTGGTCGCCTCTTCGGTTTCGTCGCGCCGTTTCAGCCAGGCCGCCAGCGCCGCCTGCGCCGGGGGAGACAGCGGCACCATGCGTTCCTTGCCGCCCTTGCCGCGGATCAGCAGCATTCGCGGGTTGCCGCGGGCGGCGGCGACGGGCAGGCCCACCAGCTCACTCACCCGCATGCCGGTGGCGTAGAGCAGCTGCATCAGGCAGGCGTTGCGCAGCGCGTCGCGGCCCTGCGTTGCGGCCTCCAGCAGGCGGTCGACCTCGTCATGGGTCAGGGTCTTGGGCAGGCGCCTGGCCTTGCCCGGCCCCCTGATCTGCAGCGCCGGGTTGTCGGCGCGCCAGCCTTCCTCATAGGCGAAACGGTAGAGTTGCCGGATCGCCGACAGACGCCGGGCGCGGGTCGCCTGTGCCAGCCCCTGCGCGTCGCAATGCACCAGGTAGCCCTCGACATCCGCGCGCGTGGCGGTGGCCAGGTCGCGTCCGTCCAGCCAGCCCGCGAAATCCTTCAGGTCGCGCGCATAGGCCAGGAGCGTGTTCTGCGCGGCGTCGAGTTCGGCGGCCTGCGCCTCGAGGAAGGTCTGGATCCAGCGGGCGGCCTCGGGCGTCATGCCGTGGGCTCCAGGATCACGATCTGCAGCGCGGCGCGCCGGGCCACGTCCTCCAGACCCACCGCGCGCAGCAGGGCGACGCCTTCGGTCAGGTCACCCAGATCACCCACCGCGCCGGTGCCGATCAGGGCGATGGCGTTCAGCAGCGCCTCACCCAGCCGGCCGTGCTCCAGCATCGCGCCGAGCCGGGGCGCAGGCTCGGCCCTGGCGAAGGCCTCGGCCAGCGCGGCGGCGGCGGGCGTGGGGGGCTTCAGCCCCGAAACGTCGCCCTTGGCAAGGCCCGCGAGGAACGCCTCCTGCGGTGTCGCGGGGTCGTGCCCGGCGGCGACCAGCTCGTAGCTGTTCGAGAGCAGGCCGATGCGGAAGGCCAGGGCGCGCGGTACGTCGGACAGCGGCAGGCGCGCCAGACGTTCGCCGTAAAGCGCGGCAAAGGGCACCTCCAGCCCCGCGTCTTCCATCGCGGCCCAGGCCGGGGGCAGGGCGCGCGCCACCGCCTCCGGGTCGCCCGAGAGCATGGCCACGTCGAAGGCCTGCACCGCCTCGACCCGGTCCCAGACCCCGCCCGAGGCGGCCGGCATCCGCTCGGTATAGATGCCCAGCAGGCGGTTCTCGTCGATGGCGCCGGTGCGGGCCAGCCGCTCGGCCGCCTCGATCCGCGCCTTCCAGCCGGCGGTGAAGCGCAGGTCGGACTGGGCGAAGGCCACCGGCAGGGTGGTGGTGGGCAGCGCCTCGCCGATCGCCTCGAACATGCGGAAGACCAGAGGGCTGGGATGGCTGGGCACGGGCAGGGGCGGCTCGCCCTCGAAAAGTTCCGGGTCGAGGAAACGGATCAGCAGCGCGTCCTCGGCCTCGGTGACGAATCCCAGCGCCTTTGCGGTGTCCAGCGTCAGCAGCGCGGCGTTCCAGTCGCCGCCGCGCGCCAGGCAGAAGATGCGCGCCGGGAAGGTGGGCGCGATGTCGGGTGCCGCGCGCATGGCGGCGCAGGCGCGGTCCTCGTGCCCGGTCAGCAGCGAGACGTCGAACCAGCGGCGGAACAACTCGGCATTGGTGGGGCCGGCGCGCTCCAGCAGGGCCTGAGCCTGGTCCAGCGCCCCGAGCGCCAGCAGCGTGTCCAGCCGCGCCAGCAGCAGCCGGCCGTCCTCCTCGCTGCCCTCGGGCGGGTCAAGCTCGGCCAGCAGCAGGGTATAGAGCAGCCGCGCCGTGGCCGGCAGGCGCGGGGCGCGCTTGGCCTGGATCAGCCGAACCAGCTCGTCGATGTCGCTGTCGCCCCAGGTGTCGGCGGGCAGGCCGGTGACGGTGGGCGGCAGCAGGCCCACGGCATCCAGCCGCGGCCCGTCCAGGGCGGTGACGCTGATTTCCTCGGGCGCCGCGCCGCTCACGTCGTCGGCGCCGCGGGGCAGGGCGGCGGTGCCGGGCTCCGACACCGAATCCGACAGCCAGTCGATGGCCGACAGCGGCGGCTCGGCCGTCGCGGACCCGGCCAGCGCCGTGCCCAGGCACAGGGCCGCCGCCGCGCGCTTAATCCACATCGAGGGTCACCGGCTCGCTGACCTCATGCCGTTCGGGCGCCATGTTGCCCAACCCCAGATAGGCGAATCCCGCCAGCCCGATCAGGCCGAGGATTGCCAGAATGACGAGTGCCTTGAAAATCCGCCCCATGGAACTGCCTCTTTTTCTGTCCTGTCCTGCGCGAATACCGCGCTTGTCACGATTATATATGGCATTTCCTTCGACTTCACGTCATTCAGGGGGGCGGTGGCGAAATCATGCAGGAGGGCGCCCGGTTTGGGCTGGCGGCTGAAGAAGACGATCGTGATGGTGGGCATGATGGGCGCGGGCAAGACGGCGGTGGGAACCGCGCTGGCCCGGCGGCTGGAGGTGCCCTTCCTCGACAGCGACGAGGAGATCGTGAAGGCCGCCAACATGTCCATCGCCGAGATCTTCCAGCGCGACGGCGAGGCCTTCTTCCGCGAGAAGGAGACACAGGTCATCGGCCGGCTGCTGGAGGAGGAGCGCGGCGTGCTTTCCACCGGCGGCGGGGCGTTCCTGTCCGAGCGCAACCGGTCCATGATCTCGGAAAAGGGCGTTTCGGTCTGGCTGAAGGCGGATTTGGAGATCCTGTGGAACCGGGTGCGCCACCGCGACACCCGCCCGCTGCTGCGCACCGCCGATCCCTACAAGACCTTGTCCGACCTCTATGCCGCGCGGGTGCCGATCTACGAAAAGGCCGACCTGGTGGTCGAGGCGCGGCCGGACTATTCCGTCGAAGACATGACCGATGCCGTCATCGCCGCGCTGGCGACGCGGCCGGACGTGCTGGAAAGGACCTGAAGACATGCAGACCGTTCACGTCCCGCTGGAGGGCCGGGCCTATGACATCCGCATCGGCGAGGGGCTGATCGCGCGCGCGGGCGCCGAGATCGCGCCGCTGCTCAGCCGCCCCCGCGTGGCGGTGATAACGGACGAGACGGTGGCGGGCCTGCACCTGGACGCGCTGCGCGACGGGTTGGCCGCCGCGGGCATCGAGATGGTGGCGCTGGCGCTGCCGCCGGGCGAATCCACCAAGGGCTGGGAACAGTTCTCCCGCGCCGTCGATTGGCTGATCGAGCAGAAGGTCGAGCGCCGCGACATGGTGGTGGCCTTCGGCGGCGGGGTGATCGGCGATCTGGCGGGCTTTGCCGCCGCCGTTCTGCGCCGGGGCGTGCGCTTCGTCCAGGTGCCGACGTCGCTGCTGGCGCAGGTCGACAGCTCGGTGGGCGGCAAGACCGGCATCAACTCGCCGCTGGGCAAGAACCTGATCGGGGCCTTTCACCAGCCCAGCCTGGTGCTGGCCGATATCGGCATCCTGGGCACGCTGACGGCCCGCGACTTGCTCGCCGGCTATGGCGAGGTGGTGAAATACGGGTTGCTGGGCGACGCCGATTTCTTCGAATGGCTGGAGGCGAACGGCCCGGCGCTGGCCGCGGGCGACATGGAGGCGCGCGCCTACGCGGTGCGCCGCTCCTGCGAGATGAAGGCCGAGATCGTGGTGCGCGACGAGACCGAGCAGGGCGACCGCGCGCTGCTGAACCTCGGCCATACCTTCTGCCACGCGCTGGAGGCCGCGACCGGCTATTCCGACCGGCTGCTGCATGGCGAGGGCGTGGCGATCGGCTGCGCGCTGGCCTTTGAGCTGTCGGCGCGGATGGGGCTGTGCAGCCAGGAAGAGCCCTCGCGCGTGCGGGCGCATCTGGCCGAGATGGAGATGAAGAAGGACCTGGCCGACATCCCCGGCGACCTGCCCGGCGCCGAGGCGCTGATCGGGCTGATGGCGCAGGACAAGAAGGTGCTGGACGGCAAGCTGCGGTTCATCCTGGCGCGGGGGATCGGGCAGGCCTTCGTCACCTCCGACGTCGACCGCGACGCGCTGCGTGCGGTGCTGGACGAGGCGCTGGCCGCGCGGTGAGGCGGGGTCAAATCCTCCGCTCCGTGGGGGATCATGCCCCCTCATTTGAACACGACACTTCCGCTTCGGAACGAAGGGCGGCGCCCGACCCCGGGGTGGGCGCAGACAGCGCCCTCCCGGGCTGACGCCCGGGCGACATTACGGAACGAGATTTCCGCGCCACGCGCTTGTCGTCAAAGACGAAATCTACGTTTCCTGCCCGCTGACCACCATCAGCTCCCCGATATTCTCGCGCGTGATATAGCCTACCATGCTGCCGTCGGGCGCGACCACGGCCACCGCCTGCGCGCTGTCCTGGAACAGCGCGTCCAGCGCGTGATCCAGCCGCGCCGTCAGCTCGATGGCGGGGAAGGCGCCGCCCATGATCTCGCCGACATGGGACGGCGGGTGCTCGCTGTTCAGCGCCGCGAAGAGGGCGTTTCGGGTCAGCAGGCCCTCGGGCCGGCCCGCGGCGTCGAGCACGGGGAACTCGTGCTGCGTGGTGCGGATCAGCGCGTTGCCGGCGGCCTGCAGGCTGTCGCCGCGGCTGAGCGATTCGTAGCTGGTGATCATCGCGTCGCGGGCCATCAGGTGGCGCGCGGCCGAGCGCAGCGCGACGTCGGAGCGTTCCGCCGCCGCGGCCATGAAGATGAACACCGCGATCAGCAGCAGGATCGGGTTGCCGCCGGTCAGGCCCAGGAATCCGAAGAGGAAGGCCAGCACCTGGCCCGCGCCGGCGGCCACGCGGGTGGCCTGCACCCGGTTCATGGTCAGCGCCAGCACCGCGCGCAGCACCCGCCCGCCATCCATGGGGAAGGCCGGCAGCAGGTTGAACAGCGCCAGGAACAGGTTGACCGCGGCCAGGCGCTCGAAAAAGCCGATGCCGGGGTCCTCGATCGCGCCCAGGGCGTCGATCTGCGCCTGGATGCCGGTAATCAGGGTCAGGGCCGCCCAGATCACCACGTTGACGGCAGGCCCGGCCAGCGCCACGGCGATCTCGCGCAAGGGTTTCTCGGGCAGGCGCTCCAGCCGGGCCATGCCGCCGATGGGCAGCAGCGTGATGTCGGGCGTCTTGATGCCGTAGCGGCGCGCGGTCAGGACGTGGCCGAACTCATGCGCCACCACGCAGGCGAACAGCGCGATGATGAACAGCACGTTCTGGGCGGCCGCCGCCGCGCCGCCCTCGGCATAGGCCACGGCCCCCACCCAGAGCAGCAGCAGGAAGAAGGTGGCGTGCACCCGGAGTTCCGAGCCGAACAGCCGTCCGATGGGAAAGGACCATGTCATCGCGCCGCCCTCCGCGCGCCGGGGGTTGGTTTAGAACGGGATCTCGTCGTCCAGGTCCTGCGCCGGCGCGGGCGCGCCGCCGCCATAGCCCTGGCCACCGCCCTGGTCGTAGCCGCCCGACTGGCCGCCATAGCCGCCGCCCGAGCCATAGCCGCCGCCCTGGCCGCCGCCGCTGTCGCCGCGGCTGTCCAGCAGGGTCAGTTCGCCGCGATAGGGGCGCAGGACCACCTCGGTGGAATAGCGGTCCTGGCCGGACTGGTCCTGCCATTTGCGGGTCTCGAGCTGGCCCTCGATATAGACCTTGGAGCCCTTGCGCAGATATTGCTCGGCGATCCGCACCAGCGGCTCGGAGAAGATGGCGACCGAGTGCCACTCCGTCCGTTCGCGGCGTTCGCCGGTGTTGCGGTCCTTCCAGGTTTCCGAGGTGGCGATGCGCAGGTTGCATACCTTGCCGCCATTGGCGAAGGTCCGAACCTCCGGGTCGCGCCCCAGATTGCCCACCAGGATTACCTTGTTCACCGAACCTGCCATGTTTCGCTCCCCGAATCTGCGTGTGTCTGGTCCTAGGTTTACACCACCCCAATAGAGTTAATGGAAGGTCAAATCGCGTGCCAGTCTTGGCAAGAAGCCGCTTGGGGTCTGGTGAAAACCGGCATTTCCGCTATATTGCGGCGGGATTTTTAAGGGGTTCGCCATGTTCGTGCATAAGGTGTTGATCCTGGCCCTGTCGGGGGGCCTTGTCGCGGGGACGGCGCTGGCCGACAGTTTTTCGGCGAGCTCGAAATCCCGGGCCCGGCTGTTCAAGTCGCAGACGAAACTTCTGGATACGCGCGCGGCGCAGCAATATTCCAACTCGGTCCGGCTGCAGCCCAAGCCGGTGATCGCGCCCTCCAAGTTCAACAGCCCCGCCTATGCCGGCAAGTACCGGGGCCAATACCTGCAGCTCGCGCGTAACGCCGCGGCGCTGCACAACGTGCCCGAGGACCTGTTCCTGCGGCTGGTGCAGCAGGAAAGCGGCTGGCATGCCCGCGCCAAGAGCCACAAGGGCGCCATCGGCCTGGCGCAGCTGATGCCGGGCACCGCGCGCAAGCTGGGGGTCGATCCGCACGACCCGCGCCAGAACCTCGAGGGCGGGGCGCGCTACCTGCGCGCGCAATATGAGCGCTTCGGCAGCTGGCGGCTGGCGCTCGCCGCCTATAACGCCGGGCCCGAGGCGGTGGAAAAACATGGCGGCGTGCCGCCCTACCGCGAGACCCGGAACTACGTGCGGGCGATCTGGGGCAGCTAGGCGCGGCACATTTCCGATGGAATTACTCGGAAATATGAACTAGGCCTCGGCCAAGGGTGGCGGCCGCGCGCGTGCCGCCGGTCAAGCCGGAGCAGACCCATGAAAACACCTCTCGCATTGGCCGTGCTAGGCGTCGCCGCGCTGCTGGCCCGGCCGGTTCTCGCCGATGAACTTGTCTATGATACGCGCGAGGCGCTTGGCGAGGCGCTGTTCTTCGACGTGAACCTGTCGCACGACCGCACGCAGGCCTGCGCCACGTGCCACAACCCCGATTTCGCCTTCACCGACCCGCGCGAGACCGCGGCGGGGCGGGCCGTTTCGCTTGGGGACGACGGGCAGTCGCTGGGCGACCGCAACGCGCCCACGGCCAGCTATGCCGCCCTGACGCCGGAATTTCACCGCAGCCCCTCGGGCCTGTGGGTCGGCGGGCAGTTCTGGGACGGGCGCGCGGCGAACCTGGCCGCGCAGGCCGGCGGCCCGCCGCTGAACCCGGTCGAGATGGCCATGCCCGACAAGGCCAGCGTGGTGGCGCGCCTGGCCGAGAATCCCGATTACGTGGCCGCCTTCGGCCATCTCTACGGCGAGGGCGTACTGGAGGACCCGGAGGCGGGCTATGCCGCGATGGCCGAAAGCCTGGCCGCCTTCGAAAAGACCGACTTCTTCGCGCCCTTCGATTCAAAATACGACCGCTACCTGCGCGGCGAATACCAGTTGACGCCGGAGGAAGAGCTGGGCCGGCTACTGTTCTTCTCCGAGCAATTCACCAACTGCAACCTGTGCCACCAGCTCGGCCCCGGCCAGATGGACCCGCACGAGACCTTCAGCAATTACCAGTACCACAATATCGGCGTGCCGGTGCATGCGGGCGTCCGCGCCGCCAATGGCAGCGCGCCGGATTACGTGGATCGCGGGCTGCTGGACAACCCCGCGGTGGACGACCCCGGCGAGGCGGGCAAGTTCAAGGTGCCCACGCTGCGCAACGTGGCCGTCACCGGCCCCTACATGCATAACGGCGTGTTTCAGGACCTGCGCACGGTCGTGCTGTTCTACAACAAGTACAACTCCACCGACCCGGCGCGGCAGATCAACCCCGAGACCGGCGCCCCCTTCGGCCCGCCCGAGGTGGACGGCACGCTGTCCATGAAAGAGCTGACCACCGGCCCCGCGCTGGACGATCAGCGCATCGACGCGCTGGTGGCCTTCCTGAAAACGCTGACCGACCGGCGCTACGAAGACCTGCTGGAGGATTAGCGCCCCTCGGGGCCCTCGTAGGCGCGTTCCACCCTGGCCACGCGCAGGGTGTAATGCTCATACCACCGCTCGCGGCCCAGCTTCTGCGCCAGCAGGTGCTTGGCATGCCGTTTCCAGGCGCTCAGCGACGCCTCGTCGGCCCAGTAGCTGACGGTGATGCCCAGGCCCGCCGCGTCGCGGGTGCTCTCCATGCCCAGGTAGCCCGGCTGCTCGGCCGCCAGCGCGGCCATCTGGTCGGCCATGGCACCGTAGCCGTCATCACCCGCGGTCCGCTGGGCGGTGAAGATCACGGCGTAATAGGGCGGCTCGGGCAGGGGGGCGAAACGGCTCATGGCCGGGCCATAGCAGAAAGGGCCCGGGAAATCACCCGGGCCCTTGCGTCACTCGGCGGCGATCTTGATGACCGGCTCCATCTTTTCGAGCCACTCGTCGCTGAGGTGGCATTTGACCTGGTGGCCGTCGCCCAGCTCGCGGATCGGCGGCACCTCTTTCTCGCACAGCCCGCCGGGCACCTCGGATTTCCAGCGGCAGCGCGTCTGGAAGGGGCAGCCCGGGGGCGGGTTCATGGCCGAGGGCACGTCGCCCTCCAGCACGATCCGCTTCTTCTCGACATGGGTGTCGGCGATGGGCACGGCCGAGAGCAGCGCCTCGGTATAGGGGTGGTAGGGGGGCGAGAACACCTGATCGGTGGTCCCCATCTCCACCACATGGCCCAGGTACATGACCATCACCCGGTCGGAAAGGTAGCGCACGATGCTGAGGTCGTGGGCGATGAACAGCAGCGTGGTCTTGTTCTCGCGCTGGATCTCAAGCAGCAGGTCGGTCACCGCCGCCTGCACGCTGACGTCCAGCGCCGAGACCGGCTCGTCCGCAACCACGATCCGCGCGCCGCCGGCGAAGGCCCGGGCGATACCCACCCGTTGCTTCTGCCCGCCCGAAAGCTGCCGCGGCATGCGGTCGGCGAAGGCGCGGGGCAGCTTCACCAGGTCCAGCAGTTCCAGCATCTTCTGGCGCCGCTCGGCCTCGGTCTTGCCCACGCCGAAGATCTCCAGCGCGCGCATGATCTGCCGGCCCACCGTCATCGAGGGGTTCAGCGTGTCGAAGGGGTTCTGGAACACCATCTGGATGTCCGAGACCGTCTTGGTGTCGCGCTGCTGGATGGGGATGTCCTGGATTTCGCGGTTGTCCAGGAGGATCCTGCCGTCGGTGGCGGTTTCCAGCCCCATCAGCACCTTGGCGAAGGTGGACTTGCCGCAGCCCGATTCCCCCACGATGGCCAGCGTCTCGCTTTCATGCGCCTCGAAGGAGAGGGTCTCGTTGGCCTTGACCACCTTGGTCTCGCCGCCGCCGAACATCTTGTTGGCCGCGACCTCGTAGTATTTCTTGAGCTTGTCCATGCTCAGCACGACCTGGCCGGCCTCGGCCTTCTCGTGCTGCGCGCCGGCCTTTGGCGGCGTGCTCCAGTCGATCTCCTGGAATTTCAGGCAGCGGGTCTCGTGCCGGTCGTGCCCCGGCACGTCGGTCATCCGGACCTCCTGCGCGTCGCAGCGGCCTTGCTCGAAATAGTCGCAGCGGGGGCCGAAATTGCATCCCGGCGGGCGTTCGTGGGGCAGGGGGAAGTTGCCCGGGATCGCCACCAGGGGCCGCGCGTTCTTGTCCGCGCCGGGCAGCGGGATGGAGCGGAACAGCGCCTGGGTGTAGGGGTGCTGCATCTTGTCGAACACGTCCTCGATCGAGCCCCGCTCCACCGCCTCGCCGGAATACATCACGCAGATGCGGTCGCAGGTCTCCAGCACCAGCCCGAGGTTGTGCGAGATGAACAGCATCGAGGTGCCGTATTTCTTGCCCAGGTCCTTGACCAGGTCGACGACCGCGGCCTCCACCGTCACGTCCAGCGCGGTGGTGGGCTCATCCAGGATCAGCAGCGAGGGTTTCGACATCAGCGCCATGGCGATCACGATGCGCTGCTGCTGCCCGCCCGAGAGCTGGTGCGGGTAGCTGTCGAGGATGCGCTTGGGGTCGGGCAGCTTCACGTCCTGGACCATCTCCAGCGCCCGCGCGTAGGCCTCTTTTTCCGAGGCCCCCTCATGGATCATCGGCACTTCCATCAACTGCCTGCCGATCCGCATGGCCGGGTTCAGGCTGGCCATAGGCTCCTGGTAGATCATGGCGATTTCCGAGCCGCGGATGTCGCGCAGCTCGTCCTGGGTCATGGCGCCCAGGTCGCGGCCCTTGAACTTGATCGTGCCGCCCACGATGCGGCCGTTCACGCCAAGGTCCTGCATCACCCCCAGCGCCACGGTGGACTTGCCGCAACCGGATTCGCCGACCAGGCCCACGGCCTCGCCCGGCTCCACGTTGACGGAGAAATCCATCACTGCCGGGATCTCGCGCAACCGGGTGAAAAAGCTGATGGAGAGGCGGTCGATCTCCAGAACCGGGCCGTCACATTCCCATTTGGTCATGGTCGCTCTCCCTCAGTCTTTCAGCGATTCTTCGCGCAGCCCGTCGGCCAGCAGGTTCAGCCCCAGGACGAGGCTCATGATGGCAATGGCGGGCACCAGCGGCGGGAAGGGGAAGAACTGCAACAGCCCCCGGCCCGCGTTGATCGACGTCCCCCAGTCGGGGCTGTCCGGCGGCAGGCCGAGGCCGAAAAAGCCCAACGTTCCCAGAAGGATGGTAGTGTAACCGATGCGCAGGCAAAAATCGACCAGCAGTGGCCCGCGGGCGTTGGGCAGGATTTCCCACAGCATGATGTACCAGGGGCCCTCGCCGCGGGTCTGGGCGGCGGCCACGTAGTCGCGGGTGCGGATGTCCAGCGCCAGCCCGCGCACGATGCGGAACACGGTGGGCGAGTTCACGAAGACCACCGAGACGAAGACGATGAGAACGCCGCCGGGGATCGAGACCAGCCCCAGCGGGTCGGCGTCCCAGGCCAGGCCGAGGTAGAGCCAGCCGCCGATCAGCACCGTCAGCCCGACAAAGATGTTCCGTTTCACCGGCCTTGTGTGAAGCTTGGAGTTCCAAAGGATCACCAGGAAGATGATCGGGAACAGGAACAGCACCGCCGCCATGTATTTGGGCACGCCCATGGCGATGATCTCGGGCGTCACCAGCAGGAAGAACAGCAGGATCACCGGGAAGGCCAGCACCAGGTTGGCGATGAAGGACAGCACCGTGTCGAACTTGCCGCCGAGGTAGCCCGCGGGCACGCCCAGCGTGATCCCCACCATGAAGGCGAACAGCGTCGCCGCCGGCGCGATGGTCAGCACCACCCGCGCGCCCATCACCATGCGCGAGAACACGTCGCGTGCCAGCGCGTCGCCGCCCAGCAGGTAGTATTCGTACATCCCCTCCTCGGGGCTGCGCAGGGGCGTGCCCGGCGCCTTGTTCTTCATCCCCGAGATCACGTCGGCCACCGGGTCATGGGTGACGATGACATCGGCGAAGAACGCCGTGTAGACCCAGAACATCACCAGCCCGAAGCCGATCATGCCCACCAGGTTGTCGAAGAGGTTGCCGTAAAGCCCAAGGCGGCGCTTGAAGGCGATGGAGACGGCGAAGGTCGCCGCCAGCGCGATCCAGACCGGCAGGAAGCGGGTGATGACGCGGCCGAGGATGCCCTTGGCCTCGGCCGGCACCACGATGCCCGCGATCAGGTAGATCACGATCAGCGCCAGCACGGCAAAGAGGCTCCAGCTCATGACGCGGCTGGCGACGCCGGCGGCGCCGGTGGCGGCGATCTCTTCTCCCGGCACTGTGGCCCCGCCCGAGCGCGCGATGGCAAGCCCGATATTGGTGATGATGGACAGCGCCAGCACCGCCACGGCGATGCCCAGCACCGGGTTCAGGTAGGGGCCGATCGCGCCCGTCCAGGTCAAGGATTCCATTTTGCTTGTTCTCCCTGTCGCTTAGCTGACGCGGATGCGCGGGTTGAGGAAGGCGTAGCCGATATCGGAGATCAGCTGGGTGATCAGCACGACCACCACGGCCACCACCGAGACCGCCAGCAGCAGCTCGATGTCGTTGTTCGAGGCGCCCTCGACCAGCGCATTGCCGAAGCCCGGGTAGACGAACAGCGCCTCGACGATGACGACCCCGGTCAGCAGCCAGGGGAATTGCAGCATGATCACGGTGAAGGGCGCGATCAGCGCGTTGCGCAACGCGTGTTTCAGCACGATGTTGCGGAAGCTGACGCCCTTCAGCCGGGCGGTGCGGATATACTGCGCGGTCATCACCTCGGCCATCGAGGCGCGGGTCATGCGCGCGATATAGCCCATGCCATATAGCGCGATGGTGATCACCGGCAGGGTGAAGTTCTCGAAGGTGATCCCGTCCACCGCCGACTTTGCCGATCCGGTGAACCATTTCAGCCCCACCATGGAGGAGGCAAAGATCACCACGAAAATCACCCCGGACACGTATTCCGGCGTCGAGGTGGAGGCGATGGAGAAGGTCGACAGTGTCCGGTCCACCGCCGAGCCCTCCCGCATGCCCGCGATCACCCCGATGATCAGGGCCATGGGCACCATCACCGCGAAGGCCCAGAACATCAGCAGGCCCGTGCGGGCCAGGCGCTCGCCGATCAGTTCGGACACCGGCACGCGGAACTTGGTGGAATAGCCCCAGTCGCCCTGCAGCACGCCGCAGAAACGGGGGACCTCTCCGCCGTCGCCGGCGACGCGGCTGCAGCGGCCGGTCACGGTGCCGTCCTCGGCCTCGTAGGTGAAGCCGGGCAGCACGCCCAGCCATTCGCCGTAGCGCGACAGCATCGGCTGGGCATAGCCGTTGCGTTCCAGCCAGCTGGCGACCTCCTCATCGGTGATGCGGGCGCCGAGCTGCGTCTTGGCCAGTTTTTCCAGGTTGGGCGGGAGGTTCGTCAGGAAGAAGACGATGAAGGTCATGCACAGCGCGGTGAGCGCCATCACGCCGAGGCGTTTGAGAATGAATAGTCCCATCTGTTCCCCTGTAGCTTGCAGGCGCCCGGATCAGCGAGGGCTGCGTTTATTGTTGCCGGCGGGGGCCGGAGGGGCAGGGGCGGCCGGGCCGCCCGCTGCCCTTTTTCATTCGATGGATCAGGCCCAGCCCAGGTGGTGGACGTTAATCTCGAACTTGGGATGCATCTCGGCGTTGACCACGCCTTCCTTGTAGTGGCGGTAGAGCGAGCGCCAGTAGGGGATGATCGCCACGCCCTCGTCGACCATCATCTGCTCCAGCTTGGCCATGACCGTCTTGCGGGTCTCGCTGTCGGCGATGGCGGTGGCCTCGTCCAGCAGCGCGTCGAACTCGGCGTTGCGGAAGCCGGTCTCGTTCCAGGCCGCGGTGGAGCGATAGGCCAGGTTCAGCAGCTGGATGCCGGTCTCGCGGTGGTTCCAGTTGGTCGAGCTGAACGGGTATTTCTGCCAGTCGTTCCAGAAGGTGGAGCCGGGCATGACCGTGCGCTTCACCTGGAAGCCCGCGTCGCGCAGCTGCGCGGCCACGGCATCGGTGGTGTTCTTGCGGTAGTCGTCGTCGATGGAGATGAGCTCATGCTCGAAATCCATCATGCCGGCCTCTTCCATCAGCTTCCGGGCTTCGTCCACGTTCTTCTCGTGGGCCGGGATATCGGCATGGTCGGGATGGACGCCGTTGGCCACGTGGTAGTTGTTGTTCGAGACCGACCCGCGGCCTGAGATGCCCAGCTCCAGCGGCACGCTGTTGTCCACGGCCAGCGCCAGCGCGCGGCGCACGCGGGCGTCGGCGTAGGGTTTCATGCCGCTGACCTCGGTTTCGGCGTTGGGGCGGACGACCACGGTGGCGGCGGTGCCGACCTCGCTCTCGACCCAGCCGATGGAGGTGAAGATGTCGATGAAGTCCGACACGGTCTCGTAGGACATGTCGAACTCGCCCGCGTCCGCGCCGGCCAGCCAGGCCGAGGGATCGGTGCCGTAATCGACGAATTCGATCCGGTCGAGATAGGCGTGGCCCCAGTACTCGTGATCGGTGTTGCGCACCAGCACGACCTTTTCGCCGACCTTGAATTCCTCGAACTTGTAGGCGCCGGTGCCGATGCCGTGATCGGCCAGCGAGGTGCCGATCAGGTCCTTCTTCTGGACGGCGGCGGGGTAGTCGGCCATGCCGAACATCAGCGTCCCGTCCGGGGTCAGGGGGCGGACCTTGACGGTGTGGCTGTCGACCACTTCGACCGCACCGTCGGCGGCCTTGCCGTCCTTGACCAGCGAGGACATCCGGCTGGCCATCGAGTTGCCCTCGACCGATTCGTCGCACCAGCCGATGATGTTGGCGGCCACGTCCTCGGCGGTGAAATCGGTGCCATCGTTCCACTTCACGCCCTGGCGGACGTTCAGGGTGTATTCGGTGGCGTTGTCATTGGCCGACCAGCTTTCCAGCAGCATCCCGTGCAGCGAGCCGTCGCGGCGCACCTCGACGAGATATTCCAGGATGCCGCGGGTCTCGTTGGCGATCTCGGACCAGTCATAGGTGCGCGGGTCCTTCAACTCGCGGCAGTTCATCTGGATGCGCAGGGTGCCGCCCTGCTTGGGCGTGCCCAGCTCGTATCCGGCGGCCGCGGCGGGGCTGTTCAGCCCGCCCAGCGTGTAGGCCGCGGCGGCCGTGGCGCCCAGCGCGGTGGCGCGCGACAGGAATTCGCGGCGGCTCAGCAGGCCGGCCTTGAACTCCTCGGCGTACATCCGGACGCCCGGGTGCACCGGTTTGCCGTTGATGGTGGATTGCGTCATGTTTTGCTCCCTGTGAAACGGTGTGACCTAAACATTCGCCGGAGCCCCGCCTAACGGCCCGGGGGCCGCGCTTCTCGCGGCCAGGCCGGAACGGCAACACCCCCAGTATAACAGAATCGCATTCGGCCCGAGATTTACGGACGGGTCAATGATCGCGAGCGCCATTCCACGGCCGAATTACGACATTCACCTGTAACAAAAACGACATTGCTTCAAAGTTCAACCGAAAGCTTCGATTGTCGAAGCATTTACCGTCTAGCTTCCGCGACGGAAGGCCATGGGTGATTTCCCGGCGCGCTGCTGGAAGGCCCGGGTGAAGTAGGCCGGCGAGGTGAATCCCAGCCCCGAAGCGATATCCTTGACCGGCAGCCGGGTGTCGGCCAGCAGGCGGCGGGCCTCGGCGATCTTGCGGTCGGCCAGGAAGTCCGAGGCGGTCCGCCCGCAGGTCTCCTTGCACACGCGGGTCAGGTGGGTGGAGGTGACGCCCAGCGCCGCGGCATAGTCGCAGACCGATTTCTCGGTGCCGAAGTCGTGCTCCACCATCTCGCTGTAGCGCCGCGCCAGGCGGCGGGCGGCGTCCGAGGGCGCCATGGCGTCCTCGTTGGTCAGCAATTGCCGTTCCAGCCAGACGCCCAGCAGGCCGGCGAGGTGCAGCATGGCGCGGTTGCGCGCCGGGCGGTCGGCATCGGCTTCGCGCTGGAGCTGCTCCAGGATGCCGGTGATCTCGCCCTGGGCCATGGCGTCGCGGATGCGCAGGTGGCGCGGCCCGTCGGGCAGCTGCAGCCCGTGGTCGCGGGCAAAGAAGACCGCGGTGCCGAAGACCTGCGGCGTCATCTCGAACCCGTGCATGGTGCCGGCGGGGATGAAGACCGCGTTATGCGCGCCGTAACCGCGGGTCACGCCGCCGACGGTTATCCGGCCCTGGCCGCGGGTGAACCACAGGAGCTGGTCCACCGAGTAGCTGCGCATGGCCTCCACCCGCCAGCGGCCGCCCTGGGCCAGGCGGTGAATGGGAATCAGGCGCAGATCGGCTTCGCTCATGGGGCGTGTCCGGCGTTTGGGCGGTTGGCAAGTCGCGCAGAGCCTAGGCGCGGCGCTTGTCCCGCGTAAACAGAAATGTTCGAAAAGTGCAGGATCTTGCCGATAACGGCGAGATTTTTGGCGTTTTGCGCTGTTTTTGGGCTGTCAGCCCGCCACGACCCGCTGCCAGCCCTTCATCTTGGAGCGGAACCAGGTGCGCTGCCGCTTGGCATATTGGCGCGAGGCCGCCTGCGCGGCGGCGCGGGCCTCGTCCAGTGTCATCTCGCCCTGCAGATGCGCGATCAGCTCCGGCGCGCCGATGGCCTTCATCGAGAGCAGGGCAGGGTCCCAGCCGGACAGGTTGGCGCGGGCCTCCTCCAGGGCGCCTTCGGCCAGCATCAGGTCGAAGCGGCGGTCGATGCGCTCGGCCAGCCAGTCGCGGTCGGCCTCCAGCACGAACGCCTGCGCCTGCGACAGCGGCAGCAGCGCCGGGCCGGTCTCGTCCTGCCAGGATGCCAGCCCCCGGCCGGTGGCGCGCAGCACCTCCCAGGCGCGCTGCACGCGCATGGGGTTCAGGGCATCGACCCGGGCGCGGGTCGCCTCGTCCAGCTCGGCCAGCAGGGTCTCGTGCCCCTCGGCCGCGCGCCGCCGATCGGCCTCGGCGCGGATTTCGGGGGGCGTGGCGGGGATCTCGGCCAGCCCCTGCGTCAGCGCGGTGAAATAGAGGCCGGTGCCGCCCACGATGATCGGCCGCGGTCCCCCCGACAGGAAACCCGCCACCTCGCGCAGCCAGTGGCCGACCGAATAGTCGCCCCCGGCGGGCACGTGGCCATAGAGGGCATGGCGCGCGCGCGCCTCGTCCTCTTCGGACGGGCGCGCGGTCAGCACCCGCCAGTTGGCGAAAACCTGCAGCGCATCGGCATTCACGATCACGCCGCCCTGCGCCTCGGCGATGCGCAGGGCGAGACCGGACTTGCCACTGGCCGTCGGGCCTGCGATGAGCACGGGGCGCGTGGGGTCGAGAGTGGTGATATCCATACCGCGTCGATGCCTGTTGGCCGTTGAACCTCTGGCCCATTTCCGACATTTTGCGCAAAAGCCAGAACAACCGGACCGGGGAACTAGTTATGAGCGACGGCACTGCCAATCAACCGGCGCCCGCCTACAAGCGTGTGCTGCTGAAGATCTCGGGCGAGGCGCTGATGGGCGACCAGGGATTCGGCCTGCACCCGCCGACGGTGGAGCGCATCGCCCGCGAGGTGAAATCGGTCCACGATCTCGGCGTCGAGATCTGCATGGTGATCGGCGGCGGCAACATCTTCCGCGGGCTCTCGGGCAGCGCCCAGGGGATGGAGCGCACCACCGCCGATTACATGGGCATGCTGGCCACGGTGATGAACGCGCTGGCCATGCAGTCCGCGCTGGAGGGGCTGGGCGTGTTCTGCCGGGTGATCTCGGCCATCCGCATGGACGAGGTGGCCGAGCCCTATATCCGCCGCCGCGCCGTGCGCCACCTGGAAAAGGGCCGGGTCTGCATCTTTGCCGCCGGCACCGGCAACCCCTATTTCACCACCGACACCGCCGCCACGCTGCGCGCCAACGAGATGGCCTGCGAGGCGATCTTCAAGGGCACCAAGGTGGACGGCGTCTACGACAAGGACCCGGCGAAATTCACCGATGCCAAGCGCTATGAAGACATCACCTATGACGACGTGCTGCAGAAGCACCTGGGCGTGATGGACGCCTCGGCCATCGCGCTGGCGCGCGACAACAACCTGCCGATCATCGTCTTCTCGCTGGACGAACCGGGCGGGTTCCGCGGCATCCTCGCCGGGGAAGGCACCTATACAATCGTGCACGGATGATTGTATAGCAGGGGCAACCGGGCCACGCGGCCCGCGGAAGAACAAGAGAGACTGACAATGGCAGACGAAGAACTTGAGATCGACCTCGACGACCTGAAACGCCGGATGGACGGCGCCATGAACGCGCTGAAGACCGAGTTCGCCTCGCTGCGCACCGGCCGGGCCTCCGCCTCGATGCTGGAGCCGGTCACCGTCGAGGCCTACGGCCAGCGCACGCCGATCAACCAGGTCGGCACCGTCAACGTGCCCGAGCCGCGCATGGTCACCATCAACGTCTGGGACAAGTCCATGGTCGGCGCCGTGGAAAAGGCGATCCGCGAAAGCGGGCTGGGCATCAACCCCCAGACCAACGGCACCATCATCATGCTGCCGATCCCCGAGCTGAACGAGGAACGCCGCCGCGAACTCACCAAGGTCGCCAGCCAATATGCCGAGCAGGCCCGCGTCGCCATCCGCAACGTCCGCCGCGACGGGATGGAGCAGCTGAAAAAGGCCAAGGCCGCCGGCATGAGCGAGGACGACCACAAGATCTGGCACGACGAGGTTCAGGAGCTGACCGACAAGCATATCGCCGCGGTCGATCAGGCGCTTGAGCACAAACAGGAGGAGATCATGCAGGTTTGACCTGCGTGATCGCGAAAGGGGCACCCTTGGCCGCTAAACAAAGCCAGCCGGGCGGGCCCGCCCATGTGGCGATCATCATGGATGGCAACGGGCGGTGGGCGCAGAAGCGCGGCCGCCCGCGCCTGTTCGGGCACCAGGCCGGCGCCAAGCGCGTGCGCGAGATCGTGCGCGCCTGTCCCGAGCTGGGCGTGCGCTATCTGACGATCTTTGCCTTCTCCACCGAGAACTGGAAGCGCACCCAGGCCGAGGTGGCGGGGCTGATGACGCTGTTCCGGCGCTACATCCAGAAAGAGGCGCAGGCGCTTCTGGCCGAGGGGGTGCGCGTGCGCTTCATCGGCGACCGCGAGCGGCTGGAGCCCAAGCTGGTGCAGCTGATGGACCACCTGGAGACGCTGACTGCGGGCAATGACAAGGTGCACCTGACCATCGCGCTGAACTACGGCGGCCGCGACGAGGTGGCCCGCGCCACCAAGCGGCTGGCGCGCGAGGTGGCGGCCGGCCGGCTGGACCCGGAAACGGTGGACGAGACCACGCTGGCGCGGTTCCTCGACACCTGCGTGTTGCCCGACCCGGACCTGGTGATCCGCACCAGCGGCGAGGCGCGCATCTCCAACTTCCTGCTGTGGCAGTCGGCCTATGCGGAATACGAGTTCACGCCGGTGCTCTGGCCCGATTTCACCGCCGATATCTTCGCCGAGATCCTCGGACGGTTTGCGGGCCGCGAGCGGCGGTTCGGCGCGGTGAAGGCCTGATGGCGCAGGGACGGTGGAGCGACCTGAACCAGCGCCTGGTCTCGGGTGCGGCGATGGCGGGGCTCGGCGTGCTGATGATCTGGCTGGGCGGGCTGTGGTTCACCGCGCTGGCCGCCGGCGTCTGCGGCGCGATGATCTGGGAACTGTCCCGCATGGTCGCCCCCGAGAAGCGGCCCGAGGCGCTGCAACTGGCGCTGCTGGGCGTGGCCGCGGTGCTGCTGGCACATGTGCTGCCCGGGGTCTTCGCCTTTCCCATCCTCGCCGCCACGCCGCTGGTGGGCGGCGCGCTGCTGAAGCGCGAGCGGGTGCTGTTCGGCCTGTTCGCGCTGGGGATCCTGGTGGCGGGCTACGGCCTGGCCGGGTTCCGCGCGGAATACGGCGTCGTCTGGCTGTTCTGGCTGGTGCTGGTGGTGATCGCCACCGACGTGCTGGGCTATTTCGCGGGGCGCTTCATCGGCGGTCCGAAATTCTGGCCCCGCGTCAGCCCCAAGAAGACCTGGTCGGGCACGGTCGCGGGCTGGATCGGCGCGGCGCTGATCGGGGCGCTGTTCCTGACCTTCACCGATGCCGGGCGCGACTTGCCCTGGATCTCGGTGGCGCTGTCGATGGCCAGCCAGGCCGGCGACATGGCCGAAAGCGCGATCAAGCGGCGCTGCGGGGTCAAGGACAGCTCGGCGCTGATCCCCGGCCATGGCGGGCTGTTCGACCGCTTCGACGGGCTGCTGGGGGCGGCGCTGCTGATGCTCTTGGTGGCACAGCTGGTCTATGTGCCCGAGGTGAGGTTCTGAAGACATGCGACGGGTAACGATCTTTGGCTCCACCGGCTCGATCGGGGAGAACACGGTCGATCTGATCGCGCGCCGCCCCGAGGATTTCGAGGTGGTCGCGCTGAGCGGCGGGCGCAACATCGCGCGGCTGGCCGAGCAGGCCCGCGCGCTGAAGGCCGGGCTGGCGGTGACCGCCTACCCGGACTGCTACGCCGATCTGAAAGAGGCGCTGGCGGGCACCGGCACCGAGGTCGCCGCGGGGCCCGAGGCGCTGGCCGAGGCCGCCACCCGGCCCGCCGACTGGATCATGTCCGCCATCGTGGGGGCGGCGGGGCTGCTGCCGGGGCTCAAGGCGCTGGAGCAGGGCACCACGCTGGCGCTGGCCAACAAGGAGAGCCTGGTCACCGCCGGGCCGCTCCTGATGGCCACGGCGCGGAAACACGGCGCGCGCGTCCTGCCCGTGGACAGCGAGCATTCCGCCGTGTTCCAGGCGCTGGCGGGCGAGGATATCGACGCGGTGGAGCGGATCGTGATCACCGCCTCGGGCGGGGCCTTCCGCGACTGGCCTCTGGAGGCGCTGGCCTCGGCCACGCCGGAACAGGCCGCGACGCATCCCAACTGGGTCATGGGGCAGCGCATCACCATCGACAGCGCCTCGATGTTCAACAAGGCGCTGGAGGTGATCGAGACCCGCGAATTCTTCGGCATCGCGCCCGACAGGATCGAGGTGCTGGTGCATCCCGAATCGCTGGTCCACGCGCTGGTGGGGTTCCGCGACGGCGCGCTGATGGCGCATCTCGGCCCGCCGGACATGCGCCATGCCATCGGCTACGCGCTGAACTGGCCCGAGCGCGCCGAACTGCCGGTGGCCCGGCTGGACCTGGCTGCCATCGGCCAGCTCAACTTCGCCGCGCCCGATCCGGCGCGCTATCCCGCGCTGGCGCTGGCGCGGCAGGTGATGGAGACGGGCGGGCTGGCCGGCGCGGTTTTCAACGCCGCCAAGGAGCGCGCACTGGACGGCTTCATCGCCGGCGAGATCGGATTCCTGCAGATGGCCGAGGTCGTTGACCGGGTCTTGAACCGGCTTTCGCGCCAAAACGGCCTTATTGCTGCCGAGATCACCCTTGATAACGTCATCGAGTTTGACCATCTCGCCCGTGAGGAGGCCGCGCAGGTGATCCGCGGGGGCGACCAAAAATAATACAGAGGCTGTCTGCGTGGATATTCTTGGACTGATCCCTTCCTTCGGTAACATCCTTTACACCATCGGGGCCTTCGTTCTGGCGCTGTCGGTCATCGTGGCGGTGCATGAATTCGGCCATTACATCGTCGGCCGCTGGTCGGGCATCCATGCCGAGGTGTTCTCGCTGGGATTCGGGCCGGTGCTGCTGTCGCGCGAGGACCGGCACGGCACGCGCTGGCAACTGGCCGCGCTGCCCTTCGGCGGCTACGTGAAATTCATGGGCGATGCCAATGCCGCCAGCGGGATCGACCCGCAGTTGCTGCGCGACCTCGACGAGGACACGCTGCGCCACACCATGCACGGCGCGCCGCTCTGGGCGCGCGCGGCGACGGTGGCGGCGGGGCCGGTGTTCAACTTCGCCCTGTCCATCGCGGTCTTTGCCGCCGTGCTGTTCTTCCGCGGCGAGGCGATCGAGCCGCCCACCATCGGCACCCTTAAAACGCTGCCGGCCGAGGCGATGGAGCTGAGGCCCGGCGATGAGATCACCGCCATCGGCGGCCGGCCGGTCTCGGATTACGCGGCGCTTTACAAGGCGATCAGCGACCTGCCGCCCACCCCGGTGGTGGACTATGCCGTCCGCCGCGACGGGCAGGAGATGGTGGTGCAGGGACCCTATCCCTTCCCGCCGGTCATCGACGCGCTGCAGCCGGGTTCGGCGGCCATGGATGCGGGGCTCAAGGTGGGCGACGTCATCCTGTCGGTCGACGGGCAGCCGGTGACGGCCTTCCGCCAGCTTCAGGACATCGTCCGGAATTCGGGCGGCGCCGAGATGCTGGTGAGGGTCTGGCGCGAGGGCCAGGAGATGGAATTCTCGCTGGCGCCGCGCCGCGTGGACATGCCGCTGCCCGAGGGCGGGTTCGAGACCCGTCTGCTGATCGGCATGAACGGCGGGCTGCTGTTCACGCCCGAAACCCGCACCCCCGGCGCGCTGACCGCGGTCGAGGCGGGGGCGCAGCAGGTGGTCTTCATCATTCGGTCCAGCCTCTCGGGACTCTACCACATGGTCACCGGCGCCATCAGCTCGTGCAACATCAGCGGCCCGCTGGGCATCGCCGAGACCTCGGGCGCCATGGCCAGCCAGGGCACGCAGAGCTTCATCTGGTTCATCGCGGTGCTGTCCACGGCGGTGGGGCTGATGAACCTGTTCCCGATCCCGGTCCTGGACGGCGGGCACCTGGTTTTCCACGCCTACGAGGCGGTGTTCGGCAAGCCGCCCAGCGCGCGCGCGCTCAGCGTGTTCATGAGCCTCGGGCTGGCGGTGATCCTGACCTTCATGATCTTCGCCCTGGGCAACGACATCCTGTGCCCGTGACCGCGTGAAGGTCACCTCGGCGCCCTAATCCCGCCATAATCGGTCAATAGCCTTTCCCTGACGCACCTATACGAGCAGAGGAGGGCGGAAAATGGACACCATCCACGAGGGCTATCGCGGGCTTTCCGTGCTGTTCAACCTGAACTGGGACCGCCTGTTCTTCCTGGCGGCGATCTTCGGCGCGCTCATGGCGGGCGCCTTCATCGGTTCGCTGCTTTAATTTTCTCTCCCGAAACCATGGAACCGCGCGCCGGACCTGTCGGACCGGGCGCGGTTCTGCCTTTTGACAAGACGCGCCAATACAGCTAGTCAATCTGCTGGAACGAAGGCGTCAATTCGGGACAGGGATATGATCGGAATGTATATTGGCGCCTCGGCGCGGAAGCAGGGTTTGCGGGCTTTCGGACGCCAGCTCTTGATGGCGGTTTTCCTCGTCGTTTCAACGATTTGCCTGGCGGCGCCCGAGGCTCGCGCACAAAGCTACAGCTTCACCTCCGTCCAGATCGAGGGCAATCAGCGGGTCGATGGATCGACCATTCTCAGCTATGCCGGAATCAGCCGCGGCCAGACCGTCACGGCGGCCGAGTTGAACGATGCCTACCAGCGGATCGTCGACAGCGGCCTGTTCGAAAGCGTCGAGCTGGTGCCGCAGGGCGGGCGCCTGCTGATCCGGGTGGTCGAATACCCCACCATCAACATCATCAATTTCGAGGGCAACGCCCGCCTCAAGGACGAGGATCTGGCCGCGATCATCCGCTCGCAGTCCCGTCGGGTCTACAGCCCGCGCCTGGCCGAGGCCGATGCCGCCGCCATCGTGCAGGCCTATGAACAGGCGGGCCGCCTGGCCGCCACGGTCGAGCCGCGCATCATCCGCCGCTCCGAGAACCGAGTCGACCTGGTGTTCGAGATCACCGAGGGCGCGGTCGTCGAGGTCGAGCGGATCTCCTTCGTCGGCAACCGCAGTTTCAGCGAGCGCCGCCTGCGCCGGGTCCTGCAGACCAAGCAGGCCGGGCTGCTGCGCGCGCTGATCGGCAGCGACACCTTCATCGCCGACCGTATCGAGTTCGACAAGCAGGTGCTGCGCGATTTCTACCTGTCGCGCGGCTTCATCGATTTCCAGGTGCTCTCGGTCAGTTCCGAACTGACCCGGCGCCGCAGCGGCTTCCTGGTGACCTTCAACATCCGCGAGGGACAGCCCTTCCGCTTCGGCGAGGTTACCGCCTCCAGCGATCTCGAAGAGGTCGACCCGGCCGAGTTCGAAAAGGAAATCCGTGTCCGCGAGGGCGGCGTCTACAACCCGCTGGCGCTGGAGAACACCATCGCCCGGCTGGAGCGGCTGGCGCTGCGCAAGGGGCTGAACTTCATCCGGGTCGAGCCGCGCATCACCCGCAACGACCGCGACCTGACGCTGGACGTGGATTTCGTGATCTCCGAGGGGCCGCGCGTCTTCGTCGAGCGCATCGACATCGAGGGCAACGCCACCACGCTGGACCGCGTGATCCGGCGCCAGTTCAAGACCGTCGAGGGCGACCCGTTCAACCCGCGCGAGATCCGCGAGTCGGCCGAGCGCATCCGCGCCCTGGGGTTCTTCTCCAAGGCCGATGTCGAGGCGCGCGAGGGCACCTCGCCCGACCAGGTGATCGTGGACGTGAATGTCGAGGAACAGCCGACCGGCTCGCTCTCCTTCGGCCTGAGCTACAGCGTCGACTCCGGCGCCGGCGCCACGGTCAGCTTCTCCGAATCGAACTTCCTGGGACGCGGCCAGTATCTGAGCTTCAGCCTGACCACCGGCGCCGACAGCCAGAGCTCGCAATTCATCTTTGCCGAGCCCGCGTTCCTGGGGCGCGACGTCACCTTCCGCTTCGCGATCAGCCACACTGAGACCGACCAGGAAAACGGCGAGACCTACAAGACCAAGGAAACCATACTCAACCCGTCGCTGGAGTTCCCGGTCAGCGAGAACGGGCGGCTGCAGGTCGGCCTCGGCGTGCGGAACAACGAAATCTCCAACTACACCGGCGATTCCGCGATCGTCTCGGCCGAGGCTGCCGAGGGCGACCGCCTTGCGGCCTTTGTTGGCTACACCTACAGCTACGACTCGCGCCGCGCCGGGCTGAACCCGAATGCCGGTGTCGTGCTGACCTTCAGCCAGGAATTCGCCGGCCTGGGCGGCGACGCCGAATACGTGGAAACCACCGCCGAGCTGAAGGGCCAGACCTTGGCCTTCCGCGAGGAGGTGACCCTGCGCGCCGAGCTCGAGGGCGGCATCATCAACATGCTGAGCGGCAGCAGCCGAGTGACCGACCGCTACTACCTGAACGGCAAGATCCGCGGCTTCGAGTTCAACGGGCTCGGCCCGCGCGACCTGGCCGCGGCCGACGAGGATGCGCTCGGCGGCAACATGTTCGCGGTGGCCCGTTTCGAGGCCGAGTTCCCGCTGGGCCTGCCCGACGAATACGGTATCCGGGGCGGCATCTTTGCCGATGTGGGCACGGTCTGGAGCCTCGACAACGTGAACGGCGGCCCGGCCGGGACCGACATCGTCGACGACAGTTTCGAGCTGCGCGCGGCGGCGGGCTTCTCGATCTTCTGGGACACTCCGATCGGCCCGCTGCGCTTCAACTTCTCGCGCCCGCTGAAGAAGCTGAAATACGACAAGCAGCAGAATTTCGACCTGACCATCTCCACCCGGTTCTGATGGGGCTGCGCGCGTCTGTCCTGGGGCTGGCCCTGGCGCTGGCGCTGCCTTCGGCGGCCCCGGCTCAGGAGGCGCGCGTGCCGCTGCAGAGCCTGATCGTCACCGTCGACCAGGAACGGCTGTTCTCGGGCTCGGCCTATGGCCAGAGCCTGCTCGACGAGATCGAGAAACAGGCCGCCGCCCTGGCCGCCGAGAACCGCAAGATCGAGGCAGAGCTCACCGCCGAGGAAAAGCAGCTCACCGAGGACCGCCCGGACATGGCGCCCGAGGAGTTCCGCAAGCTCGCCGCGGAGTTCGACGACAAGGTGGTCGGTATCCGCGACGCGCAGGACGCCAAGGCGCGCGATATCGTGCGCGCCCGCGAGGAGGTGCAGCAGCAGTTCTACCAGGACGTCCTGCCCATCCTGACCGAGGTCGTGCGCGAGCGCGGCGCGCTGGTGGTGCTGGAAAGCCGCTCGGTGGTGCTGTCGGCCGGCCAGATCGACGTGACCACCGAGGCGATCCGGCGGATCGACGCCCAGCTCGCCCCCGAGGCGGGCGACGCCCCGGACCTGCAGCCGGCCCCCGGCGCCGCGCCCGACACCGCCGGGCAACCGGCGCCGCAACAGTAGGGGCGCTTGCCCCGGCGCGGGCGAGTTGCTACTTGCCTGCCCAGGCGCCCGGCCCGCGCGGCCGGGGACAACAAAGGACGAGACGACATGAGCGACCAGCCGGTGACCGAGGCCGATATCCACCTGATCCAGCGGATCATCCCGCACCGCTACCCGTTCCTGCTGATCGACAAGGTGAGCGACATCGTCCCCAACCAGGGCGCGGTGGGCGTCAAGAACGTCACCTTCAACGAGCCGCATTTCCAGGGCCATTTCCCCGCCACCCCGATCATGCCCGGCGTGACCATCGTCGAGGCCATGGCGCAGACCGCGGCGGTGATGGTCGGCGTGTCGATGGACCTGGCCGACAAGAACATGCTGGTCTATTTCATGGGCATCGACAAATGCAAGTTCCGCCGCAAGGTGGTCCCCGGCGACGTGCTGGAGATGCATGTCACCGTGACCCGCGGCAAGCCCGGCGCCAAGGTCTGGAAATTCCAGGGCCGCGCCGAGGTCGAGGGCGAGCTGGCCTGCGAGGCCGAGTTCACCGCCATGATGGACATGCCGCAGGAGTGACCCGCATGGGCATCGACGCATCCGCACGCATCCACCCCTCGGCCGTGATCGAGGAGGGCGCCCGGATCGGCGCGGGCTGCGTCGTCGGCCCCTTCGCGGTGATCGGCCCGCAGGTGGTGCTTGGCGAGGGGGTGGAGGTGAAATCCCACGCCATCGTGACCGGCGACACCGAGATCGGCGAGGAGACGGTGATCTTCCCCTTCGCCAATATCGGCGACATCCCGCAGGACCTGAAATACCAGGGCGAGAAGACCCGCTTGGTGGTCGGCCGGCGCAACCGCATCCGCGAGGGCGTGACCATGAACACCGGCACCGAGGGCGGCGGCGGCGTCACCCGCGTCGGCGACGACTGCCTGTTCATGACCGGCACGCATGTCGGCCATGACGCGCAGGTCGGCGACCGGGTGATCATGGCCAACAACGCCGCCCTGGCCGGCCATTGCGTGATCGACGACGAGGTGATCATCGGCGGCCTGTCGGGCATCCACCAATGGGTGCGCGTGGGCCGCGGCGCGATCATCGGCGCGGTGACCATGGTGACCAACGACGTGATCCCCTATGGCCTGGTGCAGGGCCCGCGCGGCCATCTCGACGGGCTCAACCTGGTCGGGCTGAAACGCCGCGGCGTGCCGCGCGCCGACATCACCGCGCTGCGCGCCGCCTACCAGGCGCTGGCCCAGGGCGAGGGCGCCTTCCAGGAGCGTGCCCAGCGCCTCGCCGACGACACCGACAGCGATTACGTCCGCGACATCGTCGAGTTCATCCTCGGCAACAGCGACCGTTCCTTCCTGACCCCGAACTGAGCCGACCCATGCCCGCAACCGCCCTCATCGCCGGCACCGGCGCCTTGCCCGTCCTGCTTGCCGACCGCCTCGAGGCCGAGGGGCAAAGCTTCCTGCTGGCCGAGATGGAGGGCCACCCGGTCGAGGCGCGCCCCGGCTGGCGGGTGGAGCAATTCTGCATCGAGCAGCTCGCGCCGCTTTTCGAGCGCCTGCACGAGGCGGGGATGACCCGTGTCGTCTTTGCCGGCGCCGTGGCCCGACCCGGGATCGACCCGACCCGCATCGACCCCAAGACGGCGCAGGTCCTGCCGCGCCTCGTGGCCGCATTCCAGCAGGGCGACGACGCGCTGCTGCGCACGGTGATCGCGCTGTTCGAGGAGGCCGGGTTCGAGGTCGTCGGCGCCGAGGCCATCGCGCCCGAGCTGGTGCCGGGCGAGGGGGTGCTGAGCGCCGCCCAGCCCTCCGACGCCGACCGCAGGGATGCCGCGCGCGCGGCCGAGATCGTGGCCGGGCTCGGCGCGCTGGACGTGGGGCAGGGCGCGGTGGTGGCGCAGGGCCTGTGCCTGGCGGTCGAGACCCTGCCGGGCACCGACGCCATGCTGCGCTGGGTGGCCGAGGTGGCGGGCGAAAAACGCCCCGATCCCAACGGCGCGCGGGGCGTGTTCTACAAGGCCCCCAAGCCGGGGCAGGAGCGGCGGGTCGACCTGCCCGCCATCGGCCCCGAGACCGTCGCCGCCGCCGCCCGCGCGGGTCTGGCCGGTGTGGTGATCGAGGCCGGCGGGGTGATGATCCTCGACCGCGCGGCGACGCTGGCCGAGGCGGAGCGGGCCGGCCTGTTCCTCTGGGCGCGGAGGCCATGACCCGGCTGTTCCTGATCGCGGGCGAACCCTCGGGCGACGCGCTCGGCGCGGCGCTGATGGCCGGGCTGAAGGAACTGGCGCCGGGGGTGGAATTTCACGGCGTGGGCGGGCCGCTGATGCAGGCCGAGGGGCTGGACAGCCTGTTCCCGATGGAAGAACTCAGCGTGATGGGCCTGGCCGAGGTACTGCCGCGCTACCGCCACCTGATGCGCCGGATCAAGCAATGCGCGGCCGAGGTGCTGCGGATCACCCCCGACGCGCTGATCACCATCGACAGCCCCGATTTCGGCCTGCGCGTGGCGCGCCGGGTCAAGGCGGCCTCCAGCATCCGCACGGTGCATTACGTGGCCCCCACCGTCTGGGCCTGGCGGCCGGGACGGGCGGCGAAGATGGCCGAGGTGGTCGACCAGGTTCTGGCGCTCTTCCCCTTCGAGCCGCCCTATATGGAGGCCGAGGGGATGCGCTGCGATTTCGTCGGCCACCCGGTGGTGGCGCAGCCGCAGGCCAGCGATGCCGAGGTCGCCGCCTTCCACGCCGCCCATGGCATCGCGCCCGACGAACGGATCTTGCTGGTCCTGCCCGGCTCGCGCGAGGGCGAGGTCGGCCGCTTGGCCCCGATCTTCGGCGAGGCGCTGCGCCCGGTGCTGGCGCGCCATCCCGGGCTGCGGGTGGTGGTGCCGGCGGCGCTGCCGGTGGCGGGGCTGCTGCCCGATCTGCTGGGGAAATGGCCCGGCGAGCCGGTTCTGCTGGACCCGCGCGGCCGGCGCGAGGACGATGCGCTGGCCGAGAAGCGCGCGGCCTTCCGCGCCGCCGGGCTGGCGCTGGCCGCCTCGGGCACCGTGTCGCTGGAACTGGCGGCGGCGGGCACGCCCATGGTCATCGCCTATGACATGAACTGGATCAGCCGCATGCTGATCGCGCGCATGTTGAGGATCGACACCGTGACGCTGGTCAACATCGTCACCGCGACCCGCGCGGTGCCCGAGTTCCTGGGCGAGGCCTGCAAGCCCGCGCCGATCGCCGGGGCGCTGCTGACGCTGCTGGAGGACGAGGCGGCCCGGCAGGCACAGATCGCCGCCGGCGCCGAGACCATGCGGCGGCTGGGGCAGGGAGGCGAGGCGCCCGGCCTGCGCGCGGCCCGTGCCGTTCTGGACGGGTTGCGCTGAGCCAACGTCCCGCGCCATACTCTCGCCGTATCCTTTCGGGAGGGACCGACATGCGCCGCGTGGCCCTGTGCCTGCTGCTCCTGACCAGCGCCGCCGCCCGCGCCGACGAGGCCGCGACGGTGGAGGGAACGGACATGACCGCCCCCTGCATGGAGCCGCCCGCGTCCCAGGAAGGCGTCGAGGTCGATGCCGAACACGGGGCGTGGTATTACAGGCAGGCCTGTGCCATGTGCCATGGCCCCGCGGACATGGTGCGCGCGCGCATCCAGGGGGAAACCGAGGCCGAGCGCAGCGCCTGGCTCGACGTCTATCTTCAGCACCACCACTGCGCGCCGGACGAGGCGATGCGGGCCGACCTGATCGCCTATCTATTACAGGACTAAGGGGTAGGCGCGGGCGTTACCGTCCGCGCCAGATCCAGCCGCCGCCCAGGATGCGCGAGCCGCCGGTTTCGTAGAACACGCAGGCCTGGCCGGGGCTGACGCCCTCTTCGGGGGTCAGCAGCTCCACCTCCGCCTCGGTGGGCGAAAGCGGGCGGATGATCGCCTCGCGCGGCGGCCGGGTGGAGCGGACCTTGACCGCGACATGCCATTCCTTTTCCGAGTCGAAGGCCGCGTCGCCCAGCCAGTTGATCTCGCGCACCGGCACGATGCGGGTGGCGAGCATCTCCTTGGGCCCGACGACCACCCGGCGGGTCTCGACATCCAGCTTGACCACGTAGAGCGGCTCGCTCAGCCCGCCGATCCCGAGGCCGCGGCGCTGGCCGATGGTGTAGTGGATCACGCCCTCATGCGTGCCCAGAACGCGGCCGTCGGCATGCACGATCTCGCCCGGTTCCGCCGCGCCGGGGCGCAGCTTCTCGATCACGCTGGCATAGTTGCCGTCGGGCACGAAGCAGATGTCCTGGCTGTCGGGCTTGTCCGCCACGGCCAGCCCGTATTCGGCCGCCAGCGCCCGGGTCGCGTCCTTAGAAGGTAGGTGACCCAGCGGGAAGCGCAGGTAATCCAGCTGCTCGGGCGTGGTGGAGAACAGGAAATAGCTCTGGTCGCGCGAGGGGTCGGCGGCGCAGTGCAACTCGGGCCCGTTCTCGCCCAGCTTGCGCTGGATGTAGTGGCCGGTGGCCATGCAGTCGGCGTCCAGCTCCTTGGCGGTTTGCAGCAGGTCCTTGAACTTCACCCGCTCGTTGCAGCGGATGCAGGGCACCGGCGTGGCGCCGGCAAGGTAGCTTTCGGCGAACTCGTCGATGACCGCGTCGCGGAAGATGTTTTCATAATCCAGCACGTAGTGCGGGAAGCCCTTTTCCTCGGCCACCCGGCGCGCGTCGTGGATGTCGATGCCGGCGCAGCAGGCGCCCTTCTTGGCCAGCGCCGCGCCGTGATCGTAGAGCTGCAGGGTCACGCCGACCACGTCGTAGCCCTCATCGGCCAGCTTGGCCGCCACGACCGAGCTGTCCACGCCGCCGGACATCGCCACCACCACCCGGGTCTCCGAGGGGGGCTTGGCGAATCCAAGCGAGTTCAGCGCATCTGTCTTGCGGTCGAGGGGCATGATCGTCTCCTGCGGGAAGTACGTGGGAATATAGGAAAATGCGAAATAGTCTCAAGCCCCGCATTAAGGTCTCTTTAAGTGAGATCGCGGCAATTTCCCCTTGTCACGCAGAGGGGAGAGCCATGTTCATCAAACGCGTTAACGGGCCGCGCACCGTTTCGCTGCCGGACGGCAGCACCATGACCCGTGCCGACCTTCCTCCGGTGGACACCGAGCGCTGGGTCGCCAGCCGCAAGGCCGCCGTGGTCAAGGCCGTTGCCGCCGGTCTGATCACGCGCGAGGAGGCCAAGGCGCGCTACGCGCTGTCGGAAGAGGAGCTGGCGAGTTGGGAGAATGCGATCATCCAGCACGGGAAAGAGGCCCTGAAAGCGACAACCCTACAGCGCTATAGACAACTCTAGCGGGTGTTCCTACCATGCCTGACAGTGGTAACGTGTAATTAACCATTCTTACGCACTGTGGTCAGGATTATTGAGTGGGGGAGAAATTTTGATGCGCATATTGCTTGTGGAGGACGATCCGACGACGGCCAGGAGCATCGACATGATGCTCACCCACGCCAACCTGAACGTCTATGCGACGTCGCTTGGCGAGGAAGGCATGGATCTGGCGAAACTCTACGATTACGACCTGATCCTGCTCGACCTGCAGCTTCCGGACATGAACGGGCACGAGGTCTTGCGCCAGCTACGCCTGGCCCGCGTCGATACGCCGATCCTGATCCTGTCGGGCTCTGACGACACCGAGAACAAGATCAAGGGATTCGGGTTCGGCGCCGACGATTACCTCACCAAGCCGTTCCATCGCGAGGAACTGGTGGCGCGCATCCACGCGATCATCCGCCGGTCCAAGGGGCATGCGCAATCGGTGATCCGCACCGGCCGCCTGTCGGTGAACCTCGACGACAAGACGGTGGATGTGGACGACATGCCGGTGCACCTCACCGGCAAGGAATACCAGATGCTGGAGCTCCTCTCGCTGCGCAAGGGCACGACCCTGACCAAGGAGATGTTTCTCAACCACCTCTACGGCGGCATGGACGAGCCCGAGCTGAAGATCATCGACGTCTTCATCTGCAAGCTGCGCAAGAAGCTCAGCCAGGCCACCGGGGGCGAGAACTATATCGAGACAGTCTGGGGCCGCGGCTACGTGCTGCGCGACCCCGAATCCGGCGCCGGCGGCGGGCATATCGCGCTGGGGGCCTGACCGGGACGTGCCGGCCGGGATCCGCGGCCGCAGGCGACGCGCGGGCTGGACCTGCCCGGCCTGTCCTCCTATCACTTTCCGGGGACAGGCCGGGAGGGATGCGAAGTGTCCGAGACGAAGGCGGTTGGAGATCTGACCGAGGCGGAGGCCGCGGCCGAACTGGCGCGGCTGGCCGAGATTCTGGAAGAGGCCAACCGCGCCTATTTCCAGAAGGACGCGCCGGTGATGTCGGACGCGGAGTTCGACGCGCTGAAACAGCGCAACGCCGAGATCGAGGCGCGGTTTCCGGCGCTTAAGCGCCCCGACAGCCCCACCGAACAGGTCGGCGCCGCCCCGGCCGAGGGATTCGCCAAGGTCACCCATGCCCAGCGGATGCTGTCGCTGGCCAATGCCTTCGAAGAGCAGGAGGTGGCGGAGTTCGGGGCCCGGGTGCGCCGCTATCTCGGCATGGCCGAGGATGCGCCGCTGGCTTTCACCGCCGAGCCCAAGATCGACGGGCTCAGCCTGTCGCTGCGCTACGAGGGCGGGCGGCTGGTGCAGGCCGCCACCCGCGGCGACGGCGAGGTGGGCGAGAACGTCACCGCCAACGCCCGCACCATCGCCGACATCCCGCAAGAGCTGGGCGGCGCGCCGGAAATCCTGGAGGTGCGCGGCGAGGTCTACATGAGCCATGCCGATTTCGCCGCCCTGAACGACCGGCAGGAGGCGGCGGGCGACAAGCGCTTCGCCAACCCGCGCAACGCCGCCGCGGGCTCGCTGCGCCAGCTCGACCCCGCGGTCACAAGGGAACGGCCGCTGAAATTCTTCGCCTATGGCTGGGGGCAACTGTCCGAGCCGCTGGCAAAGACGCAAAGCGACGCCATCGCGCGGCTGCAGGACCTGGGGTTCCAGACCAACCCGCTGACCGAGCTGTGCGACAGTACCGAGGCGCTGCTGGCGCATTACCGCCGGATCGAGGAACAACGCGCCACGCTGGGCTATGACATCGACGGCGTGGTCTACAAGGTCGACGATCTCGACCTGCAGCGGCGCCTCGGCATGCGCGCCACCACGCCCCGCTGGGCGATCGCGCATAAATTCCCGGCCGAGCTGGCCTGGACCCGGTTGGAGAAAATCGAGATCCAGGTCGGCCGCACCGGCGCGCTGAGCCCCGTGGCGCGGCTGACCCCGGTCACGGTGGGCGGCGTGGTGGTCTCCAACGCCACGCTGCACAACGAGGATTACATCGCCGGGCGCGACGCCAGCGGCAACCCGATCCGCGACGGCAAGGACATCCGCGAGGGCGACTGGGTGCAGGTCTACCGTGCCGGCGACGTCATCCCCAAGGTGGCGGATGTCGACCTGTCGAAACGCCCTGAGGATGCCGAGCCCTACGAATTCCCCACAGAATGCCCCGAATGCGGCTCCGATGCCATCCGCGAGGACGGCGACGCGGTGCGCCGCTGCACCGGCGGGCTGATCTGCCCCGCGCAGGCGGTGGAGAAGCTGAAGCATTTCGTCTCGCGCGCGGCCTTCGACATCGAGGGGCTGGGCGCCAAGCAGGTGGAGCAGTTCTACCGCGACGGCTGGATCAAGGAACCCGCCGACATCTTCACCCTCGAAGAGCGGTACGGCAGCGGCCTGCAGCAGCTCAAGAACCGCGAGGGCTGGGGCGAGAAATCCGCCGCCAACCTCTTCGCCGCCATCGACGAGCGGCGGACCATCCCGCTCGACCGGCTGATCTTCGCCCTCGGCATCCGCCACGTGGGCGAGGCCGCCTCGGATCTGCTGGCGCGGTTCTATGTGAGCTGGGAGAATTTCCTGAACGCGATGACCAGGGCCGAGGTGGGAGAGGGTCCGGAATGGGAACGCCTCACGGGCATCGACGGGGTCGGCCCGGTGATGGCGACCTCGGTGGTCACCACCTTCCACCAGGAGGCCGAGCGCGACTCGATCGACCGGCTGGTGGAATACCTGACGATCGAGGATGCTGAGCCGCGCGGCGCGGTGGACAGCCCGGTGGCGGGCAAGACGGTGGTCTTCACCGGCACGCTGGAAAAGATGACCCGCGCCGAGGCCAAGGCACGGGCCGAGGCCCTGGGGGCCAAGGTCTCGGGCTCGGTGTCCAAGAAGACTGACCTTGTTGTGGCCGGGCCCGGGGCCGGATCGAAGGCCAAGAAGGCCCAGGAGCTGGGGGTGGAGACCATCGACGAGGATGCCTGGCTGGAGCTGATCGGGGACGCATGAGCGGGCGTCCCGACATCCTGTTCCCGCTTTTCGCGGAGCTGGAGGGGCTCGACGGCGTCGGGCCCAAGACGGCGCGGCTGTTCCAGCAGATGGAGGTGGAAAAGCCCCGCGACCTGATCTTTACCCTGCCGCATTCGGGCGTGGACCGGCGCCGCCGGGCCAGCATCCGCGAGGTGGCGCCGGGCAGCACCGCCACGGTCGAGGTGCGGGTGGGCGCGCATGTGCCCTCGCGCGGGCGGGGGCCCTACCGGGTGCAGGTGCAGGATGCCGAGACGGCCTTTCAGCTGGTCTTCTTCCACGCCCGCGGCGACTACCTGCAGCGCCAGCTTCCGCCCGGCGAGCGCCGGGTGGTCTCGGGCAAGGTGGAGCTGTTCGACGGGGTGGCGCAGATGGCCCATCCCGACCATATCCTGCGCCCCGAGGAGGCCGCTCAGATCCCCGATTTCGAGCCGGTCTACCCCCTGACCGCGGGCCTGACGCAACGGGGCATGACCCGCGCCGTGGCCTCGGCGCTGGACCGGCTGCCCGAGCTGGAGGAATGGATCGACCCGGCGCTTCTGGCGCGCGAGGGATGGCCGGGATGGGCCGAGGCCGTGCGCGCCGCCCATGCGCCCGCCGGCAGTGCCGATCTCGGCCCGAGGGCCCCCGCCCGGCAGCGGCTGGCCTATGACGAGCTGTTCGCGCATCAGCTGACGCTGGCGCTGGCCCGGCAGTCGGCGCGGCGCGGCGCGGGCAAGCCCACCGAGGGCGACGGCCGGCTGAGGCGCAAGGTGCTGGCAGCACTCCCCTACACGCCCACCGGCGCGCAGGAGCGCGCCATGGGCGAGATCGCCGGGGACATGGCCCGCGACCGCCGCATGAACCGGCTGCTGCAGGGCGATGTGGGCGCGGGCAAGACGCTGGTGGCGTTCATGGCGCTGCTGGTCGCGGTCGAGGCCGGCGGGCAGGGGGTGATGATGGCGCCAACCGAGATCCTCGCCCGCCAGCATCTGGAAAGCCTGCAGCCGCTGGCCGAGGATGCGGGCGTGGTGCTGGAGCTGCTGACCGGCCGCGACAAGGGGGCGGAACGGCGCGCCAAGCTTGACGCGCTGGCCCGTGGCGACATCCAGGTCCTGGTCGGCACCCACGCGGTGTTCCAAAGGGACGTGGCATTCCACGACCTGCGCCTGGCGATCATCGACGAACAGCACCGCTTTGGCGTGGCCCAGCGGATGGAGCTGACGGCCAAGGGCCGCGGCGCGCATGTGCTGGTGATGACCGCCACGCCCATCCCGCGCAGCCTGTCGCTGGCGCAATACGGCGACATGGATGTCTCGGTGCTGGACGAAAAGCCGCCGGGCCGGACGCCGGTCAAAACGGCGCTGGTCTCCTCGGGCCGGATGGACGAGGTGGTGGAGCACCTGCGCAGCGCCATTGCCGAGGGGCGGCAGGCCTACTGGGTCTGCCCGCTGGTGGGCGAGAGCGAAAGCATCGAGGCCACCGCCGCCGAGGAACGGTTCAAGCGCCTGCGCGCGGCCCTGGGCGAGGGGCAGGTGGGTCTGGTGCACGGCCAGCTGCCGCCGGCCGAGAAGGACGCCGCGATGGCGCGTTTCGTGGCGGGCGAGACCAAGGTTCTGGTGGCGACCACGGTGATCGAGGTGGGGGTGAACGTGCCCAACGCCTCGATCATGGTGATCGAGGGGGCGGAGCGGTTCGGTCTGGCGCAATTGCACCAGTTGCGGGGGCGCGTGGGGCGGGGGGCCGCGGCCTCGACCTGCCTGCTGATGTACGACCCGCCGCTGACCGAGGGCGGGCGGCGCCGGCTGGAAATCCTGCGCGAAACCGAGGACGGCTTCCGCATCGCCGAAGAGGACCTGGCCATGCGCGGCGCGGGCGATCTGATCGGCACCGCGCAATCGGGCTTGCCGCGCTTCCGCATCGCGGACCTGGAGCGGCAATCGGCCCTGATGGCCGTGGCCCAAAGCGACGCCCGGCTTCTGCTGCAAGAGGACCCCGGGTTGCAGGGGGCGCGCGGCCGCGCCGCGCGCGTTCTGCTGTGGCTGATGGAAGAGGACAAGGCGATCCGTTTGATTTCAGTGGGTTAACGCTGACGTTCCCTTTTGTTCGCAAATGTTCCTAAAAAGTTCTTTACTTTCATCCCTGAATTTGAGAACAAAGTGGCAACACAGTTAACACCGCAAGGACCGCCGCCATGCTGACCGAGCTGAAATCCGTGATCGAACGTTCGTCCAACACGCTGCTGCAGGACGCGCTCGGCGTTACCGCGCTGATGGTCATGCTGGTTGCGGGGCTGCACCTGCCGGGCCTGTTCTGAGACCGAGAGTTACTGCCTGCGATCCGCGTTCCGGGCCGCGCATCCCGTCCCCAAGCGATGCGCCACCTGCCGAGCCTGCCTGTCCTCGTGCAGAAAGGAAATGCCTCTTCCGCCGCCCGGGCGCCTGAATCGCCACTGACCGCCGCCGTCCCCCCAAGACGCGCGGCGGTTTTTTCTTAGGCGCAGGCGGCCTTGGCGGCCTGGTCGAAGGCCTCCAGCGTGGCGTCGAGCGTCAACAGGATCGAGGCATGGCGGTTCTTGTATTCCCGCGCGGGCATCAGCACCTCGAGCCCGTCGAAGGGCGCGTCGGGGGCCGGGCCACCTTCTTTCAGCATCGCGGCAAGCTGGCTGCGGGCGCGCTGCACCTCTTCGCGGCTGCGGCCGATGATATTGGCCCCCACCACCGAGGCCGAGGCCTGGCCGAGCGCGCAGGCCTTCACGTCCTGCGCGAAATCGGTGATCCGGCCGTCGGACAGGCACAGGTCGACCGTCACGGTGGAGCCGCAGAGCGGCGAGCGCTTGCGCGCGCTGCCGCAGGGCGAGTCGAGCCGGCCCTGATGCGGAATATCGGCCGCCAGCGCCAAGATGCGCTGCGAATACAGCTTGATCAGGTCGGTGTCGCTCATGGCTTTCCCTCGTCGGTCTCATCCCATAGATAACCCGCACGAACCCGTTTGCAAAGGAGCGCACCGATGGCCTTCGACATCACAACCCTGCGATTCAACGACCAGGGCCTGATCCCGGCCATCGCCCAGGCCGAGGACGGGCAGGTGCTGATGATGGCCTGGATGAACGCCGAGGCTGTGGCCCGCACGCTGGAGACCGGGCGGGTGACCTACTGGTCGCGCTCGCGTCAGTCGTTCTGGGTGAAGGGCGAAAGTTCGGGCCATGTGCAGCGGCTGCTGGATTTCCGCGTCGATTGCGATCGGGACTGCCTGCTGCTGATCGTCGATCAGACCGGCCCGGCCTGCCACACCAACCGGCGGAGCTGTTTCTATACGGCGGTGCGCGAGGGCGAGGAAGTCGAGCTTATGAAGCCCCTCGAGGCCTGACTTTCCGCCTCCGGCGGGGATATTTTCGAACAGAAGAAGGTCAGAGGCCGAGCTTCGCCCGGATGTCGGCGGGGCTGCGCCCGTCCTCGCGGTATTTGCGGATGGCGCGGGCGTCGTCGCGCTTGGCCAGGCGCTTGCCTGTCTCGTCTCGGATCAGCCGGTGGTGGTGGTAGAGCGGCGTGGGCAGGCCCAGAAGGCGCTGCAGGATGACATGGATCGCGGTGGCCTCGAACAGGTCGGCGCCGCGGGTAACATGGGTGATGCCCTGTTCCGCGTCGTCGAGCACCACCGACAGGTGATAGGAGGTGCCCATGTCGCGCCGGGCCAGGACGATGTCGCCGATGCCGGCAAGGGCCTGGCCGCGGGTGACGGTGATGGTGCCACTCTGGCCCCCGGGGCCGGCGCCGGTTTCGGTGAAGCAAAGCTTGTCGGCACCGATCTCGTCCCAGGTGCGGCCCATGTCGAGGCGCAGGGCGCAGTCGGCGGGCAGGGGGCCGGAGGGCGCGGCGCCGGGGCGGCAGGTGCCGGGATAGACCAGCCCGTCGGGGCCGTATTGCGGGGCGCCCTCCTGCGGGGCGCGGGCGGCCTCTTCGATGTCGCGGCGGCGGCAGGCGCAGGGGTAGATGAGGCCGCGGTCCCAGAGCGTTTCCAGCGCGGCGCGGTAGGCCGGCAGGCGCTCGGACTGGCGCATCACCGGGGTTTCCCAGCGCAGCCCCAGCCAGCGCAGGTCCTCGTAGATCAGCGCCTCCCATTCGGGGCGGGCGCGGGCCTGGTCGATATCCTCGATCCTGAGCAGGAACTTCCCGCCCGCGTCCCGCGCCATGTCATGGGCGAGGATCGCCGCGTAGGCGTGGCCCAGATGCAGCGGCCCGGTGGGCGAGGGCGCGAAGCGGGTGCGGACGGTCACGTTTTTTCAAGCACGTAGACAGTGGAGCCCAGCCCGATCGCGGGCAGGTGGTCGCCGTGTTCTTCGAGCAGGGTTCTAACCGCACCGGAGGCGCGCAGCGCGTCCAGCCGGTCGCGATAAGCGGGATCCTCCAGCGCGTGGTCGTTGAAGGAGAAGGCCAGCAGCCCGCCCGGGGCCAGCGCCGCGGCGAGGGCGTCGAGCAGTTCGGGCGGGGCGGCGCCGGGGCTGATCACGCCCGCCGCGGCGATCGCGGCGTAGTCGCCGGGTTTCACCGGCAGGGGGGCGTCGGGGTCGGTCTGCCAGAGCTTGCGGTAGGCGCCCTTGGCGCGGGCCTGTTCCAGCATCCCGGCCGAGAGGTCGGTGCCGTCGATCACCGCGAAGCCCGCAGCGCGCAGGGCGAGGCCCGACAGGCCGGTGCCGCAGCCCACGTCCAGCACCGGGGCGTCCGCCGGCGCGTGGCGCGCCAGCGCCGCGGCCACCCGGCGCGGCGTGGCATAGCCGTTCTCGGCGAGTTCGGAATCGTAGCTTTCGGCCCAGGCGTCGTAGAGTTGCTCCACCTCGCCCCGGGCTTGCAGGTCGTAGACCTTGTCGAGGAATTTTTCGGTCATGCCCACAGGCTAGCAGGCAGCCTTAACCGGCGTCCAGCCCCAGCCAGACCTTCCAGTCGGCCTTGGCCCGGTCGGTATAGGCCTTGTAGCGGTCCTTGCGGCCGCGGCGCCCGCCCTTCAGCCCCTCGACGGGCGGGAAGAGGCCGAAATTGACGTTCATCGGCTGGAAGGTCTTGGCCTCGGCCCCGCCGGTGATGTGGGTAACCAGCGCGCCGGTGGCGGTGGTGGAGGGCACGGGCGGCAGGCTGCGCCCCTCGATCTCGGCCACGGCCAGGCGGGCGGCCAGCAGCCCCATGGCCGCGCTTTCGACGTAACCCTCGACCCCGGTGATCTGCCCGGCAAACCGGATATTCGGTTTCGACTTCAGCCGCATCTGGTCGTCGAGCAGCGTGGGCGAGTTGAGGAAAGTGTTGCGGTGGATGCCGCCGAGGCGCGCGAAGCGGGCGTTCTCCAGCCCCGGAATCATCCGGAATACATCGGTTTGCGCGCCGTACTTCATCTTGGTCTGAAAGCCGACGATGTTGTAGAGCGTGCCCAGCTTGTTGTCGCGGCGCAGCTGCACGATGGCGTGCGGCTTGACGTCCGGCTGGTGCGGGTTGGTCAGGCCCACCGGCTTCATGGGCCCGTGGCGCAGGGTTTCGCGGCCGCGTTCGGCCATCACCTCGATGGGCAGGCAGCCGTCGAAATAGCCCGCGGTCTCGCCCGCGTGGAACTCGGTCTTGTCGGCGGCCAGCAGCGCATCGATGAACGCCTCGTATTGCGCCTTGTCCATGGGGCAGTTGAGGTAGGCGGTGCGCTCTTCCTCGGTCTCGCCCTTGTCGTAGCGCGACTGGAACCACGCCTTTTCCATGTCGATGCTGTCGGCATAGACGATCGGCGCGATGGCGTCGAAGAAGGCGAGGCTTTCGGCGCCGGTCTCGGCCCGGATCGCCTCGGCCAGCGCGCCGGAGGTCAGCGGGCCTGTGGCGATGATCCAGAGGCCGTCCTCGGGCAGGGCGGTGATTTCACCTTCCTCCACCCGCACCAGCGGATGGCTGCGCAGACGGTCGGTGACGCCCTGCGAGAAGCCCTCGCGGTCCACGGCCAGCGCGCCGCCCGCGGGCAGGCGGTGGGTGTCGGCCATCTCCATGATCAGCCCGCCGGCCTGGCGCATTTCCCAGTGCAGCAGGCCCACGGCGTTCTGCTCGTCATCATCCGAGCGGAAGGAATTGGAGCAGACCATCTCGGCCAGCTTGCCGGTCTGGTGCGCGAAGGTGCCCACCGCGGGGCGCATCTCGTGGATGACGACGGGGATGCCGGCCTGGGCGGCCTGCCAGGCGGCCTCGGAGCCCGCAAGCCCGCCGCCGATGATATGCAGTTCCTTGGTCATGGGCGCGATGTAGGCGCTTTGGGCGGAAAGGGAAAGGGGCGTGTTGCAGGCCGCGTTGCACGAGCTTTGCGGTTTTCGGGCCGGGCGCGGCGGTGGCTTGACCGTCCCCTGCCGAGGCGATGTAGATTGCGGCCGAGTTTCACGGAGTGGGAAGGTGATGGCGACGGTCAGCAAGGAAACGGCTCAACATTATTCCTGGGGCGATGCGTGCGACGGGTGGGTGCTGTCCCCGTCTTCGGACATGATGGTCATCCAGGAACGCATGCCGCCGCGGACGGCCGAGACGCGCCATATGCACGGCAAGGCGCGGCAGTTCTTCTTCGTCCTGTCCGGAGAATTGCAGATGGAGCTGGAAGGCGAGGTGCACCGCGTCCCGGCGATGAGCGGCATCGAGGTCCGCCCCGGTGCGCGGCACCAGGCGCGCAACGGCACCGATGACGAGGTGCATTTCCTCGTCGTCTCCAGCCCGACGACGCGTGGCGACCGGACCGACCTGGGGGATCAGGCCACGCCACCGGACGCGCCCTGACAGGGCTGCCCGGGGGCAAGGCGAAGACGCGCCGCCATGGCCGCGCGCGATCCGCGAGACGTCCGGCAAGGGGGCGGGCGGTGCAGGCCCCCCCCTCTGGCGTTGCGGTCAGGCCGTGGCGGCGCGCGCCTTGCCCGCGATCAGCGCATCGACCGAGACCGCGCCCGCGCCATGCGCGGCCAGCAGCAGGAAGCCGCCGGCGAGCCCGAGGTTCTTGTAGAGGCTGATCATCTGCATCTGGTCGCCGGGGACAAGGTGGAAGATCAGCCCCGCCAGCACGCTGAACCCGGCCAGCGCCAGCGCCACGAGACGGGTCTGGAAGCCCACCAGGATGGCGAGGCCGCCCAGCAGTTCCAGCGCGATGGTCGGCCAGACAAGGAGGCCGGGCACCCCCTGCGAGGCCATGTAGCCGGCCGTGCCCTCGACGGCGCCCAGCTTGCTGTAGCCGGCGGTGATGAACAGGACGGAGAGGAGGATGCGGGCCAGCAGCCCGACATAGGATTTGATGTCAGTCATGTCGCGTTTCCCTTTTGCACGCTCAGTGGCAATGGAAGGGAAATTAACTGTGCGGTCATGAAAGAAAACGGAACATAGGCAACATATCATGCGCGGAAATGCACATAACCTGCCGTCGCCGTCGCGCCGGTTCTAGCGCGACAGCCGCGCGTCGAGCGAGATCGGGCCGGGACCGTAGAGAAAGACGAACAGGTACCCGCCGGTCAGCGCGATGTTCTTGAGCAGCAGTGTTACCACCACCGGGTCGCTGTAATCGCGGTAGAACCAGATGCCCGAGGTGATGCAGAAACCGGCGAAGGCCAGCCCGATCAGCCGGGTCTGGTAGCCCAGCAGCAGCCCGATCCCGCCGAAGAACTGGAAATAGAACACCGGGCCGGCCAGTGCGCCGGGCACACCGCCCTTCTCCAGGAATTCGGCAAACCCCTTGAGATCGCCGATATTCGAGGCCGCGGCCATCAGGAACAGGCTGGCCATCAGCACGCGCGCGATCAGCGCGATGGCGGGGGCGAGGGAATCGGCGAGTCTGGTCATTGGGGCCTCCGGTATCGGGGAGGTTATCGCCCGCCCGGACAGACAACACCTTGATCCGGATCAGCTTCGCCCGCGGAGCGCACCCGCCCCGTTGCGCCGGGCGCCGCCACGTCCTGCGGCGCCCGCAGGGCTCAGTCCTCGGAGGTCTCGCCGGCCTCGTCCTCGCCATGTTCGGCGATCCAGGCGACCGAGACCACCTCTTCGCCCTTGGCGGTGTCGAAGACCTTGACCCCGCCGGCGCTGCGCGAGCGGAAGGAGATGCCGTCGACCGGGCAGCGGATGGACTGGCCGGTAGAGGTGACCAGCATGATCTGGTCGTCCATCTCGACCGGGAAGCAGGCCACCACCGGGCCGCCGCGCAGCCCCTTGTCGATGGCCTGCACGCCCTGGCCGCCGCGCCCGCGGACGGGATAGTCGTGGCTGGAGCTGAGCTTGCCCGTGCCGCGCGCGGTGATGGTCAGGATCAGGTCCTCGGCCGCCGACATCTCGGCATAGCGCTCGGTCGAGAGCTGGCCCGCGGGGGCCTCGGCCTCTTCCTCTTCGCCCGGCTCCTCGGTGGCGCCTGCCACCAGGCGGCGCTGTTTCAGATAGGCGGCGCGCTCCTCGGCGGTGGCCTCGAAATGGCGGATCACGGCCATCGAGACCACGCTGTCGCCCTCGGCCAGGCGGATGCCGCGCACGCCGGTCGATTTGCGTCCCTTGAAGACCCGCACATCGGTGGTCGGGAAGCGGATCGCGCGGCCGTGGGCGGTGACCAGCATCACGTCATCCTCCTCGGTGCAGATGCGCGCGTTGACCAGCGACACGCCCTCGGGCAGGTCCATGGCGATCTTGCCGTTGCGCATCACGTTGGTGAAATCGCTCAGCGCGTTGCGGCGCACGTCCCCGGCGGTGGTCGCGAAGACGATCTGCAGGTCGGCCCATTCTTCCTCGGGGCGGTCGACGGGCATGATCGCGGCCACCGAGACCCCGGCCGGGATGGGCAGGATGTTGACGATGGCCTTGCCGCGCGCGGTGCGCCCGCCCAGCGGCAGGCGCCAGGTCTTCAGCTTGTAGACCATCCCCTCGGTGGTGAAGAACAGAAGCTGGGTGTGGGTGTTGGCCACGAAGAGGGTGGTGACCACGTCCTCTTCCTTGGTGGCCATGCTCGCCAGCCCCTTGCCGCCGCGGCGCTGCGCGCGGAAATCGGCCAGCGGCGTGCGCTTGATATAGCCGGACTGGGTGACCGTCACGACCATGTCCTCGCGCTCGATCAGGTCCTCGTCCTCCATGTCGCCGGACCAGTCGACGATCTCGGTGCGGCGGGGGACGGCGAACTGCTCTTTCACGCTGCGCAGCTCATCGGCGATGATGGTCATGATCCGCTCGCGCGAGCGCAGGATGTCCAGGTAGTCCTTGATCTTCTCGGCCAGATCCTGCAGCTCGTCGGTGACCTCTTTCACGCCCATCGCGGTCAGGCGCTGCAGGCGCAACTCGAGGATGGCGCGGGCCTGGGTCTCGGACAGGTTGTAGGTGCCGTCCTCGTTCATCTTGTGGGTCGGGTCGTCGATCAGCTTGATGTAGTCGGCGATATCGGCGGCGGGCCAGCGCCGCGTCATCAGCTTTTCGCGCGCCTCGGCCGGGTCGCGCGACGCGCGGATGGTGGCGACCACCTCGTCCACGTTGGACACCGCCACGGCGAGGCCGCACAGGATATGGCTGCGCTCGCGCGCCTTGCGCAGGTCATAGGCGGTGCGCCGCGCCACCACCTCTTCGCGGAAACCGACGAAGGCGGTGAGGAAGCCGCGCAGCGTCAGTTGCTCGGGCCGGCCGCCGTTCAGCGCCAGCATGTTGCAGCCGAAAGAGACCTGCATCGGCGTGAAGCGGAACAGCTGGTTCAGCACCACCTCGGGCGTCGCGTCGCGCTTCAGCTCGATCACCACGCGGACGCCGACGCGGTCGGATTCGTCCTGGACATGCGCGATGCCCTCGATCTTCTTGTCGCGGACCATCTCGGCGATCTTCTCGATCATCGAGGCCTTGTTCACCTGGTAAGGAATCTCATCCAGAACAATGGCGTAGCGGTCCTTGCGGATCTCCTCGACCCGGGTCTTGGCGCGGATCACCACGCTGCCGCGCCCCTCGAGATAGGCCTTCCGCGCGCCCGAGCGGCCAAGGATGATGCCGCCCGTCGGGAAATCCGGCGCCGGGATGTAGTCGATCAGCTGTTCCGAGCTCAGGTCGGGGTCCTCGATCAGTGCCAGGGTTGCGTCCACCACCTCGCCCAGGTTGTGCGGCGGGATGCGCGTGGCCATGCCCACGGCGATGCCCTCGGCCCCGTTGACCAGCATGTTGGGATAGCGCGCCGGCAGGACGGTCGGCTCCTTGTCCTTGCCGTCATAGTTGTCCTGGAAATCGACCGTTTCCTTCTCGATATCGGCCAGCAGCGCCTGGGCGGGCTTGTCCATGCGCACCTCGGTGTAGCGCATGGCCGCCGGGCTGTCGCCGTCCATCGAACCGAAGTTGCCCTGGCCGTCGAGCAGCGGCAGAGACATCGAGAAATCCTGCGCCATCCGCACCAGCGCATCGTAGATCGCGGCGTCGCCGTGCGGGTGGTATTTACCCATCACGTCGCCCACGGGGCGGGCGGATTTGCGGTAGGGCTTGTCGTGCGTGTTGCCGGTCTCGTGCATGGCGAAGAGGATGCGCCGGTGCACCGGCTTGAGCCCGTCGCGCAGATCCGGGATCGCGCGCGAGACGATCACGCTCATCGCGTAATCGAGATAGGAGGTCTTCATCTCCTCCTCGATCGAGATGGTCGGGCCGGAATAGACCGGTCCGCCTGCGTTTTCGTCTTCGTTTTCAGGGGTTTCCGGCGTGTCGCTCATGTTCTTGTCCGCCCGTTTGTCCGCGCTCTATATCTTGTGGCGCTCACTATATCCGATCCCGGATATGGGCTGCAATGGTCCGCGCGGCCTTTCCTGAGCAGCCACGCGGGATGAGTGCTAACATGCTGTTTTCATTGCAATGTAATTCGTTTCAGGCATCATTTTTCCATAAAACAAGAAAAGGAGGTGAAGCATGAGCATGAGCGAAACCGAAATGATGCTGAAAGGCTACGGGCTGACCACGGCCGAGTTCTTCTACCACATGCCCGATTACGCGCATGTGCTGAACAGTTTCATCTGGCAGGATTACGACCTCGCGCCGGACCACCCGCGCCTGTTCCAGTTCATCGAGTTCTGGCAGGAGGAGATCGAGGGCCCCCTGCATTCTGTCCGGTTCACCCACCGCAAGATGATCGCACCCGGCGAGTGGCGCAACGTGGTGGGTGAGTTCACGCTGCACTAGGCGCGGCGCCGGCGGCCCGCGTCAGCATGCCGAACAGGTCGCGCGGATCGTCCGGGTCGGCCACCAGGTCGAGTTGCTGGTGAAGGCCGGTTTCCGTCGCCTTTTCATGGACATAGCGCAGGGCCGAAAAATCCTCGACGGCGAAACCCACGCTGTCGAACAGGGTGATCTGCCGGTCGCCGAGGCGGCCCGGCGCGGTGCCCGCGATCACCTGCCACAGCTCGGTCACGGGGTGGTCTTCGGGCAGTTGCTGGATCTCGCCCTCGATCCGGGTCTGGGGCGGGTATTCCACGAATATGTCGGAGCGGTGCAGGATCGCCGGCGCCAGCTCGGTCTTGCCGGGGCAGTCGCCGCCGATGGCGTTGATGTGCACGCCGCTGCCGACCATGTTGTCGGTCAGGATGGTGGCGTATTGCTTGTCCGCGGTGCAGGTGGTGATGATCTGCGCGCCCTCGACCGCCTCCTCGGCGCTGGCGCAGGGCGTGACCCGCAGCCCGGTGCCGGCCAGGTTGCGCGCCGCCTTGTCGGTCGCCGCCGGGTCGATGTCATAGAGGCGCACGGCCTCGATGCCGCAGACCGCCTGGAAGGCCAGCGCCTGGAATTCCGCCTGCGCCCCGTTCCCGATCATCGCCATGCTCCGCGCCCCCCGCGGGGCGAGGTGCCGGGCCACCATGGCCGAGGTCGCCGCCGTGCGCAGGGCGGTGAGCACCGTCATCTCGGTCAGCAGCATCGGGTAGCCGTTGTCCACATCCGCCAAAAGGCCAAAGGCGGCAACGGTCTGGCGGCCGGTCTTCATGTTCTTGGGGTGGCCGTTCACGTATTTGAACGCGTAGGACCGCCCGTCAGATGTCGGCATGAGCTCGATCACGCCCTCGGGCGAATGGGCCGCCACGCGCGGCGTCTTGTCGAAATGCTCCCAGCGGCGGAAATCCTCTTCGATCCGGTCGGCGAGTTCGCGGAGGAACGTGGTCAGCCCGACATGATGCACCAGTTTCATCATGTTCTCGACCGAGACGAAGGGCACATAGGCGAGATCGGAGGGCGTCATGGCGTCACCTTTCAGTTGTAGCTGCGGGTGGGGCGGTCGAAGACCTGGCGGCCCAACAGCGAGGCGGTGAGGTCCACCATCAGCTTTGCCGTGCGGCCGCGTTCGTCGAGAAAGGGGTTCAGTTCCACGAGGTCGAGCGAGGTGACGAGCCCGCTGTCGTGCAGCATCTCCATCACCAGGTGCGCCTCGCGGAAGGTGGCGCCGCCGGGCACGGTGGTGCCCACCGCCGGGGCGATCGCGGGATCGAGGAAATCGACGTCGAGCGAGACATGCAGCAGCCCGCCCTCGACCGCGACCCGGTCCAGAAAGGCGCTGAGCGGCGCGGCGATGCCGCTCTCGTCGATGGAGCGCATGTCGTGCAGGGCGATCGCGGTCCCGCGCAGCGCCGCGCGCTCCGCCGCATCGACGGACCGGATGCCCAGCAGGCAGACATTCTCTTCCGGCACCGGCGCGGGCAGCGGCGGAAAGGCATCGAAACCGGGCTGGCCGGTGGCATAGGCCACCGGCGTGCCATGCAGGTGGCCCGAGTCCGAGCTGTCCGGCGTGTGGAAATCGGAATGCGCGTCCAGCCACAGCACGAATTGCGGCCGGCCCGCGGCCCGCGCATGGGCCGCCACGCCCGCCACCGTGCCCAGCGACAGCGCGTGGTCGCCGCCCAGGAAGACCGGCAGGCCCTGCGCCATGGCCTGCTGCGCGGCGACGCTCAGCGCTTCGGTCCAGGCCACGGTTTCGCCCAGCCCGTGAAGCGCCGGGTTCTCGGCCCGCAGGGCGCGCTGCGGCGCGGGGGCGAGGTTGCCCAGGTCGCGGACCTCGTGGCCCAGCCCGGCCAGCGCCGCGGCCAGCCCGGCGGTGCGGTAGGCGTCGGGCCCCATCAGGCATCCGGCGCGGCGCTTGCCGCAATCGACCGGCGCGCCGATCAGTAGGCAGGTCTTGCGGGTCATCGTCGGTATCCGGTTCGGGTTGCGTTAACCGGGTTTCATCACCGAAATGCGTTGGATTGAAGCCGCCATTTCGCGCATCTTGCACGGGTTGTCGCCGATATGTCAGGAAAGACCGCCGAAATGGACGATACCGACCGCCGACTGCTCGCCGCGCTGCGCCGCGATTCCCGCGCAGCGCTTTCCGATCTCGCGGCCGAGCTGGGCATCTCGCGCGCGACGGTGCGCACCCGGATCGAGCGCCTGCGCGCGCGCGGCGACATCCTGGGCTTCACCGTGCTGACGCCCGCCGACGTCGCGCAAAGCCCGGTGCGCGGGATGATGCTGCTGGGGATCGAGGGGCAGGGCACCGAGCGGATCGTCCACCAGCTCACCGGCCTGCGCGCGGTCCAGGCCGTGCATTCGACCAACGGCAAATGGGACCTGATCGTGGAGCTGGGCACGGACACCCTGGAAGAGCTGGATCGCGTGCTGGTGGAAATTCGCAAGCTCGACGGCGTCACCACCAGCGAGACCAACCTCCTGCTCTCCACCCGCAAGGGGGTGCGGCGGCGCTAGCGGGCGCGGGCCGCCATCAGCCACAGCCCGGCGAAGAGCAGCGAGGCCAGGGCGTTGTAGCTGGCCATGGACAGGCCGAACATCTCCCAGGGGACGACGTCGCACATCACGATGTCGGTCGGGGCGTCGAAATTCAGCAGATCGCCGCCCGACAGCCCGCTCAGCGCGCCGCCGTCGCCGGTGCAGGAGCTGGGCCCGGCCCACCATTTCCGCTCCACCCCGGTGTGATAGGCGCCGATCGCGGCGGTGCTGAGCGCGGCAACACTGCCGAGCGCGGGCAGGGCGGGGCCGCGCGTCGCCAGCGCCAGCGCCCCGATCAGGATCGCCGCGCCATGCGGCCAGCGCTGCCACAGGCACAGCTTGCAGGGCGCCAGCGCCCCGAGATACTGGAACCCGAGGGCCCCCAGCAGAAGCGCCAGCGAGCCGCCGGCGGCCAGAAGGATCAGGGTGCGGCGGGTCATAGGTATCTCACCAGGTAGAAGCCTCCGATCAGGGCTATCACGAAGATCACGAAGATCAAGTTCAGCCATTTCTCGATGAAAACGCGGATGGGCGCGCCGAATTTCCACAGCAGCGCCGCCAGGATGAAGAACCGCGCCCCGCGCGCCACCACGCTGGCCAGCATGAACACGCCCAGGTTCAGCCCGGTGGTGCCCGACAGGATGGTGATCACCTTGTAGGGGAAGGGCGTCATCCCCGCGATCAGCACCGCCCAGGCGCCGTAGTCGTTGTAGCGGGCGCGGAACTCGTCGAAATAGGCGTCCTTGCCATAGAACTCCAGCACCGGGCGGCCGACGCTTTCGAACAGGCCCCAGCCGATGTAATAGCCCAGCAGCCCGCCGATCACCGAGGCCACCAGCGCCACGCCCGCGATCACCCAGGCCCGGCGGGGCTGGGCGATGATCATGGGGATCATCAGCACGTCGGGCGGGATCGGAAAGACCGAGCTTTCCACGAAAGACACCACCGCCAGCGCCCAGAGCGCATAGCGGCTTTCGGCCAGCGAAATCGTCCAGTCATAGAGCCCGCGGATCATCCCGCTCTCCTGCAAGGTTGCGCGGCCCATGCAGCATGTCCGGCCCCCGGGGTCAAGCCGCGCGAGCGGCGTTGACCGCCGCCACGGGCCACGCTACACCGCCCGGGCTGGCCCGAGTGGCGGAATGGTAGACGCAGGGGATTCAAAATCCCCCGGTAGCAATACCGTGTGGGTTCGAGTCCCACCTCGGGCACCACTTTAAAAACAATGGCTTACGCGATTTCCAGTTCGCCACGGACCTGCGCAATCGGCGGCCACTCCCACGCGCCGCTCCCACAGTCTCGGTCTGTTCATGTTCTGGTCCGGCGATTCTGTGACTTTGGAATATGTTGTTAAGCTGCGCAGGCAACGAGAGCAGCATCGCGGGCTCCATTCCGTTCAGCAGACGTGCTGCCCATTTCTCTTACTTTTGCTAAGTAAGCTGCGCGAATGTCGGACTCTGATGCATCTGGAGATACACCAAGTATCGCCCACCAAGTCGACAGATGATCATCGCTCACCATATCTGGTGAGGGCAGGGCCTCTAAACCGGAAAAGGCTGCGGCAACCATGTCTCCTGTCCCCCAAGGCTCAATGCCTCGACGCGTTGCAATCGTCTTCTCGATGGCTTGACCATTGTCTTTAACTCTGTCCCGACGATCACAGGAGAAGCACATGGGAACGGCCATGCTGGGTGTCGGTCAGGAAGTGGCCGCGCTGCATGTGCTGGCGATCGGTTGCGTGGGCGGCATGACATTGGCGGTCATGAGCCGGGCCACGCTGGGCCATGCGGGGCGGCCACTGGTGGTGCCGGGACCGTTGGCGCTGGGTTACGGCCTTGTCGTGACGGCCGCCTTGACCCGCTGGGCCGGCGCGGTGCTGCCGGGCAGCTGGTATCTTCCGGCAATGCTTGTCTCCGGTGCGTTGTGGCTGATTGCCTTCACGCTGTTCCTGGTGACGTTGGCACCGGCCTTGCTGGGGCCGCGGGCCGATCGGGCGCCTGCCGCAGCGGCGCCGTGATCCAAGGGGCGGCCGCGTGCCGTGGGCGGGGCCATGGCCGCGCGCGGCGCGGCGCTAGTTGTTCAGCGCGCCTTGTTCCAGGCGGTGGCCGGGTCCTCCTCGGTATAGTCGCGCAGGCGCGCGACGTCGTCGATGACCGCGCAGTTCTTGGCGATCTTGACGCCCACCGAGCGGAGCTTGGAAAAGGTGCGCGACAGGCTTTCCGGTTTCATGCCGAGGCGGCCTGCGATCAGGATCTTGTCGTAGGGCAGGGTGACGGTGCAACCGCCCGCATCGCAATCGGAAAGCTCCAGAAGGAACTCCGCTACCCGCTGCGCGCCGGTCTGGCCCTTGATCTGTTCGAGCTGATTGACCAGCGAATGCAGGTGCTGAAAGGTCGAGCCGAGGATCGACATGCAGACCTCGGGCCGTTCCTTCATCGTCGATACCAGGACGCTGGTGGGTATCTTCAGGAGTTGGCAGTCCGTCACGGCCTCGGCCGACACCGGGTAGGCAAGATCGCGCAGCGCGACCGCCTCGCCGAAACTGTGGCCCCTGGTGAAAACGCCGACCACCGCCTCGCTGCCATTAAGGGAAATCCGGTAGAGCTTGACCCATCCGTCCAGCACGATGTGGATCGCGTTCGCAGGGTCGCCCTGAAAGAACAGGGTATCGCCGCGGTGGACGTCCTTCCAATGTGCTGCCTCCAGCATGCTGTCGGAAATGTCGTCGGGAAGGCTCCTCAGCAAGAGGGAGTTCCTGGCGATCTCCCGGTGCTTGTGATTCTCCATGCCTCTTCGCCGAAGCGCCTCGCTGTTTCCACGGCGTGGGGCCACCCGTTTCAGCGTGCATGTAGGCGCAGGTCCGCGATGCGTTCAAGAGGCGCAGGCGCGGCCGATAGACGCTTTCGCCGCGGTGCCGGGCCTCGGCTCCTGCCCGGCATGGCCGGGGGCTCAGTTTTCGTGCGGTTGCCAGGCCTGCGCGGCCGGCGGTGAAAGGCGCAGCAGGTCCACCGCGCGGGCCGCGATCTGGTCCACCGCGGCGTCAAGGCTGTCGGGGCGAAGATAGAAGGCGGGCACCGGCGGCAGCACGATCGCGCCCATCTCGGTCACCGCGGTCATGTTGCGCAGATGCGCAAGGGTCAGCGGCGCCTCGCGCGTCAGCAGCACCAGCGGCCGGCGCTCCTTCAACTGCACGGCCGCTGCGCGGGTCAGCAGGTTGTCGTCCAGGCCGGTCGCGATCGCGGCGAGGCTGCGCATCGAGCAGGGCGCCACGATCATGCCCGCCACAGGGGCGGAGCCCGAGGCGACAGGCGCGCCCACATCCCGGATGGGGTGGCGCCGCGAAACCTGTCCGGTCAGCCGGGCCAGCGCGCCCTCTCCGCATTCCTCGGCCAGGGTGCGCTCCGCGGTCGGGCTGACGACGAGATCCGTCGCCGCGCCGATGGAGGCGAGCCGTTCGGCCACGGCCAGGGCCAGCGCCGCGCCCGAGGCGCCGGAGACGCCCAGAACCACCCGCGGCGCGCTCATCGCGACAGCTCGGGCAGGTGCCGCGCCACGAGGTCGGCGGCAAAGGCGGCGTCCGTGGGCTCGGTGCGCATCACCTCGCCCCATTCGCGGCCGGTTTCGGGGCCAATCTTGGTGGTGGCGTCGATCCCCATCTTGCCTGCCAGGCCGGGCTCGGGCGAGGCGAAGTCGAGATAGTCCATCGGCGTGCGGTCCAGCAGCATCACGTCGCGGGCCGGGTCCATGCGCGTGGCCAGTGCCCAGGCGATGTCGTCCCAGTTGCGCGGGTCGATGTCGTCATCCACGACCACGACCAGCTTGGTGTAGCTGAACTGCGGCAGCATCCCCCACAGCGCCATCATCACGCGGCGGGCCTGGCCGGGATAGCGCTTGTCGATGCTGACCACCGCGATGCGGTAGGAGCAGGCCGCCGGGGGCAGCCACAGGTCGCGGATCTCGGGAATCTGGGCGCGGATCACCGGCAGGGCGAGGCGGTTGAACACTTCGCCGATGATCGAAGGTTCATCCGGCGGGCGGCCGGTATAGGTGGTCAGGTAGAGCGGATCGCGCCGGTGGGTGAGGGCGGTCACCTGCATCACCGGGAAGGGCTCGGCCGCGTTGTAATAACCGGTGTGATCGCCGAACGGGCCTTCGGGGGCGGTCTCCTGGGGCGAGACCCAGCCCTCCAGCACGATCTCGGCATCGGCGGGCACCAGCATGGGCACGCTGCGGGCGGGCACCAAATGGGGCCGGCTGCCGCGCAGCACGCCCGAGAAATTCAGCTCCGACACGGTCTCCGGCAGGGGCAGGGCGGCGGACAGGAGCGTGGCCGGATCGGCGCCCAAGACGATAGCCACGGGCATCGGCGCGCGGTGCCGCTGCCAGCCGCGGTGATGCGCGGCGCCGCCGCGATGGGCCAGCCAGCGCAGGATAAGCCGGTTCCGGTCCAGGACCTGTGCCCGGTAGATGCCGGCATTGTAGAGCGCTGGCGCATCGGGGGCGCTGCCATGGGGCCGCGTCAGAACCACCGGCCAGGTGATCAGCGGCCCGGCATCGCCCGGCCAATGGGTTTGCACGGGCAGCACGCCCAGATCCACGGTTTCGCCTTCCAGCACCACCCGCTGCACAGGGGCTGCGCCGCCGATCTTGGGCCGCGTCATCAGTGCCGCCTGGAGCATCGGCCAGCGTTTCAAGGCATCGCGGATCCCGTCCGGGGGCGGCGGGCTGCGCAGCGCGGCCAGGAAGGCGCCCAACTCGTCCAGGTCGTCGGGGTGGCGGCCAAGCCCCGCCGCCACCCTCTGGGTCGTTCCGAAGAGGTTGCACAGCACCGGCATGGTCGCGCGCCTGCCATCCGCCAGCAAGGGATGGTCGAAGCGCAGCACAGGCCCGGCTGCACGCAAGACCCTTTCATGCACCGCCGTCATCCTGTGGCGGATCTCCACGGGCTCCGCGATCGCTCTCAGATCGCCGTGCATCTCGGCCCAGGCCAGGAACGCGCGGAGGTCGGGGAATCGGGAATGGGCGCGACTGGTGGGCTGCACGGCGATCATGGGAAAAGAATAGCAGGTGGGCCGGAGCGAAAATTGACAATTGTCAAGTTGCGCGAGGTTCGCCTCCGATAAGGCTGCTTCGATCCCAGCCGTACAGGAGAGGCCATGCCATCCGCGTCGCAGTCCATCCCCATATTGCCCAAGCCTGTTGGCACGATGCTCGGGGCATTCCCTTTGGCCCCGCTGTCCGCCGCGCTTTCAATGCTGACGCGACGCATGGTGAAGCGGCATCCGGGCCTGCTGCGCCGCTTGGGCGCGCATGACCGTGCGCGGTTCCTGATCGACCCGACGGATTTGCCGCTGCTGCTGATTCTCGAGCCGAGGGGCGGGCAGGTGCGCGTCACGGCCCATCGCCGTGCGCCGAGGGCCGATGCGCGTATCGCCGGCTCGCTGGCCGCGTTGCTGGGGCTCGTCCACGGCGCCTATGACGGCGATGCCCTGTTCTTTTCCCGCGATCTGGTGGTCGAGGGCGACACCGCCGCCGCCCTCGCCCTGCGCAACGCGATCGACGATGCCGAACTGGACCTGGCCGAAGAACTGGCCGCGCTGCCGCCCTTGCCGGCCGGGGCGCTGCGGCGCGCCATCGCGTTGGCGGAGCGGCACACCGGCGTGGCGTTGACCCGGGCGGAGGAGGGCCCGGCATGGTGATGGAGATCGTCTGCCCCGCCGGCACCCCCGCCGCCCTGCGCGCCGCGGTCGAGGCCGGCGCGCACAGTGTCTATTGCGGCTTCGCCGACGAAACCAACGCACGCAACTTTCCGGGCCTGAACTTCAGCCGAGAGGAGATGACAGAGGGCGTGGCCTTCGCCCATGCCCGGGGGGCAAAGGTGCTGGTCGCGATCAATACCTATCCGCGCGCCGGTGCCATGCCGCTCTGGCACCGCGCCGTGGCCGATGCCGAGGCCGCCGGGGCCGACGCGGTGATCCTGGCCGATCTGGGGCTTTTGGCCCATGCCGCCGAGCACCATCCGGGGCTGCGCCGCCACCTGTCGGTGCAGGCGGCCGCCGCCAATGCCGACGTCATCAATTTCCATGCCGACAGCTTTGGCGTGAAGCGCGTGGTCCTGCCGCGGGTGCTGAGTGTTCCCGAGATTGCCGCGATCAACGCCGAGACCGATGTCGAGACCGAGGTCTTCGTCTTCGGCGGGCTATGCGTCATGGCCGAGGGGCGCTGTTCGCTGTCCTCCTACGCGACCGGGCTCTCGCCGAACATGAACGGGGTCTGTTCGCCCGCCAGTCACGTCGAATACGCCGAAGAGGGCGGCGAACTGGCCGCCCGGCTGGGGGGCTTCACCATCCACCGGGTGGGAAAGGGCGAGGCGGCGCCCTATCCGACGCTGTGCAAGGGGCGTTTCACGTCCCGAGGCACGACCGGCCATGTGTTCGAAGAGCCCGTGAGCCTGAATGCCGAGCATTTGATCCCGCAACTTGCCGAGGCCGGAGTCACGGCACTGAAGATCGAGGGGCGGCAGCGCTCGCGCTCCTACGTGGCGCAGGTAGTGCGCAATTTCCGTGCCGCCGTGGACGCGCAGGCCGCCGGCCGGCCGATGCCGGAGGGGATGCTGGCGCGCCTGTCCGAGGGGCAGGCCGGCACCACCGGCGCCTACCGCAAGACCTGGAGATGAGCACATGAGGTTGACTGTCGGTCCCAATCAATTCTTCTGGGACACGCCCCGCTGGGCCGCTTTCTATGCCGACCTGGCACGCGCGCCGGTGGATCGGGTGGTGCTGGGCGAACTGATCTGTTCGAAACGGCTGCCTTTCTACCAGGACTGCATTCCCGAGGTGATCGAGGTGCTGCTCGACGCGGGCAAGGAGGTCGCGCTGACCAGCCTCGCGCTGATCACGCTGAAGCGGGAACGCAGGATGACCGCCGATCTGCCCGCGACCGGGCTGGAGGTCGAGGTCAACGATGTCACCGCGCTGGCCCACCTGCCCGAGGGCGCGGCGTTCTCCGTCGGCCCGCTGGTCAATGTCTACAACGAGGGCACGCTGGCCTGGCTGGCGGCCCGGGGCGCGCGGCGGGTCTGCCTGCCGCCCGAGCTGCCACTGGACTCGGTGTGCCGCCTGTCCCGGGTCGCGGCCGATCTGGGCGTCGCGATCGAGGTCTGGGGGCATGGCCGATTGCCCCTGGCGATTTCGGGACGGTGTTACCACGCGCGGTTGCACGGCCGGACCAAGGACAATTGCCAGTTCGCCTGCGGCGAAGACCCGGACGGCCGCGCGGTCGAGACCCTGGACGGCCAACCCTTCCTGGCCGTCAACGGGGTGCAGACGCTCTCGGCCAGGACCGCCAGCATGGCCCACCACGTCGAAGCCCTGGCGGGGGCCGGGGTCTCGGACCTGCGCCTGTCGCCGCAAACCGGCGATTTCCTGCGGGTCTGCCAACTTTATCGCGACCGGGTCGAAGGCCATGTCGACGGGGCCGCCCTGGCCGCGGCGCTCCTGCCCGGGGCCGCCGGTGGCGCCCTGTGCGACGGCTTTCTCGACGGGCCCTGCGGCGCGGACTGGAGCGGCGGCGCCTGATCCGCCCGCCGGGATCTGCGCCATGCGCTTCGGCCGGCGCGTCCTTGCGGTTCGTTCCGTGGCTTTCCGCCTCGTTACGCGCCCACGACTGGATCACCGAGCACCGCAAGAGGGCAGCGGCGTGGGAGCAAGCGGATCAAGGCCATTTTCACTGCCGCGGCCAGTCGATGTCACGATCAGCCGGATTCCGATGCGTTCGGCAAGCATCGAGCCGATCACGTGCCCAAGGCCGCTCCCATGGGTTGCGGCGCCGTTTGCGCGAAGTGGGTGTTGAGGCCCGACAATATCGCCTCGGGGTGTCGAACCTGCCGCGGTTTTTTCACCATTCGCTTTGTCCGCGGAACTGTCGTTCGTGACAGGCGCTGCGAACAACGCCTCCCGCCCATGGCGACCAAGACTTCTTCCGGCCCGCAGCCGCCATTGGTGACAACCGGTGCGAAAGGTCGCTTCGAGCCTGGAATTCACCTGGGCGGTCGGTTCAGCAAACGGTCGTTTTCCATCTGCACCCTGCTCCAGCAGGGCGTTTGGGATACACGCGCCCGCCCCCGTCCGAGCGCGCACGATGTCCGGCCGCCCCGGCTGGGCGTTTTCACAGTGGAGCCCAGCGGGGCTGAGCGACCGAGGTCACGACTGTGGGTCGCCCTCGCGGTCGGCCTCGGCCTGTTCGGCGGCCCAGGCGCCCGCCGCCTCCACCGCCACGGGCGAGGCGGTGGGCAGCACGCCCAGGTAGCTTTCGGTTTCGTCCACCGGGACCAACGTGCGCTGCGTCATGCGGTAGAGCGCATAGAGCGCGATGCCACCGAAGGTCGCGCCGAGCACCAGCCAGAAGGCGAACGGGCCCAGCCCCTGCATCGCCCAGCCGGTGGCCAACGGGCCGGCGATGGCCCCAAGTCCGAAGGTGAAGACGAGCCCCCCGGACGCGGCCGGCATATCCTCGGCCGAGAGAAAGTCGTTGGTGTAGGCCAGAAACAGTGCGTAAAGCGGCGTCGTCACCCCGCCGGCGAAAAACGCGGCCGCGAGCAAGGGCCACAGACCGCCGCCGGTGATCCCCCCAACTGCGCAGGACACCGCGCCGAGACAGGCCGCCCCGAAGATCAACTTGCGCCGGTCCATCTGGTCCGAAAGCCAGCCGATGGGGTATTGCAGCACCAGCGCCCCTGCGAACAGCGTCGCGACGAACAGCGCGATTTGCGCCGCCGTCAACCCGATCTGGGTGCCGAAGACCGCGCCCATGCCCGATTGCGTCGCGTATACGCCGCCCAGCAGGAAGATCCCGACGGTGCCGAGCGGCGAGCCCGAGAAAAGCTCGCGCAAGCCCATCGGGCGCGCGACCTCGGCCGCCGGGGCCGGGGTGGCCGACAGAAGGATCGGCCCGAAGGAGATCGACACGAGGATCGAGGCGCCGATGAAAAGCACGGATGTCCCCGCATCGCCCAGCGTCAGCAGCCCCTGCGCCCCGATAATGCCCAGTGTCTGCGCAATCATGTAGGCCGACAGAACCTTGCCGCGCGTCTCGTTGGTGGCCGCGTTGTTCAGCCAACTCTCGGCGGCGACGTAGATGCCGGACATGCAGAAGCCCACGAGCACCCGCAGCACCGTCCAGGCCCAGGGTTCGGTCAGCAGCGGAAAGGCGATCAGCCCGGCCGACATGAAGCTGCCCAGGGCCGCGAAGACGCGCACATGTCCCACCCGCCGGATCATAAGCGGCGTTAGCCGCGCGCCCGACAGGAAGCCCAGGAAATAGCCCGAGGTGACGATGGCCAGCTCCGCGGCCGAAAACGCCTCGATCCCGCCGCGCAGGCCGATAAGGGTGAAATGCATGCCATTGCCAAGCATGATGAGCACGATGCCAAGCACAAGCGCCCAGACCCCGGACAACACTTGAAACATGGTACGTCCTTCCGCGCCTTGGGGCTGTCCATACTGGCCGCGGCTTCGCACGAGCCGGAAAACGTCGCGTTCACCGCAGCGCCGCATGAAGGCCCGTTTGCGACAGCTTTTCAAACGACGACGCGGCTTTTCGTTATCGGCCCTATCCGGACTTCTCCGTTCCCGGCCCGAAGCAGACATTCATCGTCCCGAGGCTGGTTCAACCCGGCTCGACTTGTTCAAGTTCCAAGATAAGCTAAGCAGATGGGATGGATATCGGTAGTCTTTGTGCACAAAGCGATCGACACGGCGATTGCCGTTGGGGATGGGGATCTCAAGCGTCGATCTCTGTTCGAAACCGCAGGTGTCGATCCAGATGCTCCAATCGAACCCAAGGCCACGATCCCGGACACCGATTTCTTTGAATTAATGGAGCGCATCGCCGCAACAGGTGACCGAGGCCTTTCCATTCCCGCACAGATCGGCGCGACAATGCGCTGCGATGATTACGGCGCGTTCGGCCTTGCCTTTAAGTCCGCTCCAGATCTCATGGGCTCCTACCGGCGCGTCGAGCGCTATGGAAAAATCGTTACATCGATCGCCAACTTTCGCGTCGTCCCGCTGAACCAGACCGTGTTGATGGAGGTCATTCCCGGCCGCGGCCCGAGACTTGGTCTGACCATGGCCAATGAATTGGCGGTCGCAGCCGCTATGTCGCTCAGCCGGGAGGTGAGCCAAGACAGCTTCATTCCAGTTGCCGTTCATCTGACCCGTTCAACGCCGGACGATCTGACACTTCAACAGACACACTTTCGATGCCCAGTTCACTTCGGCTCAGATCGTGATGCGCTGGAGGTGAGCCTGGAGGTGTTGGCACGGCCCAACCGCTTGGGAGATGCAGGAATTGCAGCGTTTCTTGACGCACATCTCGACCAAGAACTCGTCGACATTGATGATCGGTCGATCTTGGCGCGCCGCGTTCTGGATCAAATCGGAGATGCGCTGAGCGAGGGCGTGCCAACGCTCGACTACGTCGCCGCAAGGTTGGGAATGAGCCGCCGGACTCTGCAACGGCGGCTGGCGGAGGCAAACCTCGCTTACCAGGACTTGGTGGCAGAGGCCCGTCAAAACCTGGCAGAACAACTCCTTCGCAGGACCGACTACGCCCTCGCGGAGATCGCATTCCTGACGGGGTTTTCAGACCAAAGCACCTTCACGCGCGCGTTCAAGCGCTGGAAAGGGCATACGCCAGCGAGTTACCGGCGCCGGCTTTGATCGACCGCGAGGGCATCTGGCGCACCGGGCCAAAACCTTGGCGCGCGCTGCAAATACCTGACCCACTCCCGTTGCTATCCCTTGGGCATTCGTTCAACCGCGGGCGATCTCGATGAAATCCAAAACGATCCTCGTGACCCCACTGAGTTCGCCAAGGCCGCTGCTTGGGAAGGCAAATGGACCGACGCCGCGTGATCCTTAACCGACACGTGAAACCGAAAGGAAAAATGGACAGTGACCCGCTTTCAGAAGATCAGCCTTGGCATCGCTGGGATCACCGCGTTTTCGATTGGCGCATTCATCCTCATCGCCCCACAAGGATTCTACGCCGGCTATGGCATCGTGCTCGGACCAGACCCGAGCCTGCTGAGCGAGATGCGCGCTCCGGGCGCGGGGCTCGCAGCGCTTGGCACCATCATGCTCGCGGGCCTCTTCCGAGCGGCTGTTGCGCCGGTTGCGCTTGCCGCTTCCATGACGGTCTACATCGCCTTTCCTGTCGGACGCTTGGTGAGCCTAGCCGTCGACGGGATGCCATCGAGCAGCGTCATCGGTGCCCTTGTAATCGAGGTTGTCATTGCGGGACTTCTGCTGGCGGCGTTTCGTCGCCGCGCCGGCGACACCATTGGGAACGCACTGGCCAGTGAGGCCGGATGATCCAGCGAGAAAGCGAAGGGCGCGGTGTCGCGGATCACGGCACCGCTTCTCGTCGGTCAATTGTGGACGGCCGATTTATCCGGCAGAGCTGTGATTGCGCCCCGTGCCAACGGAAGCTATCCGCGCACCAGACCTTGGCGCCCGGCGCAGCGACAGTCTGCTCCCCGCCCAACGCGACCAGGACCAGCAGTACAGGCAAGCGCAGGTTTGCCTGCACAAGGACCCTTGGTGCCCATGGCAGCGAAGGGCCCGGCTTCTGCCCGATCCCGACCTGAAACACACGGGCAGGAAGGACGTCACGGCACACTCCGATGGCCGTTATTCCTTCAGCTGACCCAACAACGTTTCGCCATTCCCCGTGCCTTTCCGAATTCGATGCAAACAGTCGAATTGAGAATGGCTGAGGTGACTGCTATCCGGACTCGGAGGGTACGTTTCCGGCTCGGCGGCGTGCTGGCTCCGCCCGGCATTTCATCGCCGGGGGCTGCCCGCATCAGGTGACAGGGTCGTCGATGAGGGGGCTCGGCTTCGCGAAACGGGCGAGATCGGCCGGGTCCGAGATCGTGACCGTCAACCCGTCCGTCTCCAGCCCGTATTCGCCGAGCGTGCGCAGCGCACGCGACAGGTTCTCGGGGGTCATCCCCAATTGCGACGCGATCTTTCGCTTTTCCATGGGGAGTTCAAAGCTCGACGCACCGCCGGCGATGATCTGCTGGCGCAGCATGTAATTGGCCAGCCGTTCCGTGGTGGTGCGCAGCTTGAGGTTCTTGCTGGCCTTCACCACGCTGCGATAGCAGGCAGCCAGTTCGGTCACCACGGCGCGGGCAAAGGCGTTGTCCTTGTCGAACACGGCCCGCACATCCTGCGACGGCAGCAAGACGATGCGCGACTTGACCAGCGTGCGGGCCGACATGAGATAGGGCGCGTTGCGCACCGTGGCCGCCAGAATGAAGGTTGAGACCGGCCTTACGATCGCCATCGTCGTTTCGCGGTTGTTCCAGTCCGAGAACAGCTCGACCATCCCTTCGGCCATGACGTGCAGGAAATCGCTGGGCCCGCCTTCGGTGATCAACTCGATCTGTGGCGGGAAGGTCTGGAAATAGGCGACCTGCATCAACTCGTGAAAATTATCCTCCTCCATGTCGCGAAACAGGGGAAGAGACCTGATTCTCTCGATATCGTCTTGCTTCATTCCCCTCGTCGCCCCTGTGTCGTTGCGCGGCATAGGTGGGCCAGATGATTGATATTTGTCAACCGCTTCGCCTGCGGCCCTTCTGCTCTGCGCTTGAGGATGAACAGGCGAGCGCATGATCGATGTTTCAGCAGGGCTTATTTCGTCCCAGAGAGCGTCATTTCTTGACTTCGATCAAGCCTTGCCCGCCGAGGCTGCGTTTTTTTCGGCCGAAACGTGACAGGGCTGCCGGCCCTGTTCAGCCAGGAGGACGAGAGATGAATGCACTCGCAGGGGTGACGCGCGGCGATCAATATCGGGCGCTCGGTCTGAGCACCTTCGCCTTCACGGTGTGTTTCGCCGTGTGGACGATCTTTTCGATTATCGGCGTGAAGATAAAAGGCGAGTTGGGCCTGTCGGAAAGCCAGTTCGGGCTGCTGGTCGCGACGCCGGTTCTGACGGGATCGGTCAGCCGGATTTTCCTCGGGGTCTGGACCGAGCAATACGGCGGGCGCGCGATGTTCCCGCTGCAGATGCTTATAACGGCGGTCTGCGTCTGGTTGCTGACCTCGGTTAGCAGTTACCCGGTTTTCCTGCTGGCCGCCCTCGGGCTTGGCCTGGCGGGCGGCTCGTTCATCATCGGCATCGCCTACACCTCGCGCTGGTTCGACAAAGAGCACCAGGGCACCGCGCTGGGGATTTTCGGCGCGGGCAACGTGGGCGCCGCGGTGACCAACTTCGCCGCGCCCTTCCTCGTGGTCGCGGTTGGATGGCAAGGCACCGCCCGGGTTTACGCCGTCGTGTTGGCGGCGACTGCGGTGCTGTTCTACCTGCTGTCCAAGAACGACCCCGTCCACGAAGCGCGCAAGCGTTCCGGCGAGGGGCCGGTTTCGACCGCCGATCAGCTGGCACCGCTGAAGAATATCCAGGTCTGGCGCTTCGCGACCTATTATTTCTTCGTGTTCGGCGGCTTCGTCGCGCTGGCGTCGTTCCTGCCCCGCTACTACGTCGGCGCCTACGGGCTGGAACTGACCACCGCCGGCGTGTTCGCAGGGCTCTACTCGCTGCCCGGCTCGGTGTTCCGGGCGCTCGGCGGCTGGATGTCGGATCGCTGGGGCGCGCGCTTCGTGATGTATCTGACCTTCATCGTCTCGCTCGTCGTGCTTTTCATCCTCAGCTACCCCGAGACCAGCTACACGATCCAGGGGATCGGCGGGCCGATCTCGTTCAACTTCGGCATCTCGGTGGGCGCCTTCGTGGCTCTGACCATTGTGCTGGGCTTCGTGATGAGCCTGGGCAAGGCGGCCGTCTACAAGCACATCCCCGTCTACTACCCGCATCACGTGGGTGCGGTCGGCGGCCTGGTCGGCATGATCGGGGGGCTGGGCGGTTTCTTCCTTCCCATCGCCTTTGGCGCCTTGCTCGACCTGACGGGGGTCTGGACGGCGCCCTTCATGCTGACCTTCGTCCTGGTCGCGATCATGACCGTTTGGATGCATGTCGCCATCCGCCGGATGGAGCGTCGCCGTTACCCGGGCCTCGAGGCAGAGCGTTTCCTTTCGGACGTTCCGGAAAAGCCGGTTTCAGCGCCCGTGCACGGCAAGGCCAAAACCAAGGCCGACGCCCCGTCCGGGGCCGAGCGTCCGGCGCACTAGCGAAAAGATGGGGGACGGGCGGCCAACGCCCTTACCCGCCAAGAAATCCCAAAAAGACGGAGAGTGCCGTGGGACAAGACCTGAGAAACTGGAACCCTGATGACGAGGCCTTCTGGTCGTCAAAGGGCAAGGCCATCGCCAACCGGAACCTGTGGATTTCGATCCCGTCGCTCCTGTGCGGATTCGCGGTGTGGGTGTACTGGGGGATCATCACCGTGCAGATGATCAACCTGGGCTTTCCCTTCGAAACCGCGCAGCTTTTCACCCTGACGGCCATTTCGGGCCTGACCGGCGCCACGCTGCGCATCCCGTCCACCTTTTTCATCCGCATCGCGGGGGGGCGGAACACGATCTTCTTCACCACCGCGCTGCTGATGATCCCGGCCGCGGGCACCGGGTTCGCCCTGCAGGATCCCGATACCCCGCTATGGGTGTTCCAGCTGCTTGCCTTCCTGTCGGGGATCGGCGGCGGCAACTTCGCCAGTTCGATGTCCAACATCAGCTTCTTTTTCCCCAAGAAAATCCAGGGCTACGCGCTGGGCATGAACGCGGGGCTGGGCAATTTCGGCGTGACCACGATGCAGATCCTGATCCCGCTGGTGATGACCTTCGGCCTGTTCGGCGGCGAGTCGATGACGCTGGTCAACACCTCGGGCACGCTGATCGGCAAGATCCCCGCAGGCTCCGAGACCTATATCCAGAACGCCGGTTTCGTCTGGCTGTTGCTGCTGGTGCCGCTGGCCTTCGCCGGCTGGTTTGGGATGAACAACATCCGCGACCCGCATGTCTCGCCCGATATCCCGGGCCCGGTCGGCGCCTTCTCGATCATTTCCGTGATGCTTCTGATCGGTTTCGTGACCGCGGCCTTCGGCCTGTGGCTGATGCTGCCGGAAAACGTGGGCGGCTCGGGCTTCGACGTCTCGAAATGGATCGTGCTGCCGATCGTGATCGCGCTGACCGTGGGCCTGCTGAAGATCCTGCCCGGCCAGGTCGGCAAGAACCTGACGCGCCAGTACCGGATCTTCGGCAACAAGCACACCTGGGCGATGACCGTGATTTACACCATGACCTTCGGCAGTTTCATCGGCTACTCGGCCGCGCTGGCCCTGACCATCAAGGTGGTGTTCGGCTTCCAGCATCTCGACGTGAACGGCGTGCTGACCCATGACACCGTGAACGCGAACGGCCCCTCGGCGCTCATGTATGCCTGGATGGGCCCCTTCATCGGCGCGCTGATCCGTCCCGTCGGCGGCATGCTGGGCGACAGGCTGGGCGGGGCCCGGGTGACGCAGTGGATTTCCTACGTGATGGTCGCCTCGGCGCTGGGCGTCGCCTATTTCATCCAGCAGGCCTATGCCTCGGCCACGCCCGAGCGGTATTTCGTGCCCTTCCTGCTGCTGTTCCTGGTTCTCTTCGCGGCCACGGGCATCGGCAACGGATCGACCTTCCGCACCATCGCGGTGGCCTTCGACAAGGAGCAGGCCGGCCCGGTTCTGGGCTGGACCTCGGCCGTGGCCGCCTATGGCGCCTTCATCATCCCCAAGGTGTTCGGCGAGCAGATGGGGGCAGGGACCCCGCAATACGCGCTCTACGGCTTCGCGATCTTCTACTTCGTCTGCATCCTGATCAACTGGTGGTTCTACCTGCGGCCCAACGCCTACATCAAGAACCCCTGATCGCCACGACCCAACGGGTGGCGGTCATCCGGCCGCCGCCCCCGCTTTCAACCTCGGAGGCACAAGATGAGCCACCTTCTCGACAGATTGAACTTCCTCAAGCCGAAGGAGCTGGAGACGTATTCCGGCGGCTGGGGCCAGGTGACCAAGGAAGACCGGACCTGGGAAAACACCTACCGCAACCGCTGGCGCCACGACAAAGTCGTGCGCTCGACCCACGGGGTGAACTGCACCGGGTCGTGCAGCTGGAAGATCTACGTGAAGTCCGGGATCGTCACATGGGAGACCCAGCAGACCGACTATCCCCGCACGCGTCCCGGCCTGCCGAACCACGAGCCGCGCGGCTGCGCCCGCGGCGCCTCCTACAGCTGGTATCTCTATTCGGCCAACCGGGTGAAGCACCCGCTGGTGCGCGGCCGGCTCCTGAAGATGTGGCGCGAGATGCGCAAGACCAAGTCGCCGGTCGAGGCCTGGACCGCGATCCAGACCGACCCGATCCTGCGCGCCGAATACACCAAGATCCGCGGCAAGGGCGGCTTCGTGCGCGCCAGTTGGGACGAGGCGACCGAAATCACCGCCGCGGCGAATGCCTACACGGCGAAGACATACGGCCCTGACCGGGTCTTCGGCTTCTCGCCGATCCCTGCCATGTCGATGATCTCTTACGCGGCCGGCGCGCGCTACCTGTCGCTTCTGGGCGGCACGGTCATGTCGTTCTACGACTGGTACTGCGACCTGCCGCCGGCTTCGCCGCAAACCTGGGGCGAACAGACTGACGTGCCGGAATCGGCCGACTGGTACAACGCGGGTTTCCTGCTGGTCTGGGGCTCGAACGTGCCGCAGACCCGCACCCCCGACGCGCATTTCTACACCGAGGCACGCTACCGCGGCACCAAGTCGGCGGTGATCTGCCCCGACTACTCGGAGGCGTCGAAATTCGGCGACATCTGGCTGAACCCCAAGCAGGGCACGGACAGTGCGCTGGCCATGGCCATGGGCCACGTCATCCTGCGCGAGTTCCACCTCGACCGGCAGGCCGAATACTTCGAGGACTACGCCCGGAAATACTCCGACATGCCGATGCTGGTGCGCCTGGACGAGAAGGACGGCCGCCTGGTGCCGGGCCGGATGCTGCGCGCTGGCGATTTCTCGGACAAGCTGGGGCAGGACAATAACCCCGAATGGAAGACCGTCGCCTATGACGAGAAAACCGGCAAGCCGGTGGTCCCGAACGGCGCCATCGGTTTCCGCTGGGGCGAAGAGGGCAAGTGGAATCTCGAGGAACGCGCCGGCGGCGCCGAGGTCAAGCTGCGCCTGAGCCAGATCATGGAAGAACACCACGACGAGGTCGTGGGCGTGGATTTCCCCTATTTCGGCGGTGCGGCCACCGAGAACTTCGTCAAATGCGGGCACCCCGAGGTGCTGACCCGCAACATCCCCGCGCGCAAGTTGACGCTGGCCGATGGCGAGGAGGTCTACGTCGCCACGGTGTTCGACCTGTTCTGCGCCAACTACGGGCTCGACCGCGGGCTCGGCGGAAAATGGGTGACCCGGTCCTTTGACGAGGACATGCCCTACACGCCGAAATGGGCCGAGAAGATCACCGGCGTTTCCGCCGAGAAGATCATCACCGTGGCCCGCGAGTTCGCGCTGAACGCCGAGAAGACCCACGGCAAGTCGATGGTCATCCTCGGGGCCGGCCTGAACCACTGGTACCACATGGACATGAACTATCGCGGCATCATCAACATGCTGGTGATGTGCGGCTGCGTCGGCCAGTCTGGCGGCGGCTGGAGCCACTACGTGGGGCAAGAGAAACTGCGCCCGCAGACCGGCTGGCTGCCGTTGACCTTCGCGCTCGACTGGGGGCGGCCGCCGCGCCAGATGAACGGCACCTCGGCCTTCTATGCCCATACCGACCAGTGGCGCTACGAAACGCTGGGGGTCGGCGAAATCCTCAGCCCCACCGCCCCCGATGGCGACTGGGACGCCGCATTGATCGACTACAACATCCGGGCCGAGCGCATGGGCTGGCTGCCGTCCGCGCCGCAGCTCAGGACCAACCCGCTGGACGTGGCCAGGGCCGCCAAGGCCGCCGGCCAGGAGCCGAAGGACTATGTGGTCGAGAAGCTGAAATCGGGCGAGCTGGAGATGTCCTGCCAGGACCCGGACGCACCCGAGAACTGGATGCGCAACCTGTTCGTCTGGCGGTCGAACCTGCTGGGATCGTCCGGCAAGGGCCATGAATATTTCCTCAAGCACCTGCTGGGCACCGATCACGGCGTGCTGGGCAAGGATCTGGGGGAAGAGGGCCGCGCCAAGCCAAAAGAGGCGCGCTGGCACGACAAGGCGCCGGAAGGCAAGCTGGACCTGCTGGTCTGCATCGATTTCCGCATGTCGACCACCGCGGTCTATGCCGACGTCGTCCTGCCGACCGCCTCGTGGTATGAGAAGAACGACCTCAACACCAGCGACATGCACCCGTTCATCCACCCGCTTCAGGCGGCGGTGGATCCGGCCTACGAATCCAAGACCGACTGGGAAATCTTCAAGGCCATCGCCAGGAAGTTCCAGGAGGTCGCCCCCGAGATCCTGGGCAAGGAGACCGACATCGTCCAGGTGCCGATCCTGCACGATACCGCCGGTGAACTGGCCCAGCCCGAGGTGCAGGACTGGAAGAAGGGCGAATGCGACCTGATCCCGGGCAAGACCGCGCCGAACTACGTCGCGGTGGAACGGGACTATCCCGCGCTCTACGACCGGTTCGTGGCGCTCGGCCCGCTCATGGACAAGCTGGGCAATGGCGGCAAGGGCATCAACTGGGATACCAGGCACGAGGTCGAGGAGCTGCGCAAGCTCAACGGCGCGTGGGAGGAGGGCCCGGCCGAAGGCTGCCCCAAGATCGTCACCGACATCGACGCCACCGAGGTGGTGATGATGCTGGCGCCCGAGACCAACGGCGAGGTGGCCGTCAAGGCGTGGCACGAGTTGGAGAAGCCCACCGGCCGCGAACACGCGCATCTCGCCGAGGGGCAGGAGCACACCAAGATCCGCTTCCGCGACATCGCCGCGCAGCCGCGCAAGATCATCAGCTCGCCGACCTGGTCGGGGCTGGAGTCGGAAGAGGTCTGTTACAACGCCGGCTACACCAACGTGCACGAGCTGATCCCCTGGCGCACCGTCACCGGCCGGCAGCAGCTCTACCAGGATCACCTCTGGATGCGCGCCTTCGGCGAGGGCTTCTGCCTGTATCGCCCGCCGGTCGATCTGAAGACCGTGACGGCGGCTGTGAACACGGATGCCAACGACAAGCACGTCGTGCTGAACTTCATCACGCCGCACCAGAAATGGGGCATCCACTCGACCTATTCGGACAACCTGCACATGCTCACGCTGAACCGCGGCGGGCCGGTTGTCTGGATTTCCGAGATCGACGCCCAAAAGGCCGGGATCGAGGATAACGACTGGGTCGAGGCCTACAACGTCAACGGGGCGCTGACCGCGCGCGCCGTGGTCTCGCAGCGCATGAAAGAGGGCACGATCTTCATGTATCATGCGCAGGAAAAGATCGTGAACACGCCCGGCTCGGAAAAGACCGGCCTGCGCGGGGGCATCCATAACTCGGTGACCCGCGCCACGATGAAACCCACCCACATGATCGGCGGCTACGCCCAGTTGGCCTGGGGCTTCAACTACTACGGCACCGTCGGCGCGAACCGGGACGAATTCGTGATCGTCCGCCGGATGAAGACAATCGACTGGCTCGACCAGCCCGCAACCCAGGAGGCAGCGGAATGAGAGTACGTGCACAAATCGGCATGGTGCTGAACCTCGACAAATGCATCGGGTGCCACACCTGCTCCGTCACCTGCAAGAACGTCTGGACCTCGCGCGAGGGTGTCGAATACGCGTGGTTCAACAATGTGGAGACCAAGCCGGGCATCGGCTATCCCAAGGATTGGGAGAACCAGAGCCGCTGGAAGGGGGGCTGGGAACGCAATTCGCGCGGCCATATCCAGCCCAAGCAGGGCGCCAAGTGGCGCATCCTGGCCAATATCTTCGGCAACCCGGCGCTGCCCGAGATCGACGATTACTACGAGCCGTTCGATTTCGACCACGACCACCTGAAATCGGCGCCCGAGATGCAGGCCTTCCCGACCGCGCGCCCCTATTCCAGGATCACCGGCGAGCGGATCGAGAAGATAGAATGGGGCCCCAACTGGGAGGAAATCCTGGGCGGGGAATTCTCCAAGCGCAGCGCGGATTACAACTTCGAGGGCGTGCAGAAAGAGATTTACGGGCAGTATGAAAACACCTTCATGATGTATCTGCCCCGGCTCTGCGAGCACTGCCTGAACCCGACCTGTGCCGCCAGCTGCCCCTCGGGCGCGATCTACAAGCGCGAAGAGGACGGCGTGGTCCTGATCGACCAGGAGAAATGCCGCGGCTGGCGGATGTGCGTCTCGGGCTGCCCCTACAAGAAGATCTATTACAACTGGGAATCCGGCAAGTCCGAGAAATGCACCTTTTGCTATCCGCGCATCGAATCCGGCATGCCCACGGTCTGTTCGGAAACCTGCGTGGGGCGCATCCGCTACCTGGGCGTGATGCTCTATGACGCCGACGCCATCGAGAAGGCGGCCAGCGCCGAGCGCACGACCGACCTCTACGATGCGCAGCTCGACGTGTTCCTCGATCCCAATGACCCGGTGGTTCAGGAAATGGCGCTGGCCGACGGGGTTCCGGCCGAATGGATCGAGGCGGCCCAGCAATCGCCGGTCTGGAAGATGGCGATGGAGTGGAAGGTCGCCTTCCCGCTGCACCCGGAATACCGGACCCTGCCCATGGTTTGGTACATCCCGCCGCTTTCCCCGATCCAGAACGCCGCCGAGGCGGGCCTGATCGGCCATGACGGCGAAATGCCGGATGTGCGCAACCTGCGCATCCCCCTGAAATACCTCGCCAACATGCTGACTGCCGGCGACGAGGCACCGGTGGCCCAGGCGCTGGAGCGGATGCTGGCGATGCGCGCCTACATGCGGGCCAAGACCGTGGACGGCGTCATCGACGAGGCGATCGCCGCCAAGGTGGGGCTGTCGGGGCGCGTGATCGAGGACATGTACAAGATCATGGCCCTTGCCGATTACGAGGATCGTTTCGTGATCCCCACCACGCACCGCGAACTCGCGGAAGAGGCCATGGATATCCGCGGCGGCTGTGGCTTCACCGACGGCAATGGCTGTTCGACGGGCCTCTCGGAGGGGACGCTTTTCGGCGGCAAGAAGAAGAAATTTACCCTGCCTTCGGAGGCGTTCTGATGATTATGACATTCAAGGCCCTTTCGGCGCTGCTGACCTATCCCGGCGAATATCTGTGCGCCGCGGTCAGCGATATCCGGGCCGAGCTCGCCTTTGAAGGGCTCTTGTCCCGCGAAGCGCTCGCCGCGCTCGAACCTCTTCTGCGCGATCTTGCCGTTGCGGATATCTACGATCTTCAGGAGCGGTTCGTCACGCTGTTCGACCGCTCGCGCTCGCTGTCGCTGAACCTGTTCGAACATGTCCACGGGGAAAGCCGCGACCGCGGCGGCGCCATGCTCGATCTGCTTGAAACCTACCGCTCCGGCGGGTTTGAGCCGGTGACCGAGGAACTCCCCGATCACCTGCCGGTGCTGCTGGAATTCCTGTCGCAGCGCCCGATGGAGGAAGCGCGCGAAATCCTGTCGGACGCGGCGCATATTCTCGAGGTGCTGCGCCAAAGGCTGGAGCGCCGCGAGAGTCCCTATGCACCGGTTTTGGGGGCGCTGGTTGAGGTTTCGGGCAGCGAGGCCGACAGCGACAGCGTGGCCGAGATGCTGGCCCAGCCGGACGACGACCCCAACGACCTGGAGCAGCTGGATGCCGTCTGGGAGGAGGCCGAGGTGACCTTCGGCCCCGACCCCAATTCCGGCTGCCCGCAGGTGCGCGACATGCTCGCGCGCATGGATACACCCGTGACCCCCGCGCCGGAACGCCCGGCCGCGGCAGAGTGATGGAGGCTCTGATGCACAATTTCCTATTTGGGATCTATCCCTACATCGCGCTTTCGGTGGCCATCCTCGGCTCGATCGCGCGCTATGAACGCGACCCGTTCACCTGGAAATCCTCGTCCTCGCAACTGCTGCGCCGCAAGCAGCTGATCGTCGGCTCGGTGCTGTTCCACGTCGGGGTCCTGATCATCTTTTTCGGCCATTTGGTCGGGCTCCTGACGCCGATCTGGGTCTTCGACGCGATGGGCATCAGTCATGGCGCCAAGCAACTGCTGGCCGTGGTGGCCGGCGGCATTGCAGGGGTGATGGCCCTGGTGGGGGGCGGGATGCTGTTCCACCGCCGCTGGACCGATCCGCGCATCCGCAAGACCTCGAGCCTTGCCGATATCGGGATCCTGGCGATGCTGCTGGCGCAGCTGGTGCTGGGGGTGGGAACGATCTTCATCTCCCTGCAGCACCTGGACGGCCACGAGATGACCAAGTTCATGTCCTGGGCGCAGGGCATTTGGACATTCGATGGCCAAGCCGCCAGCTACATCGCCGACGTGCACTGGCTGTTCAAAATGCACCTGTTCCTGGGGCTGACCATCTTCCTCGTCTTCCCCTTCACGCGCCTGGTGCACATGCTGTCGGTGCCGCTGCGGTATTTCACGCGACCGGGCTATCAGATCGTGCGCTCGCGCCGTCAGGAGCCGCTGCCCAGGCGGGACGCGTCCGGTGTCAAACCGGCGGAGTAAGGCCATGTCGGCGCTGTTTCCCGAAATCACCGTCAATGGTGTTCCCCTGTCCTCTGCCGCCATAGCGGCGGAGGCGCAGAACCACGCGGCCCCCGCCGGGAAGCCGGGGCTGGCCTGGCGCCGCGCGGCGCGCGCGCTGGTGATCCGCGAGCTGATGTTGCAGCAGGCCGCCCGGCTTGGCCTGGCCGCCGCCCCGCGTGCCCTCGGGGCCGGCAAGACCGAGACCGAGGACGAGGCCCTGATCCGCGCCGTGATGGAGGAATGCATCGCACCCGAACCGGTGTCGGACGCGCAGATCCGGGCGGCCTATGACGCCGCGCCGGGGCGTTTCCGCGCGCCCGACCTGTGGCAAGTCTCGCATGTCCTCTACGCGGCGGTCCCGGATGACGCCGAGGCCCGCGCGCTGGCCCGTGCCCAGGCGGCGGCCGCGCTGGAGCGCCTGGCGCAGAACCCGCGCCTCTTCGGCCGGATCGCGGCCGAGGAAAGCGCCTGTCCTTCACGCGACGCCAAGGGGCAACTGGGGCAGATCGGACCCGGCGACACGGTGCCGGAATTCGAGGCGGCCTTCGAGGGGCTGGCAGAGGGCGAAATCCGGGCCGAGCCGGTCGAGACACGCTATGGCCTGCATGTCCTGCGCATGGATGCCCGCGCCACGGGCGCGATCCTGCCTTTCGAAACGGTCCGCGCCGAAATCGCCGATGCCTTGGCCAAGGCGGAATGGGCACAGGCCGCCCAGCGTTTCGTGGCCGAGCTTGTTGCGCGGGCCGAGGTGACCGGCTTCGATCCGGCCGCCCCGATCACCTGAGGAGCGCATGTCATGGCCGCACCGCACACCCCGCAGAACGCGCCCGCCGATCCCGGCGGGGGGGCTGTGGACCTGCGCCGCCATGCCAACCCGCTCGATGCGCTGGCGGCCGATCATCAGCGCCAGCGGGACATGGCAGACGGGCTCTGGGCCCTGGCCGATGCGCGGGACCCCGATCCGGAGCTGGCGCGCGATCTGCTGGGGCGAATTCAGCGGGAACTTCCGCTGCACATGCAGGACGAGGATGCCGATCTGTTCCCGCTGCTGCGCCGGCGCGCCGAGCCCGAAGACGATATCGGTGAAATCCTGTCCCGGCTGGACGCGGAGCATGAAGAACTCGCCGGCTGGCAGAAGGCGGTTCTTGACGGGCTGAAAGCCGTGATTGCCGGCGACCCTTTGCCCGACCCGATGGCGCTGCGCGGCTTTGCCGAGGCCAATAACCGTCACATGACTCTGGAAAACGCCGTCATCCTGCCCCTGGCGCGCGCGCGCCTGACCCGGGACGATCTGACAAGCCTGCGGCTGCGCATGGCCGCGCGCCGAGGGATCGACATGACCGGAGAGGACGAAGATGCTCAATGATCTGCTGCGCGGGAACGTGGCCTGGTCCGCCGAGCGCCATTCCCGGGAACCGGGCTATTTCGCGCGCCTGGCAACGCGCCAGTCTCCCGAGTTTTTCTGGATCGGCTGTTCCGACAGCCGGGTTCCGGCGAATGTGATCGCCGGGCTCGACCCGGGCGAGGTGTTCGTGCATCGCAACGTGGCCAATGTCATTCACTCCTCCGACATGAACATGCTCAGCGCGCTGGAATTCGCGGTCGAGGCGCTGAAGATCCGCGAGATCATCGTTTGTGGCCATTACGGGTGCGGCGGCGTGCGTGCCGCCACCGAGGATATGCGGCATGGCCTGGCCGACCACTGGCTCGAACCGATCCGCCGGCTCGCCCGCCGCTATGGCGATGAACTGTCCGCCCTCGACGAGATCGAGGCCCGCCGCGACCGCCTGTCGGAACTGAACGTGATCGAGGGTGTCGCGCGGGTCGCGGAAACCCCGATCCTGCGTGAAGCCTGGCGCCGTGGCGAGCCGGTCAGGGTGCATGGCCTGGTCTACGGGCTGAAGGACGGGCTGCTACGCAATCTCGACTGCACGATCTCCAGGGAAACCAGCCAATCGAAGGAATTCGCATGAACGTTCAGACCCGCACCGGGCCCGCAGGCTGCGATTGCGACTCTGCTGCAGCCGGATTGATGCCCTTGGACGAAGCGCTGCGGCGTGGCCTGGCCCTGGCCGAGCCGGTGGCCGAGACCGAGACCCTTCCCCTTGCCGGGGCCATGGGAAGGATCACCGCCCTGCCTGCGCGCGCGGCGCAGCCGCTGCCGCCGTTCGACAATTCCGGCATGGACGGCTACGCGCTTAGGCTGGCCGACCTGGCGGGGGCAGGGCCCTGGGCGCTGCGCGTGGCCGGAACGATCGCCGCCGGGGACGCGCCGCGGGACGATCTGCCCTCCGGGGCGGCGCTGCGGATCCTGACCGGGGCGCCGGTTCCCGCGGGGGCCGATGCCGTGATCATGCAGGAACGGGTGCAGCGGGCCGGCGATCGCATCAGTTTCGCCACGCGTCCCGTGCCGGGCACGAATATCCGCCGGCGCGGCGAAGACCTGCGGCAAGGCGCCGAGATCCTGCCGGCCGGGGTCGAGATCGGCCCGCGCGAGGCGGCCGCCCTGGCGGCCATCGGCGCGGGCCGCATCACCCTGCGGCGCAAGCTGCGGGTGGCGATCTTTTCCACGGGCAGCGAGTTGCGGGAGCCCGGCGAGCCGCTGGCGCCCGGCCAGATATGGAACTGCAACCGCTACATGCTGCGCGCCG
>JBNGCX010000012.1:0-74649 GCA_049974865.1 Paracoccaceae bacterium
GTTGTGACAAGCCGGGCTGCCGCAATGCGTGGGCAGCAAAGACAAAAAAAATCACATGGCCAACGGCCCAGTGAAATGGTTCAATACTTCCAAAGGCTTCGACTTAGTCGAGCCCGAAACGAGCGGCAAGGACGTATTCGTCCACATCTCCGCTGGCGAGCGCGCAGGCAACACCAGCCTCGCCGACGCCCAGAAGTTGACCTACGATTTAGAATCCGGCCGCGATGCTCTCTTCACCGCGCAACCCTTCCAGCACGATCCGGATCTTCTCCTCGGGCAAATGCTGCGTCCTGGTTCGCCGCCGAATGTCCTTCACGACCTTCTCGGCAGGCTCTTTGCGTGTTCCGGGTTTCTGTCTCATCTCCACTCCTTGGCAGTTACTATGAGCCAGAAACCCTCCGCTATGAAATCAAATCAGATGTCCGAAAGCTGCTGACGGGGGACAGGCCCAAGCATTGCGTGATTGGGCCGCTTCGCGCTCCGAATAGGCAGGGGCAAGGCATAGGACCAATCGAGGCCGGTTTTGCCCGGATAGCGGACGTAGGTGCCACGCCCAGCGACCATTGATCCCATGGCAGCGAAGGGCCGGGCCGAGCCAGATCGGGCCTGGAACAGACGGGCAGGAAGGACTTCACGCCACACTCCAATGGCCCAGCTTTTCGTCAGCTAGCCCGACAACACGGATCTGCCGCGCCAACCGCCTGCAGCGCCCTTTTATCAGTCTTCTTTGTACTTCTGAGCAGTAGCTCGAAGTCGCTCGGTGTATGCGTAGATGTCATCCAGTCCCGAGATCGCGACCCGGTCTTCGCCGTCGCCGTCAAAGAGCCCGAGTCGCCACTGCTTCTGATTGAAGTGTAACCGAGCCAGAGGTTTTCGGTTGTTGTCGTCGACCAAGACCGCGCAGTAGCTCTTGGCGTCGCGCAGGCCAACGCGCGAGCCGGAAATCACGTCTCGCACGATGGCCCGAATGATCATCGTGGCTTCGCGCTCTTCATCGGTGGTGACTATTTCGGGTTCTGGATCCGGCGCGTCTTCTGCGTGCCTGTCGGAACTGCTCTCCAGCGCCGATGACAGGCGCGCCTGAACGGCGTCGCGCACGATATCCTTGAAGGCCATTTTCATCGCACTTTCGACCAGTTCACGCACCTGGGCAGTGCCTCGCCCGTCATGGATCACGCTGGTGACCAGCCGGACCATGTCTTCGCTGGGTTGATCCATCTGCTCGGCGAGGAACGTCTTGGCCGCCGAGACATATTTCAGCCGCTCAGCCGTCGCCAAGATCCTGTCGACGTCGAAGGCCGAGCGTTCGAACTTACGTAACTCATTGAGGTTCGCCGCACTCATATCGAGAAGATCGAAGGTGAAGAAGGGCCGCGTATCCAGTTTGTTCGGCTCCTCCAGATCGGTATAGATTTGGAAGTGCCGTCCGTTCGTTAGGATCGCGAAGCGTGCCTTGGTCACGGTGAAATAACGGAAGAGCTGCGACAGGTGCTTCACGTCAAGCGGCGTGCCCAGGCCCTTGCACTCGATCAGGATGCGTATCTCGTCGTCCAGCCGGATCGCGTAGTCGACTTTCTCACCTTTCTTTCCGACGGCATCGGCCGTGAATTCCGGAATGACCTGCGAAGGATCAAATACGTCGTACCCGAGGGACTGGAGGAATGGCAGCACGATCGAGGTCTTGGCCGCCTCCTCGGTTGAGATCGTCTCGGTATGGTCTCGCACACGCGCTGCGAGTGTCTGAATCGCCGTTTCCAATGAAGACATGGCCGCCTTCCCCCGTTGAGAAATGTGTTGTTCTAATCAGGGTTGCAGTCTTGCGGTCCGTTGGTCATGCGTCAACCTCGACGCGACCGTACTCCGTTGGGAGGTGGTTCGATGGCGGACCAGGCATGGCGAGCGCACTTCAGATCGGAATCGCATGCATGTTCTATCGCCCGCAGACTGGCGATGCTTCATGAGTTCGTCCCTTATTTCTTTGGCTTTGACCATAACATGCATGTTGCGAAGACAGCCTGCACGCTTGCATGCGGGTTCGCGCGTCCAACGACGCCGGGATAGTGCTTTCAGACGATCGCTCTCGATATTCCTTAGCACCATATTTAAAGGGGCTTTACCCGCGTCGGCCTGGTCGCACGGTTAAAGCTACCTTCCATTCGGGAAAGGCCCCGCAGACCTCCCATTCGCGGCCCGCTGCAGGATTTCTGTTTGTGGTGGACGTTGTCCTCGACCAGCGCCGAAGGCCCTCGTTTTATTAGCCTTCCGGAATCTTCCGGCTTTCTCCGGCCTCTTCCGAGATCAGTGCAAGAAACCGTGTCAACTAACACCGGGGGGCATCTGCGCTGTTGACCCGACTCAGAGGTTGCGCTTAGAAATGAACAAGCGTTCAATAATCGCGGGAGGAGTGGCGCGATGTTCATGCACTCGATGAAGTTCGACCTGGGCGAAGAGGTGGAGGCGCTGCGCGACATGGTGCATCGCTGGGCGCAGGAGCGCATCAAGCCGATCGCCGCCGAAGTCGACCAGACCAACCAGTTCCCCAACGAGCTGTGGAAAGAGATGGGCGAGTTGGGCCTACTGGGCATCACCACGCCCGAGGACTACGGCGGGGCCGGCATGTCCTATCTCGCCCATGTGGTCGCGGTGGAGGAAATCGCGCGGGCCTCGGCCTCGATCTCGCTGTCCTACGGCGCGCATTCCAACCTCTGCGTCAACCAGATCAAGCTGAACGGCACCGAGGAACAGAAGCAGAAATACCTGCCCAAGCTGATCTCGGGCGAACATATCGGCGCGCTGGCCATGTCCGAGGCCGGGGCCGGCTCCGACGTGGTGGGCATGAAGCTGCGGGCCGAGAAGAAGAACGGCTATTACACCCTGAACGGCACCAAGTTCTGGATCACCAACGGGCCGGATGCCGACACGCTCGTGGTCTATGCCAAGACCGACCCCGAGGCGGGGTCCAAGGGCATCACCGCCTTCATCGTGGAAAAAACCATGAAGGGCTTTTCCACCTCGCCGCATTTCGACAAGCTGGGGATGCGCGGCTCCAACACCGCCGAGCTGATCTTCGACGATGTCGAGGTGCCCTTCGAGAACGTCCTCGGCGAAGAGGGCAAGGGCGTGCGCGTGCTGATGTCGGGGCTGGATTACGAGCGGGTGGTGCTGTCGGGCATCGGCACCGGCATCATGGCCGCCTGCCTGGACGAGGTCATGCCCTATATCGCCGAGCGCAAGCAGTTCGGCCAGCCGATCGGGAATTTTCAGCTCATGCAGGCCAAGGTGGCCGACATGTACACCAAGATGAACTCGGCCCGGGCCTATACCTACGAGGTGGCCAAGGCCTGCGACCGGGGGCAGGTGACCCGCCAGGACGCGGCGGCCTGCGTGCTCTACGCCTCGGAAGAGGCGATGGTGGTGGCGCACCAGGCGGTGCAGGCGATGGGCGGCACGGGATTCATGAACGAGACCCCGGTCAGCCGCTTCTTCCGCGACGCCAAGCTGATGGAGATCGGGGCAGGAACCTCGGAAATCCGCCGCATGCTGGTGGGCCGCGAGCTGATGGGGGCGATGGGGTGATCCCCGGTGGGACAGAACGGAAACGGGCCGCCCCGGAGGGCGGCCCGCAGGGTCCGCTGACCCGGCCGGGCTCAGAACCTGAGCACGTAGGACAGGCCGTAGACCATCGGGTCGATATGGGTCTTGCCGATCTTGGCGCCGTTCAGTTTGACGGTGCTGTCGATGTCCATCCAGCGCAGGTCGGCCCGGATCGCGCCGCGGTCGCTGACTCTGAAATCGACGCCGGCATGGGCGGCAAGGCCCACCGAGTCGCGCAGGCTCAGCTTGGAGCCCGCCAGCGCACCGGTGGTGCTTTCGTCGAAGAAGGTCGTGTAGTTCACGCCCGCGCCGAGGAAGGGCGAGATGCTGCCCCCGCCGTTGAAGTGGTATTGCAGCGACACGGTGGGCGGCAGGTGCTTGGTGCTGCCGACCTTGCCCAGGCCGGTGATCGAGATGTTGTGCTGGAAGGGCGTGGCCGCCAGCACCTCCACCCCGAGATTGTCGGCGATGAAATATTCGAAGGTGAAAGTCGCCTGGGTGTTCTCGTCGATCTTCACCGGCAGCGTGCCGCCGGACAGCTTGCCGTTGTTGGACTTGGGGTCGACGACGCCCAGGCCGAAGCCCAGCGTCCAATCGCCTGCCGATTGCGCCAGCGCAGGCGTGGAGACAAGGGCCAGGGCGGTTGCGGCGGCAGCGGCGATGGTTGCGTAACTCATGGCTTTTCTCACTCTGATATGATGCCCAGGATCATGCCAAAAAACGCCCGTTCGGGCCTTGATTTGGGTCAAGATTGCGCGGGGCTCGGGGCAGGGCGCGGCCGGGGGCTTCGGGCCCGCGGCGCGCCCGTTCCGGCACCTGCCGAAACCCCAGGGGGACAGGTTTGAAATGAAACTCGAAAGCTCGGTTCTTCCCAGTTCTTCAACGTTTGAAGGAAATCGCGCAGCGCATCTGGAGATGCTGGCGCAGGTCGCCGAGGCCGCGGGGGCCGCGGCGCGGGGCGGTGGCGAGAAGGCGCTGGCCCGCCACGTGGGCCGCGGCAAGATGCCGCCCCGCGAGCGGGTGGCCAACCTGCTCGACCCCGGCGCGCCGTTCCTTGAGGTCGGCGCGACCGCCGCGCATGGCATGTATGACGGCGCCGCCCCCTGCGCCGGCGTGATCGCGGGCATCGGCCGGGTCGAAGGGCAAGAGGTCATGGTGGTGTGCAACGACGCCACCGTGAAGGGCGGCACCTATTACCCGATGACGGTGAAAAAGCACCTGCGCGCGCAGGAGATCGCCGAGGAATGCAACCTGCCCTGCATCTACCTGGTGGACTCGGGCGGGGCGAACCTGCCCCAGCAGGACGAGGTCTTCCCCGACCGCGACCATTTCGGCCGCATCTTCTACAACCAGGCGCGGATGTCGGCGCGCGGCATCCCGCAGATCGCCGTGGTCATGGGCTCCTGCACCGCCGGCGGCGCCTATGTGCCCGCCATGTCGGACGTCACCGTCATCGTGAAGGAGCAGGGCACCATCTTCCTCGCCGGCCCGCCCTTGGTGAAGGCCGCGACGGGCGAGGTGGTCAGCGCCGAGGACCTGGGCGGCGGCGACGTGCACACGCGCCTGTCGGGCGTGGCCGACTACCTGGCCGAGGACGACGCCCACGCGCTGGCGCTGGCCCGCCGCGCGGTCAGCCACCTCAACCGCGAAAAGCCGCACACGGTGAAATGGGAAAGCCCCGAGGACCCCGCCTATGACCCCGAGGAGATCCTCGGCGTGGTGCCCGCCGACCTGCGCACGCCCTACGACATCCGCGAGGTGATCGCCCGCGTCGTGGACGGGAGCCGCTTCGACGAGTTCAAGCCGCGTTTCGGCGAGACGCTGGTCACCGGTTTCGCCCATGTGAAGGGCTGCCCGGTGGGGATCATCGCCAACAACGGCGTGCTGTTCTCCGAGGCCGCGCAGAAGGGCGCGCATTTCGTCGAACTGTGCAGCCAGCGCGGCACGCCGCTGGTGTTTTTGCAGAACATCACCGGCTTCATGGTGGGCCGGAAATACGAGAACGAGGGCATCGCCCGGCACGGCGCCAAGATGGTCACCGCCGTGGCGACGACCTCGGTGCCCAAGATCACCATGCTGGTGGGCGGCTCGTTCGGGGCGGGCAACTACGGGATGGCGGGGCGGGCCTACCAGCCGCGCTTCCTGTGGACCTGGCCCAACAGCCGCATCTCGGTCATGGGCGGCGAGCAGGCGGCGGGCGTGCTGGCGACGGTGAAGCGCGACGCGATCGAGCGGTCGGGCGGCAGTTGGAGCGCCGAGGAAGAGGCCGAGTTCAAGCGCCCGACCATCGAGATGTTCGAGCGCCAGTCGCACCCGCTCTACGCCTCGGCGCGGCTGTGGGACGACGGCATCATCGACCCGCGCAAGACCCGGGACGTCCTCGGCCTGAGCCTGTCCGCCGCGCTGAACGCGCCGATCGAGCCGACGCGCTTCGGCGTTTTCCGGATGTAAGATTTTCGCCTCCGGCGGGAGTATTTCCGCCAAGAAGAAGGGGAGGAGGCCGCGCATGGCCAAGATGTTTCAGAAGATCCTGATCGCGAACCGCGGCGAGATCGCCTGCCGCGTGATCGAGAGTGCCCGCGCCATGGGGGTGCGGACGGTGGCCGTCTATTCCGACGCGGACGCCCGGGCCCGCCACGTGGCGCTGGCCGACGAGGCGCTGCATATCGGCCCGCCGCAACCGGCCGAGAGCTATCTCAAGGGCGATCTGCTGATCGAGCTGGCGCAGCAGGCGGGGGCCGAGGCGATCCATCCCGGTTACGGCTTCCTGTCGGAAAACCCCGATTTCGTGGAGGCGGTGGAGGAGGCCGGGCTGACCTTCATCGGCCCCTCGGCGCAGGCGATCCGCGCCATGGGGCTGAAGGACGCCGCCAAGAAGCTGATGGAGGAGGCCGGGGTGCCGGTGGTGCCCGGCTATCACGGCGACAACCAGGACCCCGAGCACCTGTCGGGCGCGGCGGATGCCATCGGCTACCCGGTGCTGATCAAGGCCGTCGCGGGCGGCGGCGGCAAGGGCATGCGCAAGGTCGCGTCTCCACGGGACTTCGCGGCGGCGCTGGAAAGCGCCCGCGGCGAGGCGCGCACCGCCTTCGGCAACGACGCGGTCCTGATCGAGAAATTCGTTGAAAAACCGCGCCATATCGAGGTGCAGGTCTTCGGCGACGGCGCGGACGCGGTGCATCTGTTCGAGCGCGACTGCTCGCTCCAGCGCCGCCACCAGAAGGTGATCGAAGAGGCCCCGGCCCCCGGCATGACGCCCGAGATGCGCGACGCGATGGGCGAGGCCGCGGTGCGCGCTGCGCGCGCCATCGGCTACAAGGGCGCGGGCACGGTGGAGTTCATCGTCGACGGCTCGGACGGGCTGCGCCCCGACCGTTTCTGGTTCATGGAGATGAACACGCGGCTGCAGGTGGAGCACCCGGTGACCGAGGCCATCACCGGCATCGACCTGGTGGAATGGCAGCTGCGCGTGGCGGCGGGCGAGGCCCTGCCGGCGAAGCAGGAGCAGATCACGCTGACCGGCCATGCCTTCGAGGCCCGGCTCTATGCCGAGGACGTGGAAAAGGGCTTCCTGCCCGCCACGGGCACGCTCAGCCATCTGCGGTTCCCGCAGGGCGCGCGGATCGACAGCGGGGTCAGGGCAGGGGACACGATCAGCCCCTTCTACGACCCGATGATCGCCAAGGTGATCACCCACGGGCCGACCCGGTCGGTGGCGCTGGCCCGCATGACCCGCGCGCTGGAGGGCTCGGAGGTGGCGGGGTCGGTCACCAACCTTGCCTTCCTCGCGGCGCTGACGCGTCACGCGGGCTTTGCCGCGGGCGACGTGGACACCGGGCTGATCGAGCGCGACCTGGAGGGGCTGGTGGTGTCCGCCGCGCCCACGCCGCAGGTGATCGCCCAGGCCGCGCTGGAGGCGGCGGGGCTGGCCGCGGCGGACGAGCCGATGACCGGCTTCACCCTTTGGGCACCGCCCGCGCGCCGGGTGACGCTGACCCATGGCGAGACCGAGATCATTGCCGAGATCACCTCGCACGGGCCCGACAGGCACGTGGTGGAGATCGACGGCGCCGCCGTCGAGGCGCGGCGCGAGGCGGGGGTGTGGAGCCTGGACGGCACGCGCGCCGCGCCCGCGGCACGGGCGGGCGGCACGATCAGCGTCTTCGCCGGGCCGGGCTTTCATTTCACGGTGGTCGACCCGCTGGCCCGCGCCGCGCAGGCGGGCGCGGGCGGCAACCTGATCGAGGCGCCGATGCCGGGGCTGGTCAAGGCGGTCTTCGTGGCGCAGGGTGAGCAGGTCTCCGAGGGTCAGCCGCTGGCGGTGCTGGAGGCCATGAAGATGGAGCACACCCTGGCCGCCGGCCGCGACGGCGTGGTGGCCGAGCTGCTGGCCGAGGCGGGCGCCCAGGTCGAGGCCGGCGCCGCGCTGATCCGGCTGGAGGACGAAGAGGAGGAGGCCGCATGATCCGGCTGCATCACTGCCCGCAGGCGCGCTCGTTCCGCACGCTGTGGCTGCTGCACGAGATGGAGCTTGAGTTCGAAACCGTCCGCCACGATTTCTTCGACGGCTCGATGCGCAGGCCCGACTTCCTGTCTCTTTCGCCCGCGGGCCGGGTGCCGGCGCTGGAGATCGACGGCCGCGTCCTGTTCGAAAGCGGCGCCATCGCCGAATACCTGGTCGAGACTCGCCCCGAGGCGGGGCTCGGCCGCCTGCCGGGCGATGAGGAGCGCGCCGACTGGCTGGAATGGCTGCATTTCGCCGAGACCATCGGCCAGCACGTTGCCAACCTGACCATGCACCACATCACCCTGCGCGAGGACTGGATGCGCAGCCCCACCGTGATGCGGCTGGAGGCCAAGCGGCTGGAAAAGGTGCTGGAGGTGATCGAGCGTGTGGTCTCGCGCCACGACTACCTGCTGCCCTCGGGGTTTTCGGCGGTGGACACCAATGTGGGCTATGGTGTGATGGTGGCGCGGCGCTTCGTGCCGCCAACGCTGCTGCCCGGGGTGGATGCCTATTACCGGAGGCTGATCGCGCGGCCAGCCTTCCGGAAGGCGCTGGAGGAGGACGGCCCGGCGCAGATCTACACGCGCGATTTCTACGAGGTGCCTGATGTCTGAATACGTGGAAATATTCGAGGTCGGCCCCCGCGACGGGCTGCAGAACGAAAAGCGCCTGATCCCGGCAGAGGAAAAGATCGCCCTGATCGACATGCTGTCGAAGGCCGGGTTCCAGCGGATCGAGGTGGCCAGTTTCGTCTCGCCCAAATGGGTGCCGCAGATGGCCGACGGGGCCGAGGTGCTGGCGGGCATCGCCCGCGCCCCCGGCGTGGCCTACGCGGCGCTGACGCCCAACATGAAGGGGTTCGAGCGCGCGGTGGAGGCCAGGGTGGACGAGATCGCCATCTTCGGCTCGGCTTCGGAAGGGTTTTCCAAGGCCAATATCAACGCCACGATCGAGGAGAGCCTGCAGCGCTTCGAGCCGGTGGTGGAGGCCGCGCGCCACATCGACATGCCGGTGCGCGGCTACGTCTCCTGCGTGACCGATTGCCCCTATGACGGCCCGGTGGCGCCCGACCAGGTGGCGAAGGTGGCCGAGGCGCTGTTCTCCATGGGCTGCTACGAGGTCTCGCTGGGCGACACCATCGGCAAGGGCACGCCCGACAGCATCGCCCGGATGCTGCTGGCGGTGCGCGAGGTGGTGCCGGTGCACCGGCTGGCGGGCCATTACCACGACACCGGGGGCCACGCGCTGGACAATATCGACGCCTCGCTGTCGCTGGGGCTGCGGGTGTTCGACGCCGCCGTGGGCGGCTTGGGCGGCTGCCCCTATGCCGACGGGGCTACCGGCAACGTGGCGACCGAGGCGGTCGCCGCGCATCTGGAGGCGCTGGGCTATGACACCCGGCTGGACATGGGCGTGATCGAACAGGCCGCGCAGATGGCGCGCGCGATGCGCGGGGGCTGAGGGTGCAGCCGGCCCAGCTTTATGCCCTGCTGTGCCTGGGCGTGATCGCGTTCCAGGTTCTGTTGATCGTGGGGCTGCCGCTGGGAGAATATACCCAAGGTGGTCAGCACAGGGGCGCACTACCCCCGCGCGGGCGGGTGATGGCGGCGCTGTCGATCCTGTTGCTGCTTTTCATGGCGCTGGCAATCTTGTCGGCGGCGGGGTTTTCCGGGCGCTTTTGGCCGCGCTGGACGGGCTGGGTGGCGGTTGGCCTGTCGGCGCTGACCTGCGCGCTGAACTGGATCACGCCGTCGCGCAAGGAACGCAGGCTGTGGGGGCCGGTCGCCACGGTGATGCTGGCGCTGGCCGCCTATGTGATGATCGTGGGGGCCTGAGCGGGCCGAAGGAGGACAGGATGTGCGACACTATCGAGATCGAGACCGACGCGCGCGGCGTGGCGCGTCTGACCCTGAACCGGCCCGACAAGCATAATGCGTTGTCGGCCGACCTGATGGATGCGCTGACCGCCGCGGCCCGGGCCCTCGGTGCCGACCCGGCAGTGCGCGTGGTGGTGCTGACCGGCGCGGGCAAGAGCTTCTGCGCGGGGGGCGACCTGGCCTGGATGCAGGCACAGATGCAGAAAGGCCCCGAGCAGAGGGACAAGGCCGCGCGCAAGCTGGCCGAGATGCTCTATGCGCTCAACACCATGCCCAAGCCGCTGATCGGGCGGGTTCAGGGGCAGGCCTTCGGCGGCGGGATCGGCATGATGTCGGTCTGCGACGTGGCGATCGGGGTGCGCGGTCCGAAATTCGGCCTGACCGAGACCCGGCTGGGGCTGATCCCGGCCACCATCGGCCCCTATGTCGTGGCCCGCATGGGCGAGGCGATGGCCCGCCGCGTCTACATGTCGGCCCGCCTGTTCGAGGCCGACGAGGCGGTGACGCTGGGCCTGCTGGCCAGGGCGGTCGCGCCGGAGGAGCTGGACGCGGCCGTCGAGGCCGAGGTCGTGCCCTACCTGTCCTGCGCGCCCGGCGCGGTGGCCGCGGCCAAGGCGCAGATCCGGGGGCTGGGGCCGCGGATCGATTCCGAGGTCATCGACCGAACCATCGCCCAGCTTTCCGAGCGCTGGGCCAGCGAAGAGGCGCAGGAGGGCATCGGTGCCTTCTTCGACAAGCGCCGCCCGCGCTGGGCGCGGGGCTAAGCCCATCCACGGCAAGGCTTTCTTTCGATTGCCGCACCTGCAAACATCACGGGTGCGGCGACTCGGCGCTGCGGCAATCTGACCTGAATTTTTGGCACACGGTCGTATACATTTTTGGAAGTCCCATGATTCCAAGGATTTTTTCGGCGTCAGCTTCGGTTGACCCGATCCGCCCCCGGGAGTAAACCACGCGTGACCGGCCCCAGCGGGGGCGGCTGCCACAGAGGAGCCAAGCCGTGACCGAACTGCTGAGCGAATACCTTCCCATCCTCATCTTTTTGGGTCTGGCGGTGGCGCTTGGCCTCGTTCTGATCCTGGCCGCCGTGATCATCGCGGTGCGGCATCCCGACCCCGAGAAACTGTCGGCCTACGAATGCGGCTTCAACGCCTTCGACGACGCGCGGATGAAGTTCGACGTGCGCTTCTACCTGGTCTCGATCCTGTTCATCATCTTCGACCTGGAGATCGCCTTCCTGTTTCCCTGGGCGGTGTCTTTCGGAGAGGTCGGGCTAGTTGGTTTCTGGTCGATGATGGTCTTCCTGGCCGTGCTCACCATCGGCTTTGCCTATGAATGGAAGAAGGGAGCCCTGGAATGGGAGTAAGCACCTCCGCCAACACCGCCGGCCCGGACCGCGAGGTCGCCACCCAGGCGCTGAACCGCGAGCTGCAGGACAAGGGCTTCCTGCTGACCTCGGCCGAGGACATCATCAACTGGGCGCGCACCGGCTCCCTGCACTGGATGACCTTCGGCCTGGCCTGCTGCGCGGTCGAGATGATGCACACCGCCATGCCGCGCTACGACGTGGAGCGCTACGGCTTCGCCCCGCGCGCCTCGCCGCGCCAGTCGGACGTGATGATCGTCGCGGGCACGCTGACCAACAAGATGGCGCCGGCCCTGCGCAAGGTCTATGACCAGATGCCCGAGCCGCGCTACGTGATCTCCATGGGCTCCTGCGCCAATGGCGGCGGCTATTACCACTATTCCTATTCCGTGGTGCGCGGCTGCGACCGGATCGTTCCGGTGGACATCTACGTGCCGGGCTGCCCGCCGACCGCCGAGGCGCTGGTCTACGGCATCCTGCAGCTGCAACGAAAAATCCGCCGCACCGGCACGATCGTGAGGTAAGCCATGACCGAGGCATTGCGCGAACTGGGCACCCATCTGGAACTCAAGCGCCCCGACTGCGTGCTGAGCTGGGACGTGGCGCTGGACGAGCTGACCGTCACGGTCGCCCCCAGCTCGATCTCGGGCTTCGTCGAGTTCCTGAAGACCGATGCCACCTGCCGCTTCTCGACGCTGGTGGACATCACCGCGGTGGACTACCCCGAGCGCGAGGCGCGCTTTGACGTGGTCTATCACTTCCTGTCGATGTACCAGAACCACCGCGTCCGCGTGAAGGCGGCGGTGCGCGAGGACGAGATGGTGCCGTCGATCACCCCGATCCACCCCTCGGCCAACTGGTTCGAGCGCGAGGTGTTCGACATGTTCGGCATCCTGTTCTCGGGCCACCCGGACCTGCGCCGCATCCTCACCGACTACGGTTTCCGCGGCTATCCGCTGCGCAAGGATTTCCCGACCACCGGCTATACCGAGGTGCGCTATGACGAAGAGCAGAAGCGCGTGGTCTATGAGCCGGTGAAGCTGACCCAGGAATACCGCCAGTTCGATTTCATGAGCCCGTGGGAAGGGGCCGAGTACATCCTGCCGGGCGACGAGCGCGCGGAGTCCTGAGCGTGGAGGTCGAGCGGGGCATAAACGGCGCGCGCGCGGACGGGGACGTGATGTTCTTCGTCATCGGCGCGCAGAAGGCCGGCACCACCTGGCTGCACCAGTACCTGGCGCAGCACCCGGAGGTGTCCACGGGCCCGCTCAAGGAATACCACTATTTCAACAAGTTCCACGGTGAGTTCGCCGAGGGCGGGGCACGGCCCGCATTGCAGCGGCTGCGCCGGCTGCTGGCGCTGTCGGCGGTGCTGCGGCGGGCGGGGCGGCCCTCGGGCTACCTGCGGTCCTTTTTCGCGGCGCTGCGCGGGCAGGGCGACTACCTGGGCCTCGTGCGCGGCGACCGGCCGGGCGCCCGGGCCTTCGGCGACGTGACGCCGATCTACAGCCTTCTGGGGCGCGCGGCCTTTGCCGAGATGGCAGCCACGTATCCGCGCACCCGCTTCGTCTTCATCATGCGCGACCCGGTGGACCGGCTGTGGAGTCACGCGCGGATGCGCGCGCGGCGGCTGAACCTGGCGCCGGGCGATCCCGCGTTCGACAAGATGGTGTTTTCGCGACTGGACGAGCCGCGCTTCCTCGGCCGGTCGGACTATGCCCGCACCATCACCGAGCTGGAGGCCGCCGTCCCGCGCGGGCAGATCCTGTACCTGTTCTACGAAGAGCTGTTCTCGGACGACAGCCTGCAGCGGCTGTGCGATTTCCTCGGGCTGGGCTTCCAGCCCGGCACCTATGACGAACGGGTCTTTGCCGGGATCAGCGCCGACGCGCCGCAGGACTGGCTGCTGGCCGCGCGGGCGAAACTGGCCCCGGTCTATGATTTCGTCACCGCGCGCTTCGGCGACGCGGTGCCCGCCTCCTGGCGGCTGAACCCGGACACCGCCGCGCCCTACGACGCGGCGCCCGCCAGCGGGCCGGAACCGGATGACGAGGCGGACGAGGCCGGGACCCTGTCGCGCCTGGGCGCGGCGGCCCGCGCAATTCATGCTAGATACAATGACGATCTCGGCCGGATTGGCCTGCGCTCCGCATCCCGGGGCGCCCTCATGGTGAAGGGGTGAGAGGATGGACGGCAACTTCGACGACACGCTGACCGGCGAGCAGAAGATCCGCAATTTCAACATCAACTTCGGCCCCCAGCACCCGGCCGCCCACGGCGTGCTGCGCATGGTGCTGGAGCTGGACGGCGAGGTCGTGGAGCGCGCCGACCCGCATATCGGCCTGCTGCACCGCGGCACCGAGAAGCTGATGGAAAGCCGCACCTACCTGCAGAACCTGCCCTATCTCGACCGCCTCGACTACGTGGCGCCGATGAACCAGGAGCACGCCTGGTGCCTGGCCATCGAGAAGCTGACGGGAACGCAGGTGCCGCGCCGCGCCTCGCTGATCCGGGTGCTCTATTCCGAGATCGGCCGGGTGCTGAACCACCTGCTGAACGTGACCACGCAGGCCATGGACGTGGGCGCGCTGACCCCGCCGCTCTGGGGCTTCGAGGAACGCGAGAAGCTGATGGTGTTCTACGAACGGGCCTGCGGCGCGCGCCTGCACGCGGCCTATTTCCGCCCCGGCGGCGTGCACCAGGACCTGCCGGCCGGGCTGATCGAGGATATCGAGCAGTGGGCCGACGAATTCCCGAAGGTGCTGGACGACATCGACGAGCTGCTGACCGAGAACCGCATCTTCAAGCAGCGCAACGCCGATATCGGCGTGGTGACCGAGGAGGAGATCCTCGAATGGGGCTATTCCGGCGTGATGGTGCGCGGCTCGGGCCTGGCCTGGGACCTGCGGCGCGCCCAGCCCTATGAGTGCTACGACGAGTTCGAGTTCCAGGTCCCGGTGGGCAAGAACGGCGACTGCTACGACCGCTACCTGGTGCGGATGGAGGAGATGCGCCAGTCCACCCACATCATCAAGCAGGCCTGCGAGAAGCTGCGCAACGAGAAGGGCGACGTTCTGGCCCGCGGAAAGATCACCCCGCCCAAGCGCGGCGAGATGAAGACCTCGATGGAGGCGCTGATCCATCACTTCAAGCTGTACACCGAGGGCTTCCACGTCCCCGCCGGCGAGGTCTATGCCGCGGTCGAGGCGCCCAAGGGCGAATTCGGCGTCTACCTGGTCTCGGACGGCACCAACAAGCCCTACCGCGCCAAGCTGCGCGCGCCGGGCTTCCCGCATTTGCAGTCGATGGATCACGTGGCCAAGGGGCACATGCTGGCCGACGTGGCCGCGATTATTGGTACCATGGATATCGTGTTCGGGGAGATCGACCGGTGAACCGGCCCCGTCGCAGGACGGGTTTCCCGGCGGGACGTCGGATGTAGGAGTTTGAAACCATGAAGATTGTCAGGACCCTTGCCCTTTTCGCGGCGCTCGCCCCGACGGCGGGTCTCGCGCAGGACAGCGTGATCGCCTCCGAGGCCGAGCTGGACACGATGCGCGACGCTCTGGTCGCGGTTGGCTGCGTGGTCGATACCGAGGAGGCAGCCCTCGAGGTGGAAACCGCCACCGGGTTTGACGACGCGCTGCTGGAGGCCGCTGTCGGCCAGCTGCGCGCGCTGCACGAAATCGAGGACGCCTCGAGCGAGGGCGGCCTCAAATACGTCTCTGGAGGTTGTAGCAACTGATGCTTCGACGACTGCACCACGACCAGCCCGAAAGCTTTGCCTTCACCCCGGCCAACCAGGCCTGGGCCGAGGCGCAGCTGACCAAGTACCCCGAGGGCCGGCAGGCCAGCGCGATCATCCCGCTCCTGTGGCGCGCGCAAGAGCAGGAGGGCTGGCTGACCCGCCCCGCGATCGAGCATGTCGCCGACATGCTGGGCATGGCCTATATCCGGGCGCTGGAGGTGGCGACCTTCTACTTCATGTTCCAGCTGCAACCGGTTGGTTCGGTGGCGCATATCCAGGTCTGCGGCACCACGTCCTGCATGATCTGCGGCGCCGAGGACCTGATCGGCGTCTGCCGCGAAAAGATCGCGGACCAGCCGCATGTGCTGTCCGCCGATGGCAAGTTCAGCTGGGAAGAAGTCGAGTGCCTGGGCGCCTGCGCCAACGCGCCGATGGCCCAGATCGGCAAGGACTATTACGAGGATCTCACCGCCGAGCGGCTGGCCGAGATCATCGACGAGCTGGCCGCGGGCAAGGTGCCCACGCCGGGGCCGCAGAACGGGCGCTACGCGTCCGAGCCGCTCTCGGGGCTGACCAGCCTCAAGGAGTTCGACTCGGGCCGCACCAAGTACAACGCCTCGGTGCAGCTGGCGACCGATGTCGGCGACACGGTCAAGCGGATCGACGGCACCGAGGTGCCGCTGCTCACCCCTTGGCAGGGCGCTGGCGCCAAGAAGGCCGGCAAGGCCGCCGCCACCGAGCGCGCCGCCAAGAAGGCCGCCGAGACCGCCGCGCGCAGCACCGCGCAGAAGGCCAAGGCCAAGGCGATGCCGGTGAAGGAGGAGAAGCTGGAAAAGGCCGCGGCCAAGGCGGAGGCCCAGGTCAAGGCCGAGCAGGCCGAACCCGCGCTGCTGAGCGCGCCGCGCGAGGGCGGGGCGGACGACCTCAAGCAGCTCAAGGGCGTCGGGCCGAAGCTGGAGCAGACGCTGCACGAGCTGGGCGTCTTCCATTTCGACCAGATCGCGGGTTGGACCGAGGCCGAGATCGCCTGGATCGACGACCGGCTGAAATTCCGCGGCCGCATCCAGCGCGACGGCTGGGTGGAGCAGGCCAAGACGCTGGCCGCGGGCGGCTCGACCGAGTTCGCGGACAAGGTGAAGAAGGGCGACGTCTACTGACGCCGCATCGAGACAAGGCGCCGGATCGATCCGGCGCGACGGGGAACGGATGAACGGGCAGCAGCCACAGGACAAGGCCAGGGCCATCGCGCGCAAGGCGCGGATGGTGGCCGTCGTCATCGCGGTGACGATGGTTCTGTGGATGGGGGCGCAATTCCTGGGTGGCCGGCTGGGCTGGCCCGCGCGCTTCGTCTTCCTGTTCGACCTGGCGGCACTGGCGGCCTTCTTCTGGGCGCTGGTGGTGTCGTATCAGATCTGGCGGGACCGCCGGGAGAGTTGAGGAACAAGCCATGCTGAAGGATCAGGACCGGATCTTCACCAATATCTACGGGATGCACGAGCGCACGCTGGCCGGCGCCCGCGCCCGTGGCCATTGGGACGGCACCGCCGGGATCATCGCCAAGGGCCGCGACTGGATCATCGACCAGATGAAGGCCTCGGGCCTGCGCGGGCGCGGCGGGGCGGGCTTTCCCACCGGGCTGAAATGGTCCTTCATGCCCAAGGAAAGCGACGGCCGCCCGGCCTACCTGGTGGTCAATGCCGACGAATCCGAGCCCGGCACCTGCAAGGACCGCGAGATCATGCGCCACGATCCGCACACGCTGATCGAGGGCTGCCTGATCGCGTCGTTCGCGATGAACGCGCATGCCTGCTACATCTACATCCGCGGCGAATACATCCGCGAGCGCGAGGCGCTGCAGGCCGCCATCGACGAGGCCTATGACGCGGGGCTTCTGGGCAAGAACGCCGCCGGCTCGGGTTGGGATTTCGACCTCTACCTGCATCACGGGGCAGGGGCCTATATCTGCGGCGAGGAAACCGCGCTGCTGGAAAGCCTGGAGGGCAAGAAGGGCATGCCGCGGATGAAGCCGCCGTTCCCGGCGGGCGCGGGCCTCTACGGCTGCCCGACCACGGTGAACAACGTGGAATCCATCGCCGTGGTGCCCACCATCCTGCGCCGCGGCCCCGACTGGTTCGCGGGCTTCGGCCGGGCCAACAACGCGGGCACCAAGCTGTTCGCCGTCTCGGGCCACGTCAACAATCCCTGCGTGGTCGAAGAGGCGATGTCGATCTCCTTCGAGGAACTGATCGAGACACATTGCGGCGGCATCCGCGGCGGCTGGGACAACCTGCTGGCGGTGATCCCCGGCGGCTCGTCCGTGCCCTGCGTGCGGGGCGAGAACATGCGCGACGCGATCATGGATTTCGACTATTTGCGCGGTGAGCTGGGCTCGGGCCTGGGCACCGCCGCCGTGATCGTGATGGACAAGTCGACCGACATCATCAAGGCGATCTGGCGGCTGTCGAAATTCTACAAGCACGAAAGCTGCGGCCAGTGCACGCCCTGCCGCGAGGGCACCGGCTGGATGATGCGGGTGATGGACCGCCTGGTGCGCGGCGAGGCCGAGATCGAGGAGATCGACATGCTCTTCGACGTGACCAAGCAGGTCGAGGGCCACACCATCTGCGCCCTGGGCGACGCGGCGGCCTGGCCGATCCAGGGCCTGATCCGCAATTTCCGCGAGGAAATCGAGGATCGCATCAAGGCCCAGAAAACCGGGCGCATGGGCGCCATGGCGGCGGAGTGAGGACCTTCGGCCTCATATCACGCTCGGCAATCGCCTTGCTCACCGTCGCGGGTCTGGCGCGGGCGGAACGTGTGGCGTTGCCCGGCGATTTCTACAATGTCTACGGGCGCATCGCGATTGCCCAGATGGCTGCCGAGGATTGTTCGGACCTCTCGTCCAACGATGCGGCGGCCGACGCCTATTCGGAAGCGGCATTGGAAATGGCACATCGGACAACAGGTTTGTCCTACCCCGAAATCGCCGCCCATCTGGAATCGGACGTGGCCACCGAACATCTCGTACTCTACTTCACTGATTACGAGGAGCGCCATTTGGCACAGACATCTGGCGCGGATGCCTGCCAAGCCGTGCGCGACGAAGCCAAGCGCGATCCCGAACTGAGAAACTTGCTGGAGGGACTTTGATGACGTCGCCAGCCGGAAACCACCTAGCAGGACTGAACGTTGGCCGCCTTGTCGCGCCGACGAGCGATCCTCGGTTGACGGAGTTCGTGGGTGACACGCGTTTCGTGATGTGCCGGGGCCCCGTGGGGCGCCTGCCCACGCCGGATGCGGCGCGCCCTTGGCGGCCGCGGCAGTGCGCGCCGGTGACGGAGTAGAAACGATGCTGGGCAAACGGGTCAGATACGGGATCATGGCGGCGCTGGCCGCGGGGACCATGGCGCAGGCCACGGCCGAGGAGCTGCCGCCGATCAACCAGGACAAGCACATCATCAACTCGCTGCTGGCCGCGGCCATCGGCGACGAGATCCGCAAGAACTGCCCCACGATCTCGCCGCGCCTGCTGAAGGTCTGGCACGAGGCCAAGGAACTGGAGCGCTACGCGCTGAGCAAGGGCTACACCGAGGAAGAGATCGACGCCTTCCTCGACTCCAAGCCCGAGCGCAAGGCGATGCGCGCCCGGCGCGACGCCTATCTCGCCGCCAACGGCGTGACCGAGGGCGACGCCGGCAGCTATTGCGCGCTGGGGGAAAAGGAAATTGCCGCAGGCAGCCTGACCGGCTCGCTTCTGCAGGCGCATTGAGGATAACGCGGCGCGCCGCCCGGCGGCGCGTCTGGGGAAACGCAGGGGACGCGAATGACTGAGCTCCGCAAGATTATCATCGACGGCCAGGAGATCGAGGTCGATCCGGCCATGACGCTGTTGCAGGCCTGCGAACAGGCCGGCATCGAGGTGCCGCGCTTCTGCTACCACGAGCGGCTGTCGATCGCGGGCAACTGCCGGATGTGCCTGGTCGAGGTGGTGGGCGGCCCCCCGAAGCCGGCGGCCTCCTGCGCGATGCAGGTGCGCGACCTGCGCCCCGGCCCCGAGGGCCAGCCGCCGCAGGTCAAGACCAACTCGCCCATGGTCAAGAAGGCCCGCGAGGGGGTGATGGAATTCCTGCTCATCAACCACCCGCTGGACTGCCCGATCTGCGACCAGGGCGGCGAATGCGACCTGCAGGACCAGGCCATGGCCTATGGCGTCGATTTCTCGCGCTACCGCGAGCCCAAGCGCGCGGTCGAGGACCTGGATCTCGGCCCGCTGGTGGGCACCTGCATGACCCGCTGCATCTCCTGCACCCGCTGCGTGCGCTTCACCTCCGAGGTGGCGGGCATCACCCAGATGGGCCAGACCGGGCGCGGCGAGGATGCCGAGATCACCAGCTATCTGAACCAGACCCTGCATTCCAACCTGCAGGGCAACATCATCGACCTCTGCCCGGTGGGCGCGCTGACGTCCAAGCCCTACGCCTTCACCGCGCGGCCCTGGGAACTGACCAAGACCGAGACGATCGACGTGATGGACGCGCTGGGGTCGAACATCCGGGTCGACACCAAGGGGCGCGAGGTGATGCGCATCCTGCCGCGCAACCATGACGGCGTGAACGAGGAGTGGATTTCCGACAAGACCCGCTTCGTCTGGGACGGGCTGCGCCGCCAGCGGCTGGACCGCCCCTACGTGCGCGAAAACGGCAAGCTGCGCCCGGCCAGCTGGGACGAGGCGCTGACCAAGGCCGCCGAGGCCATGAAGGGCAAGAAGGTTGCCGGCCTGGTGGGCGATCTGGCCCCGGTCGAGGCGGTCTTTGCCCTGAAGGGGCTGGTCGAGGGGCTGGGCGGGACGGTCGAATGCCGGACCGACGGCGCCAAGCTGCCCGCGGGCAACCGCTCGGCCTATGTCGGCACCGCCAGCATCGAGGATATCGACAGCGCCCGGTTCATCCAGATCATCGGCAGCAACCCGCGCGAAGAGGCGCCGGTGCTGAACGCGCGCATCCGCAAGGCCTGGCTGGCGGGTGCGCAGGTGGGCCTGGTCGGCGAGGCCGTGGACCTGACCTATGACTACGCCCATGTCGGCACCGACCGTGCCGCCCTGGAGGGGCTGCTGGACAAGAAGTTCGGCGAGGTGCTGGACCAGCCCTCGATTGTGATCGTCGGCCAGGGCGCGATCAACGAGGCCGACGGCGAGGCGGTTCTCGCGGCCGCCATGAAGCTGGCCGAGGCGACCAAGTCGAAGCTGCTGGTGCTGCACACCGCCGCCGCCCGCGTGGGCGCGATGGACGTGGGCGCGGTGACCGGGGGCGGGCTGGACAAGGCGCTGGACGGGGCCGAGGTGATCTACAACCTCGGCGCGGACGAGCTGGAGATCGGCGAGGGCGCATTCGTGATCTACCAGGGCAGCCACGGCGACCGCGGCGCGCACCGCGCCGACGTCATCCTGCCCGGCGCGGCCTATACCGAGGAACAAGGCCTGTTCGTGAACACCGAGGGCCGCCCGCAGCTTGCGCTGCGCGCCGGTTTCCCGCCGGGCGAGGCCAAGGAGAACTGGGCGATCCTGCGCGCGCTGTCGGGCGAACTGGGCAGCCCGCTGCCCTATGACACGCTGCCCGCGCTGCGCCGCGCGCTGGTCGAGGCGGTGCCGCACCTGGCGCAGATCGACCAGGTGCCGGAAAACGCCTGGACCCCGCTCAAGCCGAAAAAGCTGGGCAAGGCGACGTTCCGCAACGCGGTGAGCGATTTCTACCTCACCAACGCCATCGCGCGCGCCTCAAGCCTGATGGCCGAGCTGAGCGCCAACGAAAAGGCCCGCCGGTCGGGCCAGATGGCGGCGGAGTAGGAAAGACCATGGCGCCGCTTCGCATATCCCTTTCCCTCGCGCTGGCCCTGACGGGCGGGCTGTCGGGCTGCGTGCCCGCGGGGGAGGGCGTGGAGCAGGCGCCGTTCAAGCCCTCCTACAGGGGGGTGGACACGCGGCTGCTGGAGGATGATCTGGTCAGCTTCGTGGTGGAAATGGAAGGCGCGCGGGGCGTCGAGGACGTGGCGGCCTATGCCGAATGCGCGGCCGCGCAATACGCGCTGATCCGGGGCTACGGGTTTGCGCGCCACGTGCGAACAAATGTCGCGGAAGAGGGTGGCCTTTGGCGGGCGGATGCTGTTTACACCATCTCGCCGGCGCTGCCACGCGGCCTGCAGACGATCGACGCCGAAGTGGCCGTCGAGCACTGCGCCGAACAAGGGATACCGACGGTCTGAGGGTATGGGGCACTATGGCTGATTTTCTAAATACTGGCTTCGGAACATTCGTGCTGATCGCGGCACAAAGCCTGCTGGTCATCGGGTTCGTGATGATCTCGCTCCTGTTCCTCGTCTACGGCGACCGCAAGATCTGGGCCGCCGTCCAGATGCGCAAGGGGCCGAACGTGGTGGGCGCCTTCGGGCTGCTGCAATCGGTGGCCGACGCCCTGAAATACGTTGTGAAAGAGGTGGTTATCCCCGCCGGCGCCGACAAGACGGTGTTCATGCTGGCGCCGATGATCTCGTTCACGCTGGCGATGATAGCCTGGGCGGTGATCCCGTTCTCCGACGGCTGGGTTCTGGCCGACCTGAACGTCGCCATCCTCTATGTCTTCGCCATCTCCTCGCTCGAGGTTTACGGCGTGATCATGGGCGGCTGGGCGTCGAACTCCAAATACCCGTTCCTGGGCTCGCTGCGCTCGGCGGCGCAGATGATTTCCTACGAGGTGTCGATCGGCCTGATCATCATCGGCGTGATCCTGTCCACCGGCTCGCTGAACTTCACCGACATCGTGCATGCGCAGGACGGCTCTTACGGGCTGTTCAACTGGTACTGGCTGCCGCACCTGCCGATGGTGGTGCTGTTCTTCGTCTCGGCCCTGGCCGAGACCAACCGCCCGCCCTTCGACCTGCCCGAGGCGGAATCGGAACTGGTGGCGGGCTATCAGGTGGAATATTCCGCGACGCCCTTCCTGCTGTTCATGGCGGGCGAATACATCGCGATCTTCCTGATGTGCGCGCTGATCTCGCTGCTGTTCTTCGGCGGTTGGCTGTCGCCCATCCCCGGCCTGCCGGACGGCGCGCTGTGGATGGTGGGCAAGATGGCGTTCTTCTTCTTCCTCTTCGCGATGGTGAAGGCGATCGTGCCGCGCTACCGCTACGACCAGCTGATGCGCCTGGGCTGGAAGGTGTTCCTGCCGATGTCGCTGATCTGGGTCGTGCTGGTGGCCTTCTTCGCGCAATTCGAACTTTTCGGCGGGGCCTATGCCCGCTGGGCAATCGGAGGCTGACATGGCTGCAATCGACTGGAACCGCGCCGGGAAATACTTTCTGCTGGCCGATTTCATCGCCGGCATGAAGGTGGGCCTGAAATACTTCTTCGCGCCCAAGGCCACGCTGAACTACCCGCATGAAAAGGGTCCGCTTTCCCCGCGCTTCCGGGGCGAGCACGCGCTGCGCCGCTATCCCAACGGCGAAGAGCGCTGCATCGCCTGCAAGCTGTGCGAGGCGATCTGCCCGGCCCAGGCCATCACCATCGACGCCGAACCGCGCGAGGACGGCAGCCGCCGCACCACGCGCTACGACATCGACATGACCAAATGCATCTACTGCGGCTTCTGCCAGGAGGCCTGCCCGGTCGATGCCATCGTCGAGGGCCCGAATTTCGAATTCGCCACCGAGACCCGCGAAGAACTGTTCTACACCAAGGAAAAGCTGCTGGCGAACGGTGAACGCTGGGAGGCCGAGATCGCCCGCAACCTGGAACTGGACGCGCCCTACAGATGACCGATTTCCAGAAACTCTTTGAGCAGATGATGGAGCAGAGCCACGCCATGGCCCGCTCCTTCAACCCTGCGCTGGAGAGCTTCCAGGTGCAGGGCTTCGACAAGCTCATGCCGACCATGCCCAAGGACTTCATGGAAATGATGTGGGGCAACGCGTTCAACAAGGACGGGCTCGACGCCAAGACGCGGCTGCTGTCCGTGCTGGCGGGGCTGACCGTGCTGGGCGCGCAGGCCGAGGCGCAGTTCAAGATCACCGTGCGCCACGCGCTGGAGGCCGGTGCCAGCCAGCAGGAGGTCGCCGAGGTGATCTATCAGATGGCCATGCTGGGCGGCATCCCGGCCATGACCCGCGCCCTGAAGCTGGCGCAAGAGGTATTCAAGGAAAGCGAGGAGGACAGCGAATGACTGTCGCGGATATCGCATTTTACGCCTTCGCCATCGTGGTGGTGACCGCCGGCCTTTTCGTGGTCGTCTCGCGCAACCCGGTGCATTCGGTTCTGTGGCTGATCCTGGCCTTCCTGTCCTCGGCGGGGATGTTCGTGCTGCTGGGGGCCGAGTTCGTGGCGATGCTCTTGGTCATCGTCTACGTGGGCGCGGTCGCGGTGCTGTTCCTGTTCGTGGTGATGATGCTCGACGTCGATTTCGCCGCGCTCAAGGCCGAGATGGCGAAATACATCCCGCTCGCCGGCCTGATCGGGGTGATCCTGCTGCTGGAGCTGGGCATGGTCTTCGGCGCCTGGGCCACGGCCGACGGGGTCGAGATGCTGGCACGCCCCGAGGCGGGCGAGGTGCACAACACCCGCGCGCTCGGCCTGCTGATCTACGACGATTACATCTACCTGTTCCAGGCGGCGGGGCTGATCCTGCTGGTCGCCATGATCGGCGCCATCGTGCTGACCCTGCGCCACCGCCCGAACGTCAAGCGCCAGGACGTGCTGGCGCAGATGTACCGCGATCCGGCCAAGGCGATGGAGCTGAAGGACGTGAAACCGGGGCAGGGGCTGTGAACGCGATCACCCGCATATTGACGGCCGGGGCCGTGCTGCCGCTGGCGGCCTGCGCGCAGGTGGCCGGGCCGGAGGCCTGCGTGGGCGCGGTGGGCGTGCATGGCACGCTGTCCGAGCCCTCCGACCTCGGCGGCGGCGTCGTGGGCCAGCGCGCCGTGGAGGCCGGGCCGATCACGGTGTCCGAGGTTCTGCGCTACACCGAATGCGCCAGCGGCGAGACCCTGATCGTCGGGGTCAGCGAAAGGCCGCTGGAGCCGGGGTTCGAGGGCTTCGACGCGCGCGCCGATGCGGCGGCCTTCCAAGAGAGGGTCGCGGCGCTGCCGCGTCCGGTCAGCCTGGAACAACTGGGTGCGCTTGCCGCCGAGATGGGGCTGCGCGCCGAAACGAGAACATTCGAAATCGAAACCTGCGCGTGCCGCCTCCACTACCCCGGGCTCCGGGGCGGGAAGGCGCCGTTCGACATGAACAGCGTGCAGTAACGACGAGGGGCAATTGATGATTGGACTGGAACACTACCTGACGGTGGCCGCCGCGCTGTTCGTCATCGGGATCTTCGGCATCTTCCTCAACCGGAAGAACGTCATCATCATCCTGATGTCGATCGAGTTGATGCTGCTTTCGGTGAACATCAACCTCGTCGCCTTCTCGGCCTATCTGGGCGATCTGACGGGGCAGGTCTTTACCCTCTTCGTGCTGACGGTCGCCGCCGCCGAGGCCGCGATCGGCCTGGCGATCCTGGTCTGCTTCTTCCGCAACCGCGGCACTATCGCGGTCGAAGACGTCAACGTGATGAAGGGGTAAGGGTCCATGACGAGCATCATTCTCTTCGCCCCGCTGGTGGGCGCCATCATCTGCGGCTTCGGCTGGAAGATCATCGGCGAGAAGGCCGCCACCTGGGTGGCCACCGGCCTGCTGTTCCTGGCCGCCGCGCTGAGCTGGATCGTGTTCCTGGGCCATGACGGCCAGACGGTGCAGATCCCGATCCTGCGTTTCATCGAAAGCGGCACGCTGTCGGTGGACTGGGCCATTCGCCTCGACCGGCTGACCGCGATCATGCTGATCGTGGTGACCACGGTGTCCTCGCTCGTGCATCTCTACAGCTTCGGCTACATGGCGCATGACCCGCAATGGAAAGAGGGCGAGAGTTACAAGCCGCGCTTCTTCGCCTACCTGTCCTTCTTCACCTTCGCCATGCTGGCGCTGGTGACCGCCGACAACCTGGTGCAGATGTTCTTCGGCTGGGAGGGCGTCGGCGTCGCCTCCTACCTGCTGATCGGATTCTACTGGAAGAAACCCAGCGCCAACGCCGCGGCGATGAAGGCCTTCATCGTCAACCGCGTGGGCGATTTCGGCTTCGCGCTGGGGATCATGGCGCTGTTCTTCCTGACCGACAGCATCCTGTTCGACGACGTCTTCGCCGCCGCGCCCGCGCTGGCCGAGACGCAGATCACCTTCCTCTGGACGGACTGGAACGCGGCCAACCTGATCGGCTTCCTGCTGTTCATCGGCGCGATGGGCAAATCGGCGCAGCTGATCCTGCACACCTGGCTGCCCGACGCGATGGAGGGCCCGACCCCGGTCTCGGCCCTGATCCACGCCGCCACCATGGTGACCGCCGGCGTGTTCCTGGTCTGCCGCATGTCGCCGCTTTACGAATACGCGCCCGAGGCCGCGGGCTTCATCGTCTTCCTCGGCGCCTCGACCGCGTTCTTCGCCGCGACCGTGGGCCTGGTGCAGAACGACATCAAGCGCGTGATCGCCTATTCGACCTGTTCGCAGCTCGGCTACATGTTCGTGGCCGCGGGCGTGGGCGTCTACTCGGCCGCGATGTTCCACCTGCTGACGCATGCCTTCTTCAAGGCGATGCTGTTTCTCGGCGCCGGCTCGGTCATCCACGCGATGCATCACGAGCAGGACATGCGCAATTACGGCGGGCTGCGGGCCAAGATCCCCTATACCTTCTGGGCGATGATGGTGGGCACGCTGGCCATCACCGGGGTGGGGATCCCGCTGACCTCGATCGGCTTTGCCGGCTTCCTGTCCAAGGATGCCATCATCGAGAGCGCCTTCGCCGGCGGCACCGGCTATTCCTTCTGGCTGCTGGTCATCGCGGCGGGCTTCACCAGCTTCTACAGCTGGCGGCTGATCTTCCTGACCTTCTTCGGCAAGCCACGCGGCGACAAGCACACCCATGACCACGCGCATGAAAGCCCGATGGTCATGCTGATCCCGCTGGGCGTGCTGGGCCTGGGCGCGGTGTTCTCGGGGATGGTCTGGTATGGCAGCTTCTTCGGCGACCATCACAAGGTGAACGCCTTCTTCGGCATCCCGGCGCATGAGGTTGCCGCCGAGGCGGGCCACGGCGAGGCCGGGGCCGATGCCGGGCACGGCGAAGAGGCCGCACCGGCCGCCGAGGGCCATGGCGAGGCCGCCCCGGCCGACGCCGGCCACGCGGCGGTCGCCATGGCGCCCGAGGGGGCGATCTTCATGGGGCCCGAGAACACCGTGATCGACGACGCGCACCACGCGCCGACCTGGGTCAAGGTCTCGCCCTTCATCGCGATGCTGATCGGGCTGGGCATGGCCTACCTGTTCTACATCGTGAACCCGGCCCTGCCGAAGCGGCTGGCCGAGAACCAGCCGATCCTCTACCGCTTCCTTCTGAACAAGTGGTATTTCGACGAGATCTACGACGCGATCTTCGTCAACCCGGCCAAGCGGCTCGGCGCCTTCCTGTGGAAGCGCGGCGACGGCAACGTGATCGACGGCTCGATCAACGGCGTGGCCATGGGGATCATCCCCTTCTTCACCCGCCTCGCGGGGCGCGCCCAGTCGGGCTACCTGTTCCACTATGCCTTCGCGATGGTGCTGGGCATCGTGGTTCTCGTGACATGGATGACGATCAGCGGAGGAGCTGAATAATGGAGAACCTCCTGTCCATCATCACCTTCATCCCGCTGATCGGGGCGCTGGTGCTGGCCTTTTTCCTGCGCGGCGACGACGCGGCGGCGCAGGCCAATGCCAAGTGGGTGGCGCTGATCACCACCTCGGCCACCTTCCTGGTGTCGATCTTCCTGCTGGCGGGGTTCGACCCGTCCGACACCGGCTTCCAGTTCGTGGAAGAGCGCGAGTGGCTCATGGGCCTGAAATACAAGATGGGCGTGGACGGCATCTCGATCCTGTTCGTGATGCTGACCACCTTCCTGATGCCGCTGACCATCGCCGCCTGCTGGGAGGTCAAGGTCCGGGTCAAGGAATACATGATCGCCTTCCTGGTGCTCGAGACGCTGATGATCGGCGTGTTCACCGCGCTGGACCTTGTGCTGTTCTACCTGTTCTTTGAGGGCGGCCTGATCCCGATGTTCCTGATCATCGGCATCTGGGGCGGCAAGAACCGCATCTACGCGGCGTTCAAGTTCTTCCTCTACACCTTCCTCGGGTCGGTGCTGATGCTGGTGGCGATGATCGCCATGTACATGGACGCGGGCACCACCGACATGGTGCAGCTCTTGAACCACGAGTTCAGCGCGGGCCCGCTCAGCCTGCTGGGCTGGCAGATCGCGGGCGGGATGCAGACGCTGCTGTGGCTGACCTTCTTCGCCAGCTTCGCGGTGAAGATGCCGATGTGGCCGGTGCACACCTGGCTGCCCGACGCCCACGTGCAGGCGCCCACGGCCGGCTCGGTCGTGCTGGCCGCGATCCTGTTGAAGATGGGCGGCTACGGCTTCCTGCGCTTTAGCCTGCCGATGTTCCCGGTGGCCTCGGACATCCTGGCGCCGCTGGTACTGTGGATGTCGGCCATCGCCATCGTCTATACCTCGCTGGTCGCGCTGGCGCAGGAGGACATGAAGAAGCTGATCGCCTATTCCTCGGTCGCCCACATGGGCTACGTGACCATGGGCATCTTCGCGGCGAACCAGCAGGGCGTCGACGGCGCGATCTTCCAGATGCTGAGCCACGGCTTCGTCTCGGGCGCGCTGTTCCTCTGCGTCGGTGTCATCTATGACCGGATGCACACCCGCGAGATCGAGGCCTATGGCGGGCTGGTGAACCGCATGCCCGCCTATGCACTGGTCTTCATGCTGTTCACCATGGCCAATGTGGGCCTGCCGGGCACCAGCGGGTTCATCGGTGAATTCCTGACGCTGGTCGGCGTGTTCCAGGCCAATACCTGGGTGGCGCTGGTCGCCACCACCGGCGTGATCCTGTCGGCGGCCTATGCGCTGTGGCTGTATCGCCGGGTCGTCTTTGGCGACCTGATCAAGGAGAGCCTGCGCTCGATCACCGACATGAGCCCGCGCGAGCGCGCGATCTTTGCGCCGCTGGTGGCGATGACCCTGCTGCTGGGCGTCTATCCCAGCCTGGTCACCGACATCATCGGCCCCTCGGTCGAGCACCTGATTTCCACCACCCAGACGGCCGCGATGCATGGCGACGCGGCCGCCACGCTGGCACAACACTAAGAGGGGAGAGCGATGATCTCTGCCGATATCTCTACCGTCCTGCCCGAGATCGTCCTGGCGGTCTATGCCATGCTGGCGCTGATCTTCGCGGTCTATACCGGCAAGGACAGGACCGCGGGCCTGCTGGTCTGGGTGAGCGCCGGTGTGCTGCTGGTCACGGGCGCCTGGATCGGGTTCTCGGGGGCGGGGACCGAGACCGCCTTCAACGGCGCCTTCATCAATGACGGCTTTGCCCGCTTTGCCAAGGTGGTGGTGCTGGTCTCGGCCGCGGCCGTGCTGGTCATGGGGCAGGAATACATGGCCCGGCGCGACCTGCTGCGGTTCGAATACCCTGTGCTGGTGGTGCTGTCGGTCGTGGGCATGATGATGATGGTCTCGGCCGGCGACCTGATGTCCCTCTACATGGGCCTGGAGTTGCAGTCGCTTGCGCTCTACGTCGTGGCATCTCTGCGCCGCGACAGCGTGAAATCGACCGAGGCGGGCCTGAAGTATTTCGTCCTCGGCGCCCTGTCCTCGGGCATGCTGCTCTACGGCGCGTCGCTGACCTACGGCTATGCCGGCACCACGCTGTTCTCGGGTATCATCGGGGCCGCGGGCGAGGGCGGGCTGTCGCTGGGCCTGCTGTTCGGCCTGGTGTTCATGATCACGGGCCTGGCGTTCAAGGTCTCGGCCGTGCCGTTCCACATGTGGACGCCGGATGTCTACGAAGGCTCGCCCACGCCGGTCACCGCCTTCTTCGCCACCGCGCCCAAGATGGCGGCGATGGGGCTGTTCGCCCGCGTCATGCACGACGCCTTCGGCGGGGCCACGCAGGATTGGGGGCAGGTGATCGCGCTGCTGGCGGTGCTGTCGATGTTCCTGGGCGCCGTGGCCGCGATCGGCCAACGCAACATCAAGCGCCTGATGGCCTATTCCTCGATCACCCACATGGGCTTTGCCCTGATGGCGCTGGCCGCGGGCACCGCGGGCGGCGTGCAGGCGATGCTGATCTACATGGCGATCTACGTCACCATGAACGTGGGCACCTTCGCCTTCATCCTGTCGATGGAGAAGGACGGCCAGCCGGTCACCGATATCGGCGCGCTGAACATGTATTCCAAGACCGAGCCGCTGAAGGCGCTGGCCGTGCTGGTTCTGATGTTCAGCCTGGCGGGCGTGCCGCCGCTGGTGGGCTTCTTCGGCAAGTTCTACGCGCTGAAGGCGGCCGTGGACGCCGAAATGGCATGGCTGGCCGTCGCCGGCGTCGTGGCCTCGGTGATCAGCGCCTTCTACTACCTGCGGATCGTCTTCTACATGTATTTCGGCGAAGACCGCGAGGGCGCGCTCGACGGCACGATGAGCCCGGTCCTGTGGGGCCTGCTCATGGCCTCGGCCGCGATCATGCTGGTGGGCGTGATCAACCTCTTCGGGGTCGAAGGGCTGGCCGCCGCCGCGGCCGAGACCCTTGTCAACTGACCCCTGGCCGGGCGGCTACGCCCGGCTGCACCTGGCCGAGGTCGACAGCACGCAAGGAGAGGCGGCGCGCCGCCTGGCCGAGCTGCCCGGCCCGACCTGGATCACCACCGACCGCCAGACCGCCGGCAAGGGCCGGCGCGGCCGCGCCTGGACCAGCCCGCCGGGCAATTTCGCCGCCACGCTGCTGCTGCGCCCGGCCGAGCCGCCGGCGCTGGCCGCGCTGCGCAGCTTCGTCGCGTCGCTGGCGCTGTTCGACGCCTTCGTCGCGGCCACCGGCCGGACCGAGCCCTTCGCGTTGAAATGGCCCAACGACGTGCTGCTGAACGGCGGCAAGGTGGCCGGCATCCTGCTGGAAAGCCTCGGGCAGGGGCAGGGGCAGGGGATCAGCCACCTGGCCATCGGCATCGGCGTGAACCTGACGGCCGCCCCCCCGCGCGAGGCGGTCGAGGCGCAGGCGCTGCCGCCCGTCAGCCTGCTGTCCGAGACCGGCGCGCAGGTCACGCCCGACGAATTCCTCGGGCTGCTGGCGCCCGCCTATGCCCGCTACGAGACGCAGCTCACCACCTACGGGTTCGGTCCCATCCGCGAGGCCTGGCTGGCCCGCGCGGCCCGGCTGGGCGAGGTGATCACCGCCCGCACCGCCGCCGAAGAGATCACCGGAACCTTCGAAACGGTGGACGCGGGTGGCAACCTCGTTCTATCTACGGCCAAATCCCGCCGGGCCATCGCCGCGGCGGAAGTGTTCTTCTGACCGAAGGAGCGGGCCATGCTTCTGGCCATCGATTGCGGCAACACCAACACCGTCTTCTCGATCTGGGACGGCGAGCATTTCCTGTGCACCCTGCGCACCTCGACCGAGCATCAACGCACCGCGGACCAGTATTTCGTCTGGTTCTCGACCCTGCTGGCGCATCACCGGATCGAGGCCAATATCGACGCGGTGATCATCTCGTCCACCGTGCCGCGGGTGGTGTTCAACCTGCGGGTCTTCTCGGACCGCTATTTCAACTGCCGCCCGCTGGTGGTGGGCAAGCCCGAGTGCCTGCTGCCGCACGCGCCGCGGGTGGATCAGGGCACCCAGGTGGGACCCGACCGGCTGGTCAATACCGCGGCCGCCTTCGACCGTCACGGTGGCGACCTGATCGTGGTCGATTTCGGCACCGCGACCACCTTCGACGTGGTGGCCGAGGATGGCGCCTATGTCGGCGGGGTGATCGCGCCAGGCGTCAACCTCAGCCTCGAGGCGCTGCACCAGGCCGCCGCGGCCCTGCCGCATGTGGACGTGACCAAACCGGCCAAGGTGATCGGCACCAACACCGTGGCCTGCATGCAGTCGGGCGTGTTCTGGGGCTATGTCGGGCTGGTGCGGGGCGTCTGCGACCAGATTCGCGCCGAATACGAGCGCCCGATGAAGATTATCGGCACCGGGGGGCTTGCGCCGCTCTTCGCGCAGGGCGATGTGCTGTTCGACACGATCGAAGACGATCTCACCATGCACGGCCTGACCGTGATCCACGCGTACAACAAGACCCACGGGGCGATATGAGCAAGAAGAACCGTCTGATTTACCTTCCGCTCGGCGGTGCCGGCGAGATCGGGATGAACGCCTATGTCTACGGCTACGGGCCGGAGGACGATGAGCGTTACATCCTGGTCGATCTCGGCGTCACCTTCCCCGACATGGACAGCACGCCGGGCGTCGACCTGATCTTTGCCGACATCCAGTGGATCGAGGAGCGCGCCGACCGGCTGGAGGCGATCTTTATCACCCACGCGCACGAGGATCACGTCGGCGCGCTGGGGCATCTGTGGAACCGGCTCAAGGCGCCGGTCTATACCCGCGCCTTCACCGGCAACATCGCCATGCGCAAGCTGGAAGAGCAGGGCGCGGACCCCCACACCGTGAAGGTGGTGCTGCCCTTCCCCGAGGTGGTCGAGGCGGGGCCGTTCAAGGTCTCTTTCGTGCCGGTTTCGCATTCCATCCCCGAAAGTTCGGCACTGGTGATCGACACGCCGAAGGGGCGGATCGTGCATACCGGCGATTTCAAGCTGGATGAAAGCCCGGTGGTGGGCGAGGCGTTCGATCCCGCGCTGTGGCAGCAGATCGGCGAAGAGGGCGTCAAGGTGCTGGTCTGCGACTCGACCAACGTCTTCTCGCCCAACCCGGGTCGGTCCGAGGCCACGGTGGGCCCGGCCATCCATCAGCTGGTGGAGCGGTCCAAGGGCATGATGGTGGCCACCACCTTCGCCTCCAACATCGCGCGGGTGAGGACGCTGGCCGAGGCCGGGCACCGCGCCGGCCGGTCCATCGTTCTGCTGGGCCGCGCCATGCGCCGGATGATCGAGGCGGGCGTCGAAAGCGGCGTGCTGCACGACTTCCCCAAGACCGTCAGCCCCGAGGACGCCAAGGACATCCCCCGCGAGAACCTGATGCTGATCGTCACCGGCAGCCAGGGCGAGCGCCGGGCGGCCTCGGCGCAGCTGGCGCGGGGCAAATACATGGGGCTGCAGATGAAGGAGGGGGATACCTTCCTGTTCTCGTCCAAGACCATCCCGGGCAACGAGCGCGGCGTGCTGCGCATCGTCAACGCGTTTTCCGAGATGGGCGTCGACGTGGTCGACGACGCGGCGGACCTTTACCACGTCTCGGGCCATGCCAACCGGCCCGACCTGAAGCGCATGCACGAGATCCTGCACCCGCAGATGGTGCTGCCCATGCATGGCGAGCACCGCCACCTGCGCGCCCATGTGGCGCTGGCGGCCGAGAACGACATCCCGGGCCTGATTGCGGCCAACGGCACCATGGTGGACCTCACCGGCGGCGTGCCCAAGGTGGCCGAGTATATCGAGACCGGCCGCACCTACCTGGACGGCGCGGTGCAGATCGGCGCGCTGGACGGCGTCGTGCGCGACCGCATCCGGCTGGCGCTGAACGGGCTGGTGGTGATCACCCAGATCATCGACGAGGACGGCGAGCCGCTGGGCGAGCCCTGGGCCGAGCTGATGGGCCTTCCGGAAACCGGCCGCTCGAAGGCGCCGCTGGCCGATGTTCTGGAAGAGGACCTGACGCAGTTCGTCAACCGCGCCGACGCCAAGACCCTGCGCGACGACGACACGCTGTCGGACGCCCTGCGCCGCGTGGCGCGCAAGACCGCGCAGGAAGAGATCGGCAAGAAGCCCGAGGTCATCGTGGTGATCAGCCGTCTGAGCTGAGACGGAAAGCCCGGCGTTTTTCGTTCCCCGGCGCCGAATTCAGAAACGCCCCCGAAGTGATTTCACTTCGGGGGCGTTTCCGTATCGAACTCGGGCGACTGAGCGTCAGAGCCTCAGCTGGCCTCTTTCTGCTTTTCCTTGGCCGGCTTGAAGGAGCGCAGCAGGAAGGCGGGCACGTGATCGCCCATGCCGACCACGGGCTCGTCCTTGCGCCTGTCGCCCTTGCCGCGGGCCGGTTTCGCGCGGCCCTTGGCCTCGGCCTTGCGCGGCGCGGGTTCGGCCTTTTGCTCGGGCTTTTCTTCCGCCTTGCGCTTCGGCTCGGCCGCCTTGCCCTTCAGCGGGTTTTCGAGGCGCGGGATCTCTTTCTTCACCAGGGACTCGATCGCCTCGAGGTATTTCTCGTCATGCGGCACGCAGATCATCAGCGCCTTGCCGCTGCGTCCGGCGCGGCCGGTGCGGCCGATGCGGTGCACGTAGTCCTCGGCATGGCTGGGCACGTCGTAGTTGAACACGTGGCTGACCGAGGGCACGTCAAGCCCCCGCGCGGCCACGTCCGAGGCACAGAGGAAGCGCAGCTTGCCCTCGCGGAAGGCCTCCAGCGTTTTCGTCCGCTGCGACTGGTCGAGGTCGCCGTGAATCGGCGCCGCGTCGTAGCCGTGCTTGCTGAGCGACTTGGCGACGACATCGACCTCGGTCTTGCGGTTGCAGAAGATGATCGCGTTGGTGAGCGCCTCGCCTTCCTTGTCGATCAGGGCGCGCAGCAACTCGCGCTTTTCCTTGGCCTGCCGGTCCTTGCGCGAGGCTTTGAATAGAACCACGCCCTGCTCGATGTTCTCTCCGGTGGTCGCGGCGCGGGCGACCTCGATCTTGACCGGGTTGTGCAGGAAGGTGTTGGTGATCCGCTCAATCTCGGGCGCCATGGTGGCCGAGAAGAACAGTGTCTGGCGGGTGAAGGGCGTCAGCTGGAAGATGCGCTCGATATCCGGGATGAAGCCCATGTCGAGCATCCGGTCGGCCTCGTCCACCACCATGATCTGCACGCCAGTCAGCAGCAGCTTGCCGCGCTCGAAATGGTCGAGCAGGCGGCCGGGGGTGGCGATCAGCACGTCGACGCCCTTGTCGATCAGCGCGTCCTGTTCCTTGAACGAGACGCCGCCGATCAGCAGCGCCTTGGTCAGCCGGGTGTTCTTGGCGTAGATGTCGAAGTTCTCGGCCACCTGCGCGGCCAGTTCGCGCGTGGGGGCCAGCACCAGGCTGCGCGGCATGCGCGCCCGCGCGCGGCCCTTGGCCAGCATCGTGATCATCGGCAGGGTGAAGCTGGCGGTCTTGCCGGTGCCGGTCTGGGCGATGCCCAGAACGTCGCGCCCTTCCAGCGCGGGCGGAATGGCGCCGGCCTGGATCGGCGTCGGCGTCTCGTAGCCCGCGTCTTCAACGGCGGAAAGCACTTTGGGGTCCAACCCCAGGTCGGCGAATTTGGTCATGTAGGTCCTTCGGATTGGCGGCGAGTGGTATGGCCGCATCCCCGCGCGGCCCGACCGACCGAATTGCCGGTCTGCATCTGAATTTGCTCAATACGCTAAGCGCGGCTTTCGGTCAAGAAAGCTGCCCAAAATGACGGCTCATAGCAGGAACTTGCCCAGCAGCCAGAAGGCCGGCGCGATGGCGGCGAAGCCGAGCAGGGTCACGATCCCGTCCCGCGCGCTCATGCCCAGCCCGATCAGCAGCACGTGGATCGACAGCACGAAGGGCAGGCCGGGGATGAACCCGATCAGGAAGATCACCGCGCCCGTGGCGATGAAGATCGCCGCCGCCGTGGTCAGGGTCAGCCCGTTATCGACCAGCCGGCAGTAGCGCGGCATCAGCACCGGGCGCAGCCGTCGCGCCAGGGGGCGCGCCCGTTTGACCGAGGCGCGCAGCAGATCGGCCGAGATCAACCGCCGCCGCAGCCCCACGGGCGCCCAGAGCCGTTTCTGCCCGATCAGCATCTGCAGCCCGATCCGCACCAGCACGATCGCCACAAGCCCGGGCATACCGGGGATCATCCCCACCGGCATGATCAGGAAGGCCGAGAGCGTGACCAGCAGCGGCCCGAAGCCGCGGGCCCCCAGGGCGTCGATGATCTCGCCCAGGCTGACCTCCTCCTCCTCGTCGAGCAGCGCCTCCAGGTCGTCAAGAAGGCCCGAGATCTGGTCGTCGTCGTCGTCGGGAGTGTCGGGGGGAAGCATCGCTTCAGACCTGCATTTCCTTGGTTGCGCTGAGTGTCAGCTCGGGATGGTCACGCTCCACCCGGTCGATATCCCATTGCAGGCGGGTCATGTAGACCAGGTCGCCGTCATTGTCGTAGGAGATATGGCCCTTGTTCTTGTTCACGAAGGCGTCCACCGCCTCCTTCGGCCCGGTGATCCAGCGCGCCGAGGTGAATTGGGTGGGCTCGAACCGCACCGGCAGGCCGTATTCCTGCTCGATCCGGCTGGCCAGAACCTCGAACTGCAACTGCCCCACGACGCCCACCACGAAGCCCGAGCCGATCATCGGCTTGAACACCTTGGCGGCGCCTTCCTCGGCGAATTGCATCAGGGCCTTGTCCAGGTGCTTGGCCTTCATCGGGTCGCCCGCGCGGCAGGCCTGCAGCAATTCCGGCGCGAAGCTGGGGATGCCGGTGACGCGCAAGGCCTCGCCCTCGGTCAGGGTGTCGCCGATGCGCAACTGGCCGTGGTTGGGGATGCCGATGATGTCGCCGGCCCAGGCCTCTTCGGCCAGTTCCCTGTCCGACGCCAGGAACAGCATGGGCGAGGACACGGTCATCGGCTTCTTGGTGCGGGTGTGGGTCAGTTTCATGCCGCGCTTGAAGTGGCCGGAGGCCAGCCGGACAAAGGCGATCCGGTCACGGTGCTTGGGGTCCATGTTGGCCTGCACCTTGAAGACGAAGCCGGTGACCTTTTCCTCTTCGGGCGCGATCTGGCGCGGCTCGGCGGCCTGCACCTGCGGCTCGGGCGCGTAGGCGCCGATGCCGTCCATCAGCTCCTTCACCCCGAAGGAGTTGATGGCCGAGCCGAACCAGATGGGGGTCATGTGCCCCTCCAGAACAGCCTGCGGGTCGAGCTTGGGCAGCAGTTCGCGCGCCATCTCCACCTCTTCACGGAGCTGCTCCAGCAGGTGGGCCGGGATGTGCTCTTCGAGCTTGGGGTCGTCCAGCCCCTCGATCGAGATGCTCTCGGCCACCACGTTGCGGTCGGCGCGGTCCATCAGTTCCAGCCGGTCGTGCAGGATGTCATAGGCGCCGATGAACTCGCGCCCGACGCCGATGGGCCACGAGGCCGGGGTCACGTCGATGGCCAGGTTCTCCTGGATCTCGTCGATAATCTCGAAGGTGTCGCGGCTTTCGCGGTCCATCTTGTTACAGAAGGTCAGGATGGGCAGGTCGCGCAGGCGGCAGACCTCGAACAGCTTCCGGGTCTGGCTTTCCACGCCCTTGGCGCCGTCGATCACCATCACCGCCGCGTCCACCGCCGTCAGCGTGCGGTAGGTGTCCTCGGAGAAATCCGAGTGGCCGGGCGTATCCACCAGGTTGAACCGGAAGGTGTTGTAATCGAAGGACATCGCCGAGGCCGAGACCGAGATGCCCCGGTCCTTCTCCATCTGCATGAAGTCCGAGCGCGTGCGCCGCGCCTCGCCCTTGGCGCGCACCTGGCCCGCCATCTGGATCGCGCCGCCGTAGAGAAGGAATTTCTCGGTCAGCGTCGTCTTGCCCGCGTCGGGGTGCGAGATGATGGCGAAGGTGCGGCGCCGGGCGATCTCGGCCGGCAGGTCGGGGCGGTTGGAAGGGGCGTCAAACATGCAGGCCATATAGGCAAGCGCGGCGTCCGGCGCAATCTCCCTAGCGCGCGATCAGCAGGTCGCAGGGCGGGTTCCGGATCAGGTCGTTGGCGAGGCTGCCGAGGAAGGCGGGGGCACCGCCCACGCGGCCATGCGCGCCGATCGCCAGCAGGTCGCAGCCCAGATTGGCGGCTCGCGTGGTCACCACGCTGACAGCCGCCCCCTCGATCAGGTCGACCTCGCCCAGTTTCTCGGGCAGGGTGGCCTGGTCGCGCCACAGGGTATAGCTGTCGCGGGCCTCGCGCAGGAAGGGCGCCGCGGTGCTGGCCGCGCCGGCGGCCGGGGAATAGCCCTTGTAGGGAATATGGACCACGTGCACCCCGTGCAGCGCGGCGTCGGGGGCCAGCTCGGCCGCCAGGCATAGCGCATGGGTCGAGGCGGGCGCGAAATCCAGCGCCGCCAGGACGGTGTTGTAGGGGTGGTCGACCGGATCGGTGACCAGCAGAACCGGGCAGTCCTGCAGCCGCACGATGCGCTCCATCGTGGTTTCGCGCAGCATGTCGAGGAAGGGGCGGGCGCGGTGGACGCCCAGCACCAGCAGGTCGGCCTGCTCGGTCGCAGCCACGGCCGAGATCGTGCCGACCGGATCGCCGATCACCGCGCGGGTCTCGTGGCGCACCTTCTCGGCCCCCTTGTGGCTGGCGGCGAACTGGTCGAGCCGCGCCTCTGCGCTGGACTTCATCTGGTGCGCCATGTCGTCGGGCAGGGCGTCGTCGACGACGGTGAGCAGCGTCAACCGCGCGCCCAGCTTTCCGGCCAGTTCAAACGCGCGGGCCACGGAGCGGTCGGCGCGGGGCGAAAGGTCGGTGGCGACAAGCAGATGCTTCATCATGGGTGGCGGCCTCCTTTGGTGTCCAAGGGTAATGCTAGGGGGGTTCGGCGCTATCGCAAGAAGAAAAAGTGTATATACTTTGCATATCAAGACGCACCCGTTTACACAGGAGCAGGACAGGCGCGGGCGGCAGGGCGGTTCGGTCGCGCGGAATCCCGGTACGGAGAAAGAAACATGCGGACGGTCCTGATCGCGAACCGCAAGGGCGGCTGCGGCAAGACCACGGTGGCCATCACCGTGGCCGCGGCGCTGGCCGATGGCGGCTGGAAGGTGGCGCTGGCCGATGCCGACCCGCAGAAATCGGCCCTGCGCTGGCTGAGGCGGCGGCCGAAATCCGCCGCTGCCATCCGCGCTGTGGACTGGAGCAGCCCGAAATCGCTGGGCGATGTGCCGAAGAAGACCGACTGGGTGGTGATCGACGCCCCCGGCTCGATCTACGACGAGGAGGCCCAGGCGCTGATCGCCGAGGCCAAGGCGGTGATCACGCCCCTCCTGCCGTCCTTCTTCGACGAGGATGCCACGCGGCGGTTCCTCAAGGATATCCGCGACATCAAGCGCATCCGCAAGGGCAAGGTGGGGATCGAGCTGCTGGCCAACCGGGTGCGCCCGCGCGCCCGCGCCAACGAGCGGCTGGCCGCGTTTTTCGAGCGGATCGGCCAACAGCCCGCCGCCACCATCAGCGAGCGCGTGGCCTATGGCGACCTCGCCGAGGAGGGGCTGACGATTTTCGACAGGCCGCAAAAGCTCTACGCGCCGATGCGCGCGCAGTGGACGCCGCTGCTGGAGCGGCTGGTCTAGCCGCGGTTGGTGGCCTTGGCCAGCGCCGCCGGGCCCAGCTTTTTCAGCAGCCGGCCCTCAGCCTCGGTGCCGAAATGCGGGCGGTGCGACAGGCCGGGCAGGTGGCTTTCGACTTCGCGCAGCACCTCTTCGGGCAGTTGGCCCAGGGTGCGCTCGTTGATCAGCAGGCTCTCGGTGGGGATGCACTCGGCATAGATGATCTCGTGCTGATCGAAGACCAGGTGGAAATAATCGACGAAGCCGCCGGGGCGGATGAAGACAGCCTCGTCATCGACCAGGTGCAGCGCCTTGACGAACAGCTCGGCGGTTTCGGTCAGCCGGGTCTTGCCGCGCTGGTAGAGGAACAGGCGCTGGTGCTGGCTGACGATCAGGTCGCTTTCATTGGCATGGGTGCCTTTGGTGATGACCACCGGGGCATAGGGGCCGACCGCGCGCACCGTCCGCTGGCCGATCCAGCGCACCGGCTGGGCGCCGTGGTCGCGGGTCAGCACCCGGTCGCCGGGGCGCAGATCCTCGATGGGGCATTGGCGGCCGTCACCCAGCGTGATCATCGTGCCGCGGGTGAAGGCGACCGAGGTGATGTCGGCCAGCCGCACCTCGCCCGGCTCGGCATCGGCCTTGACCAGGGTGTAGCTCTGCCGCGCCTCGACCGGGGCCAACGGCAGGAACAGCAGTTCCCCCGTGCCCGGCAACGCGATCAGCAGCAGGTCGACCGTGTCGCCATCGCCGCGCATGAAGGTCAGCCGCCCCTCCAGCCGTAGCGAATCGCCCGGCTCTCCGATCTCCGAGCCCCTGGCGACGCTTTGCGCCGCTTCCCCGCGCTGCAGGAAACGCCCCGAGCCAGCGCGGGCCGCGGCCCGGTCGTGGATGGCCAGTTCCAGCGCCTCGGCGCCGGGCAGGAACTCGTAGACATCGCCGGGGCAGAGCTCTTCCAGCGGCATCAGCGGGTCGCCCAGATTGGCGCCCGAGACGACCTCGAACGCCTCGGCCGGGAAGACGTGGCAGGCATAGCTGGGGGACAGGTCCCCGCGGGCGGGTGAACTCATGGCGGCAAAATCCTACGACAGGTTATCCATGGCACGGAGCTGATTGAGAACCAACGCAAAAGCCCCGCCCGATACCTGCCCCCGCGGTGTGGCGAAACCCGCCCGGAAATCAAGGCAATTTCGTGACATTTCCCCCGAATGCGCCAGATTGGACCGGCGTGGCCGGCCTGCCGGGGCGATATCGTTGAAAGGGTGGAAACGGCGACAGACCGCTTTGCACCCCGCGCGGCGCGGTGCTATCGCAGGGGAAAGGCGCGTCGCGCCGCCATGACAAGGGAGAGTGAGCATGGATCTGGGGATTTCGGGCAAACGGGCGCTGGTCTGCGCCTCGTCCAAGGGGCTGGGGCTGGGCTGCGCCGAGGCGCTGGCCGAGGCCGACGTCGACCTGGTGATGAACGCCCGCGGGGAAGAGGCGCTGGAAAAGGCGGCGGGGGACATCCGGTCGCGCTTCGGCGTCGAGGTGGTGACCGTGGCCGGCGACATCACCACCGAGGAGGGCCGCGCCAGGGTTCTGGAGGCCGCGCAGGGCGTGGACATCCTGGTGACCAATGCCGGCGGCCCGCCGCCGGGCATGTGGACCGACTGGGAGCGCGAGGATTTCATCAAGGCGCTGGACGCCAACATGCTGGCCCCGATCGCGCTGATGAAGGCGCTGGTGCCGGGCATGATGGAAAAGGGCTGGGGCCGGGTGGTCAACATCACCAGCCAGTCGGTCAAGGCGCCGATCGCGGTGCTGGGCCTGTCGAACTCGGCCCGCGCGGGCCTGACCGGCTATGTCGCGGGCACCTCGCGGCAGGTGGCGCCGCACGGGGTGACCATCAACAACATGCTGCCGGGCATCCACGACACCGACCGGGCGCAGGCGCTGGACTCGGGCGTGGCCGGGCAGCAGAGCATCTCGATCGACGAGGCGCGCGCGCAACGCGAGGCGACCATCCCCGCCCGCCGCTACGGCACGCGCCAGGAGTTCGGGGCCATGTGCGCCTTCCTGTGCTCGCAGCACGCGGGCTTCATCGTGGGGCAAAACATCCTGCTGGATGGCGGCGCGGTGAACGCCACCCTGTAACCCGTCAAAGGGTTGCGAACCGGGGCGGGGGTTGATATCCCGCCTCGAAACCCGATGTTTTTCATCGGGATTTGCAATGAGGCAGGCGTGAGCGGCACAACCCCCCGGCTGGAAATTCAGAACATCACCAAGGCCTTCGGCGGCCGCCCGGTGGTGGACGACGTATCGCTGAAGGTGATGCCCGGCCAGGTGACCTGCCTGCTGGGCCCGTCGGGCTGCGGCAAGTCCACCACGCTGCGCATCATCGCCGGCGTCGAGATGCAGGACAGCGGCAAGATCTTCGTCGATGGCGACCTGGTCTGCGACACCATCTACCGCGTCCCCCCAGAGGGGCGCTCGGTGGGGCTGATGTTCCAGGATTTCGCGCTGTTCCCGCATCTGTCGGTGGCCGACAACGTGGCCTTCGGCCTGACCGGCCCGCGCGCCGCGAAGCGCGCCCGGGTGGAAGAGCTGCTCGCGCGGGTCGACCTGCTGCGCTATATCGACGAGTTCCCCCACAACCTGTCGGGCGGCGAGCAGCAGCGCGTGGCGCTGGCCCGCGCGCTGGCGCCCCGGCCCAAGATCATGCTGATGGACGAGCCCTTTTCCGGCCTCGACAACCGCCTGCGCGACGAGATCCGCGACCAGACCCTGAGCGTCCTGAAGGAAGAGGGCGCCGCGGTGCTGCTGGTCACGCACGAGCCGGACGAGGCGATGCGCATGGCCGACGAAATCGCCTTGATGCGCGGCGGCCGGATCGTGCAGCAGGGCGCGCCCTACAACCTCTACAACAAGCCGGTGGACAAGGCCGCAGCGGCCTTTTTCAGCGATATCAACGTGATCCGGGGCAAGGTTCAGGGCGCGCTGACGGAAACCCCCTTCGGCCAGTTCCTGGCGCCCGGCGTGCCGGACGGAACCGATGTGGAGATCGTCATCCGCCCGCAGCACCTGAAGATCGACCTCGACCGCAACGGCCGGGGTCCCGATCCGACGCCCACCGACGGCCTGCCCGCGCGCGGGCTGGTCGAGCGTGCGCGCTACATGGGCAAGGAGAGCCTGGTGGAATTCCGCATGGATTTCGACGGCTCGATCCTCAAGGCCACGGTCCCGGCGGTGTTCCTGCCGCAGCCGGGCACGCCGATGTGGCTGATGTTCCGCCGCGACCGCTGCTTCGTCTTTCCCGCGCGTACCGGGGCCGGCTGACCGGCCCCGCACGGGCTCAGTCCGCGCCGGGCACGTCCTGCGGGGCGCCGGTGGCCATGTTGGTGCCCACATAGGGCTTGTGGGCGGTCTTCCACGCGGCAAAGCCGCCCTCCAGATGCGCGACCTTATCATGGCCGGCGGCCAGGTACATCTCGGCCACCTTGCGCGAGCGCACGCCCGAGCCGCAGTGGAACACCAGCGGCCGGCCGCTGGCGGGCGGCATGACGGCCGGGTCGAACTCGGCCATCGGGGCCAGCAGCGCGCCCCGGATATGCTCGAACATGTATTCCTGCGGCGTGCGCACGTCGATCAGCGTGATCTCGTTGCTGTCGAGCGCGGCCTTCACGTCATCGGCCGTCCAGTGTTCCAGGGTCTTGCCGTTCAGGTCTTCGCTATGCATGGGGCGTGGTCCTTCTTGAATGAATCGGGCGGTCCGCGGGGCTGACTCTAGGGGGGCGGTCCCGGCTTCAAAAGGGCCAACCCTTGGTGCGTGGCCCTTTTGGAAGCACTTTTTGTGGCAGAAATACGCAGGCTGCGGCGGAATGGGGCTTTGAACTCCCCGTCATAGTCAATAAATGTGTTGCACAGAATTCGAAACGGGTGCCGCACTCAGGCGCTCAAGGGAGAAGACCATGCTGAACAATATCGGCCTTCCCGGCCTGCTTCTGATCGCCGTCGTCGTGCTCGTGCTTTTCGGCCGCGGCAAGATCTCGTCGCTGATGGGCGAGGTGGGCAAGGGGATCACCGCCTTCAAGAAGGGCGTGAAGGAAGAAACCGAAGAGGCGTCGAAGAGCCTCGAGAACGCCAAGGACGTCACCCCCGAGGTGGAAGAAACGGAAAAGGACAAGGCGTAACCTGACGCCCTGTCCGCCTCGCAAGGCGGCTCGCACATGTTTGATCTCGGCTGGACCGAACTTCTGGTCATCGGCATCGTGGCGCTGATCGTGATCGGCCCCAAGGACCTGCCCGGCATGTTCCGCACGCTCGGCCGTTTCACGGCCAAGGCGCGCAACATGGCGCGCGAGTTCCAGCGCGCCATGGATGACGCCGCCGACCAGGCCGGCGTCAAGGACGTCACCAAGGACCTCAAGGACGCCACGAACCCGCGCAAGATGGGGCTCGACGCCCTCAACGACGCGGCCGACAAGTTCGAGAAATGGGAGCCCAAGTCGCGGTCGTCGGGTAAACCCGCCGGGGAAGGCAGCGAAACCGCCAAGCTGAGCGAGGAGCGCGCTGCCCAGGCCGATAAGATCCGCGAAGCCGGGGCCGAGAAGGCCCGTGCCCGGATCGCGGCGGAGGAGGCCGCCAAGGCGACCGAGGCGCCGGCCGAAGGCGCCGCGCCCGAGGACGGGACCACCGGAAAGTCCGACGCATGAGCAATACCGACGAGATCGACGACAGCGCAGCCCCGCTGATCGAACACCTGGCCGAACTGCGCACCCGGCTGATCCGGTCCGTGCTGGCCTTTGTCGTGGGGATGGTGATCTGCTTTTCCTTCGGCGGCCAGATCCTCGATTTCCTGCTGATCCCGATCGAGAACACGATGCGGGACCTGGGCAACCCGAACCCGGTGATGCAATACACCGCACCGCAGGAATACTTTTTCACCCTGATCCGGATCTCGATGGTCGGCGGCCTGGCGCTGTCCTTCCCGGTGATCGGCTATCAGCTCTGGCGCTTCGTCGCGCCCGGCCTCTACAAGTCGGAAAAAAGCGCCTTCCTGCCCTTCCTGATTTCCTCGCCGGTGCTGTTCCTGATGGGCGCGGCCTTTGCCCAGTACGTGGTGGTGCCTCTGGCGATGGCCTTCTTCCTCGGCTTCGCCGATCTGCCCTCCATGATGGCCGCCTTCGTGAGCGGCACGGCCGAGCCGGGAACGCTGCCCGAGACCGAGCGCGGCATCGACATCGTCTTCAACGGCAAGGTCAACGAAACCCTCGACATCACGCTGAAGATGATCGTGGCCTTCGGCCTATGCTTCCAGCTGCCGGTGCTGCTGACCCTGATGGGCAAGGCGGGGCTGGCCTCGGCCGCCGGCCTGCGCTCGACGCGGAAATACGCGGTGGTGGGCATCCTGACCGTCGCCGCCCTGGTCACGCCGCCGGACGTCACAACGCAGGTGATCCTGTTCACCGTGGTCTACGGCCTTTACGAGATCTCGATCTTCCTCGTGGCGCGGGTCGAGACCAAGCGCGAGGCCGAACTGCGCGAGCAGGGCCTCTGGGTCGAGGATGACGAGGACGAGGAAGAAGACGAAATCTTCCGCGAATTCGACGAAGACGACGAAGACGAAGGCGAGACCAAGAGCACATGAGCGAAGGCCAGACCCTGAGGCGGATCGCCGAGGCGCTGGAACGGATGCATCCCGCGCCCGCCTCGGCGCCCGATTTCGACGGCGCCGAGGCCTTCGTCTGGCACGTCGCCCCCGATCGGCTGACGCCGGTCGACAAGGTCAACCGGGTGGACCTCTCGCTGCTCCTGGGCATCGACAGGGTGCGCGACATCCTGCTGGACAACACCCTGCAATTCGCCCGCGGCCTGCCCGCGAACAACGCGCTGCTTTGGGGCTCGCGCGGCATGGGCAAGTCGAGCCTTGTCAAGGCCGTGCATGCCGCTGTCCGCGCCCAGGGGCACGACCTGAAGATCGTCGAGGTCCAGCGCGAGGATCTGCCCTCCATCGGGCGCCTGCTGACCATCCTGCGCGACGCGCCCGCGCGCTTCGTCCTGTTCTGCGACGACCTGTCCTTCTCCCATGACGACCAGCATTACAAGTCGCTCAAGGCGGTGCTGGACGGCGGCATCGAGGGCCGGCCCGAGAACGTGGTCTTTTACGCCACATCGAACCGCCGCCACCTGATGCCGCGCGACATGATCGAGAACGAGCGCAGCTCGGCCATCAACCCCTCCGAGGCGGTGGAGGAAAAGGTCTCGCTCAGCGACCGTTTCGGCCTGTGGCTGGGCTTCCACCCCTGTTCGCAGGACGAATACCTGTCCATGATCCGCGGTTATTGCACGGCCTACGACGTCGAGATCGACGACGAAACCCTGCATGCCGAGGCCATCGAATGGCAGGCCACGCGCGGCGCGCGCTCGGGCCGCGTGGCGTGGCAATACTTCACCGACCTGGCGGGACGCCGGGGCGTTCATCTCTGACCGCCCCGCTTCTTCTGTTCGAAAATATCCCCGCCGGAGGCCCGAATTTTCTGCGAAAATTCGATTCGGTTTTTCGCAGAAAAACCGTGTCGGCGCCTAGATGATCCGCTGCTCCAGTTCCGACGGGTCCTCCACCTCCACCTGCCAGAACTCCGCCGCGCCGGCCGGGAAGGTGGCGAGCAGCGCGTCGAGCTCGGCCTGCCGCAGGCTGCGCCGCAACGCCCAGGCGGTGGCCTCGATGGCGTTGTCGGGCGTCAGGTTGTGATGCGACCGCACCGCCTGCGCCTCGCGGGTCAGCGCATCGCGCGGGGCGAAGGGCTCTGGCGGACGGCGCACGTCCCAGCCATGGATGAAGATCGCGCGCAGCACCGACGGCAAGAGGTCGGCAAAGGCGATCCCCTGTTCCGGCGTCAGGCGGCGGCGGAACACCTGGAACACGGCGTCCACCGCCGTGTAGGCCATGTTGTCCGAGGCCAGCCCCATCCGGTCCTTGGCGTCGTCCAGGAAGGCGCGGAACTCCTTGCTGGCGTGGCGGTAGGTCCAGGGCATGGGCATGGCCGCCGCCCCCCGCGTCAGTTCAGGAAGGGCATCGGGTCGACGCTTTCAAAACCGCGCCGGACCTCGAAATGCAGGAAGGCCGGATCGCCCGCGCGCACTTCGGCCACCTGCTGGCCGCGCTTGACCTTGTCGCCTTTCTTGACCTTGATGCCGTCGATATTTGCATAGACCGTCAGCAGGTTGTCCTCGTGGCGCAGCACCAGGATCGGCACCTGGTCGGTGTCGCGGGTGATGGCGGCCACGGTGCCGGCATCGGCCGCCACCACGGCGCTGCCCGCCGCGGCCGAAATGTCGATCCCGTCATTCTTCTTCTTCTCGTAGCCGCGAATGATCTTGCCCTTCACCGGCATGCTCATCCGTGCGCTGCTGGTCTTTTCCTCTTCCAGTTCGGGCGAGGGCAAGGCGGCGCTCTGCACCGCTTCGGCGGCGGGGGCACTGTCGCGCGGCAGCGGCTTGGCGGCCGAGGGCGGCGTCGGCGTGGGCGAGCCTTCGCCCGGCGCGGTCGTGGCCTCGGGGTCCGCCGGCGGCGGGGCCGAGGCGGCCACCGGGATCAGCAGATACTGCCCCTCGCGCACGGTAAGGTCGGGGCCGAGGCCGTTCCACTCAGCCAGCGAGCGCACCGAAACATTGTAGAGCCGGGCGATGGAATAGGCGGTCTCGCCGCGCTCCACCTTGTGCCGGATCGGCTCTTCGCCCACGGCCACCTTGGGGCCGCCGTCGCGCGGGGTGACGGTGGTCTGCGGGCCGGCGCGCTCGATGGCGTCGCCGGCGATGGTGGCGATGTCGATCTGCTCGGGCGAGCGGATCGGGCCGGTGGTGGGCGAGCCGGTCGCGGGCGAGGGCTCGGCCACGCGGCCGGGCAGGGCCAGGATTTCGCCGGGGCGCAGCGCGACGCCGGGCGAAATGCCGTTATGCGCGCTCAACTCCTCGGGGCTGAGGCCCACGCGCGCGGCCACGTCGGCCACGGTGTCGCCGCGGCGCGCCACCACCACCTGGTAATTGGGATAGGAGATCACCCCGCGGTCGTCGGGCTCGGGGCGCGGGGCGCTGCGTCGGATCACCGCCGCCGTGGTGTCGGCGTCGGTGTTGCGCAGGTCGAAATCGAAGCCGGTCGTCTGGCAGCCGGCCAGGACCACAAGGGCCGTGGCGGTCAGCAGGGGGCGGAGGGATGGCATTGCTCTGTCCTCTTGGCGGGGGCCCTTGTTGGCCGGGCGCGTCCCATGTCTACTCCTGTCCGAGCCCCTCCAGAAGCGGCACGAAGCGCACCTGGCGGAGCTCCTGATACTCGAATCCATCGGGCGTGCGGGTGACCTTGATCAGGCTCTGCACCGCATCAGACTGGCCCACGGGCACCACCATGATACCGCCCTCGCGCAGCTGCGCCAAGAGCGGCCCAGGCGGATCCTCGGCCGCGGCGGTCACGATGATGCGGTCGAAGGGGGCCTGCTCGGGCAGCCCGTGCGAGCCGTCGGCGGCAATGGCGGTGACATTGGTCAGACCCAGCTTCTCGAACGTCTTCTGCGCGTCGCGCACCAGCCGCCGGTAGCGTTCCACCGTGTAGACCCGCCGCGCCAGCTGGCTGAGGACCGCGGCCTGATAGCCCGAGCCGGTGCCCACCTCCAGCACCTTGTCGCGCGGCTGCACGTTCAGCGCCTGGGTCATCAGCGCCACCACCGAGGGCTGGCTGATGGTCTGGCCGCAGGAAATCGGCAGCGGCATGTCCTCATACGCGCGGCCGCTGAACAGCCCGCGCACGAAATCGCCGCGGTCGATCCGCTCCATCGCGGTCAGGACACGGGTATCGGTCACCCCCTTGGAGCGGAGCGCGAACAGGAACTGCATTTTCCGTTCGGCGGCCGAGGTCATTCCAACTGCTCTTTCAGGCGCGTTATTGTGTCATGGGCGGTCAGGTCGGCGCGCATCGGCGTGACCGAGATAAAGCCTTCCAGGTTGTCGGCCACATCCGTCCCCGGCGCGGTGGGCGTGTGCTGTGCGCCGCCCTTGATCCACAGGAACTTGCGCCCCGAGGGCGAGGTATGCGGCTCCACCCCGAAAAAGGCGTCGCGGCGATAGCCTTGCGGGCTGACCCGCAGGCCCTTGACGTCGGTCCCGCGCAGCGGCGGGAAGTTGACGTTGTAGAACAGCCGGTAATCCGCGCCGTGGTCCCAGACGCCGCGTTCCAGCAGCGCGCGCACGGTGGCCGCGCCGTGCTGGGCCGCGGCCTCGAACCGGTAGGGCTCGGAAAAATTCTCGGGGCCCAGGTATTGCGACAGGGCAATGGCGGGCAGGCCCTGCAGCGCGGCTTCCATCGCGCCGCCCAGCGTGCCGGAATACAGCGCGTTCTCGCCCGAGTTGTTGCCCCGGTTCACGCCCGACAGCACCAGGTTGGGGGGCGTGTCGGCCATCACGTCGTGCAGCCCCGCCAGCACGCAGTCGGCGGGCGAGCCCTCGGCCGCGTAGCGGCGCTCGCCCAGCTCGGCGATCATCATCGGGTGGGTGTAGGAGATCTTGTGCGCGACGCCCGACTGCTCGAAGGCGGGGGCGACGGTCCAGACCTCGCCGCCGGGGCCGGCGATCTCCGACGCGATGGCGTGCAGCACCTTCAGCCCCGGTGCGTTGATGCCGTCGTCATTGGTGATCAGAATGCGCATGGATGCCCGCCCGTATTGCTTTTCCCCTCAATAGGGCAGGCCGGGCGGGGCAGCAAGCGGTGTGACGCGCGCACCCGGGACTGTGGCCCGGCTGCGCCGCAGGCTCAGCCCAGGGCGGCGATCAGGCGCCCGGCCTCGGCCGAGGGCGGGCTCAGCGTGCTGCGGTCCTCGCCGGGATAAAAACGGGCGCGGGTGGCCGTGGGCATCGGGTTGGGCGTGAACGAGATCACGCGCGGGCTCTGGGCCTTCTCGGTCTCCGCCGCCCAGGCGCCGTAGAGCGCCCGCTGCGCCGCCTTGGCCGCCGCGTAGGCGCCCAGGAACTTGCCCTCGGCCGGGTCGTCCACATGGACGGCAATGCCGCCTTCGGCGGCCTGCAGCAGCGGCGAGACATAGGGGATCAGCCGACCCGTGGCGGTGATGCCGGTCTCCACGACCTTCTTCCAGTCCTTCTCGTCCAGATGGTCGGCCGGAGTCAGCGGCGGGACGTGGATGGCGGTGTGCACCCACAGGTCCAGCTTGCCCCAGCGGTCGTGGATGGAGCGGCACAGGTGCTGCATCGCCGCCGCCTCGGTCACGTCCATCGGCGCCAGCGTGGCGCTGCCGCCCGCCTTCTGGATGCGGTCGTCGAGCTCCTCCAGCGCGCCGGTGGTGCGCGCCACGGCGAGGACGTGGTGGGTGGGGGCCAGGGCCTCGGCCACGGCCGCGCCAAATCCGCGCGAGGCGCCGGTGATCAGGGCGATGCGGTCGGTCATCAATGCAATCCTATGCGCTGGGGGCAGGGGCTTACTCGGCCGCCTTCACCTGGAAACCCTTCTCGATCATGTCCGAGGGGGCCACCGGGTATTCGCCCGAGAAGCAGGCGTCGCAATATTGCGGGCAGGTGGCGTCGCGCCCCCCGGCCTCGCCCACCGCGCGGTAGAGCCCGTCGAGCGAGATGAAGCGCAGGCTGTCCACGCCCAGATGCTCGCGCATCTCGTCCTCGGTCATGGTGGCGGCCAGTAGCTTTTCGCGCTTGGGCGTGTCCACGCCGTAGAAGCAGGGCCAGGCCGTGGGCGGGCTGGCGATGCGGAAATGCACCTCTTTCGCCCCGGCATCCAGGATCATCTCCTTGATCTTGCGCGAGGTGGTGCCGCGCACCACCGAGTCGTCGACCAGGATCACCCGCTTGCCGCGGATCAGCGCGCGGTTGACGTTCAGCTTCAGCCGCACGCCCATGTTGCGGATCTGCTCGGTCGGCTCGATGAAGGTCCGGCCCATATACTGGTTGCGGATGATCCCCATGGCGTAGGGGATGCCCGATTGCAGCGAATAGCCGATGGCGGCCGGGGTGCCGCTGTCGGGCACCGGGCAGACGAGATCGGCGTCGACCGGCGCCTCCTTGGCCAGTTCGCGGCCGATGCTCTCGCGGGTCTCGTAGACCGAGCGGCCACCGAGGATGCTATCGGGCCGCGAGAAATAGACATGCTCGAAGATGCAGAACTTAGAGGGGGCCTTTTCGAAGGGGCGGAAGGATTCGACGCCGTCCTCCTCGGTGATGACCACCATCTCGCCCGGATCGATCTCGCGCACGAACTCGGCACCGATGATGTCCAGCGCGCAGGTCTCCGAGCTCAGCACCCATCCCTCGCTCAGGCGGCCCAGCACCAGCGGGCGCACGCCCAGCGGGTCGCGCACGCCGATCAGCTTGGTCCGGGTCATGGCCACGACCGAGAAGGCGCCCTCGACCCGGCGCAGCGCGTCCTTCATCCGCTCCACGATATTGCGCTGGAGGGAGCGCGCCATCAGGTGGATGATGCATTCGCTGTCCGAGGACGACTGGAAGATCGAGCCGCGCTCGATCAGTTCGCGGCGCAGCGCCTCGGCATTGGTGATGTTGCCGTTATGGGCGATCGCCGCGCCGCCCATCGAGAACTCGCCGAAGAAGGGCTGCACGTCGCGGATCGCCGTCGGCCCCTTGGACCCGGCGGTGGAATAACGCACATGGCCGATGGCCAGCGACCCGGGCAGGGTCTCCATCAGGCTGGCCTTGGTGAAGTTGTCGCGGACATAGCCGAAGCGCCGGGCCGAGTTGAAGCCGCTTTCCGGCGCGTAGGAAACGATGCCGCCCGCTTCCTGGCCGCGATGTTGCAGCGCGTGCAGGCCGAGGGCGACGAAATTGGCGGCTTCGGTCACGCCGACCACGCCGTAGACGCCGCATTCCTCTTTCAGCTTGTCATCATCAAAGGGGTGGCTGGGGGGCATCTCGCGCATCAGGCAAGGCTCCGAATCCGTGGTGAGGGGTTGGCCCCTATCTAGTGGCTCTCGTGTCGAGTGTCACGAAAGGATCACAAATCTTTTTCCGCGCTGCGGCGTGTCACTCTGCCACGCCGCAGTCGCCGACCAGCTCTTCATACTTTCCGGTCAGCCAGCCCAGGGCCTCTTCGGGGCTGTTTTCCTCGATATGCCGGGTGAGGTTGGCGAACACCTCGGCCGAGCGGCTGTTGTCCACCATCGGCACCTCTTCGGTGGCCATCACCGTGCCGTAGACGAAGAAGGCCACCGCGACCAGCACGATCCCGCGCAGCACGCCGAAGAGAAAGCCCAGCCCCTGGTCCAGCCCGCCCAGGGCAGAGCGCTGCACCAGCGTTGAGAAGAGCGGCGTGAAGATCGACACCACCACCAGCGCCAGCGCGAAGACCGCGGCGAAGGAAGCGATGATCGAGATCTCGCAGCTGTCGCCCAGGAAATCGCCCAGCACCGGGATCTGCCTGACCAGCGGCTCGGCCTGCGGCGCGAAGATGAAGGCCAGCACGGCCGCCGCGATCCAGCCGACGATGGCCATGGCCTCGCGCATCAGGCCGCGCGAATAGGCCAGAACGGCCGACAGGATGATGACCGCGGCGACGACCGCGTCGATGATGGTGAAACCTTCCATGCGTTCTCTCGCTCCTCCGGCGCTCAACCAGCCCCGAACATCTCTCCTACAAAGGCGGTCAGGTCAGGCATCGAACGTACCTTCAACCCGGCTGGTGCCCCGCCAAGCTTGCTGCGCGCCGGGGCGATTGCCTGTGAGAAACCAAGTTTTTGCGCTTCTTTCAACCTGTTTTCCGTTTGACTCACGGGGCGCAAGGCCCCGGAAAGGCTGATTTCTCCGAAAAGCACGGTATCGGTCGGCAATGCCACATCCTCGCGCGCCGACAGAAGGGCGGCCGCCACGGCCAGGTCGGCGGCCGGCTCGGTGACCTTCATGCCGCCGGCCACGTTGAGGAAGACGTCGAGCCCGGCAAAGGGGATGCCGCAGCGCGATTCCAGCACCGCCAGCGTGGTCGACAGCCGCCCCGCGTCCAGCCCCACCACCGTGCGCCGGGGCGTGCCCAGCGGCGAGGGCGCGACCAGCGCCTGCACCTCGGTCAGCACGGGGCGGGTGCCCTCGATGCCGGCGAAGACGGCGGCGCCGGGGGCGGGGTTGTCGCGTTCCGACAGGAACAGGGCCGAGGGGTTGGTGACCTCGCTCAGCCCCATGCCGGTCATCTCGAACACGCCGATCTCGTCGGCCGGGCCGAAGCGGTTTTTCACCGCGCGCAGGATGCGGAACTGGTGGCCGCGCTCGCCCTCGAAGTAAAGCACGGTGTCCACCATGTGCTCGACCACGCGGGGGCCGGCGATCTGGCCCTCCTTGGTGACATGGCCGACCAGCATCACCGCCGTGCCGCGCCGCTTGGCGAATGTGGTCAGTTCATGCGCCGCGGCGCGCACCTGGGAGACCGAGCCCGGCGCGCTTTCCACGTTGTCCGCCCACATGGTCTGGATCGAGTCGATGATGGCGAGGTCCGGCTTTTCGGCCTCCAGCGTGGTCAGGATGTCGCGCAGGTTGGTCTCGGTCGCCAGTTTCACCGGCGCATCCGCAAGCCCCAGCCGCTGCGCGCGCATCCGCACCTGGGCGCTGGCCTCTTCGCCCGAGACATAGACGCAGGACAGCCCCGCACGGGCAAAGGCCGCCGCGCCCTGCAGCAGCAGGGTCGACTTGCCGATCCCCGGATCGCCGCCCACCAGGATGGCCGAGGCCGGCACCAGCCCGCCGCCGAGCACCCGGTCAAGCTCCGCCAGGCCCGAGCCGGTGCGCGGCGGCGGCGTTTCCTCGGTCGACAGGTCACCCAGGGGCAGGGTGCGCCCGCGCTGCGCGCCCAGCGATTTCGACGACGGCCCCGCCGACAGCGGCGCCTCCTCGACGATCGAGTTCCACGCGCCGCAGGCGTCGCAGCGCCCGGCCCATTTCTTGTGGGTCGCCCCGCAGGCGGAGCAGGTGAAGGAGGTGGTCGGTTTCGCCATGCCCCCGGTCTAGCCTCCCACGCCCCGCCGCCGCAAGCGCTCGGTCGCGATGGAGATGCCCAGCGAGGTGAGGATGCAGAAGGTGAAGAGGTAGAGGCCCCAGGCCGTTTCCACCTTGCCGACACCCACGCCCTTGGCGATGACGATATAAAGCGCGATGAGGAAGATATCGGCCATGGCCAGCTTGCTGAGCACATGGATCGCCGGGATCAGCCGCGGCGAGGCCAGGCGGAAATGGATCAGCGCCAGGCCGATGGTCTTCACGTAAGGTGCGAAGAGGGCGAAGAGGGTGACCAGAAGGGCGAGGAAGACGTCGGTTTCCCACAGGCTCTGCAGGCCCGAGACCACGCTGATCTCGCTCATCCCGAACAGCGGTAGGAGGCCGGCGCGCAGCAGCGGCGCGAACCAAGCGATGGGGAAGAGGAGGAGAAGGGCGAGGTTGGCGAGGCGGAGGATTTGCATGATGCTCAACACCTAGGCCAGCGCGAGCCGCATCCCAATCGGAACTTCACCGCACCGCCTCGATCGGCCCCTCGGCGCGGCCGTTGATGAACTGGTCGAGGTAGGGGTCGCCCGAACTGTCCATCTGGCTGACCGGCCCCGACCACTTGATCACCCCGTCATGCAGCATGGCCACGTCGTCGGCGATGGCGCGCACCGAGGTCATGTCGTGGGTGATGGTCATGGCCGTCGCCCCCATCTCCACCACGATCTCGCGGATCAGCTCGTTGATCACGCCCGCCATGATGGGGTCGAGGCCCGTGGTGGGCTCGTCGAAAAAGATGATCTGCGGCTCGGCGGCGATGGCGCGGGCCAGCCCCACGCGTTTCTGCATGCCGCCCGACAGCTCGGCCGGGTAAAGGTCGGCCACGTCCGCGCTCAGCCCCACGCGGCGCAGTTTCTCGATGGCGATTTCGCGCGCCTCGTCCTTGGGCCGCTTGAGCGAGCCGCGCAGCAGGCGGAAGGCCACGTTCTGCCAGACGGTGAGGCTGTCGAACAGCGCCGCGCCCTGGAACAGCATGCCGAAATGGGCCAGGAATTCGTCGCGCTCCTGCGTGGTGACGTCCTTGCCGTCCAGCAGGATGGTGCCCGCGTCGGGCTTGATCAGCCCGAGGATGCATTTCAGCAGCACCGACTTGCCCGTGCCCGAGCCGCCGATGATCACCATGCTTTCGCCGGTGGGCACCTTCAGGTCGATCCCTTGCAGCACCTTCTTGGCGCCGAAAGCCTTATGCACATCCCTCAGTTCGATCATGCGGCGAAAAACAGCTCCGTCAGCAGGTAGTTGGCGGCGAAGATCAGCACCGAGGCGGTCACCACGGCCGATTTCGTGGCCCGGCCCACGCCCTGCGCGCCGCGGCCCGAATGCATGCCGAAATAGCACCCCACCAGCGCGATCAGGAAGCCGAAGACCGCGCCCTTGATCAGGCCCGAGGTGACGTCCCACATCTCCAGGAAATCGGCGGTGTTCTTGAGATAGGCCGCCGGGTTGAAGCCCAGCCGCCCGGTGCCCACGACGTAGCCGCCGAAAATCCCGATGGAATCGCCCACCGCGACCAGCACCGGCACCGCCAGCGTGGCGGCCACCACGCGGGGCACGGTGAGGTATTTCATCGGGTCGGTCGACAGGGTGACCAGCGCGTCGATCTGCTCGGTCACCTTCATGGTGCCGATCTCGGCCGCGATGGACGAGGCCACGCGCGCCGCCACCATCAGCCCGCCCAGCACCGGCCCCAGCTCGCGCGCCATGCCGATGGCGACGATCGAGGGCACAACCTCTTCGGCGTTGAAGCGCGAGCCGCCGGCATAGATCTGCAGCGCCAGCGCGCCGCCGGTGAACAGCGCCGTCATGCCCACCACCGGCAGGCTGTTATAGCCGATCGCCCACAGCGCCTGGCCGAATTCCCGCAGGTAGAAGGGCGGGCGCAGCATCGCCGCCAGCGTCTGGAACATGAATAGCCCCATCCGGCCGATCACGGCCAGCAGCGCCAGCGTCGAGCGCCCGAGTCCCGCGACCGGCGTCAGCAGCATCAGCCCGCCCCCCCGGCATATTGGCGGCTGTAGCGCGCGCCCAGCGACGTCAGGATCTCATAGCCGATGGTGCCCGCCGCATCGGCCAGGTCGTCGACGCTCTGGTCCTGGCCCAGGATGTCCAGCGCCTTGGGCGTGTCGGCCAGGTGGGTGACGTCGACGGTGATCAGGTCCATCGAGACGCGCCCGACGATGGGGCAGGGCTCGCCGTCGTGGAACAGGAAGCCGCGGTTGCCCATCGCCCGGATCAGCCCGTCGGCATAGCCCGCGGCGACGGTGGCAATGCGGCAGGGGTCCTCGGCGGTCCAGGTGGCGCCGTAGCCGACGCTCTCGCCCGGTTCCAACTCGCGAGACTGGATCACCGGCAGCGCCAGATGCGCCACCGGGGCGGCCTCGTCGAAGGGCAGCCCGCCATAGAGGCCGATGCCCGGCCGGGTCAGTTCGAAATGATAGGCCTGGCCCAGCAGGATGCCGCCGGTCGCCGCCAGGCAGCGCGGCACGCCGGTGCCGTCGGTCATGGCGCGGAAGGTTTCCAGTTGCTGCGCGTTCAGGGGATGCTCGGGTTCATCGGCGCAGGCCAGGTGGCTCATCAGCAGGGTCGGGCCCGCGGGCAGGGCGATCTCGGCCACCGCGGCCCATTCGGCGGGTTCCATCCCCAGCCGGTTCATCCCCGAGTCGAGCTGGATGCCGAAGGGGTGGCCCGGCAGCGCCTCGAAATGGCGGGTCAGCTGTTCCACCGAGTTCAGCATCGGCACCAGGTCGAGATCGCCGATCATGTCGGCATCCCCCGCCATGTGCCCGGAAAAGACCGAGATTTCGGGGCCCCGCCCCAGCGCCTCGCGCAGCGCCGCGCCTTCCTCGGCCACGGCCACGAAGAAGCGCCGCGCGCCGGCGCGCGCCAGCGCCCGCGCCACGCGCGCCGCGCCCAGCCCGTAGCCGTCGGCCTTCACCACCGCGGCGGTTTCCACGCCGCTGCCGGATTTCGCATCCAGCGCTTTCCAGTTGCGGACCAGCGCGTCCAGATCGATCGTCAGAGAACCAGTAGCCATGAAGGGGTTTTGACACGTGCGGGCGCAGGGTCAAGTGGAAAGCATCGGCGCCCGCGGCTCCGGCGTGCGCCGTCCCCGGAACGCCCTGTCAGGGCGCGGACAGCCCCACGAAAAGCCCAAAGCCGATCAGCGCCAGTCCGCTGATGCGGGCAAAGCCGTTGCCGAGGGGCGCCAGCTTCTCCAGCGCGACGAAGACGGCGAGCCCGGCGATCCACCACAGGTTCATGATCCCGCCCACGAACAGCAGCGCCATCAGCGCCCAGCAGCAGCCCAGGCAATAGGCGCCGTGATGGGCGCCCATGCGGAACGCGCCGCCCAGGCCGGGCCGGCGGTGCTCGGACAGGAACCGCGCGGGCGAGCGGCAATGCCGCAGGCAGGCCGCCTTGAGCGGTGTGAGTTGGTAAAGCCCCGCCGCCACCAGGATCGCGGCGGCGAAGAGGCGTGAGCTGACCGTCATCATCGGGGCCGAGATCAGGCCGGCGGGTTGCAGGGCCCATTGCAGGGCCGTCGCGACCATGCTGAACCCGGCCCAGGCGACCAGGTACCCGGCCAGAAAGCACAACCCGAACACCGGCGCCCGCGCCGAACCCGCGGTCCGGCGCTTGAGCGCCGTGAACAGCAGCAATGTCGGGGCGGCGCTGGGGGCCATCATGGCGATCATCATGATCCACCACATCAGGAAGATCAGCACCGCGTAGGCCGGGGACCACGACCGGCCCGGCCCCATGGCCATCGGCTCGCCGATGGGGCGGGCCATGCGCGTCATCTCCAGCGCGGACATGGACATGCCTTGCCCCGACACCGTGTACCACGCCGCCAGCAGCACGATCAGCGAGACCGAGACAAGCACGATCGCCCGGTCCCGCCGGATGAGCCGCTCCAGCCGGCCCGGGCCATTCGCCGCGACGCGCCGCGCCATGGCCGGTCAGGCGCGAACGACGCCGGCGCCGGTCAGGTGAAGGGCGGCGAAATGGGCATGGGTGCCGTTGTTCTTCGCCAGGTGAATCGCGCCGCCCGGCGTGCGCGTTGCCCCAGAGGCCAGTTCGGCGGTCGTGAACTCGAACCCGTTCGGCAGGTTGAGCCTGACCCGATGCGGCTCGCCGGTGACGATATGCGGGATCGGCGTGGCGTTGATCTCGAAGATGTCGCCGACCGTGGCGCTGCCGTTGCGCTGCTCTCGATCGATCTGCAGGTCGAACGGCGCGGTCAGCGTGGGATGCTTGTTGGGCGCCATCAAGGAGAACACGAACCACATGGTGGCCATTTCCTCGGTGTCCTCGCCGGTCATGATGGCCTCGAGGGCGGCCCGCTGTTCGTCATCGGCGCGCTCGTCGATGATCAGTTGCATCTCGCCGTTGCCTTCGTGGATGGCGCCCGGCCACTTGTAGGTGGCGCCCGCGCGCAGCCCGTCGAGCGTCACCTCGCCGTGGTGTCCCTTGTGGATTTCCAAGACGGCGGCCGCCTCGCAGGTGCCATCGGTCGGTCGGACGCCGAATTGGCAAGGGCAGCCGAAATTGCAGTTGCAGTTGGCGAGTTCCTCGCCCTGGATTGACCAGTCCTTCATGATTGTCCCCTATCTGAAACATGACGCCCGATAGGGATGCCTCCGATGCCGGAGCGGCGACGCCCGGCCCGTTTTCTTGGTTGGGGCGCTCCTCCTGTCCCCGCAAGCACCATAACACAGGCCGAGGGGATTCTTAAGGATCGTTAAGGATTGGGCGGCAGGTGCGGGGTCAGAATTCTTCCGCGCCCTGCTGATAGGGTTTGACCAGGTTGCCGAAGCGCGTGAACTGGCTCTCGAAGCTCAGTTCGACCGTGCCGATGGGGCCGTGGCGCTGCTTGCCGATGATGACCTCGGCCTTGCCGTGCAGCCGCTCCATGTCGGCCATCCACTTCTCCATCGCGGCCAGGTCGTCCTCGCCGGGTTTCTCGCGCTCCTTGTAGTATTCGCCGCGATAGACGAACAGCACCACGTCGGCATCCTGCTCGATCGAGCCCGATTCCCGCAGGTCGCTGAGCTGCGGGCGCTTGTCGTCGCGGCTTTCCACCTGGCGGCTAAGCTGCGACAGCGCGATGACGGGGATGTTCAGCTCCTTGGCGATGGCCTTCATCCCCATCGAGATCTCGGCGATTTCGTTCACCCGGTTCTCAGCCGTGCCGCGGCAGAGCTGCAGGTAGTCGATGATCAGCAGGTCCAGCCCGTGCGTCCGCTTCAGCCGCCGCGCCCGGGCGGCGAGCTGCGCGATCGGCAGGGCGGGAGTGTCGTCGATATAGAGCGGGCAGGATTCCAGCTGCTTGGCGGCCTCGACGAAGCGGCGGAACTCGCCCTCGGTCATGTCGCCCTGGCGGATCTTGTGACTGGAAATCTCGGACGCCTCGGCCAGGATCCGCCCCGCCAGCTGCTCGGCGCTCATCTCGAGGCTGAAGAAGCCGACGACCCCGCCATCGACCGCGCCCTCGGTCCCGTCGGGCTTGGTCCCGCGCTTGTAGGCCTTGGCGACGTTGAAGGCGATGTTGGTGGCCAGCGACGTCTTGCCCATCGAGGGGCGCCCGGCCAGGATCAGCAGGTCCGAGGGGTGCAGGCCGCCGAGCTTGCGGTCGAGGTCGACCAGCCCGGTCGAGATGCCCGCCATGCCGCCGCCGCGCTGATAGGCGGCGTTGGCCACGTTCACCGCATCCGTCACCGCCCGCAGGAAGGACTGGAAGCCGGTCTCGGACTGGCCCTGCTCGCCCAGCTTGTAAAGCTTCTGCTCGGCCTCGACGATCTGCTCCTTGGGTTCGCTGTCCACGTCGACCCGCGCGGCCTTGGACGAGATGTCGTGGCCCAGCTCGATCAACTCGCGCCGGATGGCGAAATCGTAGATCATCTGGGCATAGTCGCGTGCCGCGAAGGACGAGATCGCGGCGCCCGCCAGCCGCGCCAGGTAGGCCGGCCCGCCCAGTTCCTTCAGCCCCTCGTCCTCCTCGAGGAAGGCCTTCAGGGTCACGGGGCTCGCCAGCGCGTTCTTCTGGATTCGCTGCGCGGCCACCTCGTAGATGCGGGCATGCACCGGCTCGTAGAAATGGCCGGGCTTGATGATCGAGGCGACCCTGTCGAAAACGTCGTTATTGGTCAGGATCGCGCCGAGCAGCTGCTGCTCGGCCTCGATGCTGTGCGGGAGGGTCCCGCTTTCACTGCCTTCGCTTTCCTGTCCCTGCCGGATGGCGGCGAATTCGTTCATGGACTGCCCCTGTCTTTGGCCTGATGGCTTACAGGCTTCAGGCGCCACAGTTCAAACTGTATGTTTCTGTGGATAACCTGTGGACACGTGCCTTACCGCAAATCCTAGCGGAAAGCGGGCCGGATGTCGCCACAAATTGCGGCAACAGTGCTGACCGACATCTGGATTATTCTGCCGGCTCGGCTTAGCCCCCGGCGCGGGCCTCTTGCCAGGCGCGGGGCGCCTCGAGGAACGATTCGACCTCGGCCAGCGTCTCGGCGTCGAAGGCGCCCGAGGCGCGCGCCTCTTCCAGCACGTCCCACCAGGTGCAGAGGTAGTGCAGTGCCACGCCGTGATCGCCCAGCGTCTGCTCGGTCTCGGGGAAGATGCCGTAGTAGAAGATCACCGCGGTGTGGCCGCAACTCGCCCCGGTCTCGCGGATCGCGTCCACGAAGCTGAGCTTCGATCCGCCATCGGTGGTCAGGTCCTCGACCAGCAGCACGCGCTCGCCCTCGCCCATCGCGCCCTCGATGCGGGCGTTGCGGCCGTAGCCCTTGGGCTTCTTGCGGACATAGGTCATGGGCAGGGCCAGGCGCTCGGCCACCAGCGCGGCAAAGGGGATGCCCGCGGTCTCGCCGCCGGCGATGTTGTCGAAGGCCTCGAACCCCGCCTCGCGCATCACGGTCACGGCCAAGAAATCCATCAGCGTGCTCCGGATGCGCGGGAAGCTGATGAGTTTCCGGCAGTCGATATAGGTCGGCGAGGGCAGGCCGGAGGCCAGGGTGAAGGGCTCGGCGGCGTTGAAATGCACGGCCTCGATCTCCAGCAGCATGCGCGCGGTCAGGCGGGCGATCTCGGCCTTGTCGGGAAAGGAGGAGGGGATCATGTGGGGAACCTTCTCTGGGTCTTCTTCTTGGTCCAAATACTCCCACCGGAGGCGTCGGCCCCGCGGGGCGGGGCCGAAACTTTCATGCCTCCGGCGGGAGTATTTTCGCCAAGAAGAAGGGGCATCATTCGGCGACCCGCCAGTGCAGCGGGAAGCCCGGGTCGAACACGGTGACGGGGCCCGCGCCGGTGTCGATCTTGGCGGGGTAGACGACGGGCGCGTCCTTGACCAGCGTGATCGTCTCGTCATTGGGCGGCAGGCCGTAGAAGGCGGGTCCGTTGAGCGAGGCGAAGCCTTCCAGCCTGTCCAGCGCGCCCTCGCGCTCGAACACCTCGGCCAGGCAGCTAAGCGTGTTGGTGGCGGTGAAGCAGCCGGCGCAGCCGCAGGCGCTTTCCTTGTTCTCGTCGGTATGCGGCGCGCTGTCGGTGCCGAGGAAGAAGCGCGCGTCGCCGCCGGTGGCGGCCTCGACCAGCGCCAAGCGGTGGTTCTCGCGCTTGGCGACCGGCAGGCAGTAGTAATGCGGCTTGATCCCGCCCACCAGGATATGGTTGCGGTTGATGATCAGGTGATGGGTGGTGATCGTGGCGGCGAGGTCCGCGTCGGCGGATTTAACATAGGCCACGCCGTCGGCGGTGGTCAGGTGCTCCATCACCACGCGCAGGCCGGGGGTGGCGCGGCGGACGGGGTCGAGCACGCGTTCGATGAACACCGCCTCGCGGTCGAAGATGTCGATCTCGGGATCGGTCACCTCGCCATGCACGCAGAGAGGGCAGCCGATCTCGGCCATCTTCTCCAGCACGCCGCGCACCTTGTCGAAATCGCGCACGCCCGAGGCCGAGTTGGTGGTGGCCCCCGCCGGGTAGAGCTTGACCGCGGTGATCAGCCCGCTGGCATGGGCGGCGGCCAGATCCTCGGGGTCGGTCTCCTCGGTCAGGTAGAGGGTCATCAGCGGGGTGAACTCCGCGCCCTCCGGCAGGGCGGCGAGGATGCGGTCGCGATAGGCCGTGGCGTCCGCCGCGGTCACCACCGGCGGCACCAGGTTGGGCATGATGATGGCGCGGGCGAAATGGCGGGCGCTTTCGGGCAGCACGCCCTGCAGCATCGCGCCGTCGCGCAGGTGCAGGTGCCAGTCGTCGGGGCGGCGGAGGGTGAGGCTCTGTGTCATGGCGCAGGCGTTACACAATTGCGGGCGCGGTTTCCAGTAGGCAATGCGCGCGGGCAGGGCTGAGGGGAGGGGGTGCCGGGAGTTTCGGGCTGCCCGGAATTTGGGCAACCCTGCCCGGTTTGTGGTCATTAAGCGGAAAACCTGGGCATTGCTGCGTCGCAGCATCGTGTTACACTGACGCCACGGCGCAATGGAGATAAAGCTCCGACCATGTTTGATGCAGCCGAGGTCCAGACCGGAATGCAGCGCGTGCGCGGGCAGGCGTCCGTCGCCCTGTCGGCGGCGCCGGGCGGTGCGCGGCTGACCGGGCTGCGCCAGCAGGGATCGGCCAAGGCCTTCCTGCCGCGGGTGCACGGGCGCTGCCCCGAGATTGTGTTCCTGAACACCGCCGGCGGGCTGACCGGGGGTGACCGGCTGCGCTATGGCGTGACGCTGGACGCGGGGGCGCGCGCCGTGGCCACCACGCAGGCGGCCGAGCGCGCCTATGCGGCCTCCTCCGGCGTGGCGGAGATGGAGGCGGAGTTCGACCTCGCTCCCGGCGCGCGGCTGGACTGGCTGCCGCAGGAAACCATCCTGTTCGAGGGCTCGGCCCTGTCGCGGCGCAGCCGGTTCCGGCTGGCGGGCGATGCCGCCTGCCTGCTGGTTGAGATGGTGGTGCTCGGCCGCGCCGCGATGGGCGAGGTGCTGAGCAGCGCCCGCCTGCACGACATGCGCGAGGTCACCCGCGACGGCCGCCCCGTGCTGATCGAACCGCTGCGTCTGGGCGCCGAGGCGCTGGGGCAGGCCGCGAACCCCGCGGGCCTGTCCGGCGCGCGGGCGCTGGCCACGGTGGCGCTGGTGGCGCCGGGGGCCGAGGACGCGCTGGCCCCCCTGCGCGCCGCGCTGGGCGGCGAGGGGGTGGCCTCGGCGGCCTCCGCCTGGGACGGGCGCTGCGTGGCGCGGTTCGCCGCGGGCGACGCGCTGCCGCTGAAACGGGCCGTGGCGCGGGCACTGACGACATTGCGGGGGGGCGAGGACCTGCCCCGCGTCTGGCAGATTTGAGGAGACGAAATGAACCTGACGCCGCGTGAAAAGGACAAGCTCCTGGTCAGCCTCGCCGCGATGGTGGCGCGGAACCGGCTGGAGCGGGGGGTGAAACTGAACCACCCCGAGGCGATCGCCCTGATCACCGATTACGTGGTGGAGGGCGCGCGCGAGGGCCGTTCGGTGGCCGCGCTGATGGAGGACGCCGCCCATATCGTCCGCGCCGCGCAATGCATGCCCGGCATCCCCGAGATGATCCACGAGGTGCAGGTCGAGGCCACCTTTCCCGACGGCACCAAGCTGGTGACCGTTCACCACCCCATCCGCTGAGGAGAAAGACGATGATACCCGGCGAGATCATTCCCCGCTCCGGCGAGATCACCCTGAACGCGGGGCGCGAGGCGATCACGCTGCGCGTCGCCAATACCGGCGACCGGCCGGTGCAGGTCGGCAGCCACTATCATTTCGCCGAGACCAACGCGGCGCTCGATTTCGACCGGGCGGCCGCGCGCGGCATGCGGCTGGACATTGCCGCGGGGACGGCCGTGCGCTTCGAACCGGGACAGAGCCGGGACGTGACGCTCGTTCCCATCGCCGGGGCGCGTCGGGTCTTCGGCTTCAATCAACAGGTTATGGGTGACCTGTAATGGATTGTTAGAAAAGAGGAATTTGAAATGACTACGACTCCGAACTACAACCTGTGCAACCCCACCAGCAGCGCCGCGCCGCTGCAGGCCTGGGCCAAGCTGTTCGAGATGCAGATGAGCATGGCGACCGCCTGGTTCGACGCGGCGATGCGGATGAACCCGTTCCTGCCCGCCGTCGATACCGCGGATTATGCCAAGCCGCACCCGGCCCCCGCGGCCAAACCGGCGCCGAAGCCCAAGGCGGCGCCAAAGCCGAAGGCGGCCGCGAAACCCAAGGCCGCGTCGAAGCCGAAGACCGCCGCGAAGGCCTCCGCCCCGGCGGCGGCCAGCGCCAAGCCGGCCCCCGCCGCTGAAAAACCCGCGGCAAGGCCCGCCGCCGAGCCGCGCGGCGCCCGCGCCAAAACCGCGTCGGGCGCCGCCGCCAAATCCAATACGCGCCGCCGCCGCACACCGGCCAAGCCGGCGCAGCCCTTCAAGACCGAGGACTGATCGCCCATGCCCGCCCGCATTTCCCGCGCGACCTATGCCGACATGTATGGCCCCACCACCGGGGACCGTGTCCGCCTGGCCGATACCGATCTTATAATAGAGGTTGAAGAAGACCTCACAAGTTACGGGGAAGAGGTCAAATTCGGCGGCGGCAAGGTGATCCGTGACGGCATGGGGCAAAGCCAGGCGACGCGGGCGGACGGGGCGGCCGACACGGTGATCACCAACGCCCTGATCGTGGATGTCACCGTGATCGTGAAGGCCGACGTGGCGCTGCGCGACGGGCGGATCGCCAAGATCGGCAAGGCGGGCAACCCTGACACCCAGCCGGGCGTCGACATCGTCATCGGCCCCGGGACCGAGGTCATCGCGGGCGAAGGCAAGATCCTGACCGCGGGAGGGTTCGACAGCCACATCCATTACATCTGCCCGCAGCAGATCGACGACGCGCTGCATTCGGGCGTGACCACCATGCTGGGCGGTGGCACCGGCCCCGCGCATGGCACGCTGGCCACCACCTGCACGCCGGGGCCTTGGCATATCGGGCGGATGCTGCAATCGGCCGATGCCTTCCCCATGAACCTGGCCTTCGCGGGCAAGGGCAACGCCTCGCTCCCTGCCGCGCTGGAAGAGCAGGTCAAGGCCGGGGCCTGTTCGCTGAAACTGCACGAGGACTGGGGCACCACCCCCGGCGCCATCGACTGCTGCCTGTCCGTGGCCGATGACATGGACGTGCAGGTGATGATCCACACCGACACGCTGAACGAATCCGGCTTCGTCGAGAACACCGTGGCGGCGATGAAGGGCCGCACCATCCACGCCTTCCACACCGAGGGCGCGGGCGGGGGCCACGCGCCCGATATCATCAAGGTGGTGGGCGAAAATCACGTTCTGCCCAGCTCCACCAACCCGACGCGGCCCTACACTGTGAACACGATCGAAGAGCATCTGGACATGCTCATGGTCTGCCACCACCTCGACAAGGCGATCCCCGAGGATGTGGCCTTTGCCGAAAGCCGCATCCGGCGCGAGACCATCGCGGCCGAGGATATCCTGCACGACATGGGGGCGTTCTCGATTATCGCGTCGGACAGCCAGGCCATGGGCCGGGTGGGCGAGGTGCTGATCCGCACCTGGCAGACGGCCCACAAGATGAAGCAGCAGCGCGGCCGCCTGCCTGACGAGACCGGCGACAACGACAACGTCCGGGTCAAGCGCTACATCGCGAAATACACCATCAACCCGGCCATCGCCCACGGCATGAGCCGCGAGATCGGATCGGTCGAGCCGGGCAAGCGCGCCGACCTGGTGCTATGGAACCCGGCGTTTTTCGGCGTGAAGCCCGAGATGGTGCTGATCGGCGGTTCCATCGTCATGGCGCAGATGGGCGACCCCAACGCCTCGATCCCCACGCCGCAGCCGGTCTATTCGCGGCCCATGTTCGGCGCCTTCGGGCGGTCGCTGGAAAATTCCGCCGTCACCTTCGTCTCGGCCGCCGCGCAGGCCGAGGGTGTGGGCGCGGCGCTGGGGCTGGCCAAGCAGACCGTTGCGGTGGAGAACACCCGCAATATCGGCAAGGCCGACATGGTGATGAACGCCGCCACGCCGCATATCGAGGTGAACCCCGAAACCTACGAGGTGCGCGCCGACGGCGAGCTGCTGACCTGCGAGCCGGCCAGCGAACTGCCCATGGCGCAACGCTATTTCCTGTTCTGACCCGGCGCCGCCCGCCATGCCGCGCCGCGGCAAGGGCGCAGGGCGGGGTTGCGCAAAACGCAATGGAAAGGACCGAAGTGCTGACCTATTATCGTGAGCAGGGAGGAAACGCTTTGCGCCAGCAAAAGGAGTTTCCAAATGGCCGTGACTACTCATATCCCCGCAGCAAGCCTCGGGACCGTTCTGACCGCACCGTTCCGCGCCATCGGCCGGTTCTTCGTGTACTCCATGGAGAACAACAGCCGCATCCAGCGCATCCGGCGCCTGCAGGCGATGAGCGATGATCAGCTCGCCAAGCTGGGGATCGCGCGCGAGGACATCGTGCACCACGTCTTCAAGGACGTCTACGGCATCTGAGGCCCTTTCGCCCGGGGCGCGCGGCGGCTATGCTCGCACCAAGCGCCCCGAGTGAAGAGGCCAGACATGCCCGAAGATCTAGGAAAAGCCCTGCGCCTCTTGCCCTCGACCGAGGGGCGCGGGGCTTTTGATTCCGTCGCCCTGAACTATGATGAGCGGCTCTTGCGCCGCAAGCGCCTGACCACGGCGGGCGGCGACAGCTTCCTCGTCGATCTGCCCGAGGTGGTGTCGCTGCAGGGCGGCGAGGCCTTTGAACTGGAGGATGGCCGCCTGATCGAGGTCGTCGCGGGCGAGGACGAATTGCTAGAGGTCACCGGCGGCGATCTGGTCCGCTTCGCCTGGCACATCGGAAACCGCCACGCCCCCTGCCAGGTCGAGGCCGACCGCCTGCTGATCCAGCGCGATTCCGTGATGGCCGACATGCTGCGCCAGTTGGGCGCGCAGGTGGCCGAGACCTCGGCCCCCTTCACGCCCGAGGGCGGGGCCTATGGCCTCGGCCGCACCCTGCCGCATGAGCACGGCCACGTGCATGGCCATGTGCATCACCACGCCGACCACACGCATGTCGAAGAGGAAGGCGAGGACCAGCGCCGCGGCCCGACCGTGATCGACGAGGCATGAGCGCGACCGACCTTCTGAGCCTGACGCAATGGCTCTCGCCGGCTTTTCCGGTGGGGGCTTTTGCCTATTCGCACGGGCTGGAGCAGGCGATCGCCGACGGCGACGTGCGCGACGCCGAGACGCTGGAGGCCTGGCTGCGGCTGGTGCTGGAGCAGGGCAGCGGCGCGGTCGACGCCACGCTGCTGTGCCGGGCGCTGGCGGGCGACGAGGTGGCCGATACGGCCCGCGCGCTGGCCGCCTCGCGCGAGCGGCTGGAAGAGACCGAGAAACAGGGCGCGGCCTTTGTCGAGGCGGTCAATGCCATCTACGACGAGGCGCTGCCGCCCATGCCCCTGCCGGTTGCGGTGGGCGTGGCGGCGCGGCGGCTGAGCCTGCCGCCCGAACAGGTGGCGGCCCTCTACCTGCACAGCTTCACCTCCAACCTGGTGTCCGCCGCGGTGCGTTTCGTGCCGCTGGGCCAGAGCGATGGGCAGAGGGTGCTCTCGCACCTGCACGAGGTGATCGAAACGGTGGCCGCGCGGGCGGTGGACACCCCGCTCGACCGGATCGGCAGCGCCGCGTTCGGCGCGGACCTGGCCGCGATGCGCCACGAAACCCTGGACGTAAGGATCTTCAAGACATGAGCAGCCCGAACGGCCCCCTGCGGGTGGGCATCGGCGGCCCGGTGGGGGCCGGCAAGACCACGCTGACCGAACAGCTGTGCCGCGCGATGGCCGACCGCTTTTCCATCGCCGTCATCACCAACGACATCTACACCTCGGAGGATGCCGAATACCTGATGCGCGCCCAAGCCCTGCCGCTGGAGCGGATCAAGGGCGTGGAGACGGGCGGCTGCCCGCATACCGCGATCCGCGAGGATGCCTCGATCAACCTCGCCGAGATCGCCGCGTTTCGCGAACGGATCCCCGATCTCGACGTGATCTTCATCGAATCCGGCGGCGACAACCTGGCCGCCACCTTCAGCCCCGAACTGGCCGACCTGACGCTTTACGTCATCGACACCGCGGCGGGGCAGGACATTCCGCGCAAGAAGGGGCCGGGGGTGACGCGCAGCGACCTGCTGATCGTCAACAAGACCGACCTGGCACCCTATGTCGGCGTGGACCGCGACCTGCTGGAAAGCGACGCGCGCGCGGCGCGGGGGGCGCGGCCCTTCGTGATGGCGGCGCTGAAATCGGGGCAGGGCGTGGACGAGATCGTCGAATTCCTGGTCGCCGAGGGCGGGCTCTGATCCCTATTCCGCGGGCTCGGCCGCCGAAGGCTCGGCCGGGTCCGCTCCGGGCTCGGGCGGCAGGAAGACGCCTTGCTCGGCCAGCCTGGCCGTGAACTCCTCCAGCCGCTTGCGGAAGCGCGGGCGCGAGGTGCGCCTGACCGCGGCCCGGCACAGCAGGGCGGCCAGGTAGGGGCGGTTGCTGCGCTCCAGATGCACCAGAAGGTGGCGCAGGTAGGGCAGATAGTTGCGGCGCGACCGCAGAAGCTGATGGAAGACCTGCTCGGACATCTGCCCCTCGCAGGCGGCGTCGATCAACTCGGTCAGCACGCCCATGTTCAGCAGGTCGGCCTCCAGCGTGCCGCCGAGGTGGCGGCAGCGCAGCTTGACCGCGTTGGACCGGGTGAACAGCGCCGTGTGCATCGCGTCCAGCCGCTGTTGCGGGTCGTAGAGGATATAGGCGTGCTCGGCCGCGTCGATCATGTCGGGGGCATAGCCGTAGCGGTCGGTGAAATTCAGCCGGCGATAGGCGAAGAAGCGTTCGTCCCACTCGGTCACGCGGGGGTCCAGCGTGGCCTGCGGGGCCAGCGCGATCACCGTGGCGCCCGGCGCGGCCACCGAGAAGGCCGCCGCCGCGTAGCCGCCCATGCCGGCGCCGTAGAACACAACGCGGTCGAAATCCTCGAAGAAGGCCTCGTCGACCAGCTGGTCGAAGAAGGCATAGACCGACGGGTCGCGGAACCAGGTCTCGCCCTCGGCCATGATGGTGAGTTGCGACCAGCCGGCCTCGTCCACCAGGGTGTCGGCCAGCGGCATCTGGTCCATGCGCGTGTTGCGGATGGTCTCGGCATTCTCGAAGGTCACCAGCAGGGTGGGGGCCTGGTCGATGAACAGCGCGGCGTGATCGGGGCCGATGCGCTCGAACCGGCCCTGTTCCTCGCCCACGGCTTCCATCCGGGCATACCATGCGGCGTGTTCTGCGCTCTGTTCGTTGGTACTGCCGGTCTGCATGTGTTCGCTGCCCTCCTGTGCCCCGGCGATGCCCGGGGTGTTTCGTGAGAGTCTTGCCGCCCCATTGCGGCGGAAATTGGTCAGCCCCGAGGGCATTTTCATGGAATCCCTAACCGGGATTCCGGCGCGCGCGGTTGGCGAACTGGGTCAGGAACCGCGCCGCGTTCAGCGGCACGGGCCGCGAGGGCGGGGTGACCAGCAGCCGGCCAAAGAGCGCACGCATCGGCTCTTGCTCCATCAGTTCGGCGAACCGGGTCTTGCGCCACCGGGCCGCGCGGCGGTGCAGCGCGTCCAGTTCCGCGTCCTTGCGCAGCTCGGCGAGGATCGCGTCGCGGGCCGGTTTCAGCGCGGCGACGGAGCGGTCCTCGTCGCTATTGTAATTCCGCTCGACCCAGTAATCCATGCCCAGATCGTGCCCGTCATGCACGGCCCTTCCGCGGTCGGCCTTGAGGATGTAGCTCTCCATCGCGCCCAGCGGGTAGTGGTTGAGCTGCGCCAGCCGGTAGTTGTCCTGCCCGTAATTCGAGAAAAGCCGGGTTTTACGAAACATTTCAGGTAGTTCGCGGCCCGAGCCGTCGAACCAGCGGGCCTGTTCCAGCCTTTCGGGCACCGGGCTGCGGGGGCGGTGCACGCCCAGTTTCCGGTAGGTCCCGTCATTGCGGTAGAGCGTCTTGAACATCGCCGCGCGCCACGGCCAGTAGAGAACCGCCGGCGCGGCGCGCAGGAACTGGTCGCAGACCGGTTTGTCCTCGAAATGGACGATTCCGCTATTGCCGAACAGCCGCCATGTCAGCGTCACCGCCGTGGCCTCGGGCAGGGCGGCGAAGAGGGCCGACAGCGTGTGGTCGCCCACGTGGATATTGACGAACTCGTCCACGTCCAGCGGCAGGATCCAGTCGGCCTGCCGCACCAGGTCATGCCCGTCGGCCCGTTTCAGCGCCGCCCATTGCACGCCGCCCTCATGCGGGCCGTCATTGCGGATATGGGTCAGCTGGCCGAGCGCCTGCAGCCGGTCGAGGATGGCGTCGGTGCCGTCGTCGCAGTCGTTTGAAAACACAAGGAAATCTGTGAAGCCCACCGCCCGGTGGTGGGCCAGCCATTCCAGCAGGAAGGCGCCCTCGTTCCGGACGGTCAGGACGGCGAGCGCGCGCATGGCTACCAGTCCCGCCGGAAGGTCACGACCTTGGCGTTCGAGGTGCGCGGGAAATAGGTCAGCCCCGCGGCCGCCATCGCCGCGAAGACCTTGGCCGTGCCCGCTTGGCCGAAGACCTGCGGGTGCAGCTCAACGATCGCCACGCGGACCCCGCCGAGGTCCATCAGCGGCAGCAGATCGGCCTCCGCCCCCTCGATGTCGCAGACCAGCGCGGTGGGTTGGATTTCCTCCATCACCTGCGAGACGGGGCGCACGGGCACGGTTTCGCGCGCGATGACGCCGCCGTGCTTGTCGCCCAGGTTGTCCTCCATCGAGGAGGCCACGAAATCGCCCCGCACGTAGAAGGTGACCGCGCCTTCCTCGGCCCCCAGCAGGGCGTTGTGCACGGTTGCGTTCTCCACCCCGTTGGCGGCGTGGACGGACCGGATATAGGGGATCATCGCCGGGTTGGCCTCGAAGGCATGGACATGTTTCACGCCCAGCTTGTTGGCCATCAGCGTGGACATATAGCCCATGCCCGCGCCCAGCTCGAGCACGGTGTCCTGCGGCCTGATCTGGCGCAGAACGGCCTCGGATTCCTTCTGCTCATAGGCGTCGTCATGCAGCAGCCGGCGCCGCTTGCGGTTGATCACGCGCGGGTCATAGGGAAATTTCAGCCCGCGGGAGCGGATGAATTTCGGTTTGTCGTCCGTGTCTTGCGGGCCGTTCATCACTCAGCTCTCCATGTCCAGGGCCAGCGTGTAGGCCACCCGCTCGGTGCTGGTCAGCCGCGTCGCCAGCGCCTGCTCGTACAACTCGCGGAATTCGGGGTTGGCGCGCAGGCTGGCCGCCTTGTCGCGGTGCCATTGCATGGCGCCCTCGTGCAGCGTGCGCAGCCGGTCGTCGGCCAAGAGCCGCGCCAACTCGGCCCGCGTGCGGGGGGTGTTGCGCTGGATGGTGACGTCCTTGTGGTCGCTCCAGTCCATGCGGATCCAGTAGTTCAGCCCGATGGAGCGGTCCACGTGCAGCGCCCGGCCGCGCTGGCGCTTGATGAGGAAGCTCTCGGCCGAGCGCAGCGCGTAATGGTTGAGTTGGATCAGGTCATAGCCGATCGACCGCTGGGACGAGCGCCAGCCGTTGTCCTTGACCTCGTCGCCCAGCGGTTGCCCCGAGCCGTTGACCCAATGCACCCTATCGCGGAAGGCGTCGCTCAGCTTGTTGGGCCGGTGGCAGCTGATCTTGGCGTAGGCGCCCATGTTGCGGAACATGGTCTTGAAGCCCCAGACGGTGTGCGGCTTGGGGCAGAATTTCGGCGCGCAGCTGTCGAACTGCTCGATCACCAGTTCGTCGCTCAGTTCCCGTACGCCGTTATGGCCGAACAGCCGCCAGGTCATGGCCACGTTGGTGGCATCCGGCACCCGGTCGAAGAAATCGAACAGCGTGCCGTTGCCGCAACGCACGTTGATGAACTCGTCCACGTCGATGTGGATGATCCAGTCGGCGTTGCGGATCACCTCTTCCTTCAGCGAGCGGTTCAGCGCGTATTGCTGGGGCGAGTTGCCCTTCCACTGGTCGTTGTTGCGGTGCTGGAGGACGCCCATCTCCTGCAACCGGTCGAGGATCTCGGACGTGCCGTCCTCGCAGCCGTTGGTGTAGATCAGGAAGTTGTCGATGCCGATGGCGCGGTGATAGGCGACCCATTCCAGGATATAGGGCCCCTCGTTCTTCATGCAGCCGACGATCACGTTGCCGCTGCGGCCCGCGGGCAGGGCGCGGGGGGGGAGTTCGGGGTAGGGCGCGCCGCGTTCCTGTTCGTCCACCGTGCCGAGGCGGTTATGCGGCGCGAAGGGACCGCCGCGCAGTTTCTCGAAATTGGCCTTGGCCAGCGGCGGCAGCAATTTCTCGGCCAGCGGGCTGAGGCCCTCGGCGTTGGCCTCGACCGCGTCGGCCTCCTTCGCCTCGCGGGTGGCGCGCTCGATGCGGGGCAGGAAGGCGGCGAGGTATTGCGAGGCGCGGAAGCCGAATTGCGGGCCGGCTTCTGCCCAGTCCGCCTGCGGTGCGTCGGGGGCAAGGGAGCCGGCGCTCAGCGCCGGGTGGGCGGCGATCAGGCGGGCGTTTTCGGCGGCGAAGCGGTCCGAAACGGCGTGCAGGCTGCCCGGCGACAGGGGCGGGCCGTCCACGGCCAGTTCTGCGATCAACTGCCGCCACAGCTTGCGCGGGACTATGCGGCCGGTCTTCAGCAGCCGCGCCAGGTCGGCGTTCAGCAGCCGCCCGCGGGTCAGCCAGGGGGCGGGCATGGGGCGCGTCCGGCGTGCCGGCGCCGCCTTGCCGATATTGCGGGGCAGGCCGAAGGCGTCGGAGATTTCCGCCGTCACATTCTCGCCGTTGAACAGCGCCTTGTCATAGGGTCGGAACGTCAGGCTACCCGTGCCGAACACTCCCTCCCAATGCCGCTGCAGCGCCTCGTAATCCAGCCAGAAGGGCGCGGCCTGCACCTCGGGCATCTGGTTGAGCGCGGGGTCGATCTCGTCCCAATCCTCCAGCGCGCTGTTCCACCAGTCTTCTTCCCCGGCCAGCCCCAGCTCGTGTGTCAGCGCGCGGGTGCGGCCCGACCAGACCTGTTCGGTGTAATGGGCGGCCAGCATCCGGGCCTGTTCGTCGATATGGGCGATGAGGGTGATGCGGTCGGCCAGCGGCGAGAGCATCGCCCTGAGCTGCTCCAGCTCCGAGACCCGGAACAGGCTGGTGGCGAGTTGATGGGCCGAGAGGATGGTCTTTTCGGGCGCCGCGGCCTCGATCTCGCGCTCCAGGTCGCGGATCAGCGTCTTGCGCAGGCGGGCCTGGTCGGCGGGATCGGCATAGCCGCGGTTGAACCGCAGCGGCTCCACGTGGTCGGGATCGGTCGCGGCCATGTAGAGGCGGGTGTGGTTTTTCCGCCCCGGCGAGCGGGGATAGAGAAGGCCCTTTCCGGCCAGCTGATCGCGCTTGTCGTCCAGCACCTGCTGCAGGCGCTCGGCCCCGCAATAGGGCAGGCCGATATGCAGGATCAGTTCCATCAGCCCTCGGCGCCCTCGGCGGGGCGGTTGGTGTTGGCGTTCGCGACGCCCCACCACGGCAGATCTACCCCCAGGAAATCGCCGATGCGGGCGGGGGCGCTCGGCTCCTCCACGTCGTATTCCAGGAAATCAGCCGCGCCGTCGAACACCCTGCGGCAGAAGGCATAATGCCCCTCGATCCAGCGGATCCGCTCGGCATCGGTACCGCCATAGCCCTCGGGCAGGCCGGGGATGGCGTTGATCGGCAGGCGCGTGCGGCCGAGGTTCGACCACCGGCCCATGCTGTCGCTCAGCCCGGCCGGGTCGCGGTGGGTCAGGATGAAGCGCGCGCCGGGGTGATGCGCCCGGATGGCCGCGATCAGCCCCCAGTCGGTCTGGGGCCACAGGTTCAGCCCCTCGCGCACGATGTCGATCTCGGTAAAGGCGTCGAATTCGGGCATCAGGGACAGCGGGTCGCCGGTTTCGAAATAGCCCTGGTACATCAGCTTGCCCACGAAGGCGCGCTTCAGCCGGTCGCCGTCGCTCTGGCCCGCCCGGATGCGCCAATCGGCCACCCGCAGGCCGGCGCGGCGCAGCGCCTCGCCCAGCGTCGTGGTGCCCGATTTCGGCAGGCCGAGATTGATGACCTTCAGCTCAGCCATGCGCCGCCCCGATCATCTCCAGCAGTTTCAACTCCTGCGGGGGCAGGGTGGGGGCGGATTTCAACCGATCGCGCAGGGCGCGGTAGTCCGGGTCCTGCATCAGCCGCGCCAGCGTGGCGCGGTGGGCGGCGACGCAGGCCCCGTGCAAGGCGGCGATGTCGGGGTCCGATTTCAGTTCGTCCAGCGCGGCCTGCAGCCCCGGCAGGTGCCGCTGGATCGAGCGTTCCTCCCACGCATCGTCATTGCGCTCGCGCCAATAGCTGTCGTCGAAGCTGCGGTTCTCGCGGTTCACGTCGCCGCGGTCGTTTTTCACCAGGTAGCTGTCGAGCGAGCGCAGGGCATAGTGGTTCAGCGTGGCATGGGCGCGCGCGCCAATTGCCGGGAACTTGCGGATGCGCCGCTTGTTGGCGGCGACCTTGAACTTCCACGGGATCTCGCGGCCCGAGCCGTCGGTCCAGCGGGGGAACCGCTCGCGCGGCAGGTCCTCGCGGAAGAACGGGCGGTGCGCGCCGTAGTAATGCAGGGGAAAATCGCGGCGGGTCAGCGTCTTGACCTCCTGCGCGGTCTGGTCGGTCCAGATGTCGGGGTTGTGGCTGCGGGTGAACTGCTCGATCACCGGGCGGTCCTCGTAATCCTCGACCCCGCCATTGGCGAAGAACTGGAAGGTGACCGAGATCGCCTGCGGGTCGCCGCAGGCCGCGATCAGCTCGGGGACGGTGCCGTCGCCCACGCGGATGTTCAGAAACTCATCCACATCGGCGATCCAGACCCAGTCAGCCTGCCGTACGAGCGGCTGGCGCTGGGCGTCCTTCAGCGCCTCCATCTGGTAGTTGCGCCCTCGGGCCGGGTTGGGCAGATGCGTGACCAGCCCGCGCGCGGCCAGCGCGTCCAGCAGGGTGTCGGTGCCGTCGGTGCAGTCGTTGGAATAGAACAGGTGATCGGTGACCCCGATCATGCGGTTGAAGGCGATCCATTCCAGCAGGAAGGGGCCCTCGTTCTTCACGCAGGTCACGGCGGTTATGCGCATCGCACCGCCCTTGGCCGGACAGGACCGCTGGAACTCATCTCACTGCTCGCCCGTTGCTTGGGGTTGGCCCCCGATTGGCGCTGATTTCTTGGCGGTATTTGTGCCAGCTTGCCGGGGACCCGTCAAATGAAACGGGGTCAGGCGCGCTGCATCGCGGCCGTCAGCGCCCCCATGCCCACCAGCGCGCCGCCGCCGGCCCGGCCCATCCATTTCAGCACGCTGGGGCGGCGAATGCGCGCGCGCAGGCGGTCGGCCAGCAGCGCATAGGCCAGCGCGTTGAGGCAGGCCAGCGTGACGAAAGTGGCGATCAGGACCGCGAATTGCGGCATCAGGGCCGCCTCGGGCCGGATGAACTGCGGCACGAAGGCGATGAAGAAAGCGATGGATTTCGGGTTCAGCGCGGTCACCGCCGCGGCATGGCCGAAGATGGCGGCGGCGGGTTTCGGCGCGGGTTCCAGATCGCCGATGGACACGGCGGGCCTGGAGCGCAGCAGCTTTATCCCGAGATAGACCAGGTAGACCGCGCCCACCCATTTCAGCACCGTGAACAGCGTGGCCGAGGCCAGCACCAGCGCCCCCAGCCCCAGAAGCGAGGCGGTCATGGCGACGAGATCGCCCAACGCCACCCCCAGCGCCATGGCCACCGCCACCCGGCGCCCCTGGCTCAGCGCATAGGACATGACCAGCAGGATGGTGGGGCCGGGGATGATCAGCAGCACGGAGGAGGCGGCGACGAAGGCGAGCCAGAGGTCGAGGGGCATGGCGAAATCTCTCTCAAAAAGATCGCCAAACCCTAGCCCCGGCCCGCCGTCGCGTCAAAAGAAAGCCTGCAGCCCGGTCTGTGCGCGGCCCAGGATCAGGGCGTGCACGTCATGGGTGCCCTCGT
>JBNGCX010000013.1:0-70726 GCA_049974865.1 Paracoccaceae bacterium
GGCCGCGCCCGACCCTCCTCCCCGGGAGGGCGCCTGGGCGATGACATACGCCGCCCAGCCGTCATCCGGGGCTTTGGGATAAAACGCCAACCACAAGCCTGCGGAGGCGCCCACCCAGGGTCGGGCGCGGCCCTCGTCTCTGCGCGTGGATGCTGCGAATGGGCGTGGGCCGGCTGAAATGGGCGCCGCGCTACTGCCACCGGCTGTATCTGCAGCATTCCGCCTGGGGGCTTGTCCAAAAGCGGATGCACTATACCATAGCGGGTATTCTGCCGGAGCCCCGCCATGACCGCGCCAAGACATTCCGACGACATCCAGATCACCAACTGCCACGTGCACACTTTCACCACGGCGCACACGCCGCTCTATTTCCCGCACCGGGCGGTGGCGCTCTTCCGGCTGATGCCGGGGCTGGTGCGCTTCCTGCGCTGGGCCTTCCGCTATCTGCCGTGGGAGTCGGTCTACGATTTCCTGGTGCGGATCGAGAATTTCCACCGCACCGGCAACCGGGGCACGCAGGAAAAGGTGTTCAAGGAACTTCTGCATTACTATCCCAGCGACGCGCGCTTCGTGGTGCTGCCCATGGACATGGCGCAGATCGGCCACGGGCCGGTGCAGCAGGATATCCGCGACCAGCACGACGGGCTGGCGGCGCTGGCGCAGGACCCTCAATATGCCGGCCGCATCATTCCCTTCGCCACCGTATTTCCCGACCGGGCCGAGGCCGCGCACGAATTCCGCCGCTGCATCGAGGAACTGGGGTTCAGGGGGCTGAAGCTCTACCCCAAGCTGGGCTATGCCCCCGACCACCCCGTGCTGATGCAGGAGATCTACCCGCTTTGCGTCGAACACGGTCTGCCCGTGGTCACCCATTGCTCGCGCGGGGGCGTCTACGGCAAGGGCTGGAGCCGGGCGCAGCAGGACGCGGTGACCGACCCGCGCGCCTATATCCCGGTGATGCAGGCCTTTCCCGAACTGCGCCTGAACCTCGCCCATTTCGGCGGCGACCAGGTCTGGAAGGCCTACCTGACCGACGGATTCGACCCCGACGACCCGCAGGCGCGCGAAAAGAACTGGGTGTCGCTGATCGCCGACATGATCCGGTCGGGCGACTACCCGAACCTCTATACCGATATCTCCTACACCATCTTCAAGTTCTCCGAATACATGCCGCTTTTGCGGCTCTACCTCGAAAACGACCGGATGAAGGAGAAGGTGCTGTTCGGGTCCGATTTCTACATGACCCGGCAGGAGGTGCTTTCGGAAAAGGCCGTCTCGATCCGCCTGCGCGACGCGCTGGGCGAGCCGCTGTTCCGCCAGATCGCCGAGACAAACCCGCGCCGCTGGCTGGGCGAGCCGCCCTTGTAGAAATCGCAGTGGACCCTGCGGGGGGCTTTCGATAATCCTTCGGGCGCAGCCACACCTGAAGGAGTGCCCATGTCCGGCCACGGTGACCCCATCCCGATGACCTCCCGCAGATCCGGCCCGCTGACAGGCGAGGCGCATGTGCCGGGGGACAAGTCGATCAGCCACCGCTCGCTGATCCTGGGCGCCATGGCGGTGGGCGAGACCCATATCACCGGGCTGCTGGAAGGGCAGGACGTGCTGGACACGGCGCGCGCCATGCGCGCCTTCGGGGCCGAGCTGACGCATCACGGCACCGGCGAATGGACGGTCAGCGGCGTGGGCGTCGGCGGCTTTGCCGAGCCCGCGGACGTGATCGACTGCGGCAATTCCGGCACCGGCGTGCGGCTGATCATGGGGGCGATGGCGACCTCGCCCATCACCGCGACCTTCACCGGCGACGCCTCGCTGCGCAGCCGGCCGATGGGGCGGGTGACCGATCCGCTGGCCCTGTTCGGGGCGCGCGCCTACGGGCGTAGCGGCGGGCGGTTGCCGATGACCGTCGTCGGCGCGGCCGAGCCGGTGCCGGTGCGCTACACCGTGCCCGTGCCCTCGGCCCAGGTGAAATCGGCCGTGCTGCTGGCCGGGCTGAACGCGCCGGGCGAGACGGTGGTGATCGAGAAAGAGGCCACGCGCGATCATACCGAGCGGATGTTGGCCGGCTTTGGCGCGCAGTGCCGGTGCGAGGACAGCGACGAGGGTCGGGTCATCACGCTGACCGGCCAGCCCGAGCTGCTGCCGCAGACCATAGTGGTGCCGCGCGATCCCAGCTCGGCGGCCTTCCCGGTCTGCGCCGCGCTGATCGTCGAGGGCTCGGACGTGCTGGTGCCCAATATCGGGCTGAATCCGACCCGCGCGGGGCTGTTCACCACGCTTCAGGAGATGGGTGCCGACCTGGCATTCGAGAACATGCGCGAGGAGGGCGGCGAGCCGGTCGCCGACCTGCGCGCGCGCTTCTCGCCCAACATGAAGGGCATCGAGGTGCCGCCCGGCCGCGCGCCCTCGATGATCGACGAATACCCGATCCTGTCGGTGGTGGCGGCCTTTGCCGAGGGCGCGACCGTGATGAAGGGGGTCAAGGAGTTGAGGGTCAAGGAAAGCGACCGGATCGACGCCATGGCGCGGGGGCTGGAGGCCTGCGGCGCTACCGTCGAGGAGGATGAAGATACCCTTATCGTGCACGGGATGGGGGCGGGCGGCCTGCCGGGGGGTGCGACCTGCGCCGCAAGGCTCGATCACCGGATCGCCATGTCTTTCCTCTGCGCCGGCATGGCGTCGCAACAGCCGGTTACGGTGGATGACGCCGCGCCCATCGCCACCTCCTTCCCGGTGTTCGAACCGTTGATGGAGAAGCTGGGTGCGCAACTGGTCCGGGCGACCCCGTGACCCCGCGCCGCGCGGCATATGCGGCGCTCGTCATCGCGACGCTTTCCCTCTACGCGGTCATGCTGCTTTGGTCGCTGCCGCGCATCACCGAGGCGGCGGGCGGCCTGCCTGCCCCGGATATGCGCCCCGCGGGCTATTCCCATGACGAGGCCGTCGCCTTCCTGTCGGCGCTGGATGCCGACGCCCGGGCGTTCTACCTGTCGGTGCAGCATCGCCTCGATGCGGTCTATCCGCTGTTCCTCGGCCTGACGCTGGGGCTGGCGCTGTGGCATCTGCTGCGCCGGGCGGCCTGGCCGCTGCGCGCGGGGGCGCTGCTGCTCTGCGCGGGGGTGACGGCGGCCGACTGGCTGGAGAATGCGCGGGTCGCGGCGCTGTTGCGGGCCGCGCCCGGAGAGGTGAGCGTGGACATGGTGGCCGCGGCGAGCCGCGCCAGCGTGGCGAAGGCGGCGCTGACCAGCCTGGCCCTGCTGGCGGTGTTCGGGCTTGGCGCGGCGCGCGGCATCGGACGGATGAAGGGAGGACGGCGTGTCTGACGGGTTTACGGTGGCCATCGATGGGCCTGCGGCGGCGGGCAAGGGGACGATCTCCAAGGCCGTGGCGGCGCATTTCGGGTTCGCCCATCTCGATACCGGGCTGCTTTACCGTGCCACGGGGCGGCGGATGCTGGACGGGCTCGATGCCGTGGAGGCGGCGCAGAGCCTGCGCCCGGAGGACCTGGAGCGCGACGATCTGCGCACGCCCGAGGTGGCCGAGGCCGCCAGCAAGGTGGCCGCGATCCCCAAGGTGCGCGCGGCGTTGGTGGATTTCCAGCGCGCCTTCGCCCGGCGCGCGGGCGGGGCGGTGCTGGACGGCCGCGACATCGGCACGGTGATCTGCCCGGGCGCCGAGGTGAAGCTCTTCGTCACCGCCAGCGCCGAAGTGCGCGCCGAACGCCGCTATCTGGAGTTGGCGGACACGGGCCATGACGTGACCCGCCATCAGGTGCTGGCCGATGTGAAGGCGCGCGACGCCCGCGACAGCGAACGCGCCGCGGCGCCCTTGAAACCGGCCGCCGACGCCGTCGTGCTGGACACCTCGGGCCTGTCGATCGACGAGGCCGTGGCGCGCGCCATCGCGTTGGTGGCGGCCAGGCGGGGCTGACAGGCGGCCGCGCAGGCCCCATATCGGGGGGCGGAGGTCGCGCCATGCCGCATGGATTGTTTCTGAAACTGGGGCAGATCGCCCTGCTGTGCCTGCTGTTCGCAGCCGGCGGCGTCCGTGCCGCTGCTCCGGACGGCGGGCTGGCGCACGGGCTGCTCTGGCGCGACAGCCCCTTGGCGGCGGTCTTCCCGCTGGTGGTCAGGACGCCCGCGGGGCAGGATTTCTACCTGCGGGTCGAGGGTGCGGAGACCGGCACGGCGGTTCTGGCCGCCGGGATCACGGGCGGGCGTTTCTTCAGGGTCCTCGTGCCGCCGGGGCGCTATCGCCTCGATATCGCCCATGGTACGGATTGGCAGGGCGAGGACGCGCTCTTCGCCCCGGGGCCGAAGGCGGGGCGGCTGCGGGTCGAGACGCCGCTGGATTTCGGGGTCGAGGGGCTGGGACGAAAGGCCGGCCATGTCGTCACCCTGAGCCGGGGTGCGGACGGTTTCGACGTGGCGATCAAGGGGCAGGCGGTGTGCCAGCGGGTGACCACCCGGTTCATCCGCCCCGGACCGGGTGAAACCCGCGTGCCGGGCGTCGATCTGGACGGGGCCATCCCCGTGCCGGGCCCCTACAACCCGCCGCGCGCGCCGGACATGCCGCCCGACCCGGCGGCGCCGCTCACCGGGGCGCCCTATCTGGCTTATGGCATCCGCTCGGTGGTTTGCGACTGAACGGGCGGCGCGGCGCCGATTTCATCCCGCTTCCCCTTGCCCGCCTGGGGATAAGCCTGTATAGACGCCCCGTCGAAAGGGCGGGAACAGCCAGAAGACGCGGGCAGGGTCGGGGGATTCCACCGGCCCTTCGTGTTATTGGGTGTCTTCGCAAGAGTGACCAACCCGAAGACCGGCGGAGACAACCGCGCGGCCAGCTAAAGCGTTAAAGTAAAGGAAACCGAGACCAGATGGCTCAAAACGCATCTATGGAGGAATTCGAAGCCCTCCTGAACGAAAGCTTCGAAATCGACACGCCGCAGGAAGGCAGCGTTGTCAAAGGCCGTGTGCTGGCAGTCGAAGCCGGCCAGGCCATCATCGACGTGGGCTACAAGATGGAAGGCCGCGTCGATCTCAAGGAATTCGCAAGCCCCGGCGAAGCGCCGGAGATCGCCGTCGGCGACGAGGTCGAGGTCTATCTCGACCGCGTGGAGAACGCCCGTGGCGAGGCCGTCATCAGCCGTGACAAGGCCCGCCGCGAGGAAGCCTGGGATCGCCTGGAAAAAGCCTATGCCGACGAGCAGCGCGTCGAAGGCGCGATCTTCGGCCGCGTCAAGGGCGGCTTCACCGTCGACCTGGGCGGCGCCGTGGCCTTCCTGCCCGGTTCGCAGGTCGATGTGCGCCCCGTGCGCGACGCCGGCCCGCTGATGGGCCTCAAGCAGCCCTTCCAGATCCTGAAAATGGACCGCCGCCGCGGCAACATCGTTGTCTCGCGCCGCGCAATCCTGGAAGAGAGCCGCGCCGAGCAGCGCGCCGAGGTCATCGCCAAGCTGTCCGAGGGCGACGTCGTCGAGGGCGTGGTCAAGAACATCACCGAATACGGCGCCTTCGTGGACCTGGGCGGTGTGGACGGCCTGCTGCACGTCACCGACATGGCCTGGCGCCGCGTCAACCACCCCTCCGAGATCCTGTCGATCGGCGAGACCGTCAAGGTCCAGGTCATCAAGATCAACAAGGAAACCCACCGCATCAGCCTGGGCATGAAGCAGCTGCAGGCCGACCCGTGGGATACCGTGGAAGCCAAGTTCCCGCTGGGCACCGTCCACAAGGGCCGTGTCACCAACATCACCGACTACGGTGCTTTTGTTGAGCTGGAGCCCGGCGTCGAGGGGCTGGTGCACGTCTCGGAAATGTCCTGGACCAAGAAGAACGTGCACCCCGGCAAGATCGTCTCGACCTCGCAGGAGGTGGACGTCATGGTGCTGGAGATCGACACCGCCAAGCGCCGCGTGTCGCTCGGTCTCAAGCAGTGCATGCGCAACCCGTGGGAAGTCTTCGCCGAAACCCACCCCGTGGGCACCGAGGTCGAGGGCGAGGTCAAGAACATCACCGAATTCGGTCTGTTCATCGGTCTCGACGACGACATCGACGGCATGGTGCACCTCTCCGACCTGAGCTGGGACCAGCGCGGCGAAGAGGCCATCCAGAACTACCACAAGGGCGACGTGGTCAAGGCCGTGGTCACCGAGGTGGATATCGAGAAAGAGCGTATCTCGCTGTCCATCAAGGCGCTGGAAGGCGACCCCTTCGCCGAGGCCATCGGCGGCGTGAAGCGCGGCTCGGTCATCACCGTGACCGTCACCGCGATCGAGGATGGCGGCATCGAGGTGGAATACGAGGGCATGAAGTCCTTCATCCGCCGCTCCGACCTGTCGCGTGACCGTGCCGAGCAGCGCCCCGAGCGCTTCCAGGTCGGCGACAAGGTGGATGTCCGCGTCACCAACATCGACAGCAAGACCCGCCGCCTGGGCCTGTCGATCAAGGCACGCGAGATCGCCGAAGAGAAAGAGGCCGTCCAGCAGTACGGCTCGTCCGACTCGGGCGCCTCGCTGGGCGACATCCTGGGCGCAGCGCTGAAGGGCGACAACGAGTAAGCCCGGGGCTGACAGCCTGTAAACAGAGACGGCCCCGCGATCCGCGGGGCCGTTTTCGTTTCTGACCGGCCCGGGGCGCCCCGCGTCATGCAGCGCGCGTGCCCGCCCGGCCCCGGATGGAATAGGTGTATTAGACCGGCGCCGGGGAGGCATCGACAGGGCCCCATCGGGCTGCGGGCAACGGTGTTCGCCCGCCGCCCGGGGCCCGCTGACAGGTCCCGTGGGCGCCGGCGGCCCTTTCGGTCCGAATCATGGCCCCGGCCGCGCGCGGCGCGCGCCGGGGCTGGCGGCCACCGGGGTGCGGCGGGCCCCTCCCGGCCAAATTCGGGGGGAAATTTCCCTCCTGCCGCCGGTTTTCTCCGGCATTTCAATGCATTCTGTTTCTCTGAGGAGAAAACCTGCCTATAGTCTGCGCGACGAGACACGTAACCGGCGCACTGCCAAGCGCCATCTGCGGGGGGAGGTACCCATGATCCGTTCCGAGCTGATCCAGAAAATCGCCGAGGAAAACCCCCATCTCTACCAACGCGATGTCGAGCGGATCGTGAACACCATCTTCGAAGAGATCATCTCGGCCATGGCCCGCGGCGACCGGGTGGAGCTGCGCGGCTTCGGCGCCTTCTCGGTGAAGAAACGCGAAGCCCGCATCGGCCGGAACCCGCGCACCGGCGAGGCAGTCGAGGTTGAAGAGAAATACGTTCCGTTCTTTAAGACGGGCAAGTTGCTGCGCGAACGCCTGAACGACGACAAGTAACGGACATCCGATGCGATACCTGCGCTACCTTTTCCTCGCGGTGCTGGCGATCTGCCTGATCACCGTGGCCCTGGCCAACCGCCAGGTCGTGACCCTGCGCCTGCTACCCGACGAGATGGCGGCCTTTTCCGGCATCTCCTGGGCGCTGGACCTGCCGCTCTTCCTGGTGGTGTTCCTGGGCATCGTGCTGGGGCTGCTGATCGGTTTCGTCTGGGAATGGCTGCGCGAGGCGCGGCTGCGCGCCGAGGCCGGCCGTGCCAAGCGCGAGGCCGCCACGCTGGAGCGCGAGGTCAAGCGCCTGAAGCACAGCCAGGCCGAGAGCGAGGGCAAGGACGAGGTCCTGGCCCTGCTCGAGGACGGCGGCAAGGCCGGGTGAGCAAGGGCGTGCCCAAGGATATCCGGGTCAAGATCTGCGGGCTGCGCGACGCGGCCGCCATCGCCGCGGCGGTAGGGGCGGGCGCGGCCTATGTCGGGTTCGTCTTCTTCCCGAAATCGCCGCGGGCCGTCACCCTCGACGAGGCCCGCCTGTTGGCCGCCGAGGTGCCGCCCGGCGTGGCCAAGGTGGCGCTGGTGGTCGATGCCGACGACGCCACCCTGGACGAGATCGTCGCCAAGGTGCCGCTGGACATGCTGCAGCTTCACGGCAAGGAAAGCCCCGAGCGGGTGGCCGAGGTCAAGGACCGCTATGGCCTGCCGGTGATGAAGGCCGTGGGCATCGCCGAGGAGGGCGACCTGCCTAGGCTGGCGGAATACGGCCGGGTGGCCGACCAGTTGCTGGTCGACGCCAAGCCACCCAAGGGGGCGGAGCTGCCCGGCGGCAACGCCATCGCCTTCGACTGGCGGCTGATCGCAAACCGGCGCTGGCCGGTGCCGTGGATGCTGGCCGGCGGGCTGACGCCCGAGAACGTGGCGCTGGCCATCCAGATGACCGGTGCGAAGCAGGTCGATGTCTCCTCCGGCGTGGAAAGCGCGCCAGGGGTGAAGGACGCCGCGTTGATCCGCGAATTTATCAGGGAGGCCACGTCATGAGTGTGATTTTCCGCGAGGCCCGGCGCGAGGACGTGCCGGCGATCGTGGCCATGCTGGCCGACGACGCGCTGGGTGCGGCGCGCGAGGGCACGGATCTTGCGCCCTATCTGGCGGCCTTCGATGCCATGAAGGAAGAGGGCGGCAATCACCTGATCGTGGGCGAGCAGGACGGGCGCGTGGTGGCGACCTATCAGCTGACGTTCATCTCGGGGCTGTCGCTGCGCGCCGCGCGTCGGGCACAGATCGAAAGCGTCCGGGTGGCCTCGGACGCGCGCGGGGCTGGGCTGGGCGCGGAGATGATGCGCGATGCCGAGGTCCGCGCGCGCGCGGCTGGGTGTGGCCTGCTGCAGCTCACCACCAACAAGAGCCGCGACCGCGCGCATGCGTTTTATGAGCGCATCGGCTTTACCGCGTCCCATATAGGATTTAAACGCAGTCTCGACTGAACGGGAGACGGGCCATGACCAACGACCTCATCAACAGTTTCATGACCGGCCCGGACGAGAAGGGCCGGTTCGGCATCTATGGCGGGCGCTTCGTAAGCGAGACCCTGATGCCGCTGATCCTCAGCCTCGAGGAAGAATACGAGAAGGCCAAGACCGACCAGAGCTTCTGGGACGAGATGAACGATCTCTGGACCAACTATGTCGGCCGTCCCAGCCCGCTCTATTTCGCCAGCCGCCTGACCGAGCATCTGGGCGGGGCCAAGGTCTACATGAAGCGCGACGAACTGAACCACACCGGCGCGCACAAGATCAACAACGTGCTGGGCCAGATCATCCTCGCCCGCCGCATGGGCAAGACCCGGATCATCGCCGAGACCGGCGCCGGCCAGCACGGCGTGGCCACTGCCACCGTCTGCGCCAAGTTCGGGCTGAAATGCGTGGTCTACATGGGCGCCCATGACGTGGAGCGCCAGGCGCCCAACGTCTTCCGCATGCGCCTGCTGGGGGCCGAGGTGGTGCCCGTGACCTCGGGCCGCGGCACGCTGAAGGACGCGATGAACGACGCGCTGCGCGACTGGGTGACCAATGTGCGCGACACCTTCTACTGCATCGGCACGGTGGCGGGGCCGCACCCCTATCCGGCCATGGTGCGCGACTTCCAGTCGATCATCGGCAAGGAGGCCAAGGAGCAGATGCTCAAGGCCGAGGGCCGTCTGCCCGACACGCTGGTCGCCGCGATCGGCGGCGGGTCGAACGCGATGGGGCTGTTCTTCCCGTTCCTGGACGACACCGATGTCCGCATCATCGGCGTCGAGGCCGGCGGCAAGGGCGTGAACGAGAAGATGGAGCATTGCGCCTCGCTCACCGGGGGGCGACCGGGCGTGCTGCACGGCAACCGCACCTACCTGCTGCAGGATGACGATGGCCAGATCCTCGAGGGTCATTCGATCTCGGCCGGCCTGGACTATCCGGGAATCGGGCCGGAGCATAGCTGGCTCAACGATACCGGCCGGGCCGAATACGTGGCGATCACCGACACCGAGGCGCTGGAGGCGTTCCAGCTGTGCTGCCGGACCGAGGGGATCATCCCCGCGCTGGAGCCCAGCCATGCGCTGGCCCACGTGATGAAGATCGCCCCCGATCTGCCCAAGGACCATATCATCTGCATGAACATGTGCGGCCGGGGCGACAAGGACATCTTCACCGTCGCCCGTCACCTGGGCTTTGACATGGGCGTGTCGGCCTAAACCTGCCGCCAATTGGCCATAAACCCCAGTTTATGCCGTTCTGCGGGGGGTTTAAGGCCGGCATTTTAAGCCCCAGTTGATAGAGGCGCCGGCGCTGGCGTGCTTTTCGTTCTCTCGTCAGGCCACACGTGGTGTGTGGCCGCGTACCGGAAAGGAACGAGAAGATGCAGATCAAGAAATTCATTGCCGTCTCGGCCGCAGCCGTCCTGATGTCGGGCACCGCCATGGCGCAGCAGCAGAATGACCCCGTGGTCGACGGAATCGTGCAGGAACTGGCCGCCGAGGGCTATTCCAAGATCCAGATACGCCGCACCTTTACCGGCCGCTACCGCGTCGAGGCGCAGAACCAGAACCGCGAGACCGAGCGCGTCTACGACGCCGACGGCAACCTGGTGCGGGAAGAAGGCGAGGCCGTCCGCGAGCGGTCCCGGGTGCGCACCGAGGTCAAGGCCGGCGCGGCGGCCGCAGATCGCGACTCGACGGACGATGACTCCGATGACGATTCCTCCGACGACAACGGCGATGACGACTCGTCCGACGACAACAGCGATGACAGCGACGACGATGATCGCGGCGACAGCGGCAACGACGATCGCGGGGGCCGGGACGACAGCGGCGACGATGATCATGGCGGCCGCGACGACGACTCGGGCCACGACGGTGGTCGCGATGACTCGTCCGACGACAGCGGGGATGATGACTCCGGTGATGACAGCGGCGATGATGACGATGACTAAGGGCGGACTCGTGTATTGAGTGCCAGTCCGGCACGGCGCCCCGGCCCAGTCGGCTGCCGGGGCGCCGGCGCAGTTGGGAAAGGTGACATGATGAAACGCAGGAAGTTCCTCAGGCAGTTTCTGGCGGCCACGGCGGCGGTCTCGATTCTGGCGGCCGGCCCGGTCGCCGCGGCCAGCCTCGAAGATAGGGTCGTGGAGCAGCTCCGCGAGCAGGGTTTCGAGTCGATCCGCATCTCGCGAACCTGGCTGGGACGCCTGCGCATCAAGGCCCGCGGCCGCGGCTATGAGCGTGAAATCATCATCAACCCGCGCACCGGTGAAATCCTGCGCGATTTCTGGGAGGACGAGGACCAGGAGGCCGGGCTGTTTTCGCCCGATGGGCGCGACCGTGACAGCCGCGACGACACGGGCGGCAGCGACGACAGCGACAATGACGACAACGACGGCGATGACGGTCGGGATGGCGACGACAGCGATACCGACGATGGCGGTCGCGACAACGATGGCGGCAGCGACAACGATGGCGGCAGGGACGACAACGACGGCAGCGGCAATGACGGCGGCGGAGGTGACAGCGGTGGCGGCGATGATGGCGACGACGGCGACGATGATGACTGAGCCGCTGGCCGTGGCCCCGGGCTTCCGGGCCGGAACGCTTTAGGCGCCGCGGGTTGAGCAAGATGAATGACAAGATCTTCATAACCGCCGTCTGGCTGGTTCAGGCGCTCTGCGCCGTGTTCTTCGTATCGGACATCTTCCTGACGGTCGCCGGGGCCCGCAGCACCCCGCTGAGTTGGCAAACCCGAGAATTGCTGGAGATCGGTGCCGCCCTGGGGCTGATCCTGGGGCTGTTGCTGGGCGCGGTGGCGCTGCGGCGCACCATGCAGCGCAACGACCGCGCGCAAGAGCAACTCCGCGTGGCGCGCGGCGCGTTCCTCGACCTCGTCGAGGAACGGTTTGCGGCCTGGGCGCTGACGCCGGCGGAACGCGACGTGGCGATGTTCTCGATCAAGGGGCTCAGCACGGCCGAGATCGCGGCGCTTCGCAACACCTCCGAGGGCACGGTGAAGGCGCAGACCAACGCGATCTACCGCAAGGCCGGGGTCAGCGGGCGCTCGCAGCTCATGAGCCTGTTCATCGACGACCTGATGGACGAGGCGCTGCTGCCCGACAAGGGCTAGCCGGCCTCGCCGGCATCATAGGCCTTCAGCACCTCCAGCGGCACGAACTCCAACGCCGCCTCATGGGTGGCCTCCAGCCGGACCCGCGGTGCGCAACCCTCCTCGTGGGCCTGCACGAAGCGCCCGGCGCAGAGGCACCACTGGTCGCCGGGCTTCAGCCCGGCAAAGCCGAATTCGGGGCGCGGTGTGCTGAGGTCGTTGCCGACATATTTCGAATAGGCCAGGAACTCGGCGGTCATGACGGCGCAGACCGTGTGGCTGCCGCGGTCCTCGGGCCCGGTGTCGCAGCAGCCGTTTCGGAAGAACCCGGTCAGCGGCGCGCGCGAGCAGGGGGCGAGGGTGCCGCCGAGGACGTTGCGCGAGGGCAGCATGTCTGCGGGCATGATGATCTCCTTGCCGTTCCCGGCGATTCTAGATCAGGGTGCGGCCCAGTCCACCCACCGGCCGTGAAAATCGATGCGCCCCAGCGGGACATGCCGGTCGCCGGGCCAGAGCCGCAGGTCGAGCGCGGCGCCCGGTTCCTGCCCGTCGGCCTCCATCCGCAGCCAGGCCAGCGGCGCGCTCTCGGTTGCCTGGGCCCCCGCCGCCTCGATCATCTCCCGGCCGCGCGCCCGGGTTTCCGCCGGAAAATACTGCCAGGCGATGGTGTGATAGACCACGTGCAGCAGCCCGTCGCGCGGGGCGTCCAGCCGTCCCTCCAGCCAGTCGATGGCATCGGCCCGGTCCACCGGGACGGGCGGCAGGGTGAGGGCGGCGCGGGTCCGCGTCAGCCGGTCGGACTGGTCGGGCCAGAGATAGGCCAGGAGCCGTAACTGCCCCTCGGCCGTGCCCGCATCGATCGGGTTCAGGTCGACACCCCGCCGCGCGGCGACCTCGGGCGGGCAGGGCGGCGGCAGGGCCCCGCGCCACTCCGGGGTGAGGGTTAGCACCGCGTCCTTGGGGCCGTAGGATTGGCCCCCGATCTGCAGCGCGTATCCGTCCCAGTTCAGGTTCAGCCCGGCGCTGGCTCCCAGCTCTGACAGAACCATGGGCAGCCCGGTTTCCGCGCGCAGCCAGTGGCCCGCGGCGATCAGCCCGGCGCTGCGGCGCAGCTCGTTCGTCTGGGGCGGGCTGTCCAGCCAGCGGTGCATATGCGCGGCACGGTCCCGCAGCGCGGCCGAAACGGCCTGCCACAGCGCCGCGTCATCGGCCTCGTGCGGCGGATAGGCGGCGGCCAGAGCAGGGGACTGTCCCTCCAGCACCAGCGCATGCAACCCGGCGGCCAGCCGCAGCGGAACGGAAACGGCCGAGGGGCTGCAATCGCCGGGCCAGTTCAGCACGCGGTCCGCGACCGGAGTGCCGGCCTCCAGCCGGTCGTGCAGAAGCCTCATCAGCCGCGCCATGAAGGGCGAACCAAGCGCCGCACAGGCCTCTGCCTGCCACAGCAGGGCCTCGTGCGAGGTCACTTGAACTTGTCCACCAGCTTTTGCAGCGGGCTGCGGTCATCGGGGGCGGGGGCTGGCTCCGGTTTCGCCTTCGGCGCCTTCTCGGCCTTCTCCGCTGCCTTGCCCGCGCTGGTCGAGGAGCGCGGCGGCGCCACGCGCAGCGCGACCGCGTTCATGAAACGCCCGGTGTCGCCTTCGGCCAGCGCCGGCGCGCCGTCCGAGAGGCCGCGCAGCAGGTCGTCCAGCCAGTCCTGGTCGGCCTTGGCAAAATCGTTCAGCACGTAGGTCGCCACCTTGTCCTTGTGGCCCGGATGGCCGATGCCCAGCCGGACCCGCCCATAATCCGCCCCGATATGGGCGTGGACGGAGCGCAGCCCGTTATGGCCCGCATGCCCGCCGCCCTGCTTGAACCGCGCCTTGCCGGGCGCCAGGTCCAGCTCGTCGTGGAAGACCACCACGTCGCCGGGCTCCAGCTTGAAGAAGCGCAACGCCTCGCCCACCGACTGGCCCGAGCGGTTCATGAAGGTGCCGGGCTTGAGCAGGACGACCTTTTCGCGGCCCAGTCGGCCCTCGCAGATCTCGCCCTGGAATTTCGCCCGCCAAGGGGAAAACCCGTGATCCTCGGCGATCCGGTCGACGGCCATGAAGCCGATATTATGCCGGTTGCCCGCATATTTCGCGCCGGGATTGCCCAGCCCCACGAACAGCCGCATCACGCTGCCTCCTCTTTCCGCGATCTGGCCCTTTCCTAAGGGGGCGGCCCCTGCGCCGCAAACAAAAACGCGAGGGCCGGGGCCCCCGCGTTTCCAATTGCATCGTGAGGGGAGGATTTACTCCTCGCCGGCCTCCACGGCCTCTTCGGCTTCGGCTTCGCCTTCTTCCTCTTCGGCCGAGCGCAGGCCCGACGGAGCGGAGATGTTGGCGATCACGAAGTCGCGGTCGGTGATCATCGGGCGCGTGCCCTCGGGCAGCGGCACGTCCGAGATATGGACGATGTCGCCGATGTTCATGCCGGCCAGGTCAACGGTGATCTTTTCCGGGATATCGCCGGCGGTCACCTTCAGCTCGACATCCGGGCGCACCACGGTGAGAACGCCGCCCTTCTTGATGCCGGGGGCCTCTTCTTCGTTGATGAACTCGACCGGGATGTGCAGGTTGATGCGCGAGGTGCGGCGCAGGCGCATCAGGTCCAGATGGGTCGGCAGGTCCTTGACCACGTCGCGCTGCACATTGCGGCAGATCACGCGGACGTCGTCCTGGCCCTCGACCTTGAGGTTGAACAGCGTCGACAGGAAGCGGCCCGCTTTCAGCAGCTTGACCAGCTCGTTGTACTTGATGTTGATCGGCTGCGGATCTTCGCCGCCGCCGTAAACAATGCCCGGTACCAGGTTCTCGCGGCGAGCTTGACGAGCGGCCCCCTTGCCCGTCCCCGTCCGAACCGTGGCGTTGAGATCAGGAATCTGACCAGCCATGATGTTTCTCCTAGGTTATGGGCATCCTCCAAGGGTGTATGCCCGAATGAAGCCGCGCGTATAGACGAGACTCGGCTGAAGGAAAAGAGGAAAATCCGCCATTCGCCGTAAGGAGGCGCCTGCGGCGCCGCGCCTTCTGGCACTTCGTGCGGTCTTGGGGCTCTGCCCCAAACCCCGGGATATTTTCGGCCTTATGTATCAAACGCACCAAGCCGCTCGGAGGGATGAGCGGTGATTAAGGCGCTGGCTATTCTATTCTTTGTGCTGCTCACCAAAATCGACGCGCATTCCAGAACGATTTTCCACAGTGAGTCTCTCGATGGCATGGCGATCCAACGGATGTGGCCTCAAAGGAATATCCACGCCAGTCTTTGCTGGTTTAAGATATGCTATGAAAACCCTTTCATCTTCGATGTTTTCATCAAAGACATCTTTAAACGCGTACTTGATAACGATGTCCATAAAGCATTCATCGAGATCAAAAACGGCCATGTCATCCGCCACCATGGAAGAAGACCCAATATTCATCTCAGGGAGATTTTTCCCCTCACCAGCCCCGATATCAATCCCCCAAGATTCTGGAGAGAGGTCCAAAGTTCCGCGGAAGGAGTGATGCAACGGTGGATAATATCTGACCATTGCTGTCCATCTGAACCATTGCGCTGGAGACTGACCGTAATTCTTTACAGCAATCTTGATGATCGGCCTGATGCTTTTGTCAGTCATGACAGGATCGCCTGGCTCAAGGCGAACATAACCACCAATAATTCTTACATATGCCCGAACCTGTGCCTCTCCGATTTCTCTGGTGTCATCAGCCATCTTTTGGGTGGCAAGCAGGGTCTTCCAAACGAACCACACAGCAGTGGCACTGAGAGCTACAGCTACAATGCTGAGAAACGCCATGATCCACTGAGCAAGGGTGTCCTCAGTCGAAACGAGACCGCTCCATCGCAAATAGCTCTTGCCGTATTTCTGTTCTGCGGCTTCTCCGCCGCTCTGGCTTTCTTCTGCCTGTGCTTGCTCGCTGCCAGATGGTTCGAGATGCGCTATGGAAACAAGAAATATCGTAGCCGCAAGCAGGCCGATGATTAATCCAAGTGCAAAGTATCCGTCTCTAGCGCGCTTAAGCATTGCAACAAGAACGCCGCGCTAAACTTCCCTCTGGACAGTTTGTTGGCGACGTTCACCTCTTTCTCGCTGATTCCAATGTCTGCCAGCTTTTCAACAAGCTGAGCGTAAGTCACCCCCTTGCGTTTCAACTCTGCCTTGAGAAGATTGGAAGCCTTTGCTTCCCATTCGGTTTGTGTCGGCATATCGCCCTCATACTAAAATCTATCTTTTTTAGTATGTAACCTATTGAACGCAGTATGTCACCTTACTATATCTGTTAGGAACATAACGGATATAGTATGATGGCACAGCATTTCCTCCTCTCCGCAGCGTCCCGCACCCTCAGCCTTCGCAAAATCTACAAGGCTGGCGAAGATGCGGCCTATGACACCTTCTGCAAGATGCGCTGGCATGAGACGGATGGCGAGGCGGTTTGCCCGCGTTGCGGCTGCTGTGAAACCTACAACATCACCACGCGCCGCAAGTTCAAGTGCAAGGGCTGCTATCACCAGTTCTCGGTCACGTCTGGAACGATCTTCGCAAGCCGGAAGATGGACTTTGTAGACCTGCTGGCCGCGATCTGCATCATCGTGAACGCTGCCAAGGGCGTTTCGATGGTTCAGCTTTCGCGTGACCTGGACTGCCAGTACAAGACCGCCTTCGTGCTGGCACACAAGCTGCGCGAGGCGATGGCGCAAGAGGTCCATACCGGTGAGGTCCTGACCGATCACGTTGAGATTGATGGTGCCTATTTCGGCGGCCACATTCGCCCCGAGAACCGCAAGGAAGATCGGAAAGACCGCCGCCTGAAAGAAAACCAGACCGGCAAGCGCCGCGTCGTGATCGTGATGCGTGAACGCAAGGGCCGCACCCTGCCGTTCATTGCCAAGCAGGAAGCCGAAGGCGTGGCACTGGCGCAAGAGAACATCTGCCGCATGGCATCTATATCGGCTGACGAAGCCTCGCATTGGGATCTTCTGCATGCCGGATGGAACGTGGACCGTGTGAACCACAGCGAATGCTACAGCGACCACGGCAAGCACACCAACATGGCTGAAAGCTACTTTTCGCGCCTGCGCCGCATGGTCATGGGACAGCACCACCACGTTAGCCCGCAGTACCTTCACCAGTACGCGAACCACGCTGCATGGCTGGAAGACAACCGCCGCACCGACAATGGGACGCTGGCGCTGGTCATGGTATCGAATGCAATGGGTTCGCCTGTCAGCCGCCAGTGGAAGGGATATTGGCAACATGCGGCGTAATTTTGGAATGGGACGTTTTCCCTAGAGGGAAGTAATTGCGAAGAGGGAGTATCCCACTGAAGCAAGTATATCGGATTTCGTGCAATCAATTGCACGGCGGAATCGTCCATGATATAAAGAATGAAGCGGATCGTATCGTCGCGGTGGCGGCGGGATTCGAACCCGCGAAACGCTCTCACACGTTTGGCGCATTTTGAATGCGCTGCCTTAAGCCACTCAGCCACACCACCTGCGACGAAGGGCCGGAATCATCCGGCCCTTTTCGTTTATCACTTCCGCATTTAAAGATCAACCAAATTGATTGATTGCAGATCGGACCTGCAATCAGGCAGGCCTGCGAAATCATTTCTTGCAATCCGCAATCTGCAGGTGTAGGTTTTTGGTATGACACAGACACTTCAAGAATTTATCGACGCCCGAGAGGCTGAAATCAGGGCGCAAATGAAAGCGCTAAATGATGAGTTGCGCCAACTTCGCGCCGCTAAATCTGCGATTTCTGGTGCCTCTACGTTTGGTTCTGGTGTTGTCAAAACAAAGATGACGCAGCGCGATATGATCATTGCGGCGCTTAACGAGCATCCTGACGGCGGCACAACAGAAATGATAGTTGGATGGGTTAAGGATAAATTTGATGTTGATGTGGCTCAGCCGACAATGTCATCGCAGCTGTCACGAGCTAAGGCAGATGGCGCTGTAGCACTTGATACATCTACGAAGATTTGGCGGTTGCCACAACACTCCGTCAAAGAGAATGAGCCGCCCAAGGGCGGCTCAGAAACCGGGGAAGGTGACGCTTCCTCAGATATGCAGTCGGAAACAAGCCAGGGGCTTCCTTCTGCTCACTCTCCTGACCCCGCAGGCCAGACCCGGCACTGGAAGTTGCCGGGAACTTAGATGGGAGGTGGTTCCGTGGAACCATTAACTCCCTTCCGGGCGGTGTGCGATGCTTGCATGGTTATCCGCTCGCAGCCCCCGTTAGGTGGGGTATCCCTGTAGTGAGGCAGCGGGGAAGCTTCGGCTTCCCCGTTCGCCATAGCGGCAAATTTATGCTTTATCGTGTTTAAAGTCAAGGAATCCTAATGGGAAACCATCGTGTTAGGTATTCTGACAAACCACTCCCGCCCATCACGCCTCACCATCCCCTTTTTACGCAGCCTGCTAAGCGCAGCGTCCACGCGCCAGTAAAGCGCCTCTGGCGGCGCATCTGGCCTCCGATCACAGATGCGCGCCGCTATCTCTCTGCGCGGTTTCGGCCCATCCCTAAGCGCTTCCATGATCCAGAAAGCCATTTGGCCGCGTCTGGCGCTGTTCTCCGGCATGGCAGGCAGCACACGCGGCATATCAACTCCACGCATCCGCAACAGCGCCTCAACGTGCTCCAGGCCATCGCCATCGCTCCGGATGATCTGCTTTCGCAGCGCCAGTAGCGCGTTGTCTATCGTCTTGTCCTGCATGGGGGCAGGATAGCTCGATAACGAGCACGATGCTTGGTGCGTTTGATACATAAGGCCGGATATTTTTGAACAGAAGAAGCCGCACATTTCTTCTGTTCAAAAATATCCCCGCCGGAGGCACCGCGCCGCCCGGAGGGCGACGCGAGGAAAAGGCGTGCGCCGCAGGCGCGCGATTCTACTGCCAGTCGCCCTCGAACCCCTTGGGCACCATCAGGATGCTGCGGTCGAGATCGGTGACCTTGCGCTTGCCGCACAGGGCCATCGAGATGTCCAGTTCCTTCTGGATGATTTCCAGCGCCTTGGTGACGCCCTTCTCGCCCATGGCGCCCAGGCCGTAGATGAAGGACCGGCCGATATAGGTGCCCTTGGCCCCCAGTGCCAGCGCCTTGAGCACATCCTGGCCAGACCGGATGCCGCTGTCGAGATGCACCTCGATCTTGTCGCCGACCGCGTCCATGATCGCGGGCAGGGCGCGGATCGCCGAAAGCGCGCCGTCGAGTTGCCGGCCGCCGTGGTTGGAGACGATGATCGCGTCGGCGCCGACATTGACCGCCTGCTTGGCGTCCTCGGGGTCGATGATGCCCTTGATGATGACCTTGCCGCCCCACATCTTGCGGAACTGCGCGATGCGTTCCCAGTTCAGCGAGGGGTCGAAGGATTCGGCCGTCCAGGCCGACAGGGACGAGGGGTCCGACACGCCCTTGGCATGGCCCACAATATTGCCGAAGAAGCGGCGCTTGGTGCCCAGCATCTCCAGCCCCCAGCCGACCTTGGTCATCATGTTGGCGATGGACTTGGGGGTCAGCTTGGGCGGCGCCGAAAGGCCGTTCTTCAGGTCCTTGTGGCGCTGGCCCAGCACCTGCAGGTCCACGGTGATGACCACGGCCGAGCAATTCGCCGCGCGGGCGCGGTCGAACAGGCGCTGCATGAAATCGTCGTCCTTCAGCGTGTAGACCTGGAACCAGAAGGGTTTCGAGGTGTGCTCGGCCACGTCCTCGATCGAGCAGATGGACATGGTGGACAGCGTGAAGGGGACGCCGAATTTCTCGGCCGCGCGGGCGGCCTTGATCTCGCCGTCGGCGGATTGCATGCCGGTCAGCCCCACCGGGGCCAGGGCCACCGGCATCGAGACGTCCTCGCCGATCATCTGCGAGGCGGTGGAGCGGCCGGCCATGTCGACCGCCACGCGCTGGCGCAGCAGGATATCCCGGAAATCGGTGGTGTTGTTGCGGAAGGTCTGCTCCGAATAGCTGCCGGATTCGGCGTAGTCGTAGAACATGCGCGGGACGCGACGTTCGTAGAGGCGGCGGAGATCCTCGATATTGGTAATGACGGGCATGGCGGCGTCCTTCCTCCGGGAATTGGTGAGAAATGCTTACCGGTGGAGCGCCTACGGGGCAAGGCCGGTCAGGATGGGGAGGGCTCTTTTGCCAAGGCGGAAAAGGCGCGGGCGGCGCGGGTCTCGTAACGGTCGCGGTGGCGCAGCAGGCGGAAGTCGCGCGGCAGCGGCGGGAAGGGCAGGCGGACCAACTCGCCTGCGGCGAGGCTGGCCTCGACCACCAGGCGGGACAGGATGGTGGCGCCTCCGCCGGCGCCGACCGCGGCGCGCACCGCCTCGTTCGAGGTCAGCTCGATCCGGTCGGCAAGGCGCTCGGGGGCGATGCCCTGGGCGCGCAGGGCGGCCTCCATCAGGGCGCGTGTGCCCGAGCCGGGTTCGCGCAGGACCCAGGTGCCGGCCTCCAGCGCCGCTGCGCCGGGCCGGACGCTGGCCCAGGGGTGCGAGGGGGCAACGACGAGGAACATCTCGTCCCCGCCGATCACGGCCTGTTCCAGCGCCGGCGCATCGACCACCCCCTCGACGAAGCCGAGATCGGCGCGCATCGCCTGGACCTCGGCAGCGACCTGCTCGGTATTGCCGATGGTCAGGTCGAGCGTCACGCCGGGATGGGCGCGGTGAAAGGCCAGCATGAGGGGCGGCAGCCAGTAATTGGCGAGCGTCTGGCTGGCGGCGAGGCGCAGGCTGCCGCGGGTGAGGGTGCCGAGATCCTCGAGCAGCTGCTCGGCGGCGGCGGCACGGGCCAGGACGGCGCGCGCCTCGGGCAGGAACAGCCGGCCCGCCTCGGTCAGATTGATGCCGCGGCCGACGCGCTCGAACAGGCGCGTGCCGTGGCGCTGTTCCAGCGCCGCGATCGCGGCGGAGGTGGCCGATTGGGTGAGGTTCAGCGCCTTGGCCGCGCGGGTGACATGCTCGCGTTCGGCGACGGCGACGAAAATGCGCAGCTGCTCCAGTGTCATGGGCGGATGTTAGCCCTGACCGGTGACGAGAACCAGCGCCAGCCCCAGCGCGGCGATGAAGGCCCAGGCCGCGGCCCCCAGGAGGAGCGGGCGCAGCCCCTGCGCGCGCAGCTTGCCGATATCGGTCTCCAGCCCCATCGCGGCCAGCGCCATCGCCAGCAGGAACCGCGTGCCGAGCGCGGCATCGGCGCGCAACGCCTCGGGCAGCCAGCCGGTGGAGGCGAGGAGCACCATGCCGAGGAAGCCGATCACGAACCAGGGCACCGGGGCGGCCTGGGTGCCGGCCCCGGCCCCGTCGCCGCGGCGCAGGCCGGTCCGTCCCAGGGCGATCACCACCGGGGCAAGCATCATCACCCGCGTCAGCTTGCTGACGGTGGCGAATTCGCCGGCCTCGACGCCGCGCTGGTAACCGGCGGCCACCACCTGCGCCACTTCGTGGATCGAGGCCCCGGCCCAGAGCCCATAGCCCCGCGCGCCCAGCGGCAGAAGGCCGGCCAGCGGCGGGTAGAGGATCATGGAGAGAGAGCCGAAGACGGTGACGCAGGCCACGGCATAGGCCACGTCCTCGTCGCCTGCGCGGGTCACCGCGTTGGTGGCGATCACCGCCGAGGCGCCGCAGATCGAGGTGCCCGCCGCGATCAACTGCGCAAGCCCGGCCTCGACCCCCAGCACGCGCCCCAGCCAGGTGGTGAACAGGTAAGTGGCGATCAGCGTGGCGGCGATCAGCGCGACGCCCGCGGCGCCGACCTCGGCCACCTGGCCGAGGGTTAGCTGCAGCCCCATCAGAACGATGCCCGCGCGCAGGATGCGCCGCAGGCTGAACGCGATGCCGGGGCGGGCCGCCCCGGGCGTGCCGAGGCTGTTCTTCAGGGCCATGCCCAGCAGGATCGACAGGATCAGCGGGCTGAGCGCCCCGAGCGGGGACAGTGCGTGTAGCCCGAAGGCGGCGGCGGCGATCAGCCCGGTCAGGGCGAGCCCGGGCAGCAGGCGGGGGCGGGGGGCGGCGGCGGTCAGGAAATCCGGCATGGCAGGGTCCTTTGTTATGATTGCCGGTTGCCTACGCGCTGTCTTTCAATCTTTCCAACGGATTGTTTTTATGGAAATGATCGGATTTGGTGATGGAAAGTTCGATTGCCCGCCCAGCAAAGCCCTTGGCGCGGCGACCGGGTTCGGATCAATATGCGGCCATGAACATCGTGATGTGGGGAGCGCTGGCAAGTCTTGCCGCAGGCCTGATGACCGGGGTCGGCGCCGCGCCGGTGCTGATGGGCCGCTCGGTGCCTGCGCGCTGGAACGACGCGATGCTGGGCTTCGCCGCGGGGGTGATGCTGTCGGCCTCGTTCTTTTCGCTGATCCTGCCGGGGCTGGAGGCGGCCGACCTCCATTACGGCGGGGTGCTTGCCGCGGCGCTGATCGTGGGGGCGGGGATCGGCCTGGGCGCGCTGGTCGTGGCGTGGCTGAACCAGGCGCTGCCGCATGAGCATTTCATCGCCGGGCCCGAGGGGGCCGATCCCGGCGCGCTGGCGCGGATATGGCTGTTCGTCATCGCCATCACCATCCACAATTTTCCCGAGGGGCTGGCCGTGGGCGTCGGCTTCGGCGGCGGTGACGTGGCCAACGGGCTGTCGCTGGCTACCGGCATCGGGTTGCAGAACGCGCCCGAGGGGCTGGCCGTGGCCGTGGCGCTGCGTGCGCAGGGGTACCGGAAGCTTTACGCCTTCGCCGTGGCCACGCTGACCGGGCTGATCGAGCCGGTGGGGGGGCTGCTGGGTGCGGCGGCGGTCAGCGCCTCGGAACTGGTGCTGCCCTGGGGGCTGGCCTTTGCGGCGGGGGCGATGATCTACATCATCAGCCACGAGATCATCCCCGAGACCCACCGCCGTGGCCACCAGGATGCCGCCACCACCGGCCTGGTGGTCGGGATGATCCTGATGATGGTGCTGGACGTCACGCTGGGCTGAGCCCGTCGCGTTGTGGCCCCGGGCCGGGCGCGTTAGGCTCGGCGCGAGGGCGCAACGGGAAAAGGATCATGTGCGGATTTGTATGCCTCTGGCAGGTCGGGAGCGAGGCGCTCGCGGGCCGGATGATTGAAAAGATCGCCCATCGCGGGCCGGACGCCGTCGAGGTGGCGCGGCTGCCGGGCGCGCCGGTGGTCATGGCACATTGCCGGCTGTCGATCATCGGCCCCTCGGACGGGCGGCAGCCCATCCACCAGACCGGCGACCTGCTGGTGGCCAATGGCGAGATCTACAACCACGAGGACCTGCGCGCGATCCTGGGCGAAAGCGCCTTCGAGACCGCCAGCGACAGCGAGGCGATCCTGCACCTGTTCCGGTCCGGCCAGTCGCGCTGGATCAGCCGGCTCGACGGCATGTTCGCCTTTGTGCTGGCCACGCGGGAGCGCATCATCGCCGCCCGCGACCCGCTGGGGATCAAGCCGCTCTACCTCGCGCGGCTGGGCGGCGGACTGGCCTTCGCCTCTGAACTCAAGGCCTTCGACGGCGTGGAACTGGACAGCATCGAGGCGATCCCGCCCGGCACGCTTTACGACAGCCGCGACGGCTGGCGGCAATGGTATCGCACGCCCCACGGCGCGGCCGAGCTGGAAGAGGGGCAGGACGTCGCGCGCATCGCCCACGAACTGCGGCTGGTGCTGGAGGAGGCGGTGGCGAAATGGATGGTCGCCGATGTCGAGGTAGGGTCCTTCCTGTCGGGCGGGCTGGACAGCTCGATCATCGCGGCCATCGCGCAGAAGGTGCGGCGGGATGCCGGCAAGGGGCCGCTGAAGACCTTTTCAGTGGGCACCGAAGGCTCGCCCGACCTCGCCGCCGCGCGGCGGGTGGCGGAGCATATCGGCGCCGATCACCGCGAATACGCCTTCACCGCCCGGGACGTGGCCGACAACCTGCCGCATGTGATCTACCACCTCGAAAGCGCCGACGTGGATCTGGTGCGCAGCGCGGTGCCCACGCTCTTTGCCGCGCGTCTGGCCCGGGAGGATGTCAAGGCGGTGCTGACGGGCGAGGGGGCGGATGAGCTGTTCGCCGGATATGCCTATCACCACGCCTATGTCGACGACCCCCGCGCGCTGGCCGACGAGCTGACGCGCAGCCTGGGCACCATGCACAACATCAACCTGCAGCGGGTGGACCGGGTGACCATGGCCGAGAGCCTGGAGGCGCGCACGCCCTTCCTCGACCGCGAGTTAATCGATTTCGCGCAATCGGTTCCGGCGGCGCTGAAGCTGTGCCGGACCGACCCGGAGGCGGTGGAATCCACCGGCGAGACCACCGAGAAATGGATCCTGCGCAAGGCCTGCGCCGACCTGCTGCCCGACGACCTGGTATGGCGCAAGAAGGCGCAGTTCGACGAGGGCTCGGGGACGGTCGACGCGCTGGACGAGGCGCTGCGGCGCCTGACCGGCAGCACCGGCGAGGTCAGCCGCGCGGAAGAGGCCGCGCTGTATGAGCGTATCCTGCGGGAGCAGTTCGAGAATGCCGACCGCATCCTCGAAAACGCGGGCCGGTGGACGGCGGATCGCGTGGCGCCGGACAGCACGGGCTGAGCGGCCGGTATCGGTGACCGGGCCTCCGGAGGGGAACACCGCGACCACGTCCTGCTGCTGCGGCCCGAATTGTGTTCAACCGGTTCTTGGCTGCGGCTTCAGAGAGGGGGCAGCGGGCGCCCTTGGTGGGCGCTGCCCGGCGTCGACGCCGGGCGGATCAATCCGCCGAACTGAGCCCTAAATCACCTGCCGCTTTGCCTCACCCGGCGCCGAAGGCCTCGGCCCGCCCTGCCGCGGATCAGGCGCTGTGTGCGCCGTCGGCCAGGCCTTTCACGTAGTCCAGGATCTCGGCCACCGGGCGCTTTTCCTCGATTTGCTTGACGATGGCCGAGCCGACCACCGCGCCGTCGGCCACGGCGGCAATGTCGCGGGCGTTGTCGGGCGTCTTGATGCCGAAGCCGACGATGACCGGCAGGTCGGTCTTGGCCTTGATCCGCGCCACCTCGGGGCCGACGTCGCCCGCCTGCGCTTCGGCCGCGCCGGTGATCCCGGTGATCGAGACGTAATAGACGAAGCCCGAGGTGTTCTGCAGAACCTTCGGCAGGCGCTTGTCGTCGGTGGTCGGGGTGGCGAGGCGGATGAAGTTCAACCCGGCCTTCTGCGCCGGGATGCACAGCTCTTCGTCCTCTTCCGGGGGCAGGTCGACCACGATCAGCCCATCCACGCCCGCCGCCTTGGCATCGGCGAGGAACCTGTCCACGCCGCGGTTATAGATCGGGTTGTAATAGCCCATCATCACGATCGGCGTCTCGTCGTCGCCCTTGCGGAACTCGGCCGCCATGTCCAGCGTCTTCTGCAGGGTCTGGCCCGCCTCCAGCGCGCGCTGCCCGGCCAGCTGGATGGTGGGCCCGTCGGCCATCGGGTCGGTAAAGGGAATGCCCAGCTCGATGATGTCCACGCCCGCGCCCGGCAGGCCCTTCACGATCTCCAGCGAGGTGTCGTAATCGGGATCGCCGGCCATGACGTAGGAAACGAAGGCCTTCTTGCCCTCGGCTTTCAGGGCGGCGAATTTGCGGTCGATGCGGGTCATGGGCGTCCTCTGGTCTGGTTCCCAGCGGTTTGCGGCATCGCGCCCCGAAAATCAATGCCCCGCTTGACCTCACCGCCCCCCAGCCCCTACATGCGCCCGACCCTTTCACAGGAGAGACAGGCGATGGGCTTCAAAACCGGGATCGTGGGGCTGCCGAATGTCGGCAAGTCGACGCTGTTCAACGCGCTGACCAGGACGGCCGCCGCGCAGGCCGCCAACTTCCCCTTTTGCACGATCGAGCCCAATGTGGGCGAGGTCGCGGTGCCCGACACCCGCCTCGACAAGCTGGCCGAGATCGCCGGGTCGAAGGCGATCATCCCCGCCCGCATGACCTTCGTCGACATCGCCGGGCTGGTGAAGGGCGCGTCCAAGGGCGAGGGGCTGGGCAACCAGTTCCTGGCGAATATCCGCGAATGCGACGCCATCGCGCATGTGCTGCGCTGCTTCGAGGATGACGACGTGACCCATGTCGAGGGCCGCGTGAACCCGGTCGAGGATGCGGCCACCATCGAGACCGAACTGATGATCTCGGACATGGAATCGATCGAGAAGCGGCTGCAAAACATCGTGCGCAAGGTCCGCGGCGGCGACAAGGAGGCGGTCCAGCAGGAGCGCCTGCTGAAGGCCGCGCTGGCCATGCTGGAGGATGGCAAGCCCGCCCGCATGGTCGAGGTGGACGACGAGGACCGCAAGGCCTGGGACATGCTGCAACTGCTGACCACCAAGCCGATCCTCTATGTTTGCAACGTTTCCGAGGACGAGGCCGCGACCGGCAACGAGCATTCCCGCGCGGTCGAGAAGATGGCCGCCGAGCAGGGCGCGGCCGCGGTGGTGATCTCGGCCAAGATCGAGGAGGAGATCAGCCAGCTGGAGCCCGAGGAGGCCGAGGTCTTCCTGGAGGAGCTGGGGCTGAAGGAGGCCGGTCTCGACCGCATGATCCGCGCGGGCTATGAACTGCTGGGCCTGCAGACCTATTTCACCGTCGGCCCGAAGGAGGCCCGCGCCTGGACGATCCGCAAGGGCACGCTGGCGCCGCAGGCGGCGGGCGTGATCCACGGCGATTTCGAGCGCGGCTTCATCCGCGCCGAAACCATTTCCTACGAGGATTACCTGGCCTGTGGCGGCGAACAGGGCGCCAAGGACGCGGGCAAGATGCGCGCCGAGGGCAAGGCCTACGAGGTAAAGGACGGCGACGTCCTGCATTTCCTCTTCAACGCCTGATCCTTTCGGGGCCGTCTGTCCGGGGCATTGGGGCCCTGCGCGCGGGGCGTGCATGGCCTTTTCGTTGTTCGCACCGGGTGCCTGGCCCGACCGAGACGCTGCATCTTGCGGCACGAAGGGGCTAGGCGGCGCGCAGGCTGTCGCCTAAACATATTCGCGAGACGCAATATGGGGTTTTCCATGTCGATTTTGACCAAAGCGGTTTTCCGGGCCGTCGCCTTCGCGGCGCCGGTCGCGCTCGGCGCGCTGACCGTGGCCTATTCCGACGAATTGAAGCAGCCGCCCGCCGGCAAAGAGCGCCAGCAGCCGCCCACGCCCGTGCGCGTGCTGACCATGGCGCCGGTCGAGATGGTCCCGCGCATCACCGGCTACGGCACCGTGACGCCCGCGCGCGAGTGGCGCGCGGTGGCGCGGGTCGAGGGCGAGGTGATCGAGACCTCGCCGCAACTCGCCAATGGCGAGATCGTGGCCGGGGGCACCCCGCTGCTGCGCCTCGACGACACAGACCTGCGGCTGTCGTTGGCCCAGCTCGACGCGCAGATCGCGGCGCTGGCGGTCAAGGACGATACCCTCACCGCCAGCCGCGAGATCGCCCGCTCCGACCTGGCCCTCGCCATGGGCGAACTGGCCCGCCAGCAGGAACTGGCCGATCAGGGAGTCGCCACCCAGACCAGGCTGGACACCGCGCGCCGTGCCGAACTGGCCGCGCGCGCCAAGGTGACCGAGATCGAGAACCAGCTTGCGCTGAACGCAGCCGAGCGCGAGGTGCTCAGGGCGCAGCGCGCCACTGCCGCGCGGGGAATTGAATTCACCACCATCACCGCGCCCTACGACATGCGCATCGGCTCCGTCGATGCCGAGACCGGGCAGGTCGTGAACCGCGGCCAGACCCTGTTCACCGCCGAGGGGATCGAGGCCGCCGAGATCGCGGCGCAGTTCTCCATGGGCCAGGTCGGGCCGCTGGTGCGCGCGCTGGGCGAGGGGGGCACGGTGCTCGACCTCAAGGCCCGGGTGCGGCTGCCCGCGCCGGGCCATTCGGTGACCTGGGAGGCCGAGGTCGACCGCGTGGGCGAGGCGATCGACGCCCGCACGCAAAGCACCTCCATCGTGGTGCGCGTCGACCAGCCGGTGGCGCAGGCGCAGGCCGGGCAGCGCCCGCCGCTGCGGCGCAACATGTTCGTCGAGGTCATCCTCAGCGCGCCCAAACGCCCCGTGCTGGCCGCGCCGCTGGACGCGGTGCGCGGCGGCAGGGCGCTGGTGGTCAGCGCCGAGGGCACGCTTGAGCGGCGCGAGGTGTCCGTGGGCTACACCATCGGCGATATCGCCGTGGTGACCGAGGGGCTGGCCGAGGGCGACAAGCTGGTGGTCACCGACCCGGCCATCGCGGTCCCGGGGATGAAGGTCAAGCCGGTCGAGGACAAGGCGGTCAAGGCGCAGATCGCGGCCGCCGCCGGCGGCCAAGGCCAGGGCAAGGGGCAGGGCAAATGATCCGTCTCTTTGCCGTTCACCCGACGGCGGCGAATATCCTGATGCTGGCGCTGATCGCGCTGGGGATCGCCGCCTTGCCCACCCTCCAGCGCGACACATTCCCGCTGGTGCCGCCCTCGGATGTCGAGGTGCGCATCGCCTATCCAGGCGCCGCGCCCGCCGAGGTCGAGACCGGCATCTGCCAGGTCGCCGAGGACCCGCTGCGCGCCGTCGACAACCTGGCCGAGCTGAGCTGCCTTGCCCGCGACAACACCGCCGTGATCACCGCCGAGATCGTCGAGGGCGCGGACATGACCCGCTTTCACAACGACATCAAGGCCGCCGTCGACGGCATCAGCCGCTTCCCCGACAAGGCCGAGGACCCGGTGACGCGCGTGGTCGAGCGCGTGGCATCGGTCGCGTCGGTCGCCGTCACCGGCCCGGACGACCCCTTGGTCCTGCTGGCCTATGCCGACGACCTGGCCGAGCGGCTGAAGGCCGATCCCGGAATCTCGCAGGTGGATATCTCGGGCTTCTCCGGCCGGGAAATCGCCATCGAGTTCGACGCCGCGGCGCTGCGGCGCTTCGACCTCTCCATCGCCGATATCGCCACGGTCCTGTCCCGCAACAGCCTGGACATGCCCGCCGGCACGCTGGAGGGCCGGCAGGCCGAGGCGGCGATCCGCTTCCTGGGTGAGCGGCGCAGCGTGGGCGAATTGGCCGATATCCTGCTCAGCGGCACGGCCGCGGGGGGCGAGGTGCGGCTGGGCGACGTGGCCGACATCTCGCTGGGCTTCAGCGACCCGGCGCAGGCGGCCTATTACAACGGCCAGCGCGCCGCCATCGTGCAGGTCAGCAAGACCGCCACGCAGGACGCGCTGAAGGTCAAGGCGGCGCTGGACCGCCAACTCGAACGCGCCCGGGCCGAGGCACCGGGGAATATCGAGTTGGCGATCTCTCAGGATTCCACCTCCAACATCCGCGACCGGCTGCGCATCATCGCCGAGAACGGCGTGCAGGGCCTGATCCTGGTGCTGGTGGTGATGTGGCTGTTCTTCGGCTTCCGCTTCTCCTTCTGGGTGGCGATGGGGCTGCCGGTGTCCTTCCTGGGCACGATCTTCGCCATGCAGCTGTTCGGGCTGACCATCAACATGATGACCATGGTGGCGCTGCTGGTCGCCATCGGCCTGCTGATGGACGATGCCATCGTGATTTCGGAAAACATCGTGCGCCGCCGGCAGGCGGGCGAAAGCGCCGTCGAGGCCGCGGTCAACGGCGTCAGCCAGGTGGGGCCCGGGGTGATCGCGTCCTTCCTGACCACGGTGATGATCGTGGGGCCGCTGGGCTACATGGCGGGCAACATCGGGGCGGTGCTGAAATACATCCCCATCGTGCTGGTGATCACCCTGATCGTCAGCCTGGTCGAGGCCTTCCTGATCCTGCCCAACCACATGCACCATTCGCTGAAGGGCGACCTCAGCCCCGGACGGATCGGCCGGGCGGTCAACGGTGCCTTCGACGGGCTGCGCGACCGGGTCGTGGTGCCGCTATCGGGGCTCAGCCTGCGGTATCGCTATTTCACGCTGGGGCTGGCGGGGTTCCTGCTGCTGTTCTCGGCTGCGCCCTACACGGGCGGATTCATCAAGTACCAGAGCTTCCCCCAGCTCGAGAGCGACACGGTCGAGGCGCGGCTCTTGCTGGTGCAGGGCTCACCGCTGGAACGGACAGAGCAACGCGTGGCCAAGGCGGTGAAGGCGCTGGAGCAGATGAACGCGGAATGGACGCCGGATCAGCCCGGCGGCCAGCCGCTGGTGCAGAGCTACACCATCACCTACAGCGCCAATGCCGACACGCCCGAGACCGGCCCGCACATGGCCACCGTCAGCGCCAAGCTGCTGCCCGCCGGCGTGCGCGTGACCGAGGTCACCGATATCGTCGACCGCTGGCGCAAACTGACCGGCCCGATGCCCGACATGGCCGCCATGCGCTTCACCGACAAGGAGCGCGGGGCCGGGGGCAAGCCGATCGACATCCGGCTGCAGGGCAACGACCTGGACGCGCTGCGCGCGACGGCCAAGGAGATGCGCAAGTTCTTCCGCGATTTCGAGGGTGTGCGCGACGTGACCTTCGATCTGCAGCCGGGCCGGGCGGAATACGTCATCACCCTGCGCCCGGCGGCGGCCGCGGCGCTGGGCGTGAATGCGCAATCGATCGCCACGCAGCTGCGCGCGGGCTTCCGCGGGGATACGCCGCTGGAGGTGCAGGACGGGCTGGGCAGCCTCGACATCGTGGCGCGGCTGGCCGCGGGCGACCGGATGACGCTGTCGGATATCCTCGATCTGCGGATCACCGGCCCGGACGGCGCGCTGGTGCCGCTCTCGGCGGTGGCCGACGTAAAACAGGGGCGCGGCTATGCCAGCATCAACCGCGTCAACGGCCAGCGCACGGTGACCGTGCAGGGCTCGATCAACCCCGCCGTGGCCAACGCGCGCGAGCTGATGGCCGCGCTCAAGGCCGACTACCTGCCGGCCCTGGCCGAGAAGCGCCCCGGCGTCAGGGTCACCATCATGGGCGAGGCCGAGGACACCGCCACCACCGGCGCCTCGCTGAGCCGCAACATGGCGATCGGGCTGATCGGGGTCTACCTGATCCTGTCCTTCCAGTTCCGCAGCTTCCTGCAGCCGGTCGTGGTGATCGCGGCGATCCCGCTGGGCGTGGTGGGCGTCGTCTGGGGGCACATGGCGCTGGGCCTGCAGATCTCGCTGCCCAGCCTCGTGGGGCTGGCCACGCTGGCGGGCGTGGTGGTGAACGACTCGATCCTTCTGGTGGCCTTCATGAAGGAGCGTTTCGCCGAGGGCGCCGACCTGGTCGAGGCGGCGCAGAACGCGGTGCGCGACCGGTTCCGGGCGATCTTCCTGACCTCGCTGACCACGGTCGTGGGGCTCGGGCCGCTGCTGTTCGAGCAAAGCACCCAGGCCCAGTTCCTGCGCCCGATCGTGGCCAGCCTGGCCTTCGGGTTGACCGGGGCCACGCTGCTGGCCCTGTTCGTCACGCCCGCGATGTTCGTCGTGCTGCACGACCTGCGGCTGGTCCGCCGGGAGGGGCCCGAAGAATGACGCTTTCCGGTGCCCGGCGCAGGCGGCATCCGCGCCGGCGGGAGAGGGTGCGCACCCCGTCCCGCGTCCTTTGCCGGGGCGGCGCATCGGGGCCGTTGTCCGCCGCCCTGTCCGGGGGCGGACAACCCCGCGGCGCCCCATAACGCGGCCGGTGCGACATGGGCGCGAAACTGTGTTAAGCTGACCCGGCGTAACGAAAAATGCGCGATTTCGAAAAGCACAGTTCGCGACCGGAGGTCATTACCGATGAAACCCTTCTACTCCGCCGTCATGGCGGCAAGCATTTGCACATTTGTCTCTGTCGGAGGCGCCCATGCCGAGGGCATGACGCTGGGAGAGTTCGAGTACAGGAACAGTTGCGCCGCCTGCCATGGCGCCGAGGCGTCCGGCGACGGGCCGCTTGCATCGTTTTTCGAGGCCGGGACCCTGCCGAACCTCACGCTGCTGCAGAAGAACAATGGCGGGGTGTTCCCGGTGTCGCGGGTCTACGCGATGATCGAGGGCACGGCCGATGTGCGGGCCCATGGCGGCCGCGACATGCCGGTTTGGGGAGAGCGTTACCGCGCACGGGTCGATCCGTCCCTCGATCCCGATTTCGGGCCGCAGGACCCCGAGGCCTATACGACCTATCGCATTCTCGCCCTGATCGAATATCTTTCGACGCTGCAGGCGGAGTAGGCTGCGGCCCCCCCGCGCCGCCGCCCCGCCCGGGCTCAGCCCGCGGCGGGGTAGGTGTGGATTTGCTTGACGATCCCGTAGGCGAAGCTGGTGACGATGGAGGCGATGCCGGGAATGGCATGCAGCCTTTGCCGCACGAAACGCTCGTAGCTGTCGAGATCGCTGGCCACCACGCGCAGCAGGTAATCGGCGTCGCCTCCCGACATCAGGTAGCAGTCCAGGATCTCGTCGAGGGCGCCCACCCGCCGCTCGAAGAACTGCACCGCCTCCTCGTTGTGATGCTCCAGCCGGATGCGGATGAAGGCGGTCAGCGGCAGGCCATAGGCCTTCTGGTCCACCAATGCCGTGTAGCCGGTGATGAGCCCACGCTCCTCCAGCAGGCGAACCCGCCGCAGGCAGGGCGAAGGCGACAGGTTCACCCGTTCGGACAGTTCCTGGTTGGTGAGGCGACCGTTTTCCTGAAGGGCGCGGAGAATCTGGCGATCCTTGGGATCGAGCATATCTGTCATTGGCATATCCTGCTAAACGATGCGCCAAAAGTGGCATAATTAGGCGAATGTTGCCACGTCAAAAGCATTACGCTTCCCGCGAACACCAACAGGAGCACATCATGGCAGACCTTCGCGACGCGGGTTTTTCGACACGGGCAATCCATCACGGCTATGAGCCGATGGAGCATCAGGGCGCGCTGACCCCGCCTCTGCACCTGACCTCGACCTTCGCATTCGACACCGCCGAGGCGGGCGGCGAGGTCTTCGCCGGAGAGCGCGAGGCCTATGTCTATTCCCGCGTCGGCAACCCCACGCAGGACCTTCTGGAACGGCGGATCGCCGATCTGGAGGGCGCCGAGGCGGGGCTCGGCTTTGCCTCGGGTATGGGCGCCATCACGGCGGTGATGTGGAGCTTGCTGTCGCCGGGCGACGAGGTGATTACCGATGAGACCCTCTATGGCTGCACCTTCGCCTACCTGCAGCACGGGCTGAAGAAATTCGGAATCCGCATCACCCATGTCGACCTGACCGATCCGGCCAACCTTGCCGCGGCCATCTCGCCCGCCACCAAGCTCGTCTATTTCGAGACCCCGGCGAACCCCAACATGCGGCTGGTCGATATCGCGGCGGTCTCGGCCATCGCCCGCAAGGCGGGCGCGCGCACCGTGGTGGACAACACCTATGCCACGCCCGTTCTGACCCGTCCGGTCGAACTGGGCGCCGACATCGTGGTGCATTCGGCGACCAAGTACCTGGGCGGCCACGGCGACCTGGTGGCCGGGCTGGCGGCCGGCGGCGCCGAGGACATGGCCGAGATCCGCATGTATGGCCTCAAGGACATGACCGGGGCCGTGTTGGCGCCGTTCAATGCGATGCTGATCCTGCGCGGGCTGAAAACGCTGAAGCTGCGGATGGAGCGGCACTGCGCCTCGGCCCAAACGGTCGCGGAGATGCTGGAGGGGCACGAGGCGGTGGCGCGGGTCCATTTCCCGGGGCTGGCCTCGTTCCCGCAGCGCGACCTGGCGGCGCGGCAGATGGCGGATTTCGGCGGCATGGTCGCCTTCGAGCTGAAGGGCGGCTATGCCGCGGGCGTGGCGATGATGAACCGGCTGCAATTGGTCCGGCGCGCGGTGTCGCTGGGCGATGCCGAAAGCCTGATCCAGCACCCCGCCTCGATGACCCATTCCACCTATACCCCCGAGGAATGCGCCGAGCACGGCATCTCGGAAGGGCTGATCCGGCTGTCGGTCGGGCTTGAAGAGGTCGAGGACATCCTCTCTGATCTGGAACAGGCGCTGGCGCAGGCCGACACGCTGGCCGCGTGACGCGCAAAGGGGAGGACGACGCGATGGCAACGGAACTCGACCATCTCAGGGCCGTCGAGAAGCGGCTGCTCTGGCTGGCCTGCTGGACGATCCACAACGCCAACCACCGGCGGCCCAAGGCCGAGGGCGACGTCAAGGTGGGCGGGCACCAGGCCAGCTCGGCCTCGATGGTGTCGCTGATGACGGCGCTCTATTTCCACGCGCTGCGGCCCGAGGACCGGGTGGCGGTCAAGCCGCATGCCTCGCCCGTCTTCCACGCCGTGCAATACCTGGTGGGCAACCAGACACGCGAGAAGCTGGAGAATTTCCGCGCCTTTGGCGGCGCGCAGAGCTACCCGTCGCGGACCAAGGATATCGACGACGTGGATTTCTCCACCGGCTCGGTGGGGCTGGGGGCGGCGATGCCGCTGTTCGCCTCGATAACGCAGGATTACTTGCGCGGGCACGGCTGGGGCACGGACCGGCCCGAGGGGCGGATGGTCGCCCTGCTTGGCGATGCCGAACTGGACGAGGGCAATATCTACGAGGCGCTGCAGGAGGGCTGGAAACACGACCTGCGCAATGTCTGGTGGGTGATCGACTATAACCGCCAGAGCCTCGACGGCATGGTCCGGGGCGATCTGTGGAGGCGGATCGAGGCGGTCTTCGCCGCCTTCGACTGGCGCGTGGTGCGGCTGAAATACGGCGCTCTGCAGCGCGCGGCCTTTGACGAGCCCGGCGGCGGCGCCCTGCGCGACTGGATCGACAACTGCCCCAACGACCTCTACTCCGCGCTGACCTTCCGGGGCGGGGCGGCCTGGCGCGAGCGGCTGATGCAGGATATCGGCGACCAGGGCGAGGTCTCGGCCCTGCTCGACAGGCGCGGCGACGAGGAACTGGCGGCGCTGATGGAAAACCTGGGCGGCCATTGCCTGGAGACGCTGTGCGAGGCGTTCGATTCCATCACGGACGACCGGCCCACGGTTTTCCTGGCCTACACGGTCAAGGGGCGGGGCACGCCGCTGGCCGGCCACAAGGACAACCATGCCGGGCTGATGACCGTCGCCCAGATGGAGGCGTTCCGCGCCCGCATGGGCGTGCCGGAAGGGCAGGAATGGGAGGCGCTGGCCGGGCTGGACGACCCGGCGGCGGTCCGCGATTTCCTCTCGCGCGTGCCGTTCTTCGCCGAGGGCACGCGCCGCTATTCCGCCCCCGCGCTGCCGGTGCCCGAGGCGCCCGCGCCCGGCGACCGGGTGATCGCCACCCAGGCGGCCTTCGGCAAGCTGCTGGACGGCCTCGCCAAGGCGGGCGGGCCGCTGGCCGACCGGGTGGTGACCATGTCGCCCGATGTCACCGTCTCGACCAACCTCGGTGGCTGGGTGAACCGCCGCGGCCTGTTCGCGCGCGAGGCGGCGCCCGACACCTTCCGCGACCAGAAGGTGCCCAGCACCCAGAAATGGGCCTTCTCGCCCCGGGGCCAGCACGTGGAACTGGGCATCGCCGAGATGAACCTCTTCCTGATGCTGGGCGCGGCCGGCCTGTCGCACAGCCTGTTTGGCGAGCGGCTGATCCCGGTGGGCACGCTCTACGACCCGTTCATCGCCCGCGGCCTCGATGCGCTGAACTATGCCTGCTACCAGGGGGCGCGCTTCGTCGTGGCGGGCACGCCGGCGGGGGTGACCCTGGCGCCCGAGGGCGGCGCGCATCAGTCCATCGGCACGCCCCTGATCGGGATGAGCCAGGATGGACTCGCCGCCTTCGAACCCGCCTTCGCGGACGAGCTGGCGCAGATCCTGCGATGGTCCTTTGACTACTTGCAGCGCGACGGCGAGGGCGAGCCGGACGAGCGCACCTGGCTGCGCGACGAGACCGGCGGCTCGGTCTATCTGCGCCTGTCCACGTGGCCGGTGGAGCAACCCCTGCGCCGCGACGATCCGGGCTTTGCGCAGGGCGTGATCGACGGCGCCTACTGGCTGCGCGAGCCGGGGCCGAATGCCGAGGTGGTGATCGCCTACCAGGGCTCCGTCGCGCCCGAGGCGATCGAGGCCGCTGGCCGCATCGCGGGCGACCGGCGCGATATCGGCGTGCTGGCCGTCACCTCGGCCGACCGGCTGAACGCGGGCTGGACGGCGGCTCAGCGTGCCCGCGCGCGGGGGCAGGCGGGCGCCGCCAGCCAGGCCGAGCGCCTGCTCGGGCGGTTGCCGCCGCATTGCACGCTGATTACCGTGATCGACGGCCACCCGGCAACGCTGGCCTGGCTGGGCGCGGTGGCCGGACACCGGACCGTGCCGCTGGGGGTGGAGCATTTCGGCCAGACCGGCCGGATCGACGACCTCTACCGTCATTACGGGATCGGCGCCGAGGCCATCGTCGCCGCCGCCGACCGCATCGCGCCGGGCCGCCCGATCCGGCTGGCGATGTGACCGGGGCGCGGCGGGGCCGCCGCCGCGCCTAGCGCTTCAGGTCGCGCAGGATGACGTTGGTCTGGGCGCTGCGTACCGCGGGCATGGTGAACAGGAAGTCCTCGAGGAAACGGTTGTATTCGTTGATGTTGCGGCAGCGCACCCGCAGGTGATAGTCGGCCTGCCCGGTGGTGGCGTAGCATTCGCGGACCTCGTCGCGCGCGGTGACGGCGGTGATGAACTCCTTCAGCCGCGCCGGGTCGTGCCGGGTGAGCTGCACATGCACGATGGCGTGGAAGCTCAGCCCCAGTGCCTCGGGGCGCAGCACCGCGCCGTAGCGCTCGATCAGCCCCGCCTCCTCGAAGGCGCGCACCCGGCGCCAGCAGGCGGAGGTGGACATGCCCACCTTCTCGGCCAGTTCCGCGTTCGAAAGGCGGCAGTCGCGTTCCAGCAGGGCCAGCAACCTGCGGTCTTTCTCATCCAGGTCCATCTTTGAAAAATCCTACCGTGTTGGCGCTTCAATCTGACATGGTTTTCCGAAAATGGCGAGACATTCGGGGCTTCGGGTAAGTTTTTTCGCCGGTGCGCGGATAAAATTGGCCGAAAAGAACTCGCGAGAAGGCCGCAAATGTCCGAACCGAACCCCAGTTTCCAGAGCTACCAACTGTCCGACCGCTACGACCGCACCGAGGGGCGCGTCTTTCTGACCGGCACGCAGGCGCTGGCGCGGATCATGTTCGACCAGGCGCGGCGCGACCGCGCGGCGGGGCTGAACACGGCCGGCTTCATCTCGGGCTACCGCGGCTCGCCGCTGGGCGGGCTGGACCTGGAATTCTGGCGCGAGAGGGAGCGGCTGGCATCCGACCGCATCACCTTCATGCCCGCGGTGAACGAGGACCTGGGGGCGACCGCCGTTCTCGGCGCCCAGCAGGCCAGCCTCGACCCCGATTGCGAGGTCGAGGGGGTGTTTTCCATGTGGTACGGCAAGGGCCCGGGCGTGGACCGCTCGGGCGATGCGCTGAAGCATGGCAATGCCTATGGCTCGGCGCCCAAGGGCGGGGTGCTGGTGGTGGCGGGGGACGATCACGGTTGCGTGTCGTCCTCGATGCCGCACCAGTCCGACGTCGCCTTCATGGCCTGGTTCATGCCCACGCTGAACCCGGCCTCGGTTGAGGAATACCTTAGCTTCGGCGAATACGGCATCGCCCTGTCGCGCTTCAGCGGCACCTGGGTGGGGTTCAAGGCGGTGTCGGAAACCGTGGAATCGGGCCGCTCGGTCCAGCTTCAACCTGACCGGAAATTCGTTCTTCCGGAGATCGATCTGCCGCCCGGGGGGCTGCATGTGCGCCCGTCCGATCTGCCCAGCCCCGAGATCGAGACCCGCATCGGCCACAAGCTGCGCGCGGTGGAGGCCTTTGCCGAGGCCAACCCGATCGACCGCCGCATCTACGACATTCCCGGGGCGCGCTACGGGTTCGTCACCACCGGCAAGGGCCATCTCGACCTGATGGAGGCGCTGCGCCTGCTTGGGCTGGACGAGGGCAAGTGCCGGGCGCTGGGCATCGACATCTACAAGGTGGGCATGGTCTGGCCGCTGGCGCGCCGCGATGCGCTGGCCTTCGTCCGCGGCAAGCAGGAAGTGCTCGTGGTCGAGGAAAAGCGCGGCATCATCGAAAGCCAGTTCAAGGAATACTTCTACGACTGGCCCGGCGACAAGCCCGAGAAAATGGTGGGCAAGCACGACGCCCAGGCCACGCGTGACCTGGTGCCCTGGACCGGAGAACTCAGCCCGCTGGCCCTGGCGCCCGTGATCGCCGAGCGGCTGCACCGCCTGTTCCCGGACGAAAACCTGCCCGCCAGGGCCGCGGCGCTGACGGAAAGGAAACCGCCGGTGCTGTCCGTCCCCGGCGCCACGCGCACCCCGTATTTCTGCTCGGGCTGCCCGCATAACAGCTCGACCAAGGTGCCCGAGGGCAGCACGGCCGCCAGCGGCATCGGCTGCCACGTCATGGCCAGCTGGATGAACCGAAACACCGGCGGCTACGCCCAGATGGGCGGCGAGGGCGTGCCCTGGGTCGCTGCCTCGAAATTCAACGGCGGAAAGCACATCTTCCAGAACCTGGGCGAGGGGACGTGGTATCACTCCGGCTCGCTCGCCATCCGGCAGGCGGTCGCCGCGGGCACCAACATCACCTACAAGATCCTGTTCAATGACGCCGTGGCCATGACCGGCGGGCAGCCCGTGGACGGTCCGGTCAGCGTGCAGGCCATCGCCCATGCCTGCCGGGCGGAGGGGGTGGAGCGCATCGCGCTGGTCAGCGACGATATCGGAAAGTTCCGGAAATTCGACTTCCCGCCCGAAACCACCTTCCACCCGCGCGAGGAAATGGACCCGCTGCAGCGCGAACTGCGCGAGGTGAAGGGCGTATCGGTGCTGATCTACGAACAGACCTGCGCCACCGAGAAGCGCCGCCGCCGCAAGCGCGGGCTGATGGAGGACCCCAAGACCTTCGCCGTCATCAACGAGCTGGTCTGCGAGGGCTGCGGCGACTGCTCGGTCGAGTCGAACTGCCTGAGCGTGGAGCCGGTGGAGACCGAGTTCGGCCGCAAGCGCCGCATCAACCTGAGCAGCTGCAACAAGGATTTCTCCTGCCTGAACGGTTTCTGCCCCAGCTTCGTCACCGTGACCGGCGCCACCCGCCGCCGCAAAACGGGTGCGGAGATCGACCTCGGCCCGCTGCTGGCCGAGTTGCCGGCCCCGGCCTCGCCCAGTCTCGACACGCCGTTCGACCTTCTGGTCACCGGCGTGGGCGGCACCGGCGTGGTCACCGTGGGGGCGCTGATCACCATGGCCGCCCATCTGGAGGGGCTGGGGGCCAGCGTGCTGGATTTCACCGGCTTCTCGCAGAAATTCGGCACCGTTCTTAGCTACATCCGGCTGGGCGCGGCGCCGGAGGCGCTGAACCAGGTGCGGATCGAGCAGGGCGCGGCCGACGCCGTCATCGGTTGCGATGTCGTGGTGTCCTCTTCGCCCAAGGCCTCGGCGCACTACCGCGAAGGCACCAGGGTGGCCCTGAACACGGCCAGCATGCCGACAGGCGACCTGGTGCTGAACCGCGATGCCGACCTCAAGATCGGCCAGCGCGAGGCGGTGATCCGCCGCGCGGTGGGCGAGGGCTGCGTGGCCGCCTTCGACGCCAACGGGTTGTCCGAGCGGATGATGGGCGACAGTGTCTTCGCCAATGTCATGATGCTCGGCTTTGCCTGGCAGAAGGGGCTGGTCCCGGTCAGCGAGGCGGCGCTGAAACAGGCGATCCTTCTGAACGGCGTGGCGGTGGAGCGGAACGCCCGGGCCTTCGACCTCGGCCGGGTCATGGCCGAACGCCCCGAGGTCTTGGCCGATGAGGCGCCGACCGCCGAGCCGACGCTGGACGAATGGATCGAACGCCGCGCGGCCTTCTTGGCCGACTACCAGGACGGTGCCTATGCCGCGCGCTATCGCGACCGGCTGACCCGGCTCCACGCCGCTCTACCGGCCGAGGCGGAGGACTTGGTCCGGCAGGCCGCAGACTCGCTGTTCCGCCTGATGGCGATCAAGGACGAATACGAGGTCGCCCGCCTGCACAGCCAGGCTGGCTTCGCCGAGCGGTTGAAGGAGGAGTTCGAGGGCGATTTCCGGGTCCATTTCCACATGGCGCCGCCGTTCCTGCCGCTGGGGCTGGATGCGCGCGGGCGGCCGCGCAAGCGCCGCTTCGGCCCGTGGATGCGGCCGCTCCTGCGGGGGCTGGCGAAGGCGAGGGGGGTGCGCGGCACGGTGCTCGACCCGTTCCGCTTCACCGCCGACCGCCGTCTCGACCGCGCGCTTCTGGCATGGTTCGAAGCGGCGTTGGACCAGGTGGAGCAGGGCTATTGCGCCGCGACCGCCGAAGCGTGCCGGGACATCCTCGCCGCCCCGCAGGAAATCCGTGGCTACGGCCCGGTGCGCGAGGCCGCGGCGAAAAAGGCGCGGGCCAAGGTTGACCCGCTTCTTTCCTTCCTGCGATAACGTGAGGGGACGGGGCCCCGGCTTGGGTCGGGGACCCGCCGCTATGGGGGGATCGTCGATAGCTTGCCAAGCCGCCATGCCCAGACGATCCGGCCCGTACCAATCCCCATTTTTTTGAATGTGTATCGGCTTGTGGCGAAGAAGAGCAATTTTCGCCTTGTTTCCCCGGCTCATGGTCGATAAACGGATCGGCGGAGACGTGGCCGAGTGGTCGAAGGCGCTCCCCTGCTAAGGGAGTATACCGGAAACGGTATCGAGGGTTCGAATCCCTTCGTCTCCGCCACCACATACAACCCATTGTTGTTGCGGTTTTTTCTTTTCGATGCCAAGCGTGCGTTGTCCAGAATGGATCACAGGCAGGCCGAGAAAGAAGACATGCGCCACGTCGTCTGCTCCCCCGAGTTCAGGAAAGGATTGGATGGAGAAAGCCTGCCATTCTCTGCGCGAACGCAGGCCCCGCAAGCCGAGTCAAACGGAACCGCACCGCCGTCCTTGCCCGGTGGCGCGGCCTGTGCGTGGGACAAAAGGCAGCGTCACCATCCTGCCAGAGACGGGTTCGCATTGGTCCGCCAGCCCCGGCTCAGAGGTCTCGCCGCCGCGGGCCGAGCTACTCTAGCATCCAGAGGAGATCATGCTTCGACCAGCCGGCCGCGCTCAGTGCGGAAAAAGCGGCAGCCCGGGCGATGTTTACCGGCCATTTCACGGCTTCGCCCATCAGATTGTCCCAATCCACCGGTTCATCCTCGCCATCCGCGGCCACCAGGATCAGGTCGTTCATTCCCGCCCAACGGAAACTCGCCCAGGCCCGGGGAATGTGAAAGCGGTCCGTGACGATGACCACGTGGCCCGGAACGTCGCCCCCCAGCGCCTGCCGCGAGAACAAGGCATTCTGCAGCGTCGATCCGGATCGCTCTTCGAGCAGGATCGCGTTGGGCGGCACACCCTCATCGAGCGCGATCTCTTTCATTCCCTCCGCCTTGCTCACCCGTTCGCCCGCGCCCTTGCCGCCCGACAGAACGAGGCGCGGTTCGTCCTCCGCGCTGGAAAGCGTTAAGTAGAGCTTCACCCCGGCGCGCGTGCGCGCAGCCGTCCGGCCGTCCCGCCCGGGGGCCACCGGGCCAGACGACAGGATCACGACGGCACTCACTGGCCGTTTCACCGGCGCCTGCGTATAGGTCTCCACATAAACTCTTTGCACACCGACCAAGAGCCCATAGGCGGCGATCATAACGACAATGAGCTTTCGTGCTGCACGCATTGGACGGCCCCCACCGTATAGTTCCGCCTGAACGCTATTACATGACTGGTCCCGGTTCCACCGGGACGAAAGGTTCCGCGGCCGCTGGACGCCAGCCCTGAGCGCTGTCGGGTCGTTTCGTGTGGCACTGTTTCCTCCATTTCTTGATCGGAATTCGGACCCGGCCGATCCGGCGCGGAAGGGTCGTTCCCCGAGTTGGACGGATAGGAGGCCGTGGAGACCAAGCCGGGGTCGAAGAGCGGCGTTTGCTTTAGATCAACGCAATCACGCGTAATTTTCCGATCATGGCCGACAGCCATAGCTCGTCTCGGAGTGCGCATGGCAACTCATCTTTGGGCATCCTTCCTGGCAAGCCTGCTTGCCGCCGCGGTCACGACCGCCGGGCTTTTCGTGATCCGCCGCTTTGAAGCTTGGGGCCGCGCCAACACCACCTATTTTGCCTGTTTTGCGGCGGGGGTGCTGATCTCGGTGTCCTTCCTGCACATCATCCCCACCGCGCTGGGGATGATCGCCGCCGCGCCGGTTTACCTGCTGGCCGGTTACCTGTTGATGCATGTGCTCAACCGCTTCCTGGCGGGCTTCGTCTGCGACAAGCCCGAGACGGCGGATTACGCGCTCGGTCTGGTTCCGCTGCTGGGGATCGGGTTTCATTCCTTCATCGACGGCGTCATCTATTCGGTGACCTTCAAGATCAGCCTGTTCACCGGCGTCCTGGCCGCGATCGGGATGGTGCTGCACGAATTCCCCGAGGGGATCGTGACCTACCTGTTGCTGCTGCGGGGCGGTTTTTCGAAGACCCGGGCGCTGGTCCTGTCCTTCGTGGCCGCGGCGGCGTCCACGCCGCTGGGCGCGCTTGTCGCCTATCCGCTGGTGGCGCGGATCGGCCCCGAGGTTCTGGGGGCCGCGCTGGCGCTGTCGGCGGGTGCGCTGGTCTATGTGGGAGCCACCCACCTGCTGCCCCATGCCGAGCGCGAGCCGCGGCGGTTCAGCCTGATCGCATTGGCGGCGGGGATCGGGACCGCGGCCATCATCGTGGCCAGCAAGGGCTGAGGGCCCATTGCGCCCGCCGGGAAGGAGAGTGGATATGACGGCGAAACAGGAAAAGGGCGGCGCGGGGTTCAAAGGGCTGAAGCTGCTGCTCTGCGAAAACCCTTTGCCGCCGCTCGACGAGGCGGTTGCGGCGGCACAGGCCGAACTGCCCTTCAGCAATTTCTACACCGAGCCCTATTCCGCGCCCCTGCGCCAGTTTCTCGCCCGTCAGTTGCGCGTCCCCGAAAAGCTCATCCATATCAACGCCGGCTCCGAGCTGATCCTGCGGCAGATCTTCGACCGCCTGGGGCAGCAGGTTCACCTGCTGACGCCGACCTATGCGCTGTTCCCCGAAATCGCCCGGCGCTTCACCGAGACGCAGCTTTCGCCCGATCACGCCTTCCGCTTCGACCTGGGTGAACTGGCGGTGCCCGAGGGCACGACCCTGGCTGTCATCGTCAATCCCAACAACCCCAATGGCGGCACCTTCGACATGGCGCCGTTGCCGGGGCTGTTGGGGCGACACCGCTCCACCATGTTTCTCGTGGATGAGGCCTTCATCGGGCTTGCCGGCCGGTCCGTCGTCCAGATGGTGCCCGATCACCCCAACCTGATCGTCACCCGGACCCTCTCCAAGGCGCACAGCCTGGCCGGGTTCCGCGTGGGGTATGCCGTGCTGCCTCGGGCTCTGGCCGACGATCTGAACGACCACAACGATGCCTACCCGCTGGCCCGCGCCAGCCAGGCCGCAGCTCTGGCCACGCTCCTGCATGAGGAGAAGATCGCGGAGCGCGCCCGGCTGCTGCGGGCCTGGGCGGAGGAGTTGGCGGCGGACCTCGTGTCCCTCGGCGTGCGGGTCTTCCCCACCGAGACCTATTTCTTCCTGGCCGATTTCGCTCCGCATGACGCGGGCGACATCGCCGCGCGGCTTCGCGGCCAGGGGATCCTGGTCAAACCGCTGGGCGACGCGCGGCTCGGCCCCGGCTTCATGCGGGTGACCACATCGACGCCCGAAGACAACGCGCGGTTTCTCGACGCCCTCAGACAGATCCTGTGACCGGCCAGCGCGGTTCGCGGGGGCAGCGCCGACCGACGAACGGCTCGGGACGGATAGTCGTACCGGCTCGGCGGGCCCTTCTCGCAAGGCCTTCCCCCTCGTCAAGGAGGCTGATTTCGCATCGACAGAAGCCGACCATTCGAAGGCCGTTGAATGCGGCTTGCAGCTTTTCGAGGGTGTCAGTGAGCCCAACTGCTTCGGGGACTTCGATGAAGGTCGTTTTGTTGTCTTGATCCTGCGATGGGGAATTCATGGTGCTCTTCAACGACAGGGCGGGCAGCCAACCAATCAGGGCCGCCCAAGTTCGCCTCGGGCCCTGCGCGGGATGTCGACATCCCCCTTGGCGGTCCCTTTCGGCATGGCTATGAAGGTCTTCCTGACAGAGCGGAGGAGACACCGTGGATACCGCAGCGCGCATCGCCAGAACCATCGCAACCGAGATCGGCGCCCGCCCCGAGCAGGTCAGCGCGGCGGTCACGCTGCTGGACGAGGGCGCGACCGTGCCCTTCATCGCGCGCTACCGCAAGGAGGTCACGGGCGGGCTGGACGACAGTCAGTTGCGGTCGCTGGCCGACCGCGTGGTCTATCTGCGCGAGCTGGAGGCGCGGCGGGCGAGCATCCTCGAGGCGATCGAGGGGCAGGATAAGCTGACCGACGATCTGGCGCGCGCCATCGCCCGGGCCGAGACCAAGGCCGCGCTTGAGGACATCTACCTCCCCTACAAGCCCAAGCGCCGCACCAAGGCGATGATCGCGCGCGAACACGGGCTGGAGCCGCTGGTCGAGGCGATCCTCGCCGACCGCAGCGCCGAGCCCGAGGCGCTGGCCGAGGGCTTCGTCACCGAGGCGGTGCCCAGCGTGAAGGACGCGCTGAACGGCGCGCGCGACATCCTGGCCGAGCGGCTGTCGGAAAACGCCGCCCTGCTGGGCGAGCTGCGCGCCTTCCTGCAGAAAGAGGCCTATCTCAGCGCCAAGGTCGTCGCCGGGCAGGAGGAGAAAGGCGCGAAATTCTCCGACTATTTCGACCACCGCGAGCTGTGGGCCAACGTGCCCTCGCACCGGGCGCTGGCGATGATGCGCGCCTCGAATGAGGGTGTAGTGACGCTGGATATCGGGCCCGACCCCGAAACCGGCGCCGCGCGCGCCGAGGCGATGGTCGCAGCCCAGCTCGAGGCGCGGGGCGAAGGCCCGGGCGATGCCTGGCTGCGGTAGGTCGCGGGCTGGACCTGGCGGGTCAAGCTCAGCCTGTCGATGATGATCGACCTGATGGGCGAGCTGCGCGCCCGCGCGCAGGAAGAGGCGATCCAGGTCTTCGCCCGCAACCTCAAGGACCTGCTGCTGGCCGCCCCCGCCGGCGCGCGCGCCACGCTGGGGCTCGACCCCGGCATCCGCACCGGGGTCAAGGCGGCGGTGGTCGATGCGACCGGCAAGCTGGTCGCGACCGATACGCTCTATCCCTTCCAGCCGAAGAACGACCTGCGCGGCGCGCAGGAGGCCATCCTGCGGCTGATCAGGGCGCACGGGGTGGAGCTGATCGCCATCGGCAACGGCACCGCCAGCCGCGAGACCGAGCGTCTGGTCGCCGACACGCTGAAGCTGCTGCCGCGCGAGGTAAAGGCGCCGACCAAGGTGGTGGTGTCCGAGGCCGGGGCCTCTGTCTATTCCGCGTCGGAACTGGCGGCGCGGGAATTCCCCGATCTCGACGTCAGCCTGCGCGGCGCGGTCTCCATCGCGCGGCGCCTGCAGGACCCGCTGGCCGAACTGGTGAAGATCGAGCCGAAATCCATCGGCGTCGGCCAGTACCAGCACGATGTGGACCAGCATCGCCTGTCGCATTCGCTGGCCGCCGTGGTCGAGGACGCGGTGAACGCCGTCGGGGTCGATCTCAACACCGCCTCGGCTCCGCTGCTGGCGCATGTCTCGGGCCTGGGCCCCGGCCTGGCCGAGGCGATCGTTGCGCATCGCGATGCCCACGGCGCCTTCCGGTCGCGCAAGGCGCTGCTCGACGTCGCGCGCCTCGGCCCGCGCGCGTTCGAGCAATGCGCGGGCTTCCTGCGCATCCGCGACGGCGAGGAACCGCTGGATGCCTCGGCCGTGCACCCAGAGGCCTACGGCGTGGCGCGCCGCATCGTGCAGGCCTGTGGCCGGGATCTGCGCGGCCTGATGGGCGACACCGCCGCGCTGCGCCGCCTGCGGGCCGAGGATTTCGTCGACGACACCTTCGGCCTGCCCACGGTGCGCGACATCCTGGCGGAACTGGAAAAACCCGGCCGCGACCCGCGCCCGAGCTTCAAGACCGCCTCCTTCGCCGAGGGGGTGGAGGAGATCACCGACCTGAAGCCGGGCATGGTGCTGGAAGGCACCGTCACCAACGTCGCGGCCTTCGGCGCCTTCGTCGATATCGGCGTGCACCAGGACGGGCTGGTGCATGTCAGCCAGTTGGCCGACCGTTTCGTCAAGGACCCGCACGAGGTGGTCAAGGCCGGCGACGTGGTGAAGGTGCGCGTGACCGAGGTCGACGTGCCGCGCAAGCGGATCGGGCTGAGCATGCGCAAGGACGGCGGCGCCTCTGCCCGCGAAGCCCGCGCCGAACGTGGTGCGGGACCCGGCGGAAACAAGGGCCAGGGCCGCGGGCGCAAGGGGCCGATGCAGGCCGGCCCCAAAGGCAAAGGCAATGGCGGCAGCCAGCCCGGTGCCCTGGGTGCTGCTTTGCGCGACGCGATGAAAAACCGTTAGGTCTTGCCCGCCCGAGTCTCTCTGTCGTGCCGAGCGGTGAGACAGTCGAACCTTGCTCGTAGGGGGGCGCACGGGTGTCTTAGGCGGAGAGCGGCCCTGTACAGACGCGGCAGCGCGGTCGCGGCAACAGGCAAAAGCGGCGGTTCGCGCCATGTCCAACCTTCGTCACAGCATCGTTGACGCGAGAGGGCGGAAACGCTCGAGGCGCCCTGCAAGGCGTGGCTCGCGTGACCGTTCGCCAGCCGCGGAACGGCGGGTTGAGCGCGTGGTTCAGAGAGGTCGGTTGGGGGCAGGGGGCAAGTTAGATTGGAGTCTTGGACGCAACCGCAAATCCGTGCTCTTATTTCCGAAGGCCGAATTTCGATGCATGTCCGTGGCATCGGTCAAGGCCATTGTTGTTGGAGATTTGAATGTCGCACGCAGTTTCGGTGCTTGTCGATGGAGATAACATCAGCGGGAAGCACGCGGGAAAAATTCTTGCGGTTGCGGCGCGGCACGGGGAACCGACCGTAGCTCGCGTCTATACGGATGCACAGCGTCCCTCCGACTGGCATGGCGCGGTTGGTTACCGCATGCTGCACGCCGGAACGGGCAAGAACGCTGCGGACCTGTTGTTGGCGCTCGATGCGATGGAAATGGTGCTGTCCAAGAACGTGCTGTGCTTCGTGATCGCCAGTTCCGACGGTGATTTCACTCATCTCGCGACCAGGTTGCGAGAGCTCGGGGCAAAGGTCATCGGGATAGGTGAAGAGAAAGCTCCACCTGCCTTCCGGGCGTGCTGCACCAGCTTTGTCGAGATCGGACAGAAGCAGGCCAAGCGCCCTGTGGCGAAATCGGCGGCGGGGGTCACGGAGCTTGACCAGAAGATACGCTCCACGATTGCTGCGCACAGCAAGAAGGGCGCAGGCATGCGCATCGCCGAGCTGGCCCCGAAGATGCACAGTCAGCATGGCGTCCGGATCAGCACATTTCCCGAACGGAGCTGGCGCGCGTATCTCGTTGCGCGGCCTGCACTCTACGATCTGGATCCGCGCGGACCCGAAGCAATGGTCCGTTTCCGCCCCGAAGGCTTTGTTCACGCCAGATCCTGTCCCAAGGATGGAGAGTAGTTCAGAAGGGCGGCTTTCGTGGTCCATATGGGTCACGACAGCCCTGTTTTTCCAGACATCATTGGCTCTGCCGGATAGCCGTCTCGGTCCGGCGCGCGGATCTGACCGCTTCGGGCGTGCGGCGCCTGGCGGTGGAAATGCTGGCGCGTGGGGGACAGGCGCGCAGGTGCTTCCGGTATCCGGATCAGGGGGCAGAATGACAATCGTCAAAATGGACACCGACGATTCCGAAACGGCGGTCAGCGCTTCTCTCGCGGCCTTGGCCGGGTCCAGCACGCCCGGAGACGACCCCCTCACCGGCAGGCAGAATGGCGACAGGCGGCAGGGCCTCTGAGACGCCCCCGCCGCCCGCATCGCGGACCGGGACCGCGTGCCGCGTCGCGCCCCCAGGTGGCGAAGCCCCGCTCCGCGCCACGATGCAGGCGCGGCTGCGCGTTACATCACCAGTTCTCGCGTCTTATGAAGTTCCACTTTTCGGGGGATTTTCGCTTGCCGCCCCAAAAATCGGCCTGTGCGCCAAGTTCATCGTAAAGAAACGTCATCAGGGCGCGGACCCTGGCGGTGTTGCGCAGGTCGGGGTGCGTGAGGACCCACAGCTGCATATCGAGGTTTTCGATCGGGTCCGACACCCGGACCAGCCGGGAGTCGGCGTCGCCGACATAGCAGGGCAGGAATGTCAGCCCCAGGCCCTCCGCCGCAGCGTTTTGCACAGCGCGCGAGGCCCGGCACTGGAAAACGGCACGGTCCTCACCCTGTTCCCGGGTCTTCCAGATCGTCGGGATCAGCCAAGTCACACTTCCCTCGATCAGGCAAAACGGATGCTCGGCCAACGGGCGCTCGGGCGCGCTTTCCATGTAGGCGGGGCTCGAATAAAGGGCGAAACGGAACGGGCAGATCTTGCGCCCGAAGGCGGCCTCGGGCGCGGCCCTGGTGGCTCGGATGGCGATCTCGGCCTCGCGCCTGTTCAGGTCGACCGCGCCGTGGCCCGGGGTAACGTCAACCTGGATGCCGGGGTGCAGCGCCATGAAGCGGGCCATCAGGCCGGGCACGTGTTCGCTGGCAAAGGCCTCCGGGCAGGTGACCCTTATGCGGCCGCTGAGCCTCGCGTCCTGGCCGAGAATTTCGAGGCCCAGCGCATGAAACTCCCCTTCGACGCGCTCCGCGTATTGCAGCGCCGTGCGTCCGGCATCGGTTGGAACATATCCGTGGTCGAAACGGTCGAAGAACCGCACGCCGGTCTTTTCCTCGATCGCGGTGATGTTGCGAAACACGGTGCTGTGCGTCTTGCCCAGCGACCTGGCCGCCCCCGAGAGGCTGCCCGCCCGCCCAACCGCGAGGATGATGGCGAGGTCGCTCCATTCGAGATCGCGCCGGGTCTCGCGCATATTGGCCGTCTTGGGCATCTCGCGGGCCTGTCCATTTTTGCAAGCGCACCTTTCGATATTGGCAAATTCCCGTTCACAAATAAACAGGCCATGCTTTTCCCGTGGTCGGAAACACCCGGCCGGAGCCTAAAAGAGGAGAAGCGAGATGATCATCCAGTTCGTACAGTTCGAGACCTCCCTCAGCGAAGAAGAGGTCATGGCGGTGGCCGAAGAACGGGCGCCCGAATACCGCGCCGTCCCCGGCCTGATCCAGAAATACTACCTGAAGCTCGACAAGCCCGACCACTATGGCGGTTTCCTCATCTGGGAAACGCGCGAGGCGATGCAGGCCCTCCGGGAGACCGAGTTGGCCAAGACCATCCCGACGACCTACAAGGTCATCGGCGCGCCGGATGTCGACATTCACGAGATGCTCTTTCCGCTGCGGGACAGCGTCGTCTACCAGGAACACCTCGAAACCGCCTGAAGCGGGCGATGCAATCAGCAGGCCGGATCGCCCTTTGGACAGACCCCGGCCTGAATCGCCGCCCGGCACAACCCAACCGTCCGCCCAGAGCGGCATCGACGGGGCGCCGCGGCTGCAGCCACCAAATCCCGCGATCACGCAGGTGTCCCCAAAACTCGCACTTCACGAGCATGCAGTGCCTGGAGTTTTCGTCGAGAGAACCGGAGTCCCGGATCGGGTGCCAGACATCCGCGCCATCCTCCAACGTGGGAGCGCGAAGGGTGATGCCGTCGCCGTCGCTCGCAGTCGTCATGGTCGCAAACCCCGGTCACTGGTCGGTGCGGAGAGAAAGCCGCCGCTCCCATGGGCCGGGCCGCTTCAACCCGAATCTCGCCTGCATTTCAGATGATGCCATACGGATATTCGGCGCAGTTTATGCGGCAAATTCCCCGCGTCCTTCGCATTCGGTTTCCGCGGCGTCGCGCCGGTCTGGCGGTGAGCGCAGCAACGCACGAAGGTGGCGCAGCCAAGGTAAACCATCCCCGAAAAAAGGTTTGGAGATCCCCCGTTGCAGCCGGTAGCATGACGCAAGCTAGCCAGCTCTAGCCAGTAGGTCAGCGGATTTTCGGAACGGTCGGCATTGAAGAGCGCATGCGCGCAGGCAGGATCACGGAATTGACTGGGCGTGTTTCAAGCCCATCGAACGCAGAGGCGTAGATACGGCATCTTGGCTCGATTGTTGCGGACCGCGACCGGATTTCGCGCCCGGGCCGCATCGCCGTGAGTGGGCCAAGGAAATGGAGAACCAGGCCGTGCAAACAGCAAGTTCTGATCTGACATGTCATGGCAATCGGCCCCGCGTTATTGCGCGTTTTGGTCTCCGATCTTCCCTGGTCCTGGCCGCCTGCATGTTGGGGATCGCCGCCCAGGCGCAATCCTCGCCCGCCGATCAGCGCGCGCAATACGACGCCGTCAGGCCGAAATCCATCATCGAGTTGCAGCCCTTCCGTACCGAACAGTCGACCAATCTTCCGGGGTCGGGCGCGGTGGTGCGGCTGATCTCGCTCAACCCCGCGGTCAATTCCTGGTTCCTCCTGCAGGTCGGCCGGGCCGGAGGCGGCCAACAGGAATATTATCACCTGGAAAACCCCAATCCCAAGGGGCAGAAGATTTCGCTGTCCTCCGGCCCGGCGCTCAAGCTGACCGGCGGCGGCGCCATGACATGCGCGCCTTGGCAAGGTCCGTCCGAGCTTGCCGCGGCGGTGGCGTCGCGCCGACCGTTTGCACCGATCTGCGGCGGGCGTCTGTATCTGCGCAACCGGGTGAGCGGGGCGACCCTCAGCGTGTCCCCCGGCGCACCGTCCGGCGGCGGCGGGCAAGCGTCCGGCGGGCCGCCCCCCGCGGCGCTCGCCTCGTCCGGTGGACGCCCGGCGATCGCCACGCGGATGGGGCTGGCACTGTCCGGAACGACCCCCGGCCAGATGACGATGGGGGCCTGGCACCCGGTTGCCGGTCTCGCCGGCATCTATGCCAGCGCCATACAGCCCAAGGCGATCAGCAAGGCGATCCTGCAGGGGCCGGGCACCGTGAACGCGCTGGATGGAGTGGAATTGGGGGCGACCGTCTACATGGTGGCCTTCGATCTGTCGCGCTATGATCTCGGCTATGCGGTTGGGACGCAGGAGCCGGGCCTGGGATGGTCGTCGCGCCCGCCGGCCTCGGTGCGGGCCCGCGGGCTGCCGGGGCCGGATGGCGTCGGCTCGCCCGCGCCCCTGGTCCCGCTCGGCATGGTCAGCCCCGGTTTGGCGGGCCGCACGGTGGCCACTTTCGCCGGCGGGTTCAAGCGGCATCACGGGGCCTTCAGATCGGGGCCGTTCGCGGCGGTCAACGGCGGGTCGCATTACGGCTTCGTCGAGCAGGGCGTGATCTTCAGCAAGCTTCAGCCCGGCCTTTCGACCCTGTTCGTGCTGAACAACGGCCAGATCCAGATGAAGACCTGGACAAGTTCGGACAACAAGCTGCTGCCCAAGATCAGGTTCGCGCGGCAGAACGGCGTTCCGTTGATCGAGGGCGGCGTTCCCGGCCGCTACGTGACGCAATGGGGGGCGGGCAACTGGTCGGGGTCGGCCGAGGCCAAGCTGCGCACGCTGCGTGCGGGCGCCTGCATGCTTGGCAAGGGACGTAAACGCCACCTCGTCTATGCCTATTTTCCGGCCGCCACGCCGTCGGCCATGGCGCGGACGTTCCAGGCCTATGGCTGCGACTATGCCATGTTGCTGGACATGAACGCGCCGGAGCTCACCTATCTCGCGCTTTACGTCAACAGCGGCGGCAAGACCTACATCCAGCACATGGTGCCCCAGATGGCCGCCTCGGACAGAAGGGGCGGTGCCGGCGTGGTTCCGAAATTCCTCGGGTCTACCGACACCCGCGATATGTTCTACATCCTGCGGAAAGGCCGCTGACCGCGATCAGGAGGTCCGCCCCTCCACTTGCGACAGCAGGTTCGTGCGGCCGGAGATTCGGCAGTGTCCCGGCCGGGCGCGATGGCGCGGGTCATGCCGTTCCCAGCGCGGGCGGTCATGGCCGTGCCGTCCGATTGGTCAACGCCCCGGAGTGTTGCCCGGTTCTTGGGCAATCTCGCCCGATGCCTGCGTTTTCGAGGGCGGAGATATGGAAGCCTGCCCATTTGCGCCGCAGTCTGAGGGCGCAGGGCGTCTAGGGTTCCGCCTCACCCCCGAGGCCAGGTCCGAGAGATGTCGCCCATGCGGCAAACCCCGCGCGGGTACACGGCGGGCCAAAGTTCCGGGAGAGCACTGGGCCTGTTCTCTTTGTTCCGCCAGCAGACCGGCAAGATCCATTCGGCGGAACGCAATGGGGAGCATGCGACATGCTGAAATCCACGATCCTTTCCGCCGCCGTTCAGGCCGCGGCCCTTGGCGCGCCGGCCATGGCCGAACAGAAAACCGAGTTCACGCTGGCCTGGTCGAGCCATGCCGGCTGGATGCCCAGGGGTCATCTGGAAAGCTCAAGGCTGATGAACGAATGGGCCGAGAAATGCGGAATCGATGTCGAGATCGTGCAGGTCAACGACTACATCGAGTCGATCAACCAAAACACCGCCGGCGCCTTCGACGGCGTCTCGGCCACCAACATGTCCCTGATCTACGCGTTGATGGATGAGAAGAACATCCTCGACATCCGCAATTGCCTTGCAGCAAAGAAAGAGGAGTCGGAAAAATGAAACACATCACCGCGGGCCTGATCGCCCTGACCCCGGTTGCCGCGACCGCCCACGAGGCCGGCAGCCATGCCCCGCATCTTCACCCGCATGGCGGCGAGGTGATCCTGGCCGCCCTCGCCGTCATCGCCGCGGGCGCCGGCCTGTACCGGATGTCGCGCCGCTGAGGCACTGCGAAACGGAAACGCCGGGATGAGGCGCGCGCCGCCTCATCCCGCTGCGATGGGCGCCTTGCGCCTCAGCCGAGGGGCGAGAACGCCGCGGGCTGCAGAAAGACACTTTCCTGGTAGTCCAGATAGGGCAGGATCTTGGGAACGAAGGCCTGCCACTCCGCATCCGAGCCCAGCTTGACGCGTTGCACCGTGCGGTGGGCGTAGTCGTCATAGGCCCAGAGGAACACGACAGAGTTCAGCGGGCCGCTATCCGTCACCCAGCATCCCACCAGCTTGGCGTATTTCGTGATGATGGGCAGCCCTTCGGCCTCGTAGAGCTTCAGGAATTCGGGGGCCTTGCCGGCGGTGATGCGATAGGTGCGTTTTTCGTAGATCATGTGTGTCTCGTTGGTTTGTGTTGGCGCGTCCGGAACGCGCTGTCGCGAAAAAGGCTATTCGCTTCATCCCCGGATGTGCAATAGATAAGTCTTCGTTTGACGACAAAACTCGGACATGGTTTAACAGCACGCCCGGCAACACGCCTTGGCGCCATTGATCGAATGGGCTAAGGCAGGTCGCGGCCGAAGAAGAGGTGTTGGCGTGAAGGCAAAATCCGATGCACTGAGGAAGACGAAGCGCCAGGCCGGCGGCGGCAAGAAGGAGCCCGCCAGCGGCTCGGGGCGGCTGCCGCATGCCGAGCGGAGGGCGCAGATCCTCGAGACCGCATCGGATTTCTTCGCCGAGAACGGGCTGACCGGGCAGACGCGGCGTCTGGCCGATGCCTGCGGCGTGTCGCAGCGGCTTCTCTACAGGTTCTTCCCGACCAAGGAGGACCTGTTGTCCGAGGTGTACCGGCAGGAAATCCTCGGGGCCTTCAAGGCCGGCTGGTTCGTGGATCTGCAGGACCGCAGCATCCCGGTCGAAGAGCGCTTCACCCGGTTCTACGAGGACTATCTGGACACAACCTTGACGCGCAAATGGCTGCGCCTGTTCCTTTATGCCTCGCTTTCGGATGAATCGATGGCGCCCGATTACATCGCGAGCATCGTGACCCAGCTTCTCGAGGTGCTGATGCGCGAGGCGGCGCATGAGCTGGATGTCCGGCTGCCCGAGGAGCGGGAGGCCATCCACGAGATGGCCTGGACGCTGCACGGCTCGATCTCGCACTATGCGATCCGTCGCCACATCTACAAGGCAAGCTGGCAAATCCCCGAAAAAAGCGTCGTCGCCATGCATGTGCGCATGTTCCTGGCGGGCTTTGCCCCGATGGTCGAGGCCTTTTCCGCCGACCGTTCCTGAAGCCGCGCGGCGGCTCCTCCATATCTTGCGCAAATTTCCGGCTGCTCAGCCGCGGCGGCGGGCCGTCCGGTCAAAAAAGCAGCAATTTGGAGCGCGACAAAAGTCGTCAATTGACGACAAGCGAATCCCGCACTAACCTACGATTCCCGTAGGTCATCTGACCTTGCGGCAGGGATGGTTGCTCGCGGTGCGTCGTGGACGCGGCAGCGGGGCCGGACAGAACAACAGGGGACTAGCAAATGTCACGCATCATCAAATCGCATATCGGTCGGCGGGATTTCCTGCGGACCTCGGCAGCGGCGGGCGCGGTGGCGCTGGCGGCTCCGGCGCGCATCGCTTCGGCCCAGGGCCAGGCGATCAACATGCACGCGTGGTCGGCGGCCGTCGACACGGTGCAAAGCCACCTCAACGCCTTCACTGACTCCACGGGCATTCCCGTGAACTACGGCAACTCGCCCTGGGCACAGTACCGCGAGGGCATGGTCACCAAGTTCGTCGGCGGCGCGCCGCTGGACATGATGTGGGTGTCCGACGCCTGGCTGCCCGAATGGGCCGAGGCGGGCTGGATCTCGCCCATCGACGACTACGACTTCCTGATGGCCTACAATGACGAGGCCGAGGATTTCTGCACCGACTCGATGACCTATAACGGCCGCCAGTACGGCCTGACCTACTACACCGACTTCATGGCCTTCCTCTACGACGAGGAGAAGCTGAAGGAGGCCGGCTTCGACGCGCCGCCGGCGACCTGGGACGAGGTGGTCGAGCAGTCGCTGGTGATGAAGGAAAAGGGCATCTCGGAATACCCGATGATGCTGGCCATGGCCCAGGAAAGCTGGCTGATCGAGTTCATGGCGTCGCTGGTCTATTCGCATGGCGGCCGCTTCACCGACGATGCCGGCATGTCCATCATGCAGCACGACAAGGACGGCGCGGTCGAAGCCCTGCAGTGGGTCGTGGACGCGGTGAACAAGCACGGCATCGTGTCGCCCGCCTGCGTCGAGACCGGCGAGCTGTCGGGGCTCAAGGCCTTCGCCTCGGGCAACCACGCCTTCGCCATGGTCGCGAAATACCGCCTGCGCATGCTCAATGATCCCGAGCAGTCCCAGATCGCCGGCAACGTCAAGCAGGCGCTGATGCCCAAGGGCGCCAATGGCGACCACAACACCGTGGGCTGGATGCGCTTCCACGGCATGGCCACCCAGTCGCGGCAGGACGAGCAGCGCGCCGAGAACACGGCCAAGCTGATCGAATGGTTCGGCGGCAAGGCCGATGGTGAGTACAAGTTCCAGAAGTTGCTGTTCCTGGATATCGGCGCAGGCTTCGGCGTGAAGCCGCTGTTCGACGATCCCGACATCCGCGCGGCCTACGGCAAATATGGCGACGTCGACATCATCAAGGCGCAGCAGGCCCTGGCCCTGAAGAAGGACGTGGTCACGCCCTGGTTCGGCGAATGGAGCGAGACCAACGGCTCCGCCTGGCAGTCGGCGATCCTCGGCAACACCGACGCGGTTTCGGCGATCCAGAAATCGGCCGAGCTGTGGGATGAGCTGAAAGAAAGCTACTGAGGCTGACCAACATCGCGTCCGGCGCAGGGTGAGCCCTGCGCCGGGTGTTTTCACGGGGTCCCCTGTGCGGGGGAAGAGGCAGGACGAAACACGTGACAGATGTCGTGAATCCACCATCGGGCAGGCGGCGCATGCGCCACATGTTCGGTTATGAAGAACGCAGCGCCGCGCTGTTTCTGGCGCCGGTCATGGCGGTGCTCATGGGGGTCGCGGTCTTCCCGATCCTCTATTCGCTCTATCTCAGCTTCTTCCGGATCAAGCTGACGCGCCCGAACCGCACGCCCTTCGTGTGGTTCGAGAACTACACCGACCTGTTCACCAACGACCTGTTCTGGGTCTCGGTCGCGCGCACCGTGACCTTCTCGGTGGTCTCGGTGACGGCGATCGCGGTGATCGCGCTGCTGGTTTCGCTGCTGCTGAACCAGAATTTCCGCGGCCGCCGGGTGCTCTCGACAATCCTGCTGGTGCCCTGGGCCATTCCCTATGTCGCCAACGCGCTGATGTGGAAATGGATCTACGATTCCGGCTACGGCGCGCTGAACGGGGTTCTCTACCAACTGGATTTCATCGACAAGTACATGATCTGGCTGGGGGACCAGGACAAGACGATCTTCCTGATCGCCAACGCCTTCGTCTGGAAAGAGGTGCCGCTGGCCACCATCCTGCTGCTGGTGTCGCTGAAGGCGATCCCCTCCGACCTCTACCAGGCCGCGCGCGTCGACGGGGCCTCCGTCTGGCAGCGCTTCATCCATGTCACGCTGCCCGCGATGAAACCCGGCTTCATGCTGGTCATGATCTACGAGACGATGATGGCGATCCGGCATTTCGACCTGTTCTTCATCCTCACCGAGGGCGGGCCGGGTGACGCCAGCCACGTGCTGTCCTGGCACATCTACGTCGAGACGTTCCGCAACCTGTCCTTCGGCAGCGGCGCGGCCATGTCCTACGTGCTGGCGCTGGTCACCTTCGCGCTGTCCTACACCTTTATCCGCACCCTTGGCCGGAAGGTTTGAGCATGTCCGACAAAACGCTGACCCGATCCGGCGGGATCGACTACCGCCGCCGCCAGCGCCTGGCGCGGCTGGCGCAGAACCTGGTGATCCTCGGCGGCGCCATCGTGCTGGCAATCTACGTGCTGGCGCCGGTGACCTGGCTGGTCTCCTCGTCCTTCCAGACCGAGGCCGAGATCGTCTCGGTCCCGCCGCACTGGATCCCCGAAGAGCCCACGATGCAGAACTTCGAGGCGATCTTCAGCGCCACCGAGGAAGAAGAGATCACCTACGAGACCCGCAGCGGGCAGGACCCGGCCTCGGGCGGGTTCATCCCCTCGACGGCCAAGAACCTGCTGCCGGCGATGTGGAACAGCTTCCTCGTGGCGACGCTGGTGGTGATCCTCAACTTGCTGGTGGGGGTGCCCGCGGCCTATGCGCTGGCCAAGATCCGGTTCTGGGGGCGCGATGCCTCGGTCTATTTCATCCTGATCACGCGGGTGATCCCGGACATCGCGCTGGTGGTGCCGTTCTTCCTGGTGATCAAGAACCTCGGGATGCTGGACACGATCGGCTCGCTGGTGCTGACCTACCTGGCGGTGACCGTGCCCTTCACGGTATTCATCCTGGTGCAGTATTTCGAGGGCCTGCCCGACGAGCTGGACAAGGCCGCGCGCGTCGATGGCTGCTCGCGCTTCCAGGCGCTGGTGCGGGTGTTCCTGCCGCTGTCGCTGCCCTCGCTGGTGGCGGTGGTGCTGTTCACCTTCCTGACCAGTTGGAACGAGTTCCTGCTGGCCCTGATGTTCACCCAGACCGAGGCCTCGCAGACGCTGCCCATCGTGCTGGCGGCCTTTACCTCGGACTTCACCATCAGCTTCTCGTTCATCAACGCTGCGGGCGTGCTGGCCATCGTGCCGCCGATCATCGTGGCCGTGATTTTTGAACGCTACATCGTTTCCGGCCTGACCGCCGGCGCCGTCAAAGGCTAGGAAAGGAAAGACCCCGTGGCTCGTATCCGTTTCGAACACGTCGAGAAGAAATACGCCAACGGCTTCCACGCCGTGAAAGACCTCAATCTCGACATCCAGGACAAGGAGTTCCTGGTGCTGCTGGGCCCCTCGGGCTGCGGCAAGTCGACCACGCTGAACATGATCGCCGGCCTCGAAGAGGTCAGCGGCGGGCGGCTGATGTTCGACGACGAACTGGTCAACTACACGCCCCCGCACAAGCGCGACGTGGCCATGGTGTTCCAGAGCTACGCGCTCTACCCGCACAAGACGGTCTATGACAACATCGCCTTCGGCCTGCAGATGCGCAAAGCCCCGCGCGAAGAGATCGACCGCCGGGTGCGCGACGCGGCCGAGAAGCTGGAAATCGCCCATCTGCTGGACCGGCGCCCGTCGCAACTGTCGGGCGGCCAGCGCCAGCGCGTGGCGCTGGGCCGGGCGATGGTGCGCGAGCCCTCGGTCTTCCTGATGGACGAGCCGCTGTCGAACCTCGACGCCGCGCTGCGCATCTCGATGCGGGCCGAGATCAAGGAACTGCACCACGCGATGCAGACCACCTTCGTCTACGTGACCCACGACCAGGCCGAGGCGCTGACGCTGGCCGACCGCATCGTGGTGATGCGCGATGGCGTGGTGCAGCAGGTGGGCAGCCCGGATGACATCTACGAGCGTCCGCGCAACACCTTCGTGGCGTCGTTCCAGGGCAACCCGCCGATCAACTATATCGACGGCACGCTTGAGGTGACCGACAGCGCCAATGCGCGTTTCGTGCGGGGCGACCTGTCGCTGGCGCTGCCGCCGGAGATCGCGGGCAAGCTGGCCGACAGCCAAGGCCGCGAGGTGCGCCTGGGCATCCGCGCCGAGGACGTGGACGAGACCGCGCAGGGCGGCGAGGGCTCGGTGATCCGGGGCAAGGTGAACTCGGTCCTGCCGGTGGGCTCGGACCAGTTTCTGGGCTTCGATTTCTACGGCGAGGAGCTGTTCTTCCGCGTGGGCAAGGACCTCAGCCACGCGCTGGGCGACGACGTGGCCCTGTCGGTGGACCTCAACCGTCTGCATGTCTTCGACAAGGACAGCGGCCAATCCCTGATCTGGTAACGGAGCGCCCCGCGATGAAACCCGCCCCCTTCACCTATCACCGTCCGGCCGATCTTGGCGAGGCGCTGGAGCTGATGGCGCGCTTCGGCCCCGAGGCCAAGCTGCTAAGCGGGGGGCAGAGCCTGGGGCCGATGCTGAACATGCGGCTGGCCCGGCCGACACATCTGGTGGACCTGAACGACATGCTTGAGATGGACTATATCCGCGAGATCGGGGACAGGATCGAGATCGGCGGGTTGACCCGTCATCATCGCTTGGCCACCGCGCCCGAGGTCAGCCGCGACCTGCCGCTGCTGGCCGCGGCCGCCCGGACCATCGGCCATTACGCCATCCGCCAGCGCGGCACCCTGGGGGGCAGCCTTGTGCATGCCGATCCGGCCGCGCAGTTGCCGCTGGTCGCGGTGACGCTGGGGGCCGAGGTGGTCCTGCGCTCGACGCGGGGCGAGCGCGAGGTGCCGGCCGCCGATTTCGTGCAATCCATCATGACGGTCGACCTGGCCGAGGACGAGATCGTCACCGCCCTGCGCTTCCCGCGCCAGGCCGAGAGCGAGGGCTGCGCCTTCGAGCTGTTCAGCCGCCGTCACGGCGATTTCGCCATCGTCAGCGTGGCGGTGACCGTGGCCCGCGACGCCGAGGGCGCCATTTCCGCGCTGCGCCTGGGGCTTGGCGGGGTCGCCCCGGTGCCGCAGCGCCTGTCCGGGATCGAGGCGCAGGCCATCGGCAGCCAGCCGGACGCCGAGACCGCCGCGCGGCTGGCCGCCGCCGCCGCCGCCGCGATCACCCCCGAGGACCACCCGGAGGTGCCCGCCGCCTATCGCCGCGAACTGGTGGAGACCCTTGTCGCGCGCGCCCTTCTGCGCGCCGCCGAAGAAGGACGCGAAACCGCATGAGCGCGCCCGTTCCGATTTCCCTCGTCGTGAACGGCGAGACGCATGACGTCGTCGTGCCGCCGCGCAAGCTGCTGTCGGACGTGCTGCGCGACGACCTGCAACTGACCGGCACCCATGTCGGCTGCGAACACGGCGTCTGCGGCGCCTGCACCATCCTGATCGACGGCCAGCCCGCGCGGTCCTGCCTGACCTATGCCGTGCAGATGGAAGGCCATGAGCTGACCACGATCGAGGCGGTGGCCGATGGCGACCGGCTGAGCCCGGTGCAACAGGCCCTGCATGAGGAGCACGGTCTGCAATGCGGCTTCTGCACGGCGGGCATCGTGATGACCTTCGAGGCCTATCTGCGCGACAATCCGCAGCCCAGCGAGGCCGAGGTCCGCGACGTGCTGTCGGGTAACCTCTGCCGCTGCACCGGTTACCAGAATATCGTGACGGCCATCCTCGAGGCCGCCGACATCATGCGGGAAGGGCAGGGCGCATGACCGCGGACACGCCGTTCACCCATATCGGCCAGCCCCTGCCGCGCAAGGAGGACCGCCGTTTCCTCACCGGCAAGGGCCGCTATCTCGACGACGTCACGCTGCCCGGCGCGCTGCAGGTCACCTTCGTGCGCTCGCCGCATGCCCATGCCCGCATCACGGGCATCGACACGCAAGCCGCCCGCGCGCTGCCCGGCGTGGTGGGCGTGTTCACCGGCCGCGACCTTGCGCAATGGACGGCGCCCCTGCGCCTCGCGCCCCCGATCGAAGGGCTGCACCCGGTCGAGATGACTACGCTGCCCGTCGACAAGGTGCGCTTTCACGGCGACCCGGTGGCGGTGGTGGTGGCGCGCGACCGCTACGTCGCCGAGGACGCGGTGGAGCTGGTCGAGGTCGAATACGAGGCGCTGCCCTGCGCCGCCGACACCGAAACCGCGCTGGCCCCCGACGCGCCGCTGGTCGACGACACTCTGCCCGACAACCTGGTTTCCCACCAGAGCTTCAGCGCCGGCGACCCGGCCGCCCGCCGGGCCGAGGCCGACCGCGTGGTCGAGGCGCGCTTCAACCTGCACCGCCACACCCATGTGCCGATGGAGACCCGCGGCTGCCTGGCCGACTGGGACGCGGGGCGGGCGCATCTGACCATGCATATCGGCACCCAGGTGCCGCACCCGATGCGCGGCCAGCTCGCCGCCCGGCTGGGCATCAGCGAAACCCAGGTCACCGTCATCAGCCCCGACATCGGCGGCGGCTTCGGCCAGAAGATCGCGCTCTACCGCGAAGAGCTGACCGTGGCGGCGCTGTCGCGCCATCTCGGCCGCCCGGTGCGCTGGCGCGAGGACCGGCTGGAGAACCTGACCTCGGCGAGCCATGCGCGCGAGACCCATTGCAGGACCCGCGCCGCGGTCCGCGCCGACGGACGCATCCTGGGGCTGGAGCTGGACCTGACCGAGGATTTCGGCGCCTATTGCTTCTACCCGGCCAACTACATGGCCCGCGTGATCGCGATGATCCTGACCGGGCCCTACAAGATCAGCGACTACGCCTTCGACGTGAAGGTGGTGCTGACCAACAAATGCGGGAACGGCCCGATGCGCGCGCCCATGGCGATCACCAGCTGGGTGATGGAGGGCACCATCGACGCGGTGGCGCGCGAGCTGGGCCTCGACCCGGTGGAGGTGCGCCGGGTCAACGCCCTGCGGGCCGATGACCTGCCCTTCACCATGCCCACCGGCGAGGTGCTGGAGGATGTCACCCCGCTGGAGACACTGGAGGCTGCGGTTCAGGCCATTGACGTGCCCGCCTTCCGCGCCCGCCAGGCACAGGCGCGGGACGAGGGGCGGCTGCTGGGCCTGGGCCTGTGCACCGTGGTCGAATCCACCACCTACGGCTCGGCGTTCTACAAGGCCGCCGGCATCCCCGGCTCGGGGCACGAGGCCGCCTGGGTGCGGATCGAGCCCTCGGGCGTGGTCAACGCCTCGGTCGGGCTGATGGGCTCGGGCCAGGGCTACGAGACGCCGCTTTCGCAGGCCGTGGCCGAGGGGCTGGGCGTGACGCCCGAGACCGTAAATGTCCACATGGGCCATACCGACATCGCCCCCTACGGCATGGGCAGCCGCGGCGCGCGCGGCGCCACGGCGGGGGGCGGCACCCTCTATCTCTGCGCGCAGAAGGCGCAGGAAAAGGTGCTGGCCATCGCGGCGTCGATGCTGAACCTCAACGACGCGCAGGGGCTGCGCCTGCACAACGGCCAGGTCGAGCGGCGGCTGGAGGACGCGTGGCAGGCCACAGGCGTGAGCCTGGCCGACGTGGCGCGGCGCGCCTATCTCGACCCCACCGCGCTGCCCGAGGGGATCGACCCCGGCCTCGATGTGTCGCTCACCTACGACCCGCCGGCGATGACCTATTCCAACGCCACGCATGCCTGCGAGGTCGAGATCGACCCCGCCACCGGGCGCATCCGCATCGACCGCTATCTCGTGGCCGAGGATTGCGGCACCGTGCTCAACCCGCTGGTCGTCAAGGGCCAGCAGCAGGGCGCGGTGGCGATGGGGCTGAGCGGCGCGCTGCTGGAACAGGTCGTCTATGACGAGAACGGCCAGAACCTCAGCGCCACGCTGGCCGATTACCTGGTCGCCACCGCCTGCGAGCTGCCCAACATCGAGATCCTCCCCATGCACACCCCCAACCGGAAGACGCCAGCGGGGATCAAGGGCATGGCCGAGGGCGGAATCATGGGCTCGATCGGCGTGATCGCGGGCGCGGTCAACGATGCGCTGGCGCCGCTGGCTGTGACCGCCGAGCAGATGCCGCTCTCGCCGCAAAGGGTGCGGGCACTTCTTCGCGAGGCCGGGGATGTCACCCGGGGAACCACTTCATCAGACCCGGGCGCCACCACTCAGGGAACGCCGGGCAACTCAAACGGAAGGACGAACAGGGCATGAGCGCTTCGACGGACAAGATGACGGTTGGTTTCATCGGCCTCGGGATCATGGGGCAAAGCATGGCGGGGCACATTCTGGCCGCCGGCCATGACCTGTGCGTCTACAACCGCACCCGCGCCAAGGCCGACGACCTGGTCGCCCGCGGCGCGGTCTGGAAGGACAGCCCCGGCGAGGTCGCCGCGGCCTGCGACGTGGTGATCACCATCGTCGGCTACCCCAAGGATGTCGAGGAGGTCTACCTCGCCTCCGGCGGCATCGTGGAGCGCGCCCGCGACGGCGCGATCCTGATCGACATGACCACCTCCAGCCCGGAACTGGCGCAGCGCATCGCTTCGGAAGCCACGGATCGCGGGCTGATGGCGCTCGACGCGCCGGTGTCGGGCGGTGACGTGGGCGCCAAGGCGGGCAAGCTGGCGATCATGGTTGGCGGCGACGCGTTGGCCTATGACAAGGCCATGCCGCTGTTCGAGGCCATGGGGGGCAAGATCGTGCACATGGGCCCCGCGGGTGCCGGGCAGCACACCAAGATGGCCAACCAGATCGCCATCGCCTCGACCATGCTGGCGGTGAGTGAGAGCCTGTCCTACGCCAAGGCCGCCGGGCTGGATCAGTCCGCCGTGCTCGACGCGATCGGCACCGGCGCGGCGTCCAGCTTCCTGCTGAACGGGCTGGGGCCGAAGATGGTGGAGGAAGATTATGCGCCGGGCTTCTTCGTGCACCATTTCGTCAAGGATATGTCCATCGCCCTGGCCGAGGCCGAGCGGATGAAACTGGACCTGCCGGGCCTGACGCTGGCCCGCGGCCTTTACCAGCGCCTCGTCGATGGCGGCTTCGGCGAAGAGGGCACGCAGGCGCTCTATCGCGTCTATACCCAGATGACGGGGGCCTGAGATGCGGTTCGAAGGCGACGCCCTGATCCCGGCCGCCCCCGAGGCGGTCTGGAAAGGCCTCAACGACCCCGAGGTGCTGCGCCGCTCCATCCCCGGCTGCCAGGCGATGGAGCGGACCGGCGAGAATGAGTTCACCGCCACCGTGGTCGCCAAGGTCGGGCCGGTCTCGGCCACCTTCAAGGGCAAGGTGGAGCTGGACGACCTGAACCCGCCGCTCTCCTACACGCTGCGCGGGCGCGGGCAGGGCGGGCCTGCCGGTTTCGCCAAGGGCGCGGCGCGGATCACGCTGGCGCCTGAGGGCGACGGCACGCGGCTGACCTATGTCGCCGACGCCGATATCGGCGGCAAGCTGGCCAGCGTCGGCGGCCGCCTGATCCAGGGCGTGGCGAAAAAGACCGCCGACGATTTCTTTGCCGGTTTCTCGCGCGTGCTGACGGGCGGCGAGGAAGCCGTCGCCGCCCCCGCGGGCGGCGCGGCCGCCCCGGCTGCCGCCCCCGCCGCGGGCCCCGCGGCCGGACATATCCCGCTGATCGACCGTGTGGCCTGGCTGCTTGTCGGCCTCGCGCTCGGCATCGGCCTGACCATAATCTTTGGGTGACCCCGATGCGTATTGCAGACGAAATTCAAGCCATGTTGCCACTGCTCACGGAATGGCGGCACGATCTGCATGCGCATCCCGAGACGGCCTTTCAGGAACACCGCACCGCGGCCTTTATTGCCAAGGAACTGCGCGCGATGGGGCTGGAAGTGCATGAGGGGATCGGGGGCACCGGCGTCGTCGGTGTCCTGCGCAACGGCGATGGCTGGACCGTCGGCCTGCGCGCGGACATCGACGCGCTGGACGTGACCGAGACCACGGGGCTGGACTATGCCTCGACGGTGCCGGGCAAGATGCATGCCTGCGGCCATGACGGCCACACCACCATGCTGCTGGGGGCGGCCAAACACATGGCCGCCAACCCGCCGGGGCCGGGCACCGTGGTGTTCATCTTCCAGCCCGCCGAGGAGAACGAGGGCGGCGCCCGGGTGATGATCGAGGACGGCTTGTTCGAGCGCTTCCCGGTCGACCAGGTCTATTCGATGCACAACTGGCCGGGACTGGAGGCGGGGCGCTTTGCCGTGCACTCGGGCCCCGTGATGGCCGCCTTCGACACGTTCGAGCTGCGCCTGATCGGTCGCGGCAGCCACGGCGCCATGCCGCATGAGGGGATCGACCCGATCACGCTGGCCGCGCAGGTGCAGATGGCCTGGCAAACCCTGGTCAGCCGCGCCGTCGCGCCGGTCGATCCGGCGGTGATCTCGATCACCCAGATCCATGCCGGCGACACGCTGAACGTCATCCCCGAGCGGATCACGCTGCGCGGCACGGTGCGGACCTTCGCCCCTGGGACGCGGGACTTCCTGGAAGCCGAGATGGCGCACAGGGCGCAGGCCATCGCCTCGGCCTACCACGCCGAGGCCGAACTGGATTACACGCGCCGCTACCCCGCGACCATCAACGCCGCGCCCGCCGCCGCGCTGGCGCTGGAGGCGGCGCAGGCCATCGTCGGCGCCGAGGCCGTGGCCACCGACCTGCCGCCCAGCATGGCGGCCGAGGATTTCGCCTTCATGCTGAATGACACCCCCGGCGCCTATATCTGGATCGGCAACGGTCCGGCCGAGGGCGGGCGCAACCTGCACAGCCCGAACTACCAGTTCAACGACGAGATACTTCCGCTCGGCGCGCAATATTTCTGCGAGGTGGCGGCCCGGGCCCTGACCAGGAAAAACACGGGCGAGGGCGGCGGCGATCTCGGGTAATGCGGTGACGGCGCACGTCCGTCGCGTCGTCGAAATTGTTTCGTTGCAGCACCTGCGTTAGGCTGAAACGGTTTTCATGGCATATTTGAGGTTGCCGAACCGTGAGCAAGAGCAGCGCCGGCAAGGTTAAGGAAAAGACTGGACTGCCGCCACAACCCGTCGGGGGGGTGTCCGTCGTGGTTCCTGTCTATAACGAACGCGGCAATATTTCACAGCTTTATGAAGAGCTTACCTCCGCGCTGACCGGGATCGGCAAGCCCTACGAGATCATCCTGGTCGATGATGGCTCGACCGATGGCAGCAGCGCGGCGATGGCCGAACTGGCCACCCGCGACCCGCGCGTGAGGCTGATCGAGTTCCGGCGCAATTACGGCCAGACGGCCGCGATGAAGGCGGGGATCGACCACGCCACGCTGGATGCGGTGGTGACCATCGACGGCGATCTGCAGAACGACCCGGCCGATATCGGCCCGATGGTCGCCAAGCTGGAAGAGGGCTATGACCTCGTGCATGGCTGGCGCCGGCACCGGCAGGACGCGATGCTCAGCCGCAAGCTGCCCTCGCGCATCGCCAACCGCCTGATCTCTTGGAGCACGGGTTTTCCGATCCACGATCTGGGCTGCACGCTCAAGGCGATGCGGCGCGATCTGGTCTCGGAGATCGAGCTGTATGGCGACATGCACCGCTTCATTCCCATCCTCCTCTACCAGCGCGGGGCGCGCTGCCACGAGATCGAGACGCATCACCGCCCGCGCCTGTCGGGCGAGACGAAATACGGGATCGGGCGCACCCTGGTGGTGATCCTCGACCTGCTGACGGTGAAATTCCTGCTCAAGGACTCCGCGCACCCGATGCGCGTCTTCGGCGGGCTGGGGCTGGCCAGCCTGGCCGTGGCGCTGCTGGCGGCGGTGGCGACGGTGGTGATGAAACTGGCTTCGGGGATCGACATGACCGGCAACCCGCTGCTGTTGCTGTCGGTGATGGCGGGGCTGGCCGGGCTGCAGCTGCTCAGCCTCGGCATCCTGGGCGAGGTGCTGGCCCGGGTCTATTACGCCCAGGGGCATCGAACGCCCTATGCCGTCCGGCGGTGGGTGAATTTCGAAAACGACGCCTTCCGGAATACCGGAGCCGGCGCATGACGCGCGGCGGAGACCTGGGGGATATTGCGCGGCGGCGGCTGGAGTTCCTGCCGGGGGCCGGGGCCCGGACACCCGGCGACCGGGCGATGCTGGTCATGATCCTGCTGATCGCGGCGGTGTTTCGGCTGTGGCACGTCACCCAGCCCCTGGTGGATGCCTTCAGCTGGCGCGAGGCCAGCACCGCCATGATGGCCGACAATTTCAGGACCGGCAGCTGGAACATCTTCTACCCCGAGGTCAGCTGGACCGGCCCGGGGCCGAGCTACCAGGGGCGCGAATTCCAGATCCTGAGCTACATCGCCGCGGCGCTGCATGCGGTGTTCGGCTGGCACGACTGGCTTGGCCGGCTGGTCGCGGTCTTTTTTGGCCTGGTCACCGTGTACGCGCTGCACCGCCTCGCCGCGCAGATCTGGGACGAGCGTCACGCCCATGCCGCCGCGCTGATCTACGCCCTGATGCCCGGCCCGATCGCCATCGACAGCTCCTTCCTGCCCGATCCGGCGATGCTGGCGCTGGTCACGCTGGGGCTGTGGCTGTTCGCCCGTTACTGGACCCGCGGCGGCGGCTGGACGCTGCTGCTGGCCACGGCGGCCTTCACGCTGGGGGCACTGGCCAAGCTGCCGGGGCTCAGCGCCGGGCTGGCCGTGCTCTGGCTGGTGGCGGTCTGGCTGGCAAGGGGGCAATGGTGGCGCGCGGCCCCGACGCTGATCGCGACCGTGGCGGGGCTGGCCGTGATCCTTGCCTACTATGCCTGGGCGGTCCACCTGGGCAACAGCTACCCGCCCTATCACGTCGCGGGCACGGGGTATCTGTGGCAGGACGGGCTGGCAGGGTTCATCGGCAACGGTTTCTACTTCGAGGACCTGTGGGATATCGCGGTCTGGTGGTTCTGCGGATACCCGGTTCTGCTGCTGGCCGGGGTGGGCCTGTGGATGGCGCCCGCCCGGCCTTCGGGCGCGCGCGACCGGGCGCTCGCGATGGTTCCGCAGGCATGGCTGATGGGCACGCTGCTCGTGTATCTCGTGGCCGCGCGCGAGGTGACGGCCAACCCGTGGAACCTGCACATGGCTTTCGGCCCGGTGGCCCTGTTCTGCGGGCGGGGGCTGATCGTCCTGGTGGAGATGGGCAGGACCCCCTTTTCCGGCGTCCCCGGGATGTCCCGGGCGGGGACCCTCGTCCTCGCGGTTCTGTTGTTCTCCAGCCTGCCGCTGACCCAGGAACTGAAAAGGCCGCAGGCGGAACAGGCGCGGTTGTTGGGTCAGAAGCTGGACGTCCTGGCCGGGCCGGACGACCTGGTGATCGCGATCGCGCCCGAGGTCGGCGACCCGATCGGCGTCTATTACAGCCGCAGGCGCGGATGGGTGTTCCCACCCGGCGGCGGTGAGAGCGACTGGTCCAGGTTCGAGGACGATGACGCCATCGCCATCGCGCAGCTCGAAGAACTCCGCGCACGCGGGGCGCGCTGGTTCGGCGTGGCCCAGAATGCCAGGGACCGGGCCGGCCGGCCGTTCTTCGAGCATCACGCCGGTGTGGTGGAATATCTCAACACCACCGCCACCTTCGTCGAGAAGACCGACGACTACGTGATCTACCGCCTGTCCGAGGCCGGGGGCGGCTCCTAGCCGTCACCGCCGCCGCCGCCCTCGTCCCCGCCAGGACCGGCACCGCCGGCGGCTTCTTCGGCGGCGGCGTCGCCGCCACCGCGATAGATAAGCCACAGGTTCCTGAGATAGATGGCAAGGCCCATCGCCTGGCCCAGCATGAACACCGGATCCCAGCGGTAGATCGCGTAGGACAGCATCAACGTTCCGCCCAGCACCGAGAAATGCCAGAAGACGACCGGGACAACCGACTTCCCGGCGCGCTCGGAATACAGCCACTGGACGACGAAGCGCAGCCCGAACATCGCCTGTGCCGCGAATCCGAGGCCGATCCAGATCATCTCGGCGGTGTTCTCGACGTCAAACATGGCGAGGAGGTCCATTCCCGTTTCCCTCCGGATGGTCGGCCCGCCGGTCTCGGGCCGTCTGGATGAGGGACAGCATCGGCTATCGGCGCGGTTCGCGCAACCGAGGCGATGAAGCCGCGCCGGTCCGGCCAGCGCTGGGCTCTCGGCGCCTTGGCCGCACCGCCGCCATCTTTGAGTCGCCTTGGGGTTGTGCGCCCTTTCGGTTTTCCTTGCCGGGGCCACAATTGAATACCGATTTCCAACACAGTCTGCCCCTAGGTTGGGCGAGACCGTCAGCGCGAGCAGGGGAATGACGCGGCGATCCGTGGGCGGGTGCAGGGGCGACCCCGGCACCGCCCGGACATGCCGCGGTCTCGCCGGTTGGCGATCAGGAGGAGACAAGTTCGGTATGGAGCAAGTATTTATGAGTAACGAAGCACATGCACTGCCCGAAGGGGCGGCGCTTTCCCAGAAACGCGTCCTGTTGGCCGAGGATGACGAGATCAACCAGGAGATCGTGCGCGCATTGGTGGCCGATATCGACGGGCTGCAGCTCACGGTGGCTGCCGACGGGCGCGAGGCGATGGAGGCGGCGATGACGCGCAAGTTCGACCTCCTGATCGTGGATCGGAAAATGCCGTTCATTTCCGGCGACAAGCTTATTCGCCATTTGCGCGCCTCCTCGAACCCGAATTCCGCGACGTACTCGATTCTGTTCTCGGCCTCGACCGAGGCGGAGCTCAAAGAATTGATCGGGGGTTCCCCGGCGGACGCGGTCATGGGCAAGCCGATCAGACCGAAAGAGTTCCTGGCCCAGGTCCGGGCCGCCCTCAGGATGCAGTGACGAGACCGGGGCAGGCCGCCATGCGGTTTGCCGCGGTAGTTTCCCGCAAATGTCTTCAATTTTACGAAAAATGCCCGAAAAAAGACGCAATCACCTTCGAAGCTCTCCCCTGAGTTGAGAGGAAATCTGCGGGTGATTGGGGCGCACGTGGAGAAAGGAAGCGGAATATGAGGTTTCTTGCCGTCGATGACGATCCGGCTGTCCTTGAGATCATCTGCGATCTCATGGAAAGGGACGGCCGGCACGAGGTCGCGACCGCCAATTCGCCCATGCTGGGGCTGCAAATGGCACAGGCGAGGCCGGAGGCCTTCGACGCGTTCCTTCTCGATATCCAGATGCCCGGCATGAGCGGCGTGGAGCTGTGCGGCGAACTGCGTGCGATCGAGCCGCTCCGGAAGGCGCCGATCATCATGGTCACCCGGGTGTCGGAGCGCGGCTTCATCGATGATGCCTTCGCTGCCGGGGCGACCGACTACATGAACAAGCCGATCGATCCGCTGGAGTGGAAATCCCGGATCAAGATGGTCGAGCGTCTTCACGACGAACGCCAGCGCGCCGAGATGCTGACCCTGCGGGCCCTGGCCGCCAATCCGGAGTATCAGCAGCCGGTCGATTTCGAGTCGGCGATCCCGCTCCACGGGCAGGAAAACGCGATCGAATACCTCGCTCTCGAGAATTACCTGCTGACGCTGGACGGCCGCGGGCTGTTCGCCCACGCGGCGATGGGGATCCACGTGGAGAACGCGCTCCAGATCCACCGCAGGGCGAACCCGGTGGTGTTCGTCGAGACCATGGGCGACGTGGCGGCCGCCATCTTCGAGGCGGTGAAGGCGCATAGCTGCATGTTCGCCTATGCCGGCGCCGGCGATTTCGTGGTGGTAACCTCGCGCCAGGCCCTGATCGACAGGGAGAACCTGGAATTTCAGATCAATCACGCGCTGACGGAATTCGAAAGCATCTACGTGGCCGATGGTCTGCCCACGCCGCGGGTGCGGGTAGGCGAGCAGGCACGCGGAAGCCTGTTCGGCGCACGCCGGGCGACGGCCATCCTGCAGCAGGCGCTTGAAAAGGCGCAGGGCTCCTCGACCCGCGATACCGGCGTCGAAACGCGGCTGCTGCAACTGAGAAAGGTGCTGGCGTGACACGAACGTTTCAAGCCAACGTGCGGCCGCGCGAGGCCGACGACCGGTCCCTCCCCCCGGGGCTGGAGCGGGCCCGGGCGCTTTTCGAGGCCCGGATCGAGGAACAGGTCCTGCGTATCGAGCAATGCCGCAGGGATGTGAAGGCCGGACGCGCACCCGGCCGCGCCCTTTCCGAAATCGCGGGCCATGCCCACAAGATCGCCGGCGTCGCCGGGACCGTCGGCCATCCCCGGCTCGGAGAGCTGGCGGGCCGGGTGGAGACCCTGATCGGCCAGGCCCGGAGCGAGGGGCTGTCAGAGATGGCCATCCTCAAGGGCCTCCACCACGATCTCGAGCAGATGCTCGACGCCCTGGAAGCGGCGCTGCTCGACGGCTAGCGCGGCTATCCGCGCACGAGGGATCCGATGGCCCGTGTCAGGTCTTCCATGCGGAAGGGCTTGGAGACATGGGTGTCGAAGCCGTTCATGATGTATTCGGCGA
>JBNGCX010000014.1:0-70206 GCA_049974865.1 Paracoccaceae bacterium
GGCGCCCGCGCGGGCGCCCCCAATGGCCTTATCCTGTCAGAGAATGCGGTAAATTGCAGGCAGGCCGGTGCGTGGCGCGCCGGCCTGCCCGTTCGATCAGTTCTTCACCACGTCCTTGAGTTGCAGCAGGAACGAGGGTTCGAGGCGGAAATTCCCGACCCGGTCGCTGGTGACGGCGTTCTGCTTCCAGTTCGCCACGAAGACCCACGGCGCGTCCTCTTGGACGATCTGCTGCATCTCCTTGTAGAGACGCGCGCGCTCATCTTGGTCGGTGGCGGTGCGGGCGGCCTCCAGCAACTCGTCGACCTTGGGGTTCGAGTAGTAGCCCGAGTTGAAGCCCCCCTCGTCCGGCCAGGCATCGGTCCGCAGGGCCAAGTAGGGCAGGGTGTCGGGGTCGTTGGTCATTCAGGCCATCTCGGCCATGTCGGCCTTGCCCTCCAGCCCGGGGTTCACCTCGCCGAGGAAGGTGTTCCATTCGTAGGTCTCGATCTTCACATCCAGCCCCACCGCGGCCAGGTCGGCCTGGATGGCGGTGCCCATGGCGATGGGATCGAGCATGCCCGAGCCACCCTCGGTGACGTAGAAGGTCAGCTCGGCCCCCTCGGCGCCGGCCTCTTTCAGCAGGGCGCGGGCCTTGTCGGGGTCATGGGGGTAAGGGTCGAGGCTTTCGTTGTAGGCCCAGGCAAAGGCCGGCGGGGTGGGGCCGGCGGCGACCTCGGCGGTGCCTTCCAGCACGTCGTTGACGATGGCCTCTTTGTTGATCGCGTAGTTCGCCGCCTGGCGCACGCGCTTGTCGGCAAAGGGGCCCTCCTTGGCGTTCAGGATCAGGAACCACACGTGCGGGCCCGCCTGCTGCACCACCTCAAATCCGTTGCCGTCGAACTGCGACAGCGAGGTCGGCGGGACCTCGACCATCATGTCGATGCCGCCGGCCAGCATTTCGGCGACGCGGGTGTTGGCGTCGGTGATCGGGCGGAAGACGACGGCCTCGGTGCCGGCCTTTTCGCCCCAGTAATCGTCGTTGCGCTCCACCACCACGCGCTCGTTCGATTTCCATTCGGCGAACTTGAAGGGGCCGGTGCCGACGGGATTGCGGCCGAAATCCTTGCCATGCGCCTCGATGGCGGCGGGCGAGGCGATCAGGCCGGTCGGGTAGGCCAGGTTCGACAGGAAGGGCGCATAGGGCGCGTTCAGCTTGAAGCGCACGGTGCGGTCATCGACCACCGTGGTCTCCTCCACCGCGCCGAAGAAGAAGCTCAGCGGGAAGGGGCCGGTGTCGTGATAGGGGTGGTTCTCGTCCAGCATGCGGTCGAAGTTGAACTTCACCGCCTCGGCGTTGAAATCGGTGCCGTCGTGGAATTTCACGCCCTCACGCAGGGTGAAGGTGTATTCGGTGCCGTCCTCGCTGATGGTCCAACTTTCCGCCAGTCCCGGTTCGACTTCCAATGTGCCGGGTTTGTAGCGGGTCAGGCCTTCGTAGACGTTCACCAGGATGCGGAAATCGTTGACCGCCGTCACCGCGGCGGGATCGAGCGATTTCGGTTCGGCGATCTGCCCGACGATCAGCACGCCCGGTGGCGTCTGCGCCGCCGCGGGCAGCGTCAGCGCCCCCAGCGTCAGCGTCGCGCCGGCCGCGGCCATCAGGCCTCTGCGCGTCCAGTTCAGGAATTTCATGTCCGGTCTCCCATGTTGGCTCAGTGCGGTCTAATTATCATGATAAATTGCATCGGTCAATTTTTCATGATAAATCGGGTTCAAATCATACCGACGAGGCGCCATGACCTTTTCCATTCTTGCCCAAGACCCCGAAACCGGACAGATCGGCGGCGCGGCCGCGACGGGCAGCCTGTGCGTAGGCGGCTGGGTCCTGCGCGGTGATCTCCGCGCCGGGATGTCCGCCAGCCAAGGCGCCTCGCCCAGCACGATCTGGGGCGAGGAGGTGCTGGCGAAAATGAAGGCGGGGCAGAGCGCGGCGGCGGCCGTGGATGCCGTGACCGGGCGCGACGCGGGCCGGGCGCAGCGGCAGCTTTCGGCCCTGTCGCTGGACGGGCAGGCGGCCGCCTTCACCGGCAATGGGAACGTGCCCGCGATGGGCAGCCGGCGCTTTGACGGTGGCGTCGTCGCCGGCAACATGCTGTCCGGCGAGGGGGTGTTGGACGCGATGGCCTCGGGGTTCGGTTCATCGCAGGCGACCTTTGCCCGCCGCCTGCTGGACGCGCTGTTTGCCGGTCACGCGGCGGGCAGCGATTCGCGCGGGCTGCAATCGGCGGCCCTGCTGGTGCTATCGCCCGACCACGCGCCGCTGACCCTGCGCATCGACTACAGCGAGACGCCCTTGGAGGATCTGGAGCGGCTCTACCGCCGCGCCACCGAGGGCGAGTATCATGACTGGAGCCTGCAGGTTCCCACGCTGAACGACCCGGAGCGGACCCTTGACTGACTGGGGCGCCTTGGCGGCGGAGCGCCTGAACCAACTGGCGCAGGTCTCCGAGGACGGGCCGGGCGTTACGCGCCTGCCCTTCACGCCCCAGCACCAGCAGGCTATCGCCCTGCTGACCGAGTGGATGGAGGAGGCCGGGCTGCGCGTGCAGCTCGACGACGCGGGCACGCTGGTCGGCCGTCACGAGGGGCGCGCGGGGGGCGGTACCTTCTACCTCGGTTCGCACCAGGACAGCGTGCGCGAGGGCGGCGCCTACGACGGGATCATGGGGGTGGTCCTGCCCATCCTGGCGATGCGCAAGCTGAGGGAGACGGGCCGCCCGCCCAACTGTTCGGTCGAGGTTTTGGCCTTCGCCGACGAGGAGGGCGTGCGTTGGCCCACCGCCCTGATCGGCTCGCGCGCGCTGGCCGGCAGCTTCGACCCGGCGGTGCTGGAGATGCTGGACAGGGACGGCGTGGCGCTGCGCGCGGCCATCGAACAGTTCGGGCTGGACCCAGACCGCATCGGCGCGGTCCAGCGCCCGCGAGAGGCCGCGCTGGGGTACTTGGAAGCCCATATCGAGCAGGGGCCGGTCCTGCAGGACAAGGGGCAGCCGCTGGGGATCGTCACCGCCATCTGCGGGATCGAGCGGCACCAGATCACCCTGACGGGCGAAACCGGCCATGCCGGGACCCTGCCCATGGACTCGCGCCGCGACGCCCTGGTGGGCGCGGCCGAGATCGTTTCCGAGGTGAACCGCCATGCCCGCGCGACCGAGGATCTGCGCGCCACCGTGGGCGAGATCCATGTCGCGCCCAACGTGGTGAACGCCGTCCCGCGCGAGGTGCGGATGACGGTCGAGCTGCGCTCGCCGGTCGACGCGATACGCGAGGCGGCGGGCGAGCATCTGCACGGCTTCGCGCAGCGCGTGGCGCTGGCATCGGGCCTGATGCTGACGGCGGAGAAGACCTATGCCCAGCCCGCGCAGCCCTGCGACCGCGGCTACGCCGACCGGCTCGCCGAGGTGATCGCGGAACAGGGGCATGCGCCGCTCAGGCTGGCCTCGGGCGCGACGCATGATGCCTCGGCCATGGCCGATCTCTGCCCCATCGCGATGCTTTTCGTGCGCTGCCGCGACGGGATCAGCCATTCGCCCAGGGAATACGCCGCGCCCGAAGACCTCGGCGCGGCGGTGCATGTCCTGTCGGGGTTTCTCGAACGGCCCTTCGGTTAGGCCGGACCGGGCCTCGCCCTAGCGCGCCCAGCAATCGGCGGGGACGCGGTAGAGATACCAGGTCTTGCCGCGATACGCCCCGCGTTCGGGGCTGAGCGCGGCCCGCGCCGTGCTGCCGGCCGCGCAGGCCGGGGCCGCGTCGGACTTGGTGATGAACAGCAGGTCGCCCTCCAGATCCGCGGGCAGCGGGTATTTCAGCGCATAGTGATGCGGCGCGCGGCCCTGCGGCGCGCGGCCCTGCGGCGGCAGGGCATAGAAGCGCAGCCCGCTGTCGCGGCCGGTGTAGAACAGGTCGGCCAGCAGGTCCCGGTTTTCCGAGACCACGGCGTCCAGCCCCTCGGCCCGCGCGGTGTCGATGATCGCGCGGCTCATCTCGGCCCGGCCGACATGGCGTGCGGCGATCAGCAGGTCTTGTTTTCCGTAGCTCAGGCTGTCGGCAAAAACCCCCAGCAGCGGCAGCGCCAGCGCCACCGCGCCGTTGATCGCGAAGGAGGCCACGCGCCAGCCCCGCGTCAGCCAGGGCAGCACCGCCACCGTGCCCGCCAGGTAGGCGGCCGCGGCCCAGTTGGCATAGGCCTTGGACAAGAGTGCCTGCACGCAGACGATGGCGATGATGGGCAGGGCGAAGAGCAGCAGGAACTGGCGTGCAGTCCCGGCCCGCCGGGCCCGCAGCGTCATCCAGATCAGCCCGCCGAACAGCACCGGGCCGAACACCGCGAATTGCGCGCCGAGGAATTCGGCCAGCCGGTCGGGGTTTAGACCTGCCCGCGCGCCCGGGTCGCGCACCCAGTCGGCATTGTCGAGCGTGTGCTCCAGCGTGGTAAAGCCGTTCTGGATGTTCCAAAGCACATTTGGCGAGATCACCAAGCCGAAGAACACCAGCACCACCAGCGCATCGCTCACACGCGGCCGCGCCCCGCGCAGCAGCAGCGCCGCCAGAAGGGCGCAGATCACGTAGTAGATGGCGGCGTATTTCGACAGGAAGGCCAGCCCCAGCGCGATGCCGGTCAGGGCCGCGATGCCCGCCCCGCCGCGCTCCAGCAGCCGCAGATAGCCCAGCAGTGCCAGCGCCAGGAAGGGGAACATGATGGTGTCGGTGGAGATCAGGACCGAGGCCAGCGCCACCATAGGCAGCGTGGCATAGCCCGCCGCCGTCAGCACCGCCGCCCGCGCCCCGAACAGCCGCGCGGCGACGGCGCCCAGGATCAGCGCCGTCGCGCCGTGGAACAGCGGCGCGGGCAGCCGCACCCAGAACGGCGCGTCGCTGCCCGCCAGGTCGGTCATCGCGCGGATCACCCAGCCGATCATCGGCGGCTTGGAATAATATCCCAGCGCCAGTTCCTGCCCCCAGAGCCAGTACTGCGCCTCGTCCACGAACAGGTCCAAGCGGTTGAACCACAGCAGGACCACCCGCGCCGCGGTGATCGCTGCGACGAGTAACAGCGCCGGCATCAGCCAGCCGTGTCGCTCAGGCATGGCGCTTTTCGGCATAGATCAGCCAGAGGTTTCGCAGGTAGATGAACAGCCCCATGGACTGGCCCAGGATGAAGACCGGGTCCTTGCGGTAGACGGCGTAGGAAAACAGCACCAGCCCGCCGCCGACCGAGAAATACCAGAAGGCCAGCGGCACCACCGACCGGCCCGCGCGCTCGGACGCGATCCACTGCACCAGGAAGCGCGCGGTGAACAAGAGCTGCCCGCCGAGGCCGATGGCGACCCACCAGAACTCGGTCCAGGAGGCGACGTGCAGCCAGGCGAAAATGGTCTCAACCATCGGGGCGTTCCACTTCCACGGGCTGGGCGGTCTTGCGCCGCAGGATCAGCCAGGACACCCCGATCAGGTCATGGATGCCGACCAGCGCGCGCTGAAGGTTGTTGTATTTCGACTGCCCCGCGTGGCGTTCGCGGTGGGAGACGTCGACCAGCGCCACCTCCCAGCCGTCGCGCTTGAACAGCGCGGGCAGGTAGCGGTGCATGTGGTTGAAAAAGGGTAGCCGGAGGAAGGCGTCGCGGCGGAACCCCTTCAGCCCGCAGCCGGTGTCGCGCGTGCCGTCCTTGAGGATGCGCGCGCGCAAGGCGTTGGCGAAGCGCGAGGCGAGCTTTTTCGACAGCGTGTCCTGCCGCCCCACGCGCTGCCCGGCCACCAGCCCCAGGCGGCCGGTGTCGTCCTGCAGCAGCGGCGTGAACAGCTTGGGCAGTTCGGCGGGCGGGTTCTGGCCGTCGCCGTCCAGCGTGCAGATCACCGTGCCCTTCGCGGCCAGCACGCCGCTGTGCACGCCCGCGCTCTGCCCCGCCGATTGCGGGTGCTGCAGCAGTCGCAGGGTGGGGTGGTCGGCCATGGCGGCGCGCACCCGTTCGGCGGTGTCGTCGGTGGAGCCGTCGTCGACGATGATGATCTCGTAGTCCTGCCCCGCGCAGGCGGCGACGATCTCGTCCAGCAGCATCGCCACGTTCTCGGATTCGTTTTTCATGGGAATAACGATCGAGACATTTGTCATGGGGGCCTCATACGGTGTCGCCCGAGGGGCGAATTCACCGCGGGTTAAACACGAAAGGCCCCCTGATGTCCACTTGCCCGCTTAACGGCGGCGCAGGGTGTCGCCGTAGCTGAGTTTGGGGGTCAGCTCGATCCGTTCGCCGAGGCCGGGCTGGCCCTTCTCGCTACATTCGAGGATGATCTCGGCGGCCTTCTGGCCGATCTCGCGGCGGCAGGCATCCATGGTGGCCAGCCGGCGCGGCAGCCCGTCCAGCAGCTCGATCCCGTTGAACCCGGCCAGCCCGAGCTGCCCGGGGATGTCGATGCCCTTCTCCAGGCAGTAAAGCAGCCCGCCCGCCGCGATCATGTCGTTGGAATAATACAGGAAATCCAGGTCCGGCGTGCGTTCCAGCATGGCCTGGGTCATCTCGCGCCCCTTGGCCAGCCCCGACCCGCCCGAATAGAACTCCTGGTCCGCCACCTCCAGCCCGGCCTTGGCCAGCGCCGCGGTGAAGCCTTCGAAGCGTTTCCGCGCCCGGTGGTCGAGCGGCATCTTGGTGCCCATGAAGCCGATCCGCCTGTACCCCTCGGCGGCGATGGCGCGGGCCATCTCGCCGCCCGCGCGGCGGTGCGAGATGCCCACCACCGAATCGACCGGCTCGCCGTCCACGTCCATGATCTCGACGATGGGGATCCCGGCGTTGCGCAGCATGGCGCCGGCCGCCTCGCTATGCTCCAGCCCCGCGATGATCACGCCCGAGGGCCGCCAGGACAGCATCTCGTAGAGGACGGCCTCTTCGCGCTCGGGCTTGTAATGGGTGACGCCAACCACCGGCTGCAGGGGCGACTCCTCCAGCACCTCGGAGATGCCGGTCATCACTTCGGGGAAGACCATGTTGGACAGCGACGGAATGATCACCGCCACCAGGTTCACCCGCTGCGAGGCCAGCGCGCCGGCGATCTTGTTGGGCACGTAGCCCAGCGCCTTGGCCGCCGCCAGAACCCGCGTGCGGGTGCCCTCGGACACGTCGCCGCGGTTGCGCAGCACCCGGCTGACCGTCATTTCGCTGACGCCCGAGGCCTCGGACACGTCGCGAAGCGTCAGGGGGCGGCGCGCGCGGGAAGAGGGCTTTGAGGTCAAGGGCAAACCTTCCGAAAGCTGGGCTTGCCGATTAGTTAGCGGCAAAGCGCGCGGGAACACAAGGCTGGCCGCCGGATGCGCGGGCCGCGTTGCGGCTTGCAACCCGGAGGATTTGCCGCGAGAAAGGACGCGCGCGGCCCCGTGGCTCAACTGGATAGAGCAGCCCCCTCCTAAGGGGCAGGTTGCAGGTTCGAATCCTGCCGGGGTCGCCAGCGGAAAATCATCTGCAAATTGTGCCGAGGAATTCCAGGAAAGCTCTTGGCCGTGGCGTCAGAGCATCTGGATCACGCCCTTGTCGATGGCGAGCATATAGCCCTTGCGGCTGATGTTCTTGACCAGCAACTCGCTGACGATCTGGTTGCCCAACGCATCGCGCAAGCGCTTGATCCGCGTCGCGCCCGCGGCCTCGTCGCAATCGGCGGTGGGCTTGCCCGAGATCATTGCCTCGATCTCCACGCCCGAGAGCACGTCGTCATCCATCCGGGCCTCGGCCAGGACGGAGAGCGTCTCGATCGCGGCTGCGGTGAGCTTGAACTCCATGTCGTTCAGCGCGACCGTGTTCTCGGCGCGGCTGATCATCAGCGACCGCACCTGGATGCCCGCGCGCTCGATCTCGCTCATCCGGCGGTTCAGCGTCATGATGGTGACGAGGAAGACCAGTGCCGCCACCAGCAGCGCTGTGGAAAACACCAGGAGCACGAAGATCACCATCCGGTAAGAGGCCAGCACGTCGGAAAAGCTGGTCCCGGATTCCGCGAGGATCTCCAAGAGCTTGATCTCGGCGTTCGAGGTCAGGTCGTCATTCTCGACGAAGATCCGCTCCACCCGCGCGTTGAAGGCATTGGCGTCGGGCAGGTTGAGGAACAGCAGCACTGCGGCCACCAGCAGGATGCCGACGATGGCGACGATCCCGATGGCGACCACGCGGCGCCCGTCAATAGCGGAGGAAGTACTGCCCGGCACTCTGCTTCCTTTCCTCCAGCCCGTCGGCATTGAAGATCGACATGACGTTCAGCAGCTGCCAGCCGTCGCGCGAGATGCGCTTGTCGATGACCTGGGCGGCATCGGCACGGCTGCCGCAGGCGCTGTCGGGCAGTTCGATCACGCCGTAGTGCAGGCGCAGGGGGTTGTCCTGCTTGGCCTTGTAATCGGCATAGCAGGCGGCGGAGGCGGGCAGCGCCGCAAAAAGCGCCACCACGAAGCCGAGCGGTATGAGAATGCGTTTTTTCATGGCTCGGAGCATGCGGCGGCCTGCGGTGATATTCAATAACAACTCGGCCGCCATGGCGGTTATCCGATAGCAATGCGCCGTTATTGCCTGTCAGACAGGCGCGCCGCGATGCTCGGTCCAGTCCCCGTTTTCGCCGAAAGGAACCGACCGATGACCGTCAAACCCCTGACCGCAGGCCTGTTGGCCCTGATCCTTGCCGCCTCGCCGATGACCGCCGCGCCGGCCCGTGCCGATGCCGAGGACGTGGCGATTACGCTGCTGGGCATCGCCGCGCTGGTGGCGCTGGCCAATGAACTGGACGACGATGGACGGAAAAGGAAAAACAAGCGCTACCGCCACGACCATTCCTATACCGAGTCCATTCCCGGCCATTGTGTGCTGCGCCTGGAAACCCATCGCGGCTCGCGCGATGTGGTGACCCGCCAATGCCTCAAGAGCGCGGGCCTGCGCCGTGACCTGCCCGACTATTGCGAAGCCCCGCGCGCCAGCCGCTTGCTGGGCCGCGAGGCCTACGCGCTCGACTGCCTGCGTGCCGAGGGCTACCGCGTGGCCGGTCGCCATTGAGCCTTGGGGCTTGCGTCCGAGGGCAGGCCGGGTCATCTCTGCGCCATGACCCGCCCCGTTCCAGATTTCAGCCTTGAGACCGCCGCCCTGACCCGCGGCGCCCGCGTGATCGCCGGCGTGGACGAGGTGGGTCGCGGCCCCTGGGCGGGGCCGGTGACGGCGGCGGCGGTCGTCTTGGACCCCGAACAAATCCCGGAAGGCCTGAACGATTCCAAGGCGTTGACCGCCCGGCGGCGCGAGGCGCTGCACGATCTGCTGATGGCGCGCGCGCAGGTGTCGATCGCCCATGCCAGCGTCGCGGAGATCGACGAGATGAACATCCTCGCCGCCTCGCACCTGGCCATGCGCCGGGCCGTCGCCGGGCTGTCCGTGCCGCCCGATCACCTGCTGATCGACGGCAACCGGCTGCCCCAGGATCTGCCCTGCGGGGCCGAGGCGGTGGTCAAGGGCGATGCGCGCTGTCTGTCCATCGCGGCGGCCTCGATCGTGGCCAAAGTGTGCCGTGATCGCCTGATGGTGGATTTGGCGCAACAGCATCCGGGCTACGGCTGGGAGAGCAACGCCGGATACGGCACCAAGGCCCATTCAGAGGCGCTCCGAAATATTGGTGTCAGCCCACACCATAGACGTTCCTTCAAGCCGGTGCACAATATCTTGTATCAAGAAAAAACTGCAAGTCGTTGATTCAAAAAAGAAATTGACGGCGAATCGGCTTTGACTCATCTTTGATCTCAATGAACACGACGCCAAAACGGCGCGGAACTTGAGGCAGAGATGAAAACAATGACCAAGCGGAAGGAAGCGCGTGCGCTTCCGCTAAATGAGATTCTGGATGGTGACTGCGTGGAGGTGATGAACAGCCTCCCGGAGAATTCTGTCGACCTCGTGTTCGCCGATCCGCCCTACAATCTGCAACTCCGCGGCGACCTGCACCGCCCCGACAATTCCAAGGTTGATGCCGTCGACGACGCCTGGGACCGGTTCGACAGCTTCAAGGCCTACGACAAGTTCACGCGCGCCTGGCTGAAGGCCGCCCGCCGCATCCTCAAGCCCAACGGGGCGATCTGGGTGATCGGCTCCTACCACAACGTGTTCCGCATGGGGGCCGAGTTGCAGAACCAGGGGTTCTGGATTCTCAACGACGTGGTCTGGCGCAAGTCCAACCCGATGCCGAATTTCCGCGGCAAGCGGCTGACCAACGCGCATGAGACGCTGATCTGGGCCTCCAAGCAGGAGGCCAGCAAATACACCTTCAACTACGAGGCGCTGAAGGCGCTGAACGAGGGCGTGCAGATGCGCAGCGACTGGGTCCTGCCGATCTGCAATGGCCACGAACGGCTGAAGAACGCCGCCGGCGAAAAGGCGCATCCGACGCAAAAACCCGAAAGCCTGCTGCACCGGGTGCTGGTGGCCACCACCAACCCGGGCGACGTGGTGCTCGACCCGTTCTTCGGCACCGGCACCACCGGCGCCGTGGCCAAGAAGCTGGGGCGCGAGTTCATCGGCATCGAGCGCGAGGACGCCTATCGCGAGGTCGCCGAGAAACGCATTGCCAACGTGCGCAAGTTCGATCGTGAATCGCTGGAGGTCTCGATCTCCAAGCGCGCCGCGCCGCGGGTGCCCTTCGGCCAGCTGGTCGAGCGCGGCCTGCTGCGCCCGGGCGAGGAGCTGACCTCGCCGCGCGGCAAGGTGGCCAAGGTGCGCGCCGACGGCACGCTGGTCTCGGCCGAAAACAAGGGCTCGATCCACCAGGTCGGCGCCGCTCTGGAGGGCGCGCCGAGCTGCAATGGCTGGACCTACTGGCACTTCAAGCGCGAGGGCAAGACCGTGCCCATCGACCTGCTGCGCCAGCAGATCCGCGCCGAGATGGCCGAACGCCCGAACTGAGTTTGCCGGAATAACACAGTTACCGCCTGTGCCTGTGGCCTGACACCACGGCACTGACTTGCCCCGCCATGTCGAATGGCGGGGCTTTTTTTGTGGCGCCGCCCTCATTTCTGAAATGCCAGCCAAGTTCCGCTACGAGCCTGACACCGGGCGATGCCCTGCCGGTTATCCCACGGCCCCCTTGGGCATCGGGTTGGTGCCCGCCTTGTAGGGGGTCCAGTCCTCGATCTCGGGATAGAATTTCCTGCGCCAGGCGCGCACGCGCGGGTTCATCCGTCGCCGCCACAGCGGCGGGATCATCGCCAGCGTCGTCATCAGCGGATAGCCGAACGGCAGTTGCGGCGCCTCCTCCTCGGAATAGGTTTGCAGCAGGGGGAAGCGGCGGTCGGGCTTGTAATGGTGGTCGGAATGGCGCTGCAGGTTGATCAACAGCCAGTTCGACGCCTTGTACGACGTGTTCCAGCTATGGCGCGGCAGGACGTGCTCGTATTTGCCCTCGCCGAGGTATTTCCGGGTCAGCCCGTAATGCTCGATGTAATTGACCAGCTCCAGCTGCCACACTGCGACCAGCGCCTGCCAGGCGAACAGCGCCAGCCCCAGCCAGCCGCCGATGGCGATGGCCAGCCCCACCATCATCGCCTCCAGCGCCCAGTAGCGCCAAAATGGGTTGGTGTGGTGCCACCACGGCAGGCCGCGGCGCGCCAGCATCGCCTTTTCGGCACGGAAGGCCGAGGCGTGGCATTCGCGCAGAACCCGCGGGAAGAAGCGGTGGAACCCCTCGTTGTAGCGCGCGGTCACCGCGTCGCGCGGGGTGCCGACCCAGGGGTGATGCACGCGCAGGTGTTCCGACCGGAAATGGCCGTAAAGGACGGTCGCCAGCAGCAGGTCGCCCAGCCAGCGTTCCAGCCGGTTCTTCTGGTGCATCAGCTCATGGCTGTAGTTGATCCCGACGGTCCCCGAGATCACGCCGACGCCGAAGAACAGGATGGTGGTCTCGAGGGCGGACAGGTGGTCGGTCGCGGACACCCACCAGATCGTGCCGTAGATCGCCGCGAACTGGATCGGGAACCAGATCATGGTGATCAGGCGATACCAGAACAGGTCTTCCTCGGGCGTGCTGAGGTCGGCGTTTTCCTCGTTCAGCCCGGTCAGCGCGTCGAGGATGGAAAACAGCCCCCAGCCGTAAAGCGGCAGGAAGGCCACCCAGATCCCGCCAAGAGTGGCACCGAGGACGAGCAACGGGATCATGCCCAGCGACAGCCAGAACGGCAGGGCGTTCTGCAGCCGCCTCACTTGCGAAGAGGGGATCATGTTCTGCTCCGATATGGTCCGTGCGCGCGCCCCGTGGCGGCACTATAGCCCCCTAGCCGTGAACCGGCAAAGCCTCGCGCGCCAGGTCGAAGGCCTTGCGCATGACCGTGGGCAGGGAGGAGGGGCGAAAGCTGTCGCGGGGGTGAAAGCTGCCCCTTTCGGCGGTCGTGTCCACGGGCAGTTCCGCCACCCGCAGCGACAGGCGGAGGTGGAAATGCGTGAAGGTGTGGCGCACCTCGGCCCCCGGATCGCTCCAGTCGCCGGGGGCGGGCGGCGCGGGCTCGGGCGGGGCCTCGGCCCAGTCGCTGCCGGGCCAGCCCAGCATGCCGCCCAGCAGCCCCTTGTCGGGGCGGCGTTCCAGCAGCCAGGCGCCGTCGGCGCGGCGGCCGACATAGGCGATGCCGCGGCGGGTGGGCTTCGGCGTCTTGGGCAGCTTGCGCGGCAGATCGGCCTGTAGCCCCTGCGCCCGCGCCGCGCAGGCTTCGGCCCAGGGGCAGATGCCGCAGGCGGGCGATTTCGGGGTGCAGATCGTGGCGCCCAGATCCATCACCGCCTGCGCATAATCGCCGGGTCGGGTGGCGGGCGTCAGCCCTGCGGCCAGCGTGGTGAGCTCGGGCTTGGCGGTGGGCAGCGGTGTTTGGATGGCGAAGAGGCGCGCCATCACCCGCTCTACGTTACCGTCGACCACGACCTCGGGCCGGTCAAAGGCGATGGCCGAGATCGCGGCGGCGGTATAGGGGCCGATGCCGGGCAGCTTCAGCAGCGCGGCGTGCTCGTCGGGGAATTTGCCGCCCGCCCCCGCCACCGCGCGGGCGCATTTCAGCAGGTTGCGGGCGCGCGCGTAGTAGCCGAGCCCCGCCCATTCGGCCATGACCTCGTCATCCGGGGCGGCGGCCAACGCCGCGACATCCGGCCAGCGGGTGGTGAAGCGTTGGAAATAGTCCTTTACCGCCGCCACGGTGGTCTGCTGCAGCATCACCTCGGACAGCCACACGCGGTAGGGGTCGGGCCGCACGCCCGCCCCCGGCGGCACGCGCCAGGGCAACGCCCGCGCATGTCGGTCGTACCAGTCCAGCAGCGCCCCGCTCAGATCCTCGTCACGCATTGTTTATGCCCCGCCCCTGGTGAAAGCTCTGGCTGGCGCGTGGCCCGGCCACTAGAATAGGGCGCAACAGTCACAATGACAGGCAAGATGCGCAAGACCCCAGATGCCACCCCTCCGGCCCGCCGCAAGCGCGGGTTCGAGCGCACCTCGGCCCTGCTGGCCGAGCGTATCCGCGTGGCGGGCGAGGCGCGCGGTTTTGCCGTCGCCCGCCTGCTGACCCACTGGGCCGAGATCGTGGGCGAGGACACCGCGCGCAGCGCCCGCCCGGTAGAGGTGAAATACGGCCGCCAGGGCTTTGGCGCGACGCTGACCCTGCTGACCACCGGCGCGATGGCCCCGATGCTGGAGATGCAGAAGGAAAAGATCCGCGAAAAGGTCAACGCCTGCTACGGCTATTCCGCCATTTCGCGCATCCGCCTGACCCAGACCGCGCCCACCGGTTTCGCCGAGGGGCAGGCGCAGTTCACCCCGGCGTCCAAACGCCGGCCGGCGCCCAGCCCCGAGGCGCAGAACGAGGCCCGCGCGCTGGCCGATGGCGTGGGCGACGACGGCCTGCGCGCCGCCCTTGAAGCACTGGGCCAGAATGTCCTATCCCGAAGTAAACGCTAAGGAGACGTCGATGTTCCGGAAATTCGCACTGCCCTTCGGGGCCATTGCTCTGGCTGCCCTGGGCTATGCCTGGGTGACCACCCCGCAGGCGGGCCTGCCCGCGATCGGCGAGGGCTTTGTCACCGCGGCCAACGCGGCCGAGGTGGAGATCCAGGAGATGAGCATCGGCAACCCCGATGCCAAGGTCGAGCTGATCGAATACGCCTCCTTCACCTGCTCGCACTGCAAGAACTTCCACGACAACGTCTACACCAAGCTGAAGACCGACTACATCGACACCGGAAAGCTGCATTTCGTCTATCGCGAGGTCTACTGGGATCGCTACGCGCTCTGGGCCGGGCTGGTGGCGCGTTGCGGCGGCGAGATGCGGTTCTTCGGCATCGTCGACATGATCTTTGAAAAGCAGCGCGAATGGGCCACTGCCAAGCAGCCCACCGAGGTGGTCGAAAAACTGCGTACAATCGGCCGCGCCGCGGGACTGAGTGACGGCCAGATGGATGTCTGCCTGAAGGATGCCGACATGGCGCAGTCCCTGGTCGCCTGGAGCGAGGAAAACTCCAAGGCCGACAACGTCGAGGGAACGCCGACGCTCTATATCAACGGGCAGAAATACTCGAACATGACCTACCAGGATCTCAAGGCCATCCTCGACGAGAAACTGGCCGAGTGATCCATGCCCGCACCGCTTGAAGGCCTGAAGGTCGTCGAACTGGCGCGCATCCTGGCCGGCCCCTGGGCCGGCCAGACGCTGGCCGATCTGGGTGCCGAGGTGATCAAGGTCGAAAGCCCCGAAGGCGACGACACCCGCCGCTGGGGCCCGCCCTTCATCGAACGTGACGGCGACCGCTCGGCCGCCTACTTCCATGCCTGCAACCGCGGCAAGAAATCGGTGGCGGTGGATTTCCGCACACCGGAGGGCCAGGCGCTGGTGCGCGAGCTGGTGGCCGACGCCGATATCGTGATCGAGAACTTCAAGCTGGGCGGTCTTGCGAAATACGGGCTGGACTATGACAGCCTCGGCGCGATCAACCCGCGGCTCATCTATTGCTCGATCACCGGCTTCGGGCAGACCGGGCCCTATGCCCATCGGGCGGGCTACGATTTCATCATCCAGGGCATGTCCGGGCTGATGTCGATCACCGGCGAGCCCGACGGCCAGCCGCAGAAGGTGGGCGTGGCGGTGACCGATATCTTCACCGGCATCTACGCCGCCACCGCCATCCTCGCCGCCGTGCACCAGCGCGAGCGGACGGGCAAGGGCCAGCAGATCGACATGGCGCTGCTCGATGTGGCCACGGCGATCACCGCCAACCAGGCGATGAACTACCTGTCCACCGGCACCGCGCCCAAGCGCATGGGCAACGAGCATCCCAACCTTGCCCCCTACCAGGTGTTCGACTGCGCGGACGGGTTCATCATCATCGCCACCGGCAACGACGCGCAATACCGGCGGCTCTGCGCCCTGCTGGACCTTCCCGAGATGGCCGAGGTGCCCGAGTTCCTGACCAATGCCGACCGCATCGCCAACCGTGCGGCGATGACCGCCCGGCTGACCGAGGCCACAAGGCGTTTCTCCAAGGCCGACCTGCTGGCCGCCTGCGAGGCGCAGGGCGTGCCCGCCGGGCCGATCAACGACATGGCAGAGGTTTTCGCCGACCCGCAGGTCAGCGCGCGCGAAATGCGGGTGGACCTGGACGGCGTGCCGGGCGTGCGCTCTCCCTTCGTGTTCTCGGGGGCGGAACTGGCGATGGAGCACCCCTCGCCCCGGCTGGACGAGCACGGCGACGAGATCCGCGGCCGGAAGGACTAGAGGCCCAGCCGATCGAGCGCGGCGTCCAGCGGCGCCCAGTCCTCCAGTTCCAGCCGCACGGGCAGGGTCAGCACCTTTCGGCGAAAGCTGTCGGGCAGGCGCACCGCGTCCTTCTCGGTGGTGACCATCTGCGCGCCAAGGGCCGCGGCCTCGACCTCCAGCCGCTTCATCAGGGCCTCTGTCAGCGGCTGGTGATCGCTCAGCGCTTCGGCCCGGATCAGGCGCGCGCCCAGCCCCTCCAGCGTGGCGAAGAATTTCTCGGGATGGCCGATGCCGGCGAAGGCCAGAACGGGCAGGCCGGCCCAGTCCATACCGGTGGGCAGCGGGTGCAGCGCGCCTTTCAGAGGCGGGACGGGCAGGCCGGGCCAGGTCTCCGCGAAATGGCGCTGGGCCTTGGCCGGGCCGATCGAAAGCAGCAGGTCGGCGCGTTTGAGGCCCACCCCGACCGGCTCGCGCAATGGCCCGGCCGGGATCACGCGCCCGTTGCCGAAGCCCTTGGCCGCATCGACCACCACCAGCGAAAGGTCCTTGGCCACGGCGGGGTTCTGGAACCCGTCGTCAAGCACGATCACATCCGCCCCGGCCTCGGCCGCGGCGCGCGCGCCCGCGGCCCGGTCCTTCGCCACCCAGGTGGGGGTGAAGGCGGCCAGCAGCAGTGGCTCGTCCCCGACCTCCTCGGCCGAATGGGTGCGCTCATTGACCTGCACCGGGCCGGTCAGCGATCCGCCGTAGCCGCGCGAGACCACATGCGGCCGGTGCCCGCGCGCGATCAGGCGTTGCACCAGCGCGATGGCGGTGGGGGTCTTGCCCGTGCCGCCCGCATTGAGATTGCCGATGCAGATCACCGGCACCGGCGCGCGCCAGGGATGCCCCTTGCGCAAGCGGCGCGCCGTGCCCGCCGCATAAAGGGCCGAGAGCGGTGCCAGCAGGCGGGCGGGCAGCCCCGGATGGCCGGGCGTGTTGAACCAGAAGCGGGGCGCGCGCATCAAGCCGCCTCCGCCGCGTCGAGCGTGTCGAGAATCCAGCCCACCACGTGGTCGGTCGCCTCGGCCCCGCGCGAGGTGACGTCCCAGGCCGCATGGGCCATGGCCGCCGCCTGTTCGGGCGACAGCAGCTCGATCAGGGCGGCGCCGAGGCTGCGGGCATCCTCGACCCGGCGCGCCGCCGCCGCCCGGGAGAGCTGATCGAAGCGGTGAGCCTGCGCGCCGGTCGAGGGGCCATGCAGGATGGCCGAACCCAGCGCGGCGGGTTCGAACGGGTCGGGGGGCGCCCCCCGTCCATAGGTCTGGCCGAGGAAGGAGATCGGGGAGAGGCGGAACCACAACCCGCGTTCGCCTTCGAGATCGGCGATATAGATCTGGATGTCGTCCTCGGGGTCCGCGTTGTCCGAGCGCAGCGCCACCCGCCAGCCCTCCGCCCGCAGATCGGCGGCGAGCGCCGGGCCGCGGGCCGGATCGTCGGGGACCAGGATCAGCAGCAGCCGGTGCGCCTTGCGGGCGGCCTCGGCCTGGGCAGCGAGCACGATGGGGGTTTCCGCCGCCGTGATCTCCATGGCCAGCCATGTCGGGCGCCCGGCCAGGGCGCTGGCCAGTGTCTCGCGCTCCGCCTCGTTGCAGGGCAGGGCATGCGGGCCGTCCGACAGGGGGCCGGTCAGCTCCATCCGGTGGGGCGGCACGCCGAGGCGCCGGAACGGCCCGGCGCATGTCTCGCCGTTCAGGAACACCCGGTCGAAGCGCCGCATCACCGCCTGTGCCAGCCGCACGCGCAGGGCGAATTCGGGCATCCCCTCTTCGGGCGGCGTATCGGCATAGAGGCCCAGCGGCACGCCCCGCCGCCCCGCCTCGGCGATCAGGGCCGGGGGAAGGGCCGTGCTGAAGAAGAAGCCCAGGTCCGGGCGCCAATGCTCCAGCAGTCCACGGGCGCTGGCCGGCCCGTCGGGCGGCAGCGCCATCTGGGCGACCCGTTCACCGGCGCCGCGGGGCAGGGCGCGTGGGGCTGCATTCTCCGGCCGGGTGAGCAGAACGCCCAAGTCCGGTCGGGCGGCGCGGGCCAGGCGCATGAGTTCCAGCATGGCCTCGGCGCCGGGCCCGTCGGGGCAATGCAGCCAGAGAAGTGGCCCGTCGGGGCGCGGGTCGGGGGCCTGTGCGTCGGCCTCGGAGAGGCGCGCGCGGAGCTGGTATAGCCACAGGGAAAGCGATGGTCCCATGCGCGGTTAGCTGTCGAGTTCCTCGGTGGGGCTGGCCTCGGTCTCTTCGTCGCGCAGCCGGTGCAGATGGGCGATGAAATAGCGCATATGAGCGTTGTCCACGGTACGCTGCGCCTCGGCCTTCCAGGCCTCGTAGGCGGAGGCGTAATTGGGGAAGACGCCTACGATATGGATATCGTCGACATCCTTGAAGGTGGTCTTCTGCGGGTCCACCAGTTCGCCGCCGAAGACGAGGTGAAGGCGCTGGGTCATGCCGTTCTCCGATGCTGTTCGCGTATTTGACGCGCAGGTTAGACCATGCTGCGGGGCGGCGAAAGGGGCGCGGGCTCAGGCCAGGCGCGCCAGGACTTCGGCATGCAGGGCCGGCGGCGCGGCGAGGATTCCAGGCGATTGCGGCTGCGGCGTGTTGAACCGCAGCGGACGGCCGGTGCGGTCGGTCACGGCGGCCCCGGCCTCCTCGAGGATCAGCGCGCCGGCGGCCAGGTCCCAGTGCCAGCTGTCGCGCAGGGTCAGCATGGCGTCGAACCGGCCCTGGGCCACCAGGCACTGCCGGTAGGCCAGGGACGGCCGGGAATGCAGATCGACCCGCGGCGGGCGTTCACCCCAGAACCGGGGCTCGAGCGCCGGTCGGGCGGCCAGCAGCGATGCGCCTTCCAGCCTGTCGCGACCGCTGTGGCGGATGCGCTCTCCGTTCAGCGCGGCCCCGCCGCCGCGGATGGCGGTGAACATCCGGTCGAGCATCGGCAGGAAGATGGCCGCGGCCATCACCTCACCCGCCTCGGCCACGGCCAGCACATGGGCGAAGCTGCGCTCGCCCTTGATGAAGGCGCGGGTGCCGTCGAGCGGATCGACGATGAACACGCGTTCGGCCTGCAGCCGGGCCTCGCTGTCCTCGGTCTCTTCGGACAGCCAGCCGTAACCGGGGCGTGCCGCGCGCAGCATGTCGCGCAGCGCGGCGTCGATCGCCAGGTCGGCCTCGGTCACCGGGCCTTGGTGGCCGGGCTTGTCCCAGACCTGCGGGTTGTTGCGCCAATGGCCGACCGCTATCTCGCCCGCCTTGCGGGCGGCGCGGCTCAGCAGGTCCAGATCACTCACCGGCAAGCGTCAGCCCCTCGACCAGAAGGCTCGGCACCCGCCGCGACAGGTGCGGCCGGGCGTCGTTGGCCGGGATGATGGTCTTCAGCAGGTCGCTCAGGTTGCCCGCGATGGTGCATTCGTTGACCGGGTAGGTGATCTGGCCGTTCTCCACCCAGAAGCCCGAGGCGCCCCGCGAATAGTCGCCGGTGTTGGGGTTGATGGTGGAGCCGATCATCGAGGTGACCAGCAGGCCCGTGCCCATCTCGGCCAGCAATTCGTCGCGGGTCCGCTCGCCCGGGGTCAGCGTCACGTTGCCGACCGAGGGCGCGGGCGGGGCCGAGGTGCCGCGCGCGGCGTTTCCAGTGCTCTCCAACCCCAGCTTGCGCGCGGTGGCGAGGTCGAGCACCCATCCGGTCAGGGTGCCGTCCTCGACGATGGCGCGGCGCGCGGTGGGCAGCCCCTCGGCATCGAAGGGGCGCGAGCCACTGGTGCGCGGGCGGTGCGGGTCCTCGATCAGCGACAGGTGGCTGGGTAGCACCTGCTCTCCCAACGCATCGCGCAGCCACGAGGCGCCGCGTACGATGGCGGTGCCGTTGATCGCCGCAAGCAGGTGGCCGATCAGCGAGCTGGAGATGCGCTCGTCGAAGACCACCGGGTAGGCGCCGGTTTTCGGGCGGCGGGCGCCGGCGCGTGCGGCGGTGCGTTCGCCGGCGATGCGGCCCACTTCTTCGGGGTCGGGCAGGTCACCGGCGAAAATGCGCATCTCGGAATTGTAGTCGCGCTCCATCTCCGTGCCCTCGCCGGTGATGGCGACGCAGGAAATCACGTGATCGCTGCGTGCATAGCCGCCGGCAAAGCCGTTGCTGGCGGCCAGGTGCAGGGCGCGGCGGCCATAGGCGGCGGTGGCGGACTGGACCTGCGAGACGCCGGGCACGCCCAGGGCCGCGGCCTCGGCCCGGGCGGCGAAGTCCTGCAACTCGGAGGGCGAGGGCTCTGGCGAGGGATCGTCGAGTTCCAGCGCGGCCGCGTCCCAATCCTTGGCCAGCTGTGCCGGGTCGGCGAGGCCGATGCAGGGATCCTCGGGCGCCTCGCGGGCCATGGTGACGGCGCGCTCGGCCATCTCGGCCATGGTCGCGGCCCGGGTGTCCGAGGCCGAGACGCAGGCCTGCCGCTGACCGACCAGCACCCGCAGCCCGATCTCGACGCCCTCCGAGCGCTCGGCCTGCTCCAGCTTGCCCTTCAGCACGTCGATCGACAGCGAGGTCCCGTCCACGGCGATGGCATCGGCGGCCTCGGCCCCGGCCTTGCGGGCGGCGTCGAGAAGGGAGGCGGTGAGCGTGTCGAGCGGTTGCGGCATGAAGCGGGTTCCCTGTTCGATGATCCGTTGGAGGTAGTCCGCAAAAACGCCCCGTGCAAGGCTGCACGGGGCGTTTGCCCGAGTCCCGCTGGCGGCGTGCCTATTTCAGGCGCTGCCCGTTGGCCAGAACCTGGCCGTCCTCGGTGACCACGATTTCCGACACCAGCGTGTCCTCGCCATCGCCGGGACGGGCGAACATGCCGGTCATCATCCGCATGCCTTGGGCCTGGTCTTCGGGCACGAGGCCCATGTTGACCAGCGTATCCAGCAGCTTGTTGGCGCCGGTCAGGGTGAAATCGGCCTGGCCGCTGGGCGCGGGCATCCCGTCGAAGCTTTCCAGGTCGCTGTTGTCGAAGGTGAAGGCACCCTTGCCCGTCAGCGATGCGCCCGCGACCGTCAGTTCCATGTCCTTCAGGGTCAGCGAGTGCAGCTCGCCCGGCTGCTTGTCCATGCTCTGCGCCGCGGCCGGGTCCATGATGTTGACCAGCCAGTTGCCGGTGCCCGCCAGGTCGAGCACCACGTTGGCCGGGTCGCGCGGTATCATCCCCGCGGGGTCGAACATCGACCAGATCTCGTTGCCGACATTCAGCCCCTTGAGGCTGGTCAGCATGGCGAAATCCTGCGGCGCATCGGATTTCGAGGCCGGGATGGTGATGTTGAAATCCAGCTCGCCCAACTGCGCGGTGACCTGCGGGAAGGGGATTTCCGAGCCGCTGAGCGCGATCTCGAAGCCGCGTTGGCTGGCGGCGTAGTTCAGCTTCTCCTTGCTGATGGCGAAACTGGCCGAGCCGCCCTGCGACTGGCCCGAGGCCATGAACTGCTCGCCCTTCTCGTCGACCGACAGCGTGAAATCCGACGCGCCGTAGGCGAAATTGCCGTCGGCGGAGAAACCGGCCTGAAGCATGGCGTTCAGGTCCGACGGGTTTGCGCCCGCGACCATCTGGGTCAGCGTGCTGGCGGTGATGTCCGACAGGTTCCATGCGCCGTCGATCTTGGCGCCGCTTTCGGGGTCGGTGCCCTTCATGGTGAACTGGGCCGTCTCGACCGTGCCCTCGGCGGCGATGGGCCCGGTTCCGTCGCGCGAGATCAGGTATTTCCCGGTCAGCCCGCTGGACGTCATGCCCATCGTCATGTCGGCGGCCTCGCCATCGACCACGGCGGTCATGTCCATCGTGACCTCGTCCACGCTGACATCGTAGGACATGGCGTTTTCATTGCCGTCCACCAGCATCTCCATGCCGCTCTGGCGCACGCGCGTGGTCATCTCTACCTGCTCGTCGGACGAGTCGGTGGCGGTGATCGACTGCGTGTATTCCGGCGCCATGGTGACGGTGACCGTGCCGTCGCCGTTTTCGCGGAAGGTGATGCTGTCGAAAGAGCCCTGCAGGGTAACCTCGGGCAGCTCGGCGGCGAGTTCCACATCGCTGACCGTCAGGGTGTCGCCCGAGGCCGTTTCGGTACCGGTGATGCTGTAGCCGAACCTCTCCGACATCGCCTGCCAGTCCTGCCAGACCTGCGCCGCGGTCACCTCGGCGAAACCGGCCGTGGAGCAGAACAGACTGGCGCAAATGGCGCCCACGGCGGTTGTGGAAAAATGTTTCATGACGACTCCTTGCGCGAATACGATCGGGCGAAGCTTCTGCCCTCGGGGCGGCCGGGTCAAGGGCCTGATCGGTCTGGCGCGGCTGGTGGGGCTGGGGTAGACCTGAAGCAAAAGCAGGAGAGGATGCGATGGCCGACATGACCGGGAAACGGGTGCTGATCACGGGGGCGAGCCGCGGCATCGGCGCGGCCGCGGCGCGGGAGTTCGCCGCCGCGGGCGCGCAGGTGACGCTGGCGGCGCGTTCGGCCGACGCGGTGGAGGCGCTGGCGCGTGAAATCGGTCCGTCCGCCCTAGCGGTGTCCTGCGACGTCTCGGACTATGCCCAGGTCGAGGCCGCGGTGCAGGCCGCGGTCAGGGTCTTTGGCGGGCTGGACGTGCTGATCGGAAATGCCGGCGTGATCGAGCCCATCGCGCCGATGGTCGCAATGGACCCGGCCGCCTGGGGCAAGGTGATCGACATCAACCTCAAGGGTGTGTTCTACGGCATGCGCGCGGCGCTGCCCGTGATGATGCGCGCCGGCGGCGGCACGGTGCTGACCATCAGCTCGGGCGCGGCGCATAACCCGCTGGAGGGCTGGAGCCATTACTGCGCCTCCAAGGCCGGGGCGGCGATGCTGACCGACTGCCTGCACAAGGAGGCGCGCGGCGCCGGCATCCGCGCCATGGGCCTGTCGCCGGGCACCGTGGCCACAGAGATGCAGCGCGAGATCAAGACCAGCGGCATCAACCCCGTCTCCCGGCTCGACTGGTCCGAGCATATCCCGCCGGAATGGCCGGCCAGGGCGCTGATGTGGATGTGCACCCCGGACGCGGATGAGTTCGTCGGACAGGAAATCTCGCTGCGCGAGGAAGCGATCCGCAAGCGGGTGGGCCTGGTCTGATGATCCGGGTTGAAAAGGGCGCGACGCGCTGGACGCTGACCATCGACCGGCCCGACAAGGCCAACTCGCTGACAAAGGCCATGCTGGAGGAGCTGGCGGCGGCGCTGGCCGAGGCCACGGAAGCGCAGGTGCCGGTGCTGGTGTTGACCGGCGCGGGCAAGGTATTCAGCGCCGGTGCCGATCTCGACGAGGCGCGCGCGGGGCTGGCCAGGGACGACGTGTGGGAGCGCCTGTCGGGCGCCATCGCCGGTTTCCCGGGCCTGTCCATCGCCGCGCTGAACGGCACGCTGGCGGGCGGGGCCTTCGGCATGGCGCTGGCCTGCGACTTGCGGATCGCGGTGCCGGGGGCGAAATTCTTCTACCCGGTGATGAAGCTGGGCTTCCTGCCGCAGCCTTCCGACCCTGGCCGCCTGACCGCGCTGGTGGGCCCGGCGCGGGCCAAGCTGATCCTGATGGCGGGGCAGAAGATCACCGCCGAAGAGGCGCTGGGCTTCGGCCTGATCGAGCGGATCGTGGAGGCCGAGGCGCTGGGCGAAGCGGTCGAGGCGCTGGCCGAGGCGGCCGAGGTGGGCAAGCCGGAGGTCCGCTCCGAGATCAAGGCGATGTGCAACGCCTAGCGCCGCCGCCGCGGCCCGGGCGTTTTCGAATGGAACCCCGGCGGGCGCTTGGCGACCCACTTGATGAATTTCGCCAGCCTTGGGTGGGCGCGCAGGGCCTCGATGCTGTTGTAGTCGCGGGCGAGGTCGGCCTCGCTCAGCGTGGCGTGGATTTCATTGTGGCAGATCTGGTGCAGCAGAACCGTCGGCCCGCCCTTGCCGCCCTTGAGCCGGGGCGTCAGGTGATGCAGGCTCTGCCGCGCTTCCGGCGGGATCGGGCGGCCGCAGAGCGGGCAGAGGGGCGTGTCGCTGTCGCTCATGGTCTTCGCCTCTTGAGAAATTGCCGGTCCGGTGCCACAGGATGGGGATGCGCGGGGGCCGGGGCAAGGGAACAGGGACGATGAGCGACCAGGCATGTGACGCCCTTGTCATCGGGGCCGGCCCCGCCGGGTTGATGGCGGCCCAGGAGATGGCGCGCGCCGGGCTCGCGGTGCTGGTGGCCGAGGCCAAGCCCTCGGTCGGCCGGAAGTTTCTTATGGCGGGCAAGTCGGGGCTGAACCTGACCAAGGACGAGCCCTACGAACCGTTCCTCGCCGCCTTTGGCGAGGCCGCCGGGCCGTTGCGCCCGATGCTGGAGGGTTTCGGCCCCGAGGCGGTGCAGGACTGGGCGCGGGGGCTGGGACAGGAGCTGTTCACCGGCAGCTCGGGCCGGGTGTTTCCCAAGGTGATGAAGGCCTCGCCGCTGCTGCGCGCCTGGCTGGTGCGGCTGGGCGATCTGGGCGTCGAGATACGCACCCGCTGGCGCTGGCGCGGCTGGGACGGCGAGGTGGCATTGTTTGACACGCCCGAGGGCGAACTGCGGCTGACCGCGGCGGTCACCGTGCTGGCGCTGGGCGGGGCAAGCTGGGCACGGCTGGGCTCGGACGGCGCCTGGGCCGAGGTGCTGCGCGGTGAGGGGGTCGAGGTGACCCCGTTTCAACCCGCCAACATAGGGTTTCTCGTGGACTGGTCAGAGCACATGGCGCGCCAGTTCGGCCAGCCGGTCAAGGGGACCGCCCTGATCGCGGATGGCAAGAGGGTGCGCGGCGAATACGTGATCTCGCGGCGCGGGCTGGAGGGCGGCGGCATCTACGCCGTCTCGCGCGCGGTGCGCGAGGGGGCGGAACTGGCCATTGACCTGATGCCGGACTGGAGCGAGGAAAAGATCGCCGCCGAGCTGTCCCGCCCGCGCGGCAAGGCCAGCCTGTCGAACCATCTGCGCAAGGCGCTGCGTCTCGACCCCGCGCGGCTGGCGCTGCTGATGGAGTTTGGCCGACCCCTGCCGCAGGGCGCGGCGCTGGCGCGGCTGATCAAGCACCTGCCGGTGCGCCATGCGGGCCCCCGCCCGCTGGACGAGGCCATCTCGACCGCCGGCGGCGTGGCCTGGGCGGCGCTGGACGACACCCTCATGCTGCGCGCCCGCCCGGGCACCTTTTGCGCGGGCGAGATGCTGGATTGGGAGGCGCCCACGGGCGGCTACCTGCTGACCGGGTGCCTGGCCACGGGGCGCTGGGCGGGCCGGGCGGCGGCTCAGCGCGCCATGGCGCGGGCGTAGGCGGGGCGTTCGCGCATCCGGGCGATATAGTCCCGCAGTTTCGGTTCTTCGATCGTGAAGCGCGCGGCCTCGGCCCAGGTGCCGCAATGGGTGAGCAGGATGTCCGGCACGGTCATCACCTCGCCCATCAGGAACGGGCCGGACCCCATGCGCGCGACGAGCGTCTTCTGGCTGCGGGCGAATTCCCAGCGCAGCGAGTCCTTTATCGCGGACTGGCGCAACTCTTCGGGCAGGACGAAAGTGTGGCGCGCGGCCATCCACAGCGTGGCGTCGAACTCGTCGAGCAGGAACTGTGTCAGGCTGTCCTGCCGCGCGCGGTCGAGCGTGCCGGCGGGGAAGGTCAGTCCGCCATGCTTGTCGGCGAGATAGGTCATGATCGCGGTGGAATCGGTGATCGGCACGCCGTCCTCGATCAGCACCGGGATCTTGCCCGCCGGGTTCACCGCGCGCGCATCCTCCGATTGCGGGGGCGCGGCGACATGTTCGTAGGGTTGTTCCAGTTCCTCCAGCGTCCAGAGCACGCGGAAGGCGCGGCTTTTGACGCTGCCGATGACCTTGTACATTCGTTTCTCCCTTCTTCCCGTGCGCAGTCTTGCCCTGTCGGGAGGCGGCTGCAAGGCCCCGTTTGAGGCGGATCAAGGACGGGCACCCGGGGCTGTGAGACCTCTGGCGTCGCAGGGCGGATGCGGGAGGATGCGATGACACGGCTGGCACGGCGGACGGTGATGATCGGCGGGGGGCTGGCCCTGGCCGGGCTGGGCGCGGACGCCGCCCGACAGATGAGCCGGAAGGGCTATGACGCTGCGCTGGACCGGATGGGCGCGCCCCTGCCCGAGGCGCCGGTTCTGGCCGACCTGGTGCGCTATGCCACGCTGGCCGCCAACGGCCACAACACCCAGCCCTGGCGATTCGCCGCAACGGTCGACGGCGTGTCGCTGCGCCCGGACTTCGGCCGCCGCACCCCGGAGGTGGACCCGGACGACCACCACCTCTTCGCCAGCCTCGGCTGCGCGGTCGAGAACCTGTCAATCGCGGCCCGGGCGCGCGGGCTGGGCGGCCTGGTCGATGCGGCGGCGGCCGAGACCGAATTGGCGGTGGACCTGTCCCCCGGCGCGGGCGAGGCGCAGCCCCTGCTGGAGGTCATCCCGGAACGGCAGAGCACGCGGGGGATGTATGACGGCAGCGCGCTGACGGCAAAGGAGGCCGGGCGGCTGGTGCAGGCCGCGGCCCTGCACGGGGTGGAGGCGCTGTTCATCGACGCGCCCGAGCGGGTGGAACAGATGCTGGCCCTGGTGCTGGAGGGCAACGCCCGGCAGATTGCCGACCCGGCCTTCGTAGCGGAGCTGAAAGACTGGATCCGTTTCAGCCCCGCGCAGGCGGCGCGCACCGGAGACGGGCTGTTCTCGGGATCCTCGGGCAACCCGTCCTTGCCCTCGTGGCTGGGGCCGCGGCTGTTCGGCCTCGTGTTCAACGCCGCGGCCGAGAATGAGAAATACGCGGCGCAGGTCCGCTCCTCGGCCGGGCTGATCGTGTTGGTGGCGCCCCGGGACAACCCGCGCGGCTGGGTGGCCGCCGGGCGGGCCTGCCAGCGGCTGATGCTGCAGGCCACGCTGGACGGGCTGAAATGCGCCTTCGTGAACCAGGCGGTAGAGGTGCCCGAGATGCGGACGGAACTGCGCAGCCTGCTGGGGTTGGGCGACCGGCGCCCGAACCTGGTGCTGCGAGTGGGGCGCGGCCCGGCTCTGCCTAAATCGCTGCGCCGCCCGGTGACCGAGGTGCTGGAGGCCTAGCGCGCGCCCAGCATCGCCAGCCGGATCAGGGTGCGCTCCATCATCGCCATCGCCGGCGCGCGCGAGGATGAGCGCAGCTGCAGGTCGGCGTCGATCAGGATTCGCAGGGCCTGTTCCAGCTTGTGCACGCCCCATTTCTGGGCCTGCCGCAGCATCCGGTCGCGGCGCGGCCCGAAGACCGGCGGGCGCACCCGCGCAATGCCCGCGCTCGCCCCGCCGGGGTCGCAGCAGGCGGCGTGCAGGGTGCGGAAATGCCGGGTGGCGCCGATGCACAGGCCCACCGGCTGCACGCCCTGCGCCTTGAGTTTCTGCAGCACCGGGTCGACCTCGCCCAGCCGCCCCTCGGCCACCAGGTTCAGCACGTCGTCCAGCGCCGCCTCGGTCGAGGTGGGCGCGCAGGCGGCGACATCCTCGCTGGAGAGCGGCGTGTCGTCGCCCAGCTTGTAGAGCCCGATCTTTTCCACCACCTGCCGGAAATCGCCGGGGTCGAGCATGCGCGAGAGCGCCTCGAGATCGGTCATCGCCTCGCGCCCGATATTCTTCAGCCCCGCCTTGCCCAATTCCGCCTCGATCTCGTCGCGCGAGGGCGGGTCGTCGTAGATGCCCGCGGCATAGGCGTTGGGATGGCCCTCGAACAGCTTGCGCAGGGCCGAGCGGGCGTTGAGCTGCTTGGCGGTGACGATCAGTTGCGCGTCGCCCTCCTGCCAGTCCTCCAGCGCGGCCTTGATGGCGGGGGCGTGGGAATCGCCGGCCTCCTCGACGAAGACAACGCGCGGGCCGGGGAAGAACCCCTGCGCCTTCAGCGCGTCCAGCAACTGCGCGGGGTCGGATTTCAGGTCAGACCCGCTCATCCTCGTCAGGCGCATCTCCTCTTCGCCCTGCGGGCCGACGAGGGCGGCGATCACCTCCTGCCGCTTCAGTGCCACGCGCATGGCGTCGGCACCGTAGATCAGCAGGCCCGTGCGGTGCGGCTCGGGCCTGGCGAAGTACCGCCCGGCATCGCGCCCCGCCAGTTTCATGCCGGAAACGCCCCCGCGGCCGCGATCAGGCGGGTCACGATCTGGTCGGCGAGGATCACCATCAGCCGCTCATAGGCGTCGCGCTCGGCCACCAGGGTGGAAACGGTGGTGCCGGTGGCGGAATAGCCGGTGAAGCTGTCCACGGTTCCTTTGGTCAGGACCGCCCCGCTGCCCGCGTCGGACAGGGTATAGGCGACCCGCCCGATCACGTTGTAGCGGGTGATTTCCTGCGCCGTTGTGATGGCCAACTCGTCGGTGTCAGTCTCGATAACATAGCTGAGGCGATAGGCCGGGGCCTGCGCCCGGCCCAGCCGGTCCTCGAGTCGCGCAACAAGGGTGAAGCCGTTGCGCTCGTCGGGCGCGTCCACCAGGACGCGCCCGCGCAGTTTCTCGGCCACGCCGCCGGTGCCATAGGCGGGCTGGAAGCCGCAGCCGGCCAGCGGCAGCGCGGCGAGGCCCAGCAGGAAAAGGCGGCGGTCAGATGACGACATTGATGATGCGGCCCGGCACGACGATCAGCTTCTTGGGCTGGCCCCCGGCCAGCGCCTTGATCACAGCATCATCGGCCAGCGCCAGCTTTTCAACCTCTTCCTTGGCCATGTCCTTGGGCACGTTGATCTCGGATTTCCGCTTGCCGTTGATCTGGATCGGCATGGTCACCGTGTCCTCGAGCAGCATCGATTCGTCGGCCTCGGGCCAAGGCGCCTCGGCCACCAGCCCCTCGCCGCCCAACAGCTGCCAAATCTCCTCGGACAGGTGCGGGGTCATCGGCGCCATGAGCTGGGCCATGACCTTCATCGCCTCTTTCCGGGCCGTGGCCCCGGCCCTGGATTTCTGCAACGTGTTGGTGAAGGCGTAGAGCTTGGCCACGGAGGTGTTGAAGCCGAAGCTCTCGATGCCCATGGTCACGTCGTGGATCGTCTTGTGCATGGCGCGCAGCAGGTCCTCGTCGCCCCGGCCCTCGCCGGTCTGCTCGGCGATCTCGGCGGCGATGCGGTAGACGCGGGCGAGGTGCTTGAAGGCGGCCTCGGCCCCGGCGGCGGTCCATTCCACGTCGCGCTCGGGCGGGCTGTCGGACAGCACGAACCAGCGCGCGGTGTCGGCGCCGAAGGCCTCGATGATGTTCACCGGGTCGACGACGTTCTTCTTGGATTTCGACATCTTGGCCGAGGGGACAACCTCGACCTTCTCGCCGCCGTCCTTCAGGTACACCCCGTCCTCGCGCCGCTCCACATCCTCGGGCAGGTGGTAAACGGGCCGGTTGTTCTCGTCTCGCGTGAGGTAGATCTCATGCGTGACCATGCCCTGGGTGAACAGCGCGTTGAACGGCTCGATCGCCTTTTTCGGCAGATGCCCGGTGATGTGCATCGCGCGGGCGAAGAAGCGGGAATAGAGCAGGTGCAGGATGGCGTGCTCGATACCGCCGATATACTGGTCGACATTCATCCAGTATTCCGCCTCGGCCAGATCGGTCGGCGTCTCGGCCCGCGGCGCGGTGAAGCGGGCGAAATACCACGAGCTGTCCACGAAGGTGTCCATCGTGTCGGTCTCGCGCAGCGCCTCGCCGCCGCATTCCGGGCATTTGCAGTTGCGCCAGGTCGGGTGCCGGTCCAGCGGGTTGCCCGGCTTGTCGAAGCTGACGTCGTCGGGCAGGCGGACGGGCAGGTTTTCCTTTTTCTCGGGCACCACGCCGCAGCTGTCGCAATGCACCACCGGGATCGGGCAGCCCCAGTAGCGCTGGCGGCTCAGCCCCCAGTCGCGCAGGCGGAACTTGGTCACGCCGTGGCCCACGCCGTTTTCCTCGCAGAAGCGAATCGCGGCATCGACCGCCTCTTCGCCGGTCTGCACCTCGGGTCCGGCGAAGCCCTTGACCCAGCGCACCTTTTCGGTTTTCGGGGGCACGAAGGCCTCGTTCTCGACGGGCTTGCCGTCCTCAAGCGCCACGAAGGTGTCGATCACCGGCAGATCGTATTTCCGGGCGAAGTCGAGGTCGCGCTGGTCATGCGCCGGGCAGCCGAAGATGGCGCCGGTGCCGTAATCCATCAGGATGAAGTTGGCGATATAGACCGGCAGCTCCCACGCGGTGTCGAACGGGTGGCGCACGCGCAGGCCGGTGTCATAGCCCAGCTTTTCGGCGGTCTCGATCGCCTCTTCGGTGGTGCCGCCCTTGCGGCATTCGGCGTTGAAGGCGGCGACCTTGTCATCCTGCGCCTCCAGCTGCTTGGCCAGCGGGTGGTCGGGCGAGATGCCGACGAAGGACGCGCCCATCAGCGTGTCGGGCCGGGTGGTGTAGACCTCGATCCGGTCATGCCCCTCGGGGCCGTCGATCAGCGAGAACGCCATCTGCAGCCCGCGCGACTTGCCGATCCAGTTGCGCTGCATCAGCTTGACCTTTTCCGGCCAGTCGTCGAGCCCGTCCAGCGCCTCAAGCAGCTCCTCGGAGAAATCGGAGATCTTGAAGAACCACTGCGTCAGCTCGCGCCGCTCCACCAGCGCGCCCGAGCGCCAGCCGCGCCCGTCCTCGACCTGCTCGTTGGCCAGCACGGTCATGTCAACCGGGTCCCAGTTGACCACGGCGTTCTTGCGGTAGACCAGCCCGGCCTCCAGCATGTCGATGAACATCGCCTGCTGCTGGCCGTAATATTCGGGGTCGCAGGTGGCGAATTCGCGGGACCAGTCGATCGACAGGCCCAGGGGCTTCATCTGGCCGCGCATGTCGGCGATGTTGCCGTAGGTCCAGTCCTTGGGATGGCCGCCGCGCTCCATCGCCGCGTTCTCGGCGGGCATGCCGAAGGCGTCCCAGCCCATCGGGTGCAGCACCGAGAACCCGCAGGAGGATTTGTAGCGCGCCACCACGTCGCCCATCGTGTAGTTGCGCACATGCCCCATGTGGATGCGCCCCGAGGGATAGGGGAACATCTCCAGCACGTAGTATTTCGGCTTGGTCTCATCGCGGCGGGCGGTGAAGGTGCCGGCCTTTTCCCAGGCGGCTTGCCATTTCGGCTCGATCTCGCGGGGCTCAAAACGGGACATGTTGCGGGTCCTTGTCATTCAAACGCCGGGCGCAGGGCCCGGCGTGGTGATACTTTCGCTGCTGGCGGGCGTAAAGCCTCAGAGCTGGCTGTCCTGGATGCGCAGTTGCCGCGCGCGGGTGAGAATCGCGTCCTCGACGGCGCGCACGGTGTCGGGGCCGACCGCGCCGCCGCGGCTGGCCAGCGCCACTTTCAGCGAGCGCGCGTCCAGCGCGGGGTCCTGTATGTATACGGTGGCGCGGTAGGCGCGGCCGCCGCCCGGCGGGGTGCCGTAGCCCGTCACGATGACGCCGGAGAAGGGATCGACCGATTGGATCGGCAGGAAGTTCAGCACCTCAAGCGAGGCCTTCCACAGGTACTTGTTGACCTCGACCGTGGTGTTGGGGTCGTCGCGCTGGGTGAACAGGTCCCAGATCGTCTCGCGCTTTTCATTCATGCCCAGGGGCGTGTTGGCGCGCTGACGTTCGATATTCTCCTGGCGGGCCTGCTCTTCCTCCGCGGTCCGCGGGCCCGAGCGCTGGAACGGGTTGCCGCTGCCGATTCCACCGCAGGCGCCCAGCGACAGGGCCGCGACCGTGAGAATCGTCACGCGTGCAAAGCTGTGGAAGGTCATGCGTCACCTGCCCCCGTTGAACCTTCCCGATCTCTAGCCGAGGCGGGAAAAGGGGACAAGGCTTTTCCCCAAGGGCCTCTGGGGCGGCGGGATGGGCGGTCGAGTCCGCGCGGTGTGGCAAAGCTGCATCAATCCGTGGCGCAGTGCGGCAGGGCCGGGGCGGTTTCTTGCATTCGAAAGGCCAAAGAGCGACACAGCAGCATACTCAGTTCGGACGTGCCGGCCTGAGGTGCACCTTTAACGAATGAGGGAAAACCATGAAAAAGGTTCTCTTTGCTACCACCGCACTGGTCGCTTCGACCGGCATCGCGGCAGCGGAAATCGAGTTCTCCGGCGGCGCCGAAATGGGCCTGGTCGGCGGCGACGCTTATGACAACCCGCTGACCGCCAACGACGAAGGCGATCTGGCGTTCCACAACGACATCTGGTTCTACGTGAACTTCTCGGGTGAGACCGACAACGGCCTGACCTTCGGCGCTCACATGGAGTTCGACGAGACCAACGGCGGCAAAGCCATCAACGGCGGCTGGGCCGGCGACAACGAGTCGGTCTTCATCTCGGGCGCCTTCGGCACCCTGACCCTGGGCGAAATCGACGGCGCCTACGACGCCGCGATGCAGGAAGTGGCCCTGGCAGCCGGCTCTCTCGCTGACGACGAAACCGAACACGGCGGCTTCAACGGCAACAGCGGCCTGGACGGCATCTACGACGACCAGATCCTGCGCTACGACTACTCGTTCGGCGACTTCGCCTTCCACGTCTCGCTGGAAATGGACGACACCGGCGCTGGCGACGACAACTGGGCCCTGGGCTTCGAGTACGACGCCGATCTGGGCGGTGCCTCGGTGGGCTTCGGCCTCGGCTACCAGACCAACGACGCCATCGACGTCGTGGGTGTTTCGGTTGACGCCGACTTCGGCAACGGCTTCGAAGCTGCTGTGAACTACTCGCAGTTCGACCCGAACGGCCCCGGCAACAACATTGACCACATCGGTGTCGGCGTTGGCTACACCATGGACGCTCTGTCGATGGGCCTGAACTACGGTGAGTACGACGCTCCGGGTGGCGACGTGTCGGGCTTCGGTCTGGCTGTCAACTACGACCTGGGCGGCGGCGCCGTCGTCAAGTTCGGCTACGGTTCGACCGACAACCCGGCCGGCTTCACCGATGTCGAGTCCTACTCGCTGGGTATCGCAATGTCCTTCTAATTCAGAAGAACATTCTTCTCAGGGAAGAGCGGGCCTTGTGCCCGCTCTTTTCTTTTGCGCGGCACGGTTCGACAATCGCCCAATGCCGTGCTAGCCAGCGCGCAGGATGATCTCGCAAGGACGTGCCCGATGCTCCCGCTCAATCCCAACCAGGTCAAACCGCTTTTCCAGGAGGCGCTGAAGCTGCAATCCAAGGGGCAACTGGACGCGGCAGAGCAACGCTACAAGGCCATTCTCGGGGTGGCGCCGAAACAGGCCGAGGTGCATTTCCAACTTGGCCGCATCGCCGCGGCGCGCAAGGAATACGACGCCGCGCTCGACCACTTGGCCCGCGCCCGCGACCTGAAACCCGCCGAGCCCGCGATCTGGCAGCAGATGGCCGAGGTGGTGGCGACCCTCGCCGACCCGGCCCGCACCCGCGCCTTTCTGGGTCAGGCGAAATCCGCCCGGCTGACGCCCAAGCTGCTGATGGCGCTGCAGCAGCGCCTGACCCCGCGCAGGGCCAGCTCGAAAATCGACATCGGGGACGCCCGGCCACAGGACATCCAGCAGGCGATCGACCTGCTGCGCAAGGGCCGGCCGGCCGAGGTCGAGGCCAGGGTCCGCGCCCTGCTCGCGCGGCACCCGAAGCTGCCGATCCTGTTCAATATCCTGGGCAACGCGCTGACCGCGCAGGGCAAGACGGCCGAGGCCCGCACGGCCTTCGAGTCGGCGCTGAAGCTGGACCCGGCCTATGGCGAGGCCCGCGATGCCTATGGCCGCCTGCTGATGCGGTCCGGCGACCTCGAGGGCGCCGTCGCCGCCTTCCGGCGCGTGCTGAAGGACCTGCCCGAATATGTTCCGGCGCTTGGCAATCTCGGGCTGGCCCTCTGCGCCAGGGGCGAGACGGAGGCCGGCGTGGTGGCCCTGCGCCACGCCCTGAAACGCGACCCGCGTCAGCCGGAAATTCGGCTGGCCTTGGGCACCAACCTGGTGGCCACCCGCGACGCCCCAGAGGCCGTCGCGGTGCTGCGCGAGGCGCTGCAGCAGGGCGACGACCGCGCGATCGTCCACATGCGCCTGGCCGAGGCGCTGGGCCGCGCCGGCGAGCGCGAGCAGGCGCTGGCGGAATTCGAGGCGACCCTCGCCAAGGCCCCCGACTGGGCCGAGGGGCACGCCGCCCGCGCCATCTACCTGCAATCGCTGGGCGAGTTCGCGGCCGCCGAGCGGGATTTCCGCAAGGCCATCGAACTCGAACCCGACAATGGCGAGCATTACCGCACCTTCGGCGCCACCTACCGCTTCGCCGCCGATGACCCCCTGTTGGCGCAGATGGAGCGCTATTTCGACGACCCCTCGATCTCCGATGCCAGCCGAATGCATTTCGGCTTCGCGCTGGCCCGCGCGATGGAGCAGATCAAGGCCCATGACCGGGTGTTCACCTACCTGCGCCCCGCCAACGACCTCATGACGCGGCGCTACCCCTTCGACATGGCCGCGCGGGAGCGCACGGTGGCCGGCACCAAGACGGCCTTCGCCGATACTGATTTCGCCGCCCGCCGGATCGCGGGGGCCACCGATTACGCCCCCATCTTCGTCACCGGCATGCCGCGCTCCGGCACCACGCTGGTCGAGCAGATCCTCGCCAGCCATTCCCAGGTCACCGGCCTGGGCGAGGTCGGCTATGCGGTGCCGCTGATTTCGCGCGCGATGCTCACCCCGGACGGCAAGGATTACGTCGCCTTCGACTCGCTGCCGGACGAGGCGATTCGCGGCTTCGGCGAGGATATCGCCGCCCACCTGCGTGCCCGCGCCCCGGACACGCCGCGCGCCACCGACAAGTCGATCCAGACCTACATGATGATGGGCGCGATCAGGCTGGCCATGCCCAACGCCCGCTTCGTGCTGGTGCGGCGCGACCCGCGCGATCTGCTGTTCTCGATCTACAAGAATTTCTTCCGCGAGGGCACGCATACCTATGCCTACGACCTGCCCACGCTGGGCCGCTATTACCGGCTGTTCGAGGACATGATCGATTTCTGGCGCGAGAAGCTGCCGGGCGGTTTCCACGAGATCCAGTACGAGCAACTGGTCGCCAACCCCGAGGAGGAGACGCGCAAGCTGTTGGCGGCCTGCGACCTTGAATGGGAGGACCAGTGCCTGTCCTTCCACGAAAACAAGCGCCAGGTCTCGACGCTGAGCGTGCACCAGGTCCGCCAGCCGCTCTATGCCTCGTCCATGGCGGCGTGGAAACGGTATGAAAAAGAGCTGGCGCCGCTGATCGAGGCGCTGGGCGACATCGTCTGAGGAGCAGGACATGGGACTGACGGAGATCAAGGAGCGAATCGCCAAGGCCGAGAAAGAGGCCGGGCGCGAGCCCGGCTCGGTGACGCTGATCGCGGTGTCCAAGGTGCAGCCGCTGGAACGGGTCGAGGCGGTGCTGGAACAGGGCCACCGCATCTTCGGCGAGAACCGCGTGCAGGAGGCGGCGGGCAAATGGCCCGATTTCAAGGCGCGGTTTGAAGGCGTCGAGCTGCACCTGATCGGGCCGCTTCAGACCAACAAGGCGCGCCAAGCGATGGAGTTGTTCGATGCCATCCATTCGGTCGACCGGCCGAAACTGGCCAAGACGCTGGCCCGGCTGGCGCAGGAACTGGGCCATTGCCCCGAACTGTTCATCCAGGTCAACACCGGCGAAGAGCCGCAGAAGGCCGGGATCCTGCCGGACGAGGCCGACGATTTCATCGCCGAATGCCGTGAACTGAACCTGCCCATCCGCGGGCTGATGTGCATTCCGCCGGTGGAGGAGGAGCCGTCGCTGCATTTTGCCCTGCTGGCCAAAATCGCGGCGCGCAACGGGCTGGAAGGCCTGTCGATGGGCATGAGCGGCGATTTCGAGCGCGCCGTCGCGCTGGGCGCCACGCATGTGCGCGTGGGTTCGGCCATCTTCGGCGAGCGCGATTACGGCGACAAAACTTGACCCGGGCGCCACGCTGTGTGACATAGCGGCCACGTCGCCGGTCGCAGTCGGACCGGCGGCGGTTCACGGATCGCGCCTTTCCACGCGTGGTGCAGCCGTAGCAAAATATGCCATTTCTTGACGCTTGCGGGCCGGACGGCCCGATGCGCTGGCAGGCGGCCGGATAGGCGCGTGTCCACCCGACAACCCTTTGTTGAAAGGAGGACACATGAACATTTCCGCCAAGAGCGACGAGTTCACACAGAGCGATGTCTACCCCTCGCGTCTTCCCCTGCAGGAGCAGGTGATCGAGCGGCGGGACCCCGTCCTGTGGTCCGAGTGGACCGAGGAGGCGCCGGTCTCCGAGGCGGAGGCCCGGCATTACCGTGAAAAGGGCTACCTGGTGCGGCGCGACCTGTTCACCGCGGACGAGGTCCGTGCCCTGATCGAAACCTCGGCCGAACTGCGCGGCGACACCACCGGGATCGACCGCGAGGACCTGGTGACCGAGCCCGGGTCGGACGCGGTGCGGACGATCTTCCGCCTCGAATCGCACAGCAAGATGTTCGACCGCCTGGCCCGTGACGAGCGCTTGGCCGGCGTGGCCCGCTTCCTGCTGGGCGACGAGGTCTACATCCACCAGTCGCGCCTGAACTACAAACCCGGCTTCACCGGCAAGGAGTTCTACTGGCATTCCGATTTCGAGACCTGGCACGCCGAGGACGGCATGCCCCGGATGCGGGCGGTCTCGGCCTCGCTGCTGCTGACCGACAACAGCGCGCTGAACGGGCCTCTGATGCTGATGCCGGGCTCGCAGAACCAGTTCGTCGCCTGCGCCGGGGAAACGCCGGAGAACAACCACAAAAGCTCGCTCAAGGCGCAGAAGGTGGGTGTTCCTTCGCACAAGGCGCTGGAGAAGATGGCCGAGGAATTCGGTATCGACACCGCCACCGGCCCGGCGGGGACGCTGATCTTCTTCGACTGCAACACGATGCACGGCTCGAACGGGAACATCACGCCCTTCCCGCGCTCAAACGCCTTCTTCGTGTTCAACGCGGTCTCCAACAGACTGACGGCGCCCTTCGCCGCGTCCAAGCCGCGGCCCGGGTTCCTGGCCCAACGCGGCACCCCCGAGCCGATCGCGCCGGTCGGCGGTTCGCTGGTGTAAGGGGACCGGCGGCGTGCTCTTCGGTTCATGCGGCGGCATGAATCGGAAGAGCACGTTCACGGCCTGACGATCAGCCTCGTGCCGGGGCCGATCCGCCGCGCCAGCCACAGCAGGTCCGCGGGCGACAGGGCCACGCAGCCTTCAGTGGGATGGCGCGGCTTGCGCCAGCGATGCATGAAGATGGCCGAGCCGCGCCCCTTCTCGGCACGGGGCCAGTTCCAGTCGGTCAGGATCACCAGGTCATAGAGGCGGTCGGCGCGGTGCAGGCTTTCGTGACCAAACGGATGCGGCGCGCGGACGAGGTGGTTGTAGGCCGGATCGTTCAGGTCATCCGACCACAGGTCGCGTGGGCCGATGGGCCGGGCCCAGTCCGTGGGACGGGGCATGCGGTCGGGACGGTAGAGCATCCCCACGATCCGGTGCGTGCCCACGGGTGTCGCCCCGTCGCCCTCGCGCTTGTCGGCCGTGATCCCGCCGCGCCCGATGGAACAAGGCAGGCGCCGGCCCAGGAATCGCAGGCCCATGGGGGTGAGCACCAGGTCGGACGGGCTCACAGCAGATGCCCCGACTTGCGTTTTTTGGTGGCGAGGTAATGGGCGTTGAACCGGGTGTGCCCCACCTTCAGCGGCACGCGTTCGGTGACGGCGATGCCGTGCTCTTCCATCCGCTCCACCTTGGCGGGGTTGTTGGTCATCAGCCGCACCGCCGAAAAGCCCATGTCGCGCAGGATCTCGGCGCCGATGCGGAAGTCGCGCTCGTCATCCTCGAAGCCAAGGCGGTGGTTGGCCTCCACCGTGTCGAAACCCTGGTCTTGCAGCGAATAGGCGCGCATCTTGTTGGCCAGCCCGATGCCGCGTCCCTCCTGGTTGAGATAGAGCAGCACGCCCGCGCCCTCCTCGCCCATCTGGGCCAGCGCCGCGCGCAGCTGCGGGCCGCAGTCGCATTTGAGCGAGCCCAGAACGTCGCCGGTGAAACAGGCCGAATGCAACCGCGCCAGCACAGGCTTGTCCCGCGGCGGCGTGCCGATCTCGATCGCGTAATGTTCCTCGGCGCCGTCCTCGGGGCGGAAGATGTGCAGCCGGCCGGCCTCGGCGGCCTCCATCGGCAGGCGGGCATCGGCCACGGGGAAAAGCGGGCTGGTCTCGTCCAAAACGGTGCGGGCGGCCGTTGCGCTGAGACAGGTCAGGCCGAAGCGCGCGGCAAGCGCGGTACCGTCCTCGACGTCCAGAAGGAGGGCGGCGGGCAAAAGGCGCGCGGCCTTGGCAATGGCGAGGGCGGTGCGGGCCAGCGTTTCGTCGCCGCCGCGCAGGGTTTGCAGCGGACCTTTCATGGGGACGTTCAGGTCATCCGCCGGGTCGGCCACGGCCTGGATCCAGGTGCTGCCCACATCGGGGGGCAGAACGACCCGGGCGACGTGATCGGAATAGGCGCGCGCCTTAAGCGTCGCGGCCCGGCGCGGGGTGATGGCCAGCACCGGCGCCCCGCCCAGCCCGCGGATATCGGCCAGCCGCTCGTCGTCCAGCGTTTCGGCCGCGGCGACCAGCGCCGCCGCCCCCTCGACCGTCAGAACGATGGGCACGCCCATGCGCAGGTCGGCGCGGGCGCGGGCCAGCAATTCGACGATATTCGGAAGAAGGCTCATGGCATCCTGCAACAAAAGACCCGCATGATGTAGGCCAGACTGAAGGAAAATGAAACATTTGCCGCGCATCCGACACGTCCGCGTGAAATGATGGCGCGAAATCTTGTCGCGCGGGCGCGGCGCGATCATCTCTTGTCCGGCAAAACCGAAGGGAGGGCCACATGGGCAACCTGAAGAAGATCCTGCTTGTCGACGACGACGACGACCTGCGCGAGGCGCTGAGCGAACAGCTGGTCATGACCGAGGATTTCGACGTGTTCGAGGCCGGCAGCGGCTCGGAGGCGATGGAAAAGGCCAAGGCCGGGATCTACGACCTGGTGATCCTCGACGTGGGTCTGCCTGACACCGACGGGCGCGAGCTGTGCCGCGTGATGCGCAAGCAGGGCGTCAAGTGCCCGATCCTGATGCTGACCGGCCATGACAGCGATTCCGACACCATCCTGGGGCTGGACGCGGGCGCCAACGACTACGTGACCAAGCCTTTCAAGTTTCCGGTCCTTCTGGCCCGGATCCGCGCCCAGCTGCGCCAGCACGAGCAGTCCGAGGATGCCGTGTTCCAGCTTGGCCCCTATACCTTCAAGCCGGCGATGAAGATGCTGATCGACGAGGCCGAGCGCAAGATCCGCCTGACCGAGAAGGAAACCAACATCCTGAAATACCTCTACCGCGCCACCGAGGGCGTGGTGCCGCGCGACGTGCTGCTGCACGAGGTCTGGGGCTACAACGCGGGCGTCACCACCCACACGCTGGAGACCCATATCTACCGCCTGCGCCAGAAGATCGAACCCGATCCGTCCAACGCGCGGCTGCTGGTGACCGAAAGCGGCGGATATCGTTTGGTGGCGTGACTTGTAATTCACGCGATTTGAACCAGATCAAGTCGGGCCGACCGTGCGCTTGGTATGGTTGGACAGGTTCCCGCGCATGTCCGGGTGACGACATGCACCTCCCTGTTGGACTGGTCCGGGCCTCGTGCCCGGACTTTTTTTCAGGATCCGGGCACGGTGGCGCGGAAGCTGCCGTTCAGGGTGATCGTGCGGCTGTCGTCGGTGGTCTGGCGCATGATGTCGTCGCTATAGGCGGCCGTGGCGGCGAAATGGCCCTCGATATGCAGCGTGTCATCCTTCACCTCGACCGCGTCGAGGCTGACCTGCGTCGCGCCATCGGTGGTCGCCAGGTAGCCGCCGCCATAGCCGTCTTCCAGATATTGCAGCGTCGCATCGGCCACGGATGGCGTTCCACCCAGGGTGATCAGGCTGAAATCGATCAGAAGCGCGCCCTTGACCGCGGTGATGCTGTCGTCGGTCGGATGGCCGAACAGGCTCACGGCATTCATTCCGCGCATGATCTGGGCAAAGTCGCTCTGGCTCTCGCCGTCCTGCGCGGTGAGATACCAGGTCCGGGCCTGGCCATCGACCGTGGCCTCGATCGTGCCGAGCAGGTCCTGGGCCGTCGCGCCGGCGGGCACGAGGAAAAGGGCAAGGGCCAATCCGGTCAGTTTCATGAAATACCTCCAAGAAAATTCGGCCAAAGCCTAGCAGCGTGACCCGGGGACACAAGCGCCGGGTTGAGGACCGGCGGCACAGAGCCTAGTTTGGCGCGACCCCGTTGAGGAGACCCGATACATGCCCTTCACCCTCGCCACCTGGAACATCAACTCCGTCCGCCTGCGCGAGGCGCTGGTCTGCAAGCTGCTGCAGCAGGAGGCGCCCGACGTGCTGTGCCTGCAGGAATGCAAGAGCCCGGTCGACAAGATCCCGCTGGAGGCGTTCCGCGAACTTGGCTACGGCCATATCGTGGCGCGTGGGCAGAAGGGCTATAATGGCGTGGCGATCCTGTCGCGCCTGCCGCTGGAAGATGCGGGGGAGTTCGATTTCGCAGGTCTCGGCCATGCCCGCCACGTCGCCGCGCGGCTGGAGAACGGCACGGTGATCCACAATTTCTACGTCCCCGCCGGCGGCGACGTGCCCGACCGCGATGTGAACGAGAAATTCGGACAGAAGCTCGACTACCTCACAGACATGCGCGACTGGTTCCGCGACAACCGGCCCGAGAAATCCATCCTCGTGGGCGACCTGAACATCGCGCCGCGCGAGGATGACGTCTGGAGTCACAAGAAACTTCTGAAAGTGGTCAGCCACACCCCCGTCGAGGTGGACCACCTGGCCGAGGTGATGGCGGAGGGGCGCTGGGCGGACGTCACCCGCGCCGATATCCCCGAGGGCCAGCTTTTTAGCTGGTGGAGCTACCGCGCCCGCGATTGGGATGCGGCGGACAAGGGCCGGCGGCTCGATCATATCTGGGCCTCGCCCGATATCGCGGCCGCGGCGCATGGCTCGCGCATCCTGCGGGACGCGCGCGGCTGGGAGAAACCCAGCGACCACGCGCCGGTCTTCGCGACATTCGATCTGTGACTTCGCCCTTGGGTTTTGCGCTGGCTGCGCACATATAGAACGCAAACGACCTGACAAAGGGAACGGACATGCTGGAACTCGGTGGAAAAGACGCGGCACCGGCCGCGGACGATCTGATCAAGGATATCTCGGAAGCGACCTTCATGCAGGATGTCGTCGAGACCTCGAAAGAGGTGCCGGTGATCGTCGATTTCTGGGCGCCGTGGTGCGGCCCGTGCAAGGCGCTGGGTCCGGCGCTGGAAAAGGCGGTGACCGAGGCGGGCGGCAAGGTGCGCATGGTCAAGGTCAATGTCGACGAGAACCAGGGCATTGCGGCGCAGCTGCGCATCCAGTCGATCCCGACGGTCTATGCCTTCTACGAGGGCAAGCCGCTGGACGGCTTCCAGGGCGCGCTGCCGGAAAGCGAGATCAAGGCTTTCATCGACCGCGTGGCGGGGGCTGCCGGCGACGGCGGGCTGGCCGAGGCGGTAGAGGCGGCCGAGCAGATGCTGGCCGAGGGCGCGGCGGCCGATGCCGCCCAGACCTTCGCCGCCATCCTGGGCGAAGAGCCCGAGAATGCCGCGGCCTATGGCGGGCTGATCCGCGCCCATCTGGCCGCCGGACAGGCCGAGCAGGCCGAGCAACTTCTGGCCGCGGTGCCGGCGGCGATCGCCAACGCCGCCGAGGTCGAGGCCGCCAAGGCGCAACTCGAACTGTCCAAGCAGGCCGCCGATGCCGGCCCCGTGACCGAACTGCGCGCCGCGGTCGAGGCCGACCCCGACAACCACCAGGCCCGGTTCGACCTGGCGCAGGCGCTCTACGCTAACGGCGAGACCGAGGAGGCGGTCAACGAGTTGCTGGAACTGTTCCGCCGCGACCGCGAGTGGAACGACGGCGCGGCCAAGGCGCAGCTCTTCACCATCTTCGACGCGCTCAAGCCGCAGGACCCTGTCGTCCTGGCCGGCCGGCGCAAGCTGTCGTCGATGATCTTTGCCTGATCGGCCGGGCGGACTAGGTTGAAACGCATGTTCTCAGCCGCCGACCTGCCCGACACGATACCTGTGTTCCCGCTGCCCGGGGCGCTCTTGCTGCCTCGGGCGCGGCTGCCCCTCCATATCTTCGAGCCGCGTTTCCTGGCGATGTTGGAGGACGCGCTGAAAACGCCGCACCGGCTGATCGGGATGATCCAGCCGGTAGAGGGGCCGGCAGGCGCCGAGAAAAAGCTCCATGCCATCGGATGCGCGGGCCGGGTCACGGCCTTTTCCGAGACCGAGGACGGGCGCTACATGATCACCCTAACGGGGGTCTCGCGCTACCGGATCCTGCGCGAGGCCACCGGGTTCAGCCCCTATCGCAAGGTCGATGTTTCCTGGAGCGGATTCGAGCGCGATCTCGGCGGGCCGGAGCACGACGCCTTCTTCGACAGGGTCCGCTTCATGCCGCTGCTGTCGCGCTATTTCGAGGCGATGGAGCTTTCGACCGACTGGGACAGCCTGAAAGAGGCCGAGGACGAGCTGCTGATCAACTCGCTCTCCATGCTCTGCCCGTTCGAGCCCGAGGAGCGGCAGGCGCTGCTTGAGGCGCCCTCGCTGGTGACGCGGCGCGAGACGCTGGTCACCCTGTTGGAATTCGCCCTGCGCGGCGGCAGCAACGAAGAGACGATGCAATGAATGATGACACACCCGAGGCCCGCCGCGAGACCGCATTCGACCGCCGGATGCTGGAGGCGCTGGTCTGCCCGGTCACGCAGGGCGTGCTGAGCTATGACGCCGAACGGCAGGAACTGGTCTCGCAGGCCGCGCATCTGGCCTTCCCCATCCGTAACGGCATCCCGATCATGCTGGTCGACGAGGCGCGCAAGCTCGACTGAGCGTCAGAGCGGGCGCCCGGTCATCAGCCGCGGCAGATCGCCCCCCAGCCCCGCCGCCTCGCGGATGAAGCGGCGGCGCAGGCCGGGCATGGCGTTGACCACCCCCATCCCGAGGTCGCGCGCCGCGCGCAGCAACGGGTTGTCGTTCGAGAAAAGCTTGTTGAACGCATCGGTCGCCGCGGCCAGCGTGGCCGTGTCCCAGCGCCGCCAGCGCTGGTAGCGTTCCAGCACGTCGATGGCGCCGATATCCTCGCCCCGGCGATGCGCCTTGACCACCACCTCGGCCAGCGCGCCCACGTCCCGCAGCCCCAGGTTCAGCCCCTGGCCCGCGATGGGGTGCACGCCATGCGCCGCATCGCCGACCAGCGCCAGCCGCGGTGCGACGAAGGCATTGGCCAGGGTCAGGTTCAGCGGATAGCTGAAACGCGTGCCCTCGAGATGGATATCGCCCAGGAAATCACCGAAGCGCGGGCGCAGGGCGGCGAGATACCCCGCGTTGTCCATCGCCTGAATGGCGGCGGCATTCTCATGCGTCTCGCTCCACACGATCGAGCAGCGGTTGCCAGGCAGCGGCAGGATGGCCAGTGGCCCCGGCGGCATGAAGAACTGGTGCGCGATGCCGTTATGCGGCTTTTCGTGCCCGATGGCGCAAACCAGCGCCGTCTGGCCGTAGTCCCAGCCGGTGCGCTTGATGCCCGCGCGCTCGGCCACGCCGCTCTTGCGCCCGTCCGCGCCCACCAGCAGCGCGCCGCTCAGCGTCTTGCTCGAGGCCAGCGTCACGGTCACCGCGCCGGGCTGGACATCCTGCGCGACCACGGTCTCGCCCGACAGGTGGGTGATGCGCGGTTCGTCGGCCATGGCCTCAAGCATGGCGTGGCGCAGGTAGCGATCCTCGAGCATGTAGCCCATCGGGCCTTCTTCGATCTCGGCATGGTCGAATTCCAGCACGAAGGGCGAGGGCCCGGCACCGGCATGCCCGTCGCTGGCCTTGACGCCCAGGATCGGCTGCGCATTGTCCGCCAGCCCCTGCCACAGCCCCAACGCCTGCAACAGCCGCTGCGAGGCCAGCGCCAGCGCATAGGCGCGGCCGTCGAATTCCGCGTCGTCGCGGGTTTCCAGGGGCAGGGCGTCGATCACCGTCACGCTCAGCCCGTTCTGGGCCAGGGCAAGGGCCAGCGCGGGCCCGTTCAGCCCGCCGCCCACAATCAGCACGTCGGAATCATGTGTCATGGCCCTCAATATGATCGCGCGGGCGGGATTGTCCATGTGCCGCGCTGCCGCTACCGTCGGCGCGCAACGAACGGAGGGCGGCGATGAGCACGGACTGGCTGAACATGACGGCGGCGGAGCTGGGGCGCGGGATCGGCGCGGGCGAGATCGACCCCGTGGCGCTGTGCGAGACCTATTTGGAGGCCATCGCCACCCATGCCGAGGCCGGGCGCATCTATGCTCGCACCACGCCCGACCGTGCCCGGGCCGAAGCCGCCGCCGCCGCCAAACGCGCCAAGTCGGGGCACCGGCTGGGGCCGCTCGACGGTGTGCCGATCTCGTGGAAGGACCTCTTTGACACCGCCGGCGTGGCGACCGAGGCGGGCTCGGCCCTGCTGGAGGGCCGTGTGCCCGACCGCGATGCCGAGGTGCTGCGCAACGCCACCGCGGCAGGGCTGGTCTGCCTCGGCAAGACCCACATGTCGGAGCTTGCCTTCTCGGGCCTCGGCCTGAACCCGGTGACCGAGACGCCGCCCTGCGTGAACGATGCGGGCGCGGTGCCCGGCGGATCGTCCTCGGGCGCGGCGACCTCGGTGGCCTTCGGGCTGGCGGCCTGCGGGATCGGCTCGGACACCGGCGGCTCGGTACGCATCCCCGCGGCCTGGAACGACCTGGTGGGGCTGAAGACCACGCCGGAGCGGGTGTCCTGCGACGGCGTGGTGCCGCTGGCGGCGAAGTTCGACACCGTGGGGCCGCTCTGCCGCTCGGTCGAGGACGCGGCGCTGATGCTGGCCGCGCTGGAGGGCGGCAAGCCGGCGGACCTGCGCGGGGCGCGCCTCACGGGCGCCCGCCTGCTGGTGCTGCGGGACTATGCCCATGACGGCGTGCGCGATGCCCCCCGCGCGGCATTCGAAAGCGCCGTAGAGCGCCTGCAGGCTGCCGGCGCGGCGGTGGACCATGCCGACATGCCCGAGGTGGACGAGGCCATGACCATGGCCCCGGTCCTGTTCACCACCGAGGCCTACGGCACCTGGAAGGACGTGATCGAGGCCGCCCCCGAAAAGATGTTCCCGCAGATCCTGGAACGTTTCCGGGCCGGCGGCTCGTTCTCGGGGGCCGATTACGTGGCGGCCTGGCAGCGGTTGGACGCGCTGCGCGCCACCTATCTGGACAAGACAGCCCCGTATGACGCCGTGATAGTGCCCACCGCGCCCAACCTGCCGCCGGAGGTGGACCGGCTGATGAGCGATCACGATTATTACGTCACCGAGAACCTGCTGACCCTGCGCAACACCCGCATCGGCAACCTGATGGGGCTGGCGGGGCTGAGCCTGCCCACCGGCGTGCCCTCCTGCGGCATCATGTTCCTGACCCCGCCGATGAGCGAGGAACGCCTTTTGCGGCTGGGCGCGGCGGCCGAGGCGGCGCTGGCCTAAATGCCACATTCCGGGCCGCCAAGGGCCGGGATTCGCGGCCTTTTTCTGGACCGGCCCGGAAACACCGGCTAAGGTGGGCGCAAACGGGGCGCAACGACCCCGACCCCTGAGGCAGACATAGAACGGTCCCATGACGTTCCCCGAGCGGTTTTCGAACCTGCCAGAATACGCGTTTCCGCGGCTGCGGAGCCTTCTCGACGCGCACGCGCCGGGCGGCGCGGTCATGCATATGACCATCGGCGAGCCCAAGCACGCCTTCCCGCCCTGGGTGGCGCAGATCATCGCGGAAAATGCCGAGGGATTCGGGAAATACCCACCCAACGAGGGCACGCCCGAGCTGCGCGCCGCGATTGCCGACTGGATCGCGCGCCGCTATGGCGTCACGGCCGATGCCGAGACGCAGATTACCGTGCTGAACGGCACGCGCGAGGGGTTGTTTAACGCTGCCCTCGCGCTCTGCCCCGAAGAGGTCCGCAGCCAGCGCCCCGTGATCCTGATGCCGAACCCGTTCTACCAGGTCTACGCCGTGGCCGCGCTCGCCGTGGGGGCGGAGCCGGTCTATGTTCCGGCCGGGCCTGAGACCGGGTTTCTGCCGGATTACGGGGCGCTGAATGCGGATCTGCTGAATCGGGTGGCGATCGCCTATATCTGCTCGCCCTCCAATCCGCAGGGCGCGGTGGCGGACGAGGCGTATTGGCGCGACCTGGTCGCGCTGGCCGAGAAGCACGATTTCCAGGTCTTCGCGGATGAGTGCTATTCCGAGATCTACCGCGACGCCGCGCCGGTGGGCGCGCTGCAGGTGGCCGAGGCGATGGGCGCCGATCCCGAGCGGGTGGTGATCTTCCATTCGCTGTCGAAACGCTCGAACCTGCCCGGGCTGCGCTCGGGTTTCGTGGCGGGCGGGTCCGAAAGCATCGCGCGGGTCAAGCAGCTGCGCGCCTATGCCGGCGCGCCCCTGCCGCTGCCCTTGCAGCGTGTGGCCGAAAAGGTCTGGGCCGACGAGGCGCATGTCGAGGAAAACCGCGCGCTCTACCGTGAGAAATTCGAGATCGCGGACGAGGTCTTCGCCGGGCTGCCGGGATACATGCCGCCGCAGGCGGGGTTCTTCTTGTGGCTGCCGGTCGAGGATGGCGAGGCCGCGGCGCTGAAGCTGTGGCAGGAAACCGGCGTGCGCGTGCTGCCCGGCGCCTATCTGGCGCGCGAGGTGGACGGCCGCAATCCGGGCAAGGGATTTATCCGGGTCGCCATGGTGGCCCCAAAACAAGAAATGCAGCGCGGGCTGACCACGCTCCGCGACTGCCTCTACGGATAAGGGACAGGAGCAGATGGCATCGTATCAGATGAAACAGCGCGACCCTCTTTTCGATTCCAACATGCAGGCCGTGATCGAGCGGCGCGGCAAGGAATTGCTGGGCCTCGGCCTGATTGCGCTGGGGGTTCTGGTGGCGATGATGCTGGGTTCCTACGTGCCCGAGGACCCGAGCTGGCTGTCGGCCACCGATGAGCCGGCGGCGAATATGCTGGGCCGCACCGGCGCGATGATCGCGTCGCCGCTCTACATCATCGCCGGGCTGGGCAGCTGGGGGCTGGCCGTCTGCCTGGCGGGCTGGGGCCTGCGCTTTGTGCTGCACCGGGGCGAGGAGCGGGCGGTCGGCCGGCTGATCTTCGCCCCCATCGGTATCGCGCTGGGCTCGGTCTATGCCTCGACGCTGGTGCCGTCCGAGGCCTGGACCCACAGTTTCGGCCTGGGCGGCCTGTTCGGCGACACGGTGCTGGCGGCGATCTTGAACATCCTCCCCATGGGCGCGGCGCTGGGGCTGAAGCTGATGGCGTTTCTCGCCGGTGTGGCGCTGGTGGCGATGGCGCTGTTCGTGCTGGGCTTCGACGGGCGCGAGCTGCGGCTCACCGGGCGCTTCCTGCTGGTGGGCATGATCATGGCCTATGGCAGCTTGATGACCCTTCTGGGCCGGGGCGCCACGGGCGCCGTGGAGGGCGCGCAGGCCTGGCAGGCCCGCCGCCAGGCCCGCCGCGACGCGGTGATCGAGGATGACGAGCCGTTTGACGAAGAGGAATACGCCCCCGCCCCGCTGGCCGCGCCCGAGCCGCGCGCCAAGGCCGGCCTGCTGTCCCGCGTGCCCAGCCTGATCAAGCGTGCGTCGGACCCGGAGCCGGAACTGGTGGAACCCGAATTCCCGTCCGAGGAGCCGGTCCCGTCGGTTTCGGAAGACCGCATCAAGGCAAAGATCGCCGATGTCATCAAGTCGCGCGCCCGCCAGCAGCAGAGCCTGCAGGTCCGTCGACCCGAGCCGCCGGTCGCGCGCAACCGCGGCCCGCAGCCCCTGGTCGCCGATACTGCGCCGCGCATGGCCGCCCCGGCCGAGCCGCCGGTCACCGCCGAGCAGGCGCGGATGCCCGCGGCCGCGGAGACGACCGATGCCTTTGCCGCCGATCCCCAGCCGGTGCCGGCACAGGCCTACACCCCGCCCGCGCCCGAGCCGCGCAAGGTGGTGCAGCACCCGGTCAAGAAACCCGTCCAGCCGTCGCGCCAGGCCCAGGCCGAGGCGCAGCCGGCGCTGCAATTCGACGAGGCGGCGGCCGAGTATGAGCACCCGCCCCTGTCGTTGCTGACCAACCCGGTCAGCGTCGAGCGCCACCACCTCTCGGACGAGGCGCTGGAAGAGAACGCGCGGATGCTGGAGAACGTGCTCGACGATTACGGCGTGAAGGGCGAGATCGTCTCGGTCCGTCCCGGCCCCGTGGTCACCATGTACGAGCTGGAGCCGGCGCCGGGCCTCAAGGCCAGCCGCGTGATCGGCCTGGCCGACGACATCGCGCGCAGCATGTCGGCGCTGTCGGCGCGCGTTTCCACCGTGCCCGGGCGCAGCGTGATCGGCATCGAGCTGCCCAACGCCAACCGCGAAAAGGTGGTCCTGCGCGAGATCCTGGCCGACCGCAGCTTCGGCGACACCAACATGCGCCTGCCGCTGGCGCTGGGCAAGGATATCGGCGGCGGCCCGGTTGTGGCCAACCTGGCCAAGATGCCCCACCTGCTGATTGCGGGCACCACGGGCTCGGGCAAGTCGGTTGCGATCAACACCATGATCCTGTCGCTGCTCTACAAGCTGACGCCCGAGGAATGCCGGTTGATCATGATCGACCCCAAGATGCTGGAACTCAGCGTCTATGACGGCATCCCGCACCTGCTGAGCCCCGTCGTCACCGACCCCAAGAAGGCCGTGGTGGCCCTGAAATGGGTCGTGGGCGAGATGGAGGAGCGCTATCGCAAGATGTCCAAGATGGGCGTGCGCAACATCGAGGGTTACAACGGCCGCGTACGCGACGCGCTCGCCAAGGGCGAGATGTTCTCGCGCACGGTCCAGACGGGCTTTGACGAGGAAACCGGCGACCCGATCTTCGAGACCGAGGAGTTCCAGCCCAAGGCGCTGCCGTATATCGTGGTGATCGTCGACGAGATGGCCGACCTCATGATGGTCGCGGGCAAGGAGATCGAGGCCTGCATCCAGCGCCTGGCGCAGATGGCGCGGGCGAGCGGCATCCACCTTATCATGGCCACGCAGCGCCCCTCGGTCGACGTGATCACCGGCACCATCAAGGCGAACTTCCCCACCCGGATCAGCTTCCAGGTGACCTCGAAGGTCGACAGCCGCACTATCCTGGGCGAGCAGGGGGCAGAGCAACTGCTGGGCATGGGCGACATGCTGTACATGGCGGGCGGGGCCCGGATCACCCGCGTGCACGGCCCCTTCGTCTCCGACGAGGAAGTCGAGGAGATCGTCAACTACCTCAAGGCCTACGGCCCGCCCGATTACGTCGGCGGGGTCGTGGACGGCCCCGACGAGGAGAAGGAAAGCGATATCGACCTGGTGCTGGGCCTGGGCGGCAACACCAATTCCGAGGATGCGCTTTACGACCAGGCCGTGGCGATCGTTCTGAAGGACCGCAAATGCTCCACCTCCTACATCCAGCGCAAGCTGGCCATCGGCTACAACAAGGCCGCGCGGCTGGTCGAGCAGATGGAGGAAGAGGGCGTGGTCTCGGCCTCCAACCATGTCGGCAAGCGCGAGATCCTGGTGCCTGAGCAACATTAGGCCGGCGCACCGTTTCGTGAGCGTTTGCCCGGTGAAACCGCGGGCGCGAGGGATTAGATTGAGGGCATGAAAGCACTGCACCTGATCCTTGCGCCCGCGCTCTGGGCCGCCACCGTCCTGCCCGGTTGGGCCGAGAAGATTCCGCTCGACGAGATCTCGGCCTATCTCAACGGGTTCACCACCGCGCAGGGGGAATTCACACAGATCAACGCCGACGGCTCGATCTCGACCGGCACGATTTACATCAAGCGCCCCGGGCGGGTGCGCTTTGAATATGCCGAGCCCGACGACAGCCTGGTGATGGCCGGCGGCGGACAGGTGGCGATCTTCGACGCCAAGTCGAACCAACCGCCCGAGCAATACCCGCTCAAGCGCACGCCGCTGAACCTGATCCTGGAGCGCGAGGTCGACCTGGCCCGCGCCCAGATGGTGGTGGGCCATTCCAGCGAGGGGCCGGCCACCACCGTCGTGGCCCAGGACCCCGAGCATCCGGAATACGGCACGATCTCGCTGGTCTTCACCGACGACCCGGTGCAGCTCCGGCAATGGATCATCACCGCCGAGGACGGGTCGCAGACCACCGTGGTCCTTGGCGACATGGCCTTCGGGGCGGAGCTGTCCTCGCGCCTGTTCAACATTGTGCGCGAGGTGCAGGACCGGGGCCTGGTGGATTACTAGCGGCAGCGCCCGAGCTGCTGGCGGTACATCTCGGCGCGGTCGCCGACGCGGTCGGCCACCCGGATCAGCCACGACTTGCGGCGATAGCTGCCCCGCGCGAAGCCCGTGTGCCCCTCGTGATAGGCGAGATACTGGTTGCGCGCATCATGCAGAGAGACGCCGTTCTTCTCGCGCGTCTTGTTCATGTACCAGCCGATGAAATCGGTGGCGTCGCGAATCCTGTCGCGCTTGGCCCGGCGCTTGCCGGTCGACCGGCGGTATTCGTCCCAGGTGCCGTCCAGCGCCTGGCTATAGCCGTAGGCCGAGGATTGCCGCCCCATCGGAATCACCCCCAGCGCGAAGCGCAACGGCGTGCGGGCATCGCCGTCGAACTTGCTCTCCTGGTGGATGACGGCCATCTGCACATGCATCGGCACGCCCCAGCGGCGCTCGGTCTTGTGCATGGCGCGCCGGTATTTCGGGCGCTGGTCGAGAATGCTGCACGCATTGTCCAGATTGCGCGGCGGTTTCCGGTCACCACCGCCGCAGCTTGCCAGCACAAGCACCATGATCACGAGAAGAACTCTGCTCATCTGCCCCTCGTATTCTTGTCTTTTGCACGATCATAGCGAATCGCCGGCGGCGGCGAAAGGCGCTCTGCGCCGCACTCAGATAAGAAAAGCGAGAGTAAGGGGGATCGTTCCGACCGAGAGCAGGGTGGAAACCACCACGAGGCCGGCCACCGCCTCCGACTCGGCGCCGTATTTCTCGGCCAGCAGGTAGGAGGTGACGGCCACCGGGGTGGAGACCTGCAGCACAAGCACCGCGAAGGGCACCGGGTCGAGTTGGAACAGCCGGCCCACGGCCACGCCCGCGGCGATGCATAGCACCACCTTGACTACCGACAGCCACACCGCCCGGCCCAACCGCCCGGGATGCAGCCGCGCCACGGCCACGCCCAGCGTGATCAGCATGATCGGAATCGCCATCTGCCCGATCAGCTTCAGCGTGTTGGTCAGGAAGGGCGGCGTCTCCCAGCCCTGCCACAGGAACAGCCCGCCCAACAGCGTCGCGCCCACCAGCGGCTCCTTGACCGCCTTGAGGACCGAGCCGCCGCCCGAGACCAGCCAGACCCCGAAGGTGAAGGAATAGATCGCCATCACGGCGAAAACGACCACGGCATAGCCGAGCCCGGCTTCGCCGAAGGCGAACAGCGCCAGCGGCAGGCCCATGTTGCCGGTATTGCCGAAGATGATCGGGGCCAGGTAGGTGCGGATGTCCAGCCGCGTCAGGGCGACCACGGCAAAGCACAGCACCGTCACCGCCGCATAGGCGGCCACCGCGGCCAGCGACAGGGTGGTCAGCGCCTGCGGGTCGATCTCGGTCTGCATCAGCGCGGTGAAGATCAGGCAGGGGACCGACAGGGTCATGGCTAGCCGGGTAACGAATTCCACGCGGTATTCGAATCCCATCTTCACCCAGCCGAAGCCAATCGCGGCCAGCAGGAACACAGGCGCCACGATTTCAAGCACTGTCAGGACAAGGTTCACAGATTGTTTCCCCTAATTATCGGGTGTCCGGATGGACATCACCCCGCGCGAAGGAGTAGTAAAGGCGCGTGAGGGGCGCAATCAAATGCTGAAGTCGCACGCGAAATATCATCTCGGGCAGGTCGTCCGCCATCGGAAGCATCCCTTCCGGGGGGTGGTCTTCGACGTGGACGCGATGTTCTCGAACACCGAGGAATGGTATCACGCCATCCCCGAGGACAGCCGCCCGTCCAAGGACCAGCCGTTCTACCACCTGCTGGCCGAGAACGATCACAGCTACTACGTCGCCTACGTGTCCGAGCAGAACCTGCTGCCCGACGACACCGGCGAGCCGGTGGACCATCCCGATCTCGAAGACCTGTTCGGCGAGTTCGAAGATGGCCACTACCCGCTGCAAGTCCAGCTGAACTAGGCCACGGTAGCGGCGGCTGGCGCCGGGCTCAGTAGCCCAGCGCGCAGCCGTCCTTGCGCGGATCCGACCCGCCCTGCAGGACGCCGTTCTCGTCGTCGATCAGGATGGCCTGCGCGCCGCCGATCGGCGTGGCCGGGATCGACACCTTGTGGCCCATCTCGGCCAGCTCGGCGCGGACCTTGTCGGAATAGCCCCGCTCGACTTTCATGTCGCCCGCGTCGGAGAAGGAGCGCGGCGCGTCGATGGCGGCCTGCGGGTGCATCCCGAAATCCACCACGTTGGTCAGGAAGCGCGCATGCCCGTTGGGCTGATAGGCGCCGCCCATCACGCCAAAGGGCATGATGACCTTGCCGTGTTTCTTCAGCATGCCGGGGATGATGGTGTGCATCGGGCGCTTGCCGCCCGCGGCCTCGTTCGGGTGGCCTTCCTCCAGGGTGAAGCCCGCGCCGCGGTTCTGGAAGTTGATTCCGAACTTGTCGGACGCCAGCCCCGAGCCGAAGCTGTGAAAGACCGAATAGATCAGCGACACCGCCATGCGGTCGCGGTCGACCACGGTGATGTAGATCGTGTCCTTGTGCACCGCCTCGGAAAGCTTGTGCGGGTCGGCCATGGCGCGCGCCGGGTCGATCAGCGCGGCCAGCTTCGCCGCCGTCTCCGGCGACAGCATGTGGTCGAGCCGGGTCGTGTAATCGGCATCGGCGATGATGCGGTTGCGCGTGTCATAGGCCAGCTTCGCGGCCTCGGCCTCGATATGGGCGCGCTGGGTGCCGAAGGGCTCCATCGCGGTCAGGTCGAAATGGCTCAGGATATTGGCCATCAGGATCGCCGTGGCGCCGTGGCCGTTGGGCGGATGCTCCACCAGGTCGATCCCCCTGTAATCGGTGCTGATCGGCGTGGTGTAGGTGCACTCGGTGGCGGCGAAATCCTCCAGCGTGTGGGTGCCGCCCAGTGCCCGCAGCGAGTTGACCATGTCCTCGGCCACCTCGCCCTCGTAGAAGCCGGCGCGGCGCTGCTCGGCGATTCGGCGCAGCACCTCGGCCTGTCCCGGCGCGCGGAACACCTGCCCCGGCACCGGTACCTTGCCGTCCAGCAGGTAATAGTTGCGCGCCGCGCCCTGCAGGCGCTGCTCGGCCTCGCCCCAGTCAAAGACGGTGCGCGGCGCCACCGGCACGCCTTCCTCCGCATAGCGGATCGTCGGTGCGAGGCTCGCGGCCAGCCCGGCCTTGCCGTAATCCGCCGACAGCCGGCAGAAGGCGTCGATCGCGCCGGGCACCGTCACTGCGTGGGCGTGGCCCAGTGGCATGGTCTTGTGCCCCTCGGCGCGCAGCGCCTCGGCCGTCAGCCCGGCCGGTGCCCGGCCCGAGCCGTTCAGCGCGATGATGTCCTCTTGCCCGGCAGGCTTGACCAGCACGAAACAGTCGCCGCCGATCCCGGTCATCTGCGGCTCGCAGATCCCCAGCACCACCGCGCCGGCAATGGCGGCGTCCACGGCGTTGCCACCCTGTTCCAGCATCTCCACGGCAACTTTCGAGGCCAGCGGGTGCGACGTGGCGCACATGCCATTCTGTGCAAAAACCGGCGACCGGCCGGGCAGGTGAAAATCGCGCATCATCCCCTCGCTTTTTATGGAGGCGCAACAATAGGCAGTCCGTAGGGGAATGCCAATGTGCTGTGTGTTGCGAGGAGAAGAGAACCTCGACGCCACGCACTGGGTGGGGGCTGTTGACGCAGCGCCGAGGGAAGCCATATGCAGCTACGCGTTTTTTTTGCCTATCCATTCCGGCCGAGTTGTGGAGTCATTGCGGCGCCTTTGTGGCATTGCCGCCGCCCCGGCAAAGGGCCGCTTCGGCAGCCGGGCATCACTTTGCATTGCGAACCGGGGCAGAAGGCTGGACGCGGTTCCCCGCCATCCGCTATCTGCCGGTCAGGGATTTGAAGGAGGATGACATGGAAAAGGTGTTGATCTGTGGCGCGGCCCGCACACCGATGGCCGGGTTCCAGGGCGATTTCGCCGGGGTAGACGCGCCCACGCTCGGGGGCGCGGCGATCAAGGCCGCGCTGGAAGGCGCCGGCGTCGACACGGTCGAGGAAGTGCTGATGGGCTGCGTCCTGCCCGCCGGCATCGGCCAGGCGCCCGCGCGCCAGGCGGGCTTCAAGGCCGGCCTGGGCGAGGAAGTGCCGGCCACCACCGTCAACAAGATGTGCGGCTCCGGCATGAAGACGGTCATGCTGGCCCATGACCAGCTGGCGCTGGGGCAATCCGCCTTGCTCTGCGCGGGCGGCATGGAAAGCATGACCAACGCCCCCTACCTGCTGCCCAAGATGCGCAGCGGCGCGAGGCTCGGGCACGGCCAGGTCATCGACCACATGTTTCTCGACGGGCTCGAGGATGCCTATGACAAGGGTCGCCTGATGGGCACCTTCGCCGAGGATTGCGCCGAGACATTCCAGTTCACGCGCGAGGCGCAGGACGACTACGCGCTGGCCTCGCTCTCCAACGCGCTCGAGGCGCAGAAATCCGGCGCTTTCGATGGTGAGATCACGCCCGTCACGATCGCCACCCGCAAGGGCGAGATCACCATCGCCGAGGACGAACAGCCCGGCAAGGCACGCCCCGAGAAGATCCCGCATCTCAAGCCGGCCTTCCGCAAGGACGGCACGGTGACGCCCGCCAATTCCTCCTCCATCTCCGACGGCGCCGCCGCGCTGGTGCTGGCCACCGAGGCGGAGGCGAAGGCCCGCAACCTGCCCATCCGCGCCGGTATCCTGGGCCATGCCTCGCACGCGCAGGCGCCGGGCTGGTTCACCACCGCGCCGGTCCCGGCCGCCCGGAAACTGCTCGACCGGATCGGCTGGTCGAAAGACGACGTCGACCTGTGGGAGGTGAACGAGGCCTTCGCCGTGGTTCCCATGGCCTTCATGCACGAGATGGGCATCCCGCGCGACAAGATGAACGTCAATGGCGGCGCCTGCGCGCTGGGCCACCCGATCGGCGCCTCTGGCGCGCGCATCATCGTGACCCTGCTCAACGCGCTGGAAAAACGCGGGCTGAAGCGCGGCGTCGCCGCGATCTGCATCGGCGGCGGCGAAGGCACCGCCATCGCCATCGAACGCGCCTAGACTTCTTCTGTTCACAAATATCCTCGGGGGTCCGGGGGCAGACAGCCCCCGGTCTTCCCTTTCCAAGGGGGCACCGCATGCGGGCCGACTACGACCAGCTCTCCAAGACCATCGCCGCGCTCACGACCGGCGAAACCGACGAGGTCGCCCTCATGGCGACGCTCGCCTGCGAGATCCATCACGCCGATGACCGCTTTGACTGGACGGGCTTCTACCGCAACGTGGGCAACGAGACGCTCAAGATCGGCCCCTACCAGGGCGGGCATGGCTGCCTGGTGATCCCCTTCTCCCGCGGGGTCTGCGGCGCGGCCGCCCGCACCGGCGAGGTGCAGCTGGTGCCGGATGTCGACGCCTTCCCCGGCCACATCGCCTGTGCCTCCTCCACCCGCTCCGAGATCGTGCTGCCGGTCCGGAACGGGGCGGGGGATCTCATCGGCGTGCTGGATATCGACAGCGACCGGCCCGACGCCTTCACCGAGGCCGATGCCGAGGGCCTGTCGGCGATTCTGGGCCAGGTCTTCGGGGCCTTGCCCGGCTGAACCCTTGCCGTCCGCGGCCAAAGCCGCTAGGCGCCCCCGGATGGATGACACCTATACCCCGCCCGACACGCCGCTGGCGGTCCTGCACCAGGACCACGAGATCCTGATCGTGGACAAGCCCTCGGGGCTCTTGTCCGTGCCGGGGCGTGGCGAACACCTGGCCGATTGCCTGCTGTCGCGCGTGCAGGCGGCTTTTCCCGAGGCGCTCTTGGTACACCGGCTGGACCGGGACACCTCGGGCATCATGGTCTTCGCCCTCACCCCCCATGCGCAGCGCCATCTCGGCCTGCAATTCGAGAAGCGGCAGGTGAAGAAGACCTATGTCGCCCGCGTCTGGGGCCGGGTGGCGGAAAAGACCGGCACCGTCGATCTGCCGCTGATCGTGGACTGGCCCAACCGACCGCGGCAGAAGGTCGATTTCGATCAGGGAAAGCCCGCGCTCACCGATTGGCGCGTGGTCAAATTCGAAGAGAACGCCACCCGCGTCCGCCTCTACCCCAAGACCGGGCGCAGCCACCAGCTGAGGGTGCACATGCGCGAGATCGGACACCCGATCCTGGGCGACCCGTTCTATGCGACAGGCGAGGCCCGCGATGCGCCCCGCCTGATGCTGCATGCCGAGGGCCTGCGGCTGCGCCACCCCGATGGCGGGGTGGGGATGAATTTCTCCGCGAAATGCCCGTTCTGAGAATACGGCCGCCCGAAGGCGGCCGTTCCGGTCCTACTCGGGGTCCCAGCCGCTGACGGCCTTGACCTCGCAGAAATCCTCCAGCCCCCAGACGCCGCCTTCGCGCCCGTTGCCGGATTTCTTCATGCCGCCGAAGGGGCTGCCCGCCGCGCGGCCCTTGCCGTTCATCTCCACCATGCCCGAGCGCAGGCGCCGCGCCATGCGGTTGCGCTTGGCGCCGTCCTGGCTCTGGACGTAGTTGGTCAGGCCATACTCGGTGTCGTTGGCGATGCGCAGCGCATCGGCCTCGTCCTCGAAGGGGATGATCGACAGCACGGGCCCGAAGATCTCTTCGCGGGCGATGGTCATGTCGTTGTTCACATCGGCAAACACCGTGGGCCGCACGAAATAGCCGCGGTTGAAGCCCTCGGGCCGGCCGAGGCCGCCGGCGACCAGCCGCGCGCCCTCGTCGATGCCCTTCTGGATCAGGCCCTGGATCTTCGTGAACTGGACCTCCGAGACGACGGGGCCGATATGGCGGCCGGGCTCGCTGGGCAGGCCAACGGCCTGCGCCTCGGCGGTGGCGCGGGCGGTTTCCACCGCCTGGTCGTAGATCTCGCGCTGAACCAGCATCCGGGTCGGCGCGTTGCAGGACTGGCCGGAGTTCTGGAAGCAATGCAGCGCACCGCGCTTCACCGCCTTCTCGTCGGCATCGGCGAAGATGATGTTGGCGCCCTTGCCGCCCAGTTCCAGGTGCACCGGCTTCAGCGTGTCGGCGGCGTTTTTCGAAATCGCGATGCCGGCGCGGGTGGAGCCGGTGAAACTGATCATGTCCACGTCCGGGTGGCCGGTCAGTTGCGTGCCGACCCCCGGGCCGTCGCCGTTGACCAAGTTGAACACGCCCGCGGGCACGCCGGCCTCGTCCAGGATCTCGGCGAAGAGCAGCGAGGACAGCGGCGCGATCTCGGACGGCTTCAGCACCATGGTGCAGCCCGTGGCCAGCGCCGGGATCACCTTCAGGGTGACCTGGTTCATCGGCCAGTTCCACGGCGTGATCATGCCAACCACGCCCACCGGCTCATAGATGATCCGGTCGTTGGGGGCGTGACCGCCGAGGGGGCGTTCGAACTCGAACCCCTTGAGCGCGGTGATGAAGTTCTGGATGTGCCAGCTGCCCGCGCCCACCTGCGAGTTGCGCGCCAGGTCGATGGGCGCGCCCATCTCCAGGCTGATGGCCTCGGCCATTTCGTCCGCGCGGCGGTTGTAGATTTCGAGAATCCTTTCGATCAGCGCCAGGCGCTCGGCCTTTTCGGTATAGGCGAAACCCCCGAAGGCCGCGCGGGCGGCCGCCACGGCGGCGTCGGTATCGGCCTGGCCACCCAGCGAAATCACCGCGCAGGGCTCTTCGGTGGCGGGGTTTACGACGTTGAAATCATTCGATGATGCCGGGTCAACCCAAGCCCCGTTGATGTAGAATTGGCGTTTCTCGATCATGCCGAACCTCCTGATTTTGCGACACTCTGTCATTGTGGGCCCAAAGGGGCAACGGGGGGGTTGGTGGAATGCCGATTTGAATTTATCTAGTGAGGCGAAGACGCTTTGGATAACCACGAAAGGACACGCGTTCATGGCCCTGCGCATCAACGACATCGCGCCGAACTTCACCGCTGACACCACCGAAGGCAAGATCGATTTCCACGAGTGGATCGGCGACAGCTATGCCATCCTGTTCTCGCATCCCAAGGATTTCACGCCGGTCTGCACCACCGAGTTTGCCGCCGCCGCGTCGCTGGCCGATGAGTTCGCCAAGCGCAACACCAAGGTGATCGGCATCTCGGTGGATGGCGTCGACGACCACCTGAAGTGGAAGGCCGATGTCGAGAAGTTCGGCGGCAACCCGATGAACTTCCCGATCATCGCCGACGAGAACCTCGAGGTCGCCAAGCTTTACGACATGCTGCCGGCTGAGGCCGTGCTGCCCGATGGCCGCACCCCGGCCGACACCGCGACCGTGCGCACCACCTTCATCATCAACCCACAGAAGAAGATCGAGCTGATGCTGATCTACCCGATGTCGGTGGGCCGCAACTTCGACGAGATCCTGCGCGCGCTGGATGCCATTCAGGCCGCCGAGGACACCCCGATCGCGACCCCGGCCAACTGGAAGCCTGGCGATGACGTGATCGTGGCCCTGTCGTTGTCGACCGACGAGGCCAAAGAGAAATTCGGCGACGTGAACGTGGTGTTCCCCTACCTGCGCACCACCAAGCAGCCGTCTTGAGACAAACATTTCCGCTGACGGAAAGGCCCCGGGTTTCCCGGGGCCTTTTTCTTTGTCACGACAGGTATTTTTCGAAATGCGCGAGGGTGCGCTCCCAGGCGAGGGTGGCGGCCTCTTCGTCGTAGCGGGGCGTGGTGTCGTTGTGGAAACCGTGGTTCACGCCGGGGTAGATATGGGCCTCGTAGGTCTTGCCGTTGGCTTTAAGCGCGGCCTCGTAGGCGGGCCAGCCGGCGTTGATCCGCTCGTCCAACTCGGCGTAATGCAGCAGCAAGGGCGCCTGGATGGCCGGTACGTCCTCGGCGGCGGGCTGGCGGCCGTAGAAGGGGACCGAGGCGGCCAGGTTCGGATAGGCCACCGCCAGCGCGTTGCACACGCCCCCGCCGTAGCAGAAGCCGACCGCGCCGACCTTGCCGGTGGAGCCCTCATGCGCCACCAGGTATTCGAAACCGGCGAAGAAATCCTCCATCAGCTTTGCGGGGTCGAGCTCTTTCTGCATCGCCCGCCCGTCATCGTCATTGCCCGGGTAGCCGCCCAGCGGCGTCAGCCCGTCAGGGCCGAAGGCCAGGTAACCGGCCTTGGCCAGGCGGCGCACCACGTCCTTGATATAAGGGTTCAGGCCGCGGTTCTCGTGCACCACCAGCACGGCGGGCAACTTGCCCTCGGCGCCGGAGGGCTGGGCCATCATCCCCCTGATCCGGCCGTGGCCGTCGGGGCTGTCGTATTCGGCGGTCATGGTCGCGATCGCCGGGTCGTCGGGCGCCACCTGCTGGGCGAGGGCGTAGTTCGGCTGCAGGCTTTCCAACAGCGCGGCCGCGGTGACCCCGGCGGCGGCAAAGCGCGAGGCTTGGGACAGGAACTCGCGCTTGCTCATCTTGCCGTGGACGTAGCCGTCGTAGAGTTCCAGGAGACGGGGATCGAAATCGCTGGCCTTCTTGCGTTGCATGGTGGCTCTCCCTGGTTGGCTGCTGGTCGCAAGCAAAAGGGTAGGCCGGATCGGCGGGGGGGCAAAAAAGGATTTGAAACGGCCCCGGGCGGGGGGCCGTTCCATATCACGGCTGGCCAACCGGATAGCCGGGCCCCCAGACCCGCCGCGCGTCGCGGTCGAGCAGGCGTCTTTCAACGGTCTCCAGCCGGTCGCGCGCGGCCGTGCGGCACCCGCCGCTTTCGGACAAGGCCGCCTGCCAGAGCCTGAGCGCGGATCGCGGGCTCCAGGGCAGGGCGGCCTCGGCCAGCCAGCGGCGCAGCTCGGCCGGCAGCCGGTCGAAGCGTTGCATTGCCGGCTGGCCCCGCCGACGGGTCTTCAGCCCGGTGGCGAGGTTTCCGCGCCCCTTTCTCATGCCGCCCGCCGCGTCCAGCGGGGGAAGGGATCGGGCAGGTCGGCCCATTCCTCGGGCGCGAAGGCCTCAGCGGGCATCAGGCAGGCGTCCAGCGCCGCGGTGATCGCCGCCCGGTCCATTCCTGCGCCGATGAAGACCAGTTCCTGCCGGCGGTCGCCCCAGGGCTCCTGCCAGAGCGCGCGGACCTGGGCCAGCGCCTGCGGGTGGTCGGGCCAGCGCTCGCGCGGGACCGAGGCCCACCATCCGCCCAGCGGCGCCACGCTGCTGAGCGCCCCGGCCAGCGAGAATTCGGCCACCCAGTTTGGGCGTGTGGCCAGCCAGAAATGCCCCTTGGCCCGGATCACGCCGGGCAGCGGGCCGTTCAGAACTGCGTGCAGCCGACCCGGGTGGAAGGGCCGGCGGGCGCGGTAGACGAAGGAGGACACGCCGTATTCCTCGGTCTCGGGCACGTGGTCGGCAAAGCCGTAAAGCTCTTTCGCCCAGAGCGGATGCTCATGCGCCTTGTCGAAATCGAAGCGCCCGGTGTCGAATATCTCGTCCGCCTCCACTCGGCCATGATCGGTCTCGATCAGCCTGGCATCGGGGTTCAGCGCCTTGACGATCTTGCGTGCGGCGTCCAGCCGTTCGGGCCCCGCGAGACCGACCTTGTTCAGCAGGATCACGTCGGCGAATTCAATCTGGTCGGTCAGCAGGTTGACCAGCGTGCGGTCGTCCTCGGCGCCCAGGGTCTCGCCGCGGTCGGCCAGGAAATCGTGGCTGGAGAAGTCGTTGAGCAGGTTGGCGGCATCGACCACCGTCACCATCGTGTCCAGCCGCGCGATGTCGGACAGGCTGTCGCCGTCCTCGTCGCGGAAGGCGAAGGTGGCCGCGACGGGCAGCGGCTCGGCGATGCCGGTGGATTCGATCAGCAGGTAGTCGAACCGTCCCTCCCTGGCCAGGCGGCGCACCTCCTGCAGCAGGTCATCGCGCAGGGTGCAGCAGATGCAGCCATTGGTCATTTCGACCAGCTTCTCGTCCTGGCGCGACAGCTCGGCCCCGGCCTGGACGAGATCGCTGTCGATATTCACCTCGGACATGTCGTTGACGATGACCGCCACGCGGCGGCCGTCGCGGTTGTTCAGGACGTGGTTGAGCAGGGTGGTTTTGCCCGCCCCCAGGAAACCGGACAGGACGGTGACGGGCAGGCGGGGATCGGCGCTGTGCATAAGGACCTCATGTGATGTGATAACATCACAATTAGCGGGATCGCGAACGGGCCGCAATGCCGGGACAGGCCCGGACAACAAAAAACCCCGGCGTTTCCGCCGGGGTTTCCGAAGTCACGAGACGGTCGAGGATCAGTCCTCTTCCTTCTTGATCTCTTCGCCGGTCTCCTGGTCGACGACCTTCATCGACAGGCGCACCTTGCCGCGATCGTCGAAGCCCAGCAGCTTGACCCACACTTCCTGGCCTTCCTTCAGGACGTCAGAGGGGTGGTTCAGGCGGCGGTTCTCGATCTGGCTGACATGCACCAGGCCGTCGCGCTTGCCGAAGAAGTTCACGAAGGCGCCGAAATCGACGATCTTCACGACCTTGCCCTTGTAGACCTTGCCTTCCTCGGGCTCGGCCACGATCGAGTAGATCATGTCGTGCGCCTTCTTGATGGCTTCGGCATCGGACGAGGCGATCTTGATCACGCCGTCATCGTTGATGTCGACCTTGGCGCCCGAGGTCTCGACGATCTCGCGGATCACCTTGCCGCCCGAGCCGATCACTTCGCGGATCTTGTCGGTGGGCACGGTCATGGTCTCGATGCGCGGGGCATGGGCCGAGAATTCGGCGCGGCCCTGGGTCAGCGCCTTGCCCATCTCGCCCAGGATGTGCATCCGGCCGTCCTTGGCCTGGGCCAGGGCCTGCTTCATGATCTCGGGCGTGATGCCCGCGACCTTGATGTCCATCTGCAGCGAGGTGATGCCGTTCTCGGTGCCGGCCACCTTGAAGTCCATGTCGCCGAGGTGATCCTCGTCGCCCAGGATGTCGGTCAGAACGGCGTAGCTGCCGTCGTCTTCGAGGATCAGGCCCATGGCCACACCGGCGACCGGCGCCTTCAGCGGAACGCCCGCATCCATCATCGACAGCGAACCACCGCAGACGGACGCCATGGAGGACGAGCCGTTCGATTCGGTGATCTCCGACACCACACGGATGGTGTAGGGGAAGTCGGTGGCCGCCGGCAGAACCGCCTGCAGCGCGCGCCAAGCCAGCTTGCCGTGGCCGATCTCGCGGCGGCCGGGGCTGCCCACGCGGCCCACTTCGCCGACCGAGTAGGGCGGGAAGTTGTAGTGCAGCAGGAAGTTCGACTTGTAGGTGCCGGTCAGCGCGTCGATCATCTGCTCGTCGTCGCCGGTGCCCAGCGTGGTCACGACCAGGCCCTGGGTCTCACCGCGGGTGAACAGGGCCGAACCGTGGGTGCGGGGCAGCAGGCCGACCTGCGCCTCGATCGGGCGGACGGTGTCGAGCGCGCGCCCGTCGATCCGCTTGCCGTTCTTCACCACATCGCCACGCAGAACGACCGACTCGAGCTTCTTCAGCGCGGAGCCGAGGTTCGGGTCTTCCTGCTGCTCCTCGGTGAGGGCAGCGATGATCTCTTCCTTGGCGGCGGCCACGGCGGCGACGCGTTCCTGCTTGTCGGTGATCGCGTAGGCGGCGCGGACCTTGTCCTCGCCGGCGGCCTTCACCGCGGCGAAGAGATCGGAATAGTCCGGCGGGGTGAAGTCGAAGGGCTCTTTCGCCGCTTCTTCGGCCAACGAGATGATCAGGTCGATCACCGGCTGGATCTGCTCATGCGCGAAGGTCACCGCGCCCAGCATCTCGTCCTCGGACAGCTCGTAGGCCTCCGATTCGACCATCATCACGGCTTCCTTGGTACCGGCGACGACCAGATCGAGGCGCTGTTCGGGGTTTTCACGCAGCTTGTGCATGTCGTCGCAGGCCGGATTCAGGACGTACTCGCCATCGACGAAGCCCACGCGCGCGCCGGCGATCGGGCCCATGAAGGGGGCGCCCGAGATGGTCAGCGCGGCCGAGGCGGCGATCATCGCCACGATGTCGGGGTCGTTGACCAGGTCGTGGCTGAGGACGGTGCACATCACCAGCACTTCGTTCTTGAAGCCGGGGACGAAGAGCGGGCGGATCGGACGGTCGATCAGGCGCGCGGTCAGGGTTTCCTTTTCCGTCGGCCGCGCCTCGCGCTTGAAGAAGCCGCCGGGCACCTTGCCCGCGGCGTAGTATTTCTCCTGGTAATGGACCGTCAGCGGGAAGAAGTCCTGGCCGGGCTTCGGTTCCTTGGCGAAGGTCACGTTGGCCATGACCGAGGTCTCGCCCAGGGTGGCGATGACGGAGCCATCGGCCTGACGGGCCACTTTGCCCGTTTCAAGGGTGAGGGTCTCTTCCCCCCACTGCATCGATTTCGTCGTAACGTTAAACATCTCGTTTCCTAACTTGGGGACGGGACCCTCCCGCTTCCCCGATTGCGTACGGGGCCGTATGCCCCGTGGCCTTGGTCTTGGTCCAACCTGCCCGCCCCATAAGGCCCGGTGGGGAGGGTCACGGACATCCGGCCAGTGCTGCCGTGGCGGCAGGATAGCCTAAAAAGAACGCGCCCCCCAATGGGAGGCGCGGCCTTGTTCTTAGCGGCGGATACCCAGGCGCTGGATGAGGTCGGTGTAGCGCGCCTCCTCCTTGCCCTTGAGGTAGTCCAGCAGCTTGCGGCGCTGCGCCACCAGCTTCAGCAGCCCACGGCGGGAATGATTGTCCTTCTTGTGGGTCTTGAAGTGCTCGGTCAGCGTGTTGATGCGCGAGGTCAGGATGGCAACCTGAACTTCCGGCGAACCGGTGTCGCCTTCCTTGGTTGCGAATTCCTTGACGACGCGCGCCTTTTCTTCAGCAGTGATCGACATCGGGGTCTCCTTGTTTGAAAGGGTTATGGCGCAAGCCGGGATGTCGTCCAGCAGGGCCCTTGGAGGATGTGCCGCCGGCAAAGGCCGACGGATGCGCGCGTATAGTTGATTTTGGCGGCAAAGGAAAGGGGCTACTGCCCAGCCTGGATTTCGGCGGCGATCTGTTTGGCCCATTCCCCGACGATGGGGATGAAGTCGATCTGCGACAGGAAATAGACGATCAGCGAGACCAGCACCGTGGCCCCGACCACGGTTCCCAGTCCCATGGAAAGTCCGCGCAGGAAGGACTGGCTCATCATCCGCCAGGTGGAGTTCTGGATACGGATGAAGCGATGCCGGTTCAGCCGGGCAAGCTCGGTCCGCAGGGCGTGCAGTTCCTTGACCAGATCGGTGGCATCGTCGGGGTTGTCGGGCATGGTGCGGCTCGGGTCGGGCATGTGTGTTCTGCCCGACCCTAGGGGTTTGGCGCTGCAGGGCCAAGCCCGCCGTTCAGGTCGCGGCCGCCGCCGGCAGGGTCATCCCGCTGGCCGGCATGAGGACGACCTGGCCCAAATCCAGCCCGGCGGGGTGGTGCAGTTCCGCCAGGGCCATGCCGTCGAGTGTCAGGATCATGTTGCCGGCGTTGTCGGGATCCGCTTCCAGCCCAAGGCTGGGCGCGGGGTGGGCGCTGTCGTCGTAGACGACCACCAGCTCGTCCTCGGCCGCATCGAAATCCTCGATCACGGCAGGCCCGGCGTTTTCCATCCAGTCGCCCAGGGTGAAGCGGTCGGCGCCGGCGCCGCCATGCGCATTGTCGCCGGCCCCGATCATCAGGTGATCGTCGCCCCCGCTGCCGTTCAGGAAGTCCTGGGCGGCGTCATCCACGATCTTGCCGGCATGATCCGCACTGGAGACGCCGTACAGGCGGTCGTCGCCATCGCTGCCATTCACGATGTCCGAGCCGGCTCCGCCGATGACCATGTCGTCGCCGCGCCCGCCCATCAGGCTGTCATCGCCGCTGCCGCCGTCCAGGCTGTCGTTGCCGCCGCCCGCGATCAGCCAGTCGTTGCCGTCACCGCCCCGAAGCGAGTCGTCGCCGGAACGGCCGAGCAACTCGTCATCGCCGCCTTCTCCGACCAGGGTGTCGTGCCCCATTTCGCCATTCAGTTCGTCGTCGCCATCGCCGGCGAAATAGATGATGTTGTCGCTTCCGCCTCCGGCCGTGTTGGCGTCGGCGGCGTGCTGAGTGGCATCCGAATCGATGCCCGACGGATTGTCCTGCGGGTCGCCGATCAGCGCGCCGTTGGCGCCGCTGCCGACCAGGCCATGCCAACCGCCCTGCTGCGGCGCATCGGGTGTCCCGCTTGCCCCCCCGGGCGCGCCGAACAGATCAAGAAAGCCGTTGTCATGGGGCGCCTTGTCATGGGGATGATCGTCATCGCCCTTGTCGTCGCCGGTGTCGGCGGCAAGGCGTTCCCCGGACAGGTCACTGACGTCGACGGATGCGCCAAACACCAACAGCCCAAGAAAACCAGCCAAGCCAAACATAACGTCACCCTCGTGAGCCTGTCCGCCGAGACGGGCGTACAGGCACTCTGCGCGGTTGACACCATCTTACCGCGCACGGCGGCGAGGCACAGGAAATACCGGGCAATTGGTTAACGCCCGGTATCCGCGGGACCGGGTGAAATCCGCGGTGCCATGGGGGGCGGAGCCGCCTCAGCCGGTGCGAAACCAGGGCAGGAAGCAGTCCAGAACGGCCCGAGGATTTTCCTCCATGGGGAAATGGCCGCTGACGCAGGACATGTCCTCCATCTCGGTCGCCCAGTCGGCCCAGAGCGCGGCCGGGCGGCCGGTGCGGGCCGGAAAGCCGGTTTCCGCCCACAGGAATTTCAGCGGGCAGGGCAGGGTGCGGCCGGCAGCGCGGTCGGCGTCGTCGTACTGCCGGTCGGTGGTGGCGCCCGCGCGGTAATCGGCGCACATGGCATGGATGCGGGCCGGGTCGCGGGCCTGCCGGCGATAGGCCTCCAGCGCCTCGGGGGCGAAGGCCTCCAGCGACTTGTTCAGGGTCCAGCTTTTCAGCGTGTGGTCGATATAGCCCACCGGGTCGGCGCCGATCAGGGTCTCCGGCAGCGGCGCGGGCTGGGCGAGGAAGGTCCAGTGATAGGCCGACAAGGCCAGTTCGGCATTCCAGGCGGCCCAGAAATCGCCGGTGGGGACGACCTCGATGATCCCGATCCGGGTGATGCGTTCGGGGTGATCCAGCGCCAGCCGGTAGGTCACCCGCGCCCCGCGGTCATGGCCCAGGACGCCCGCGCGCTCAATCCCCAGCGCGTCCATCAGCCCCACGATGTCGCGCGCCATCTCGCGCTTGGAATAGGCGGTGTGCCCGGCGTCGTCGGACGGCGCGTCGCTGTCGCCATAGCCGCGCAGATCGGGCACGATGACGTGAAAATGCTCGGCCAGCGCCGGGGCCACGCGGTGCCAGGTCATGTGGTTCTGCGGATAGCCGTGCAGCAGGATCAGAGGCGCGCCGCGGCCGGCCTGGTGCACCGACAGGTGAATGCCGTTGGCCGCGATTCGCGATTGCGTGAAGCCCGGAATGCCCGATGTCATGTGATGCCCTCCCTTGTTGCCGGCACCCTAAGCGGGCGCCGCGGTCAGGTCCAGCGCTCGGGCTGCTGGGAATAGGCGATGTAGAGCGGGTGCTTGGGGTGCCCGGCCTTGGACAGGCCGAGATGCCACAGCGGCCGTCCCGTGGCGCGCAGCAGCGTCTCGACCGCCGGGCCGCGGTCCATGTGTTCGCCATGGGTACCCCAGGCGCAGATGATCTGGTCGGCCCAGGGGGCGCTCTCGGCGATGGCGGCGTCGTTGGCGGGCCCCACCGGGTCGCCGGCCGCGCGCATCACCCGCGGATCGGTGGCGCGGAAGGCGAAGATATTGGTCACCCGGAACGCGCCGAAGCCCAGCGCTCGCGCGCGCCGCTCGCAGCGCTCGACCGTGGGGTCGTTCTGCACCTCGGTGGCGGTGGAGGGGTTGAGCATGACGAAAAGCGCGCGGCGCCCCGCCGGGTCCCAGGTGCGGGTCAGGCTGTAGCGGTAGGCCTCGCAATCGGAATAGACGGCGGTCGAGGCGGCATCGCCCTTCTGGTGGGTGCGCGTGATCATGGGTGAGTTCTGGCGCGCACCCGGGAAATGTTCAACCCTGCGCGGTGTCGCCCTCGCCCGGCGGGACCACCGCGTGCCGGTAGAGGTGCCACGTGGCATGGCCCAGCACCGGCATCACCACGATCAGCCCCAGGAACAGCGGGATCGATCCCAGCACCAGCGCTGCGGCCACGATCAGGCCCCAGGCTGCGATCACGCCCGGGTTCTTGCGCGCCACCCGGACCGAGGTCATGACCGCCACCGGCAGGCCGACGTCGCGGTCCAGCAGCAGCGGAAACGACACCACGCTGATCACCAGGGCCAGCAGGGCGAACAGGAAGCCGACGGGCAGGCCGATCGCCATCATCTCGTATCCCTGCGGCGTGGTCAGCACCCCGCTGACGAAGGCACCGGCCGAGACGGGCGCCTCGGGCCCCATGGTGAGCGAGTAGATCAGGTAGGCCGACAGAATCCAGAGCACGAAGAGCGCCATCAGATAGGCGGAGAGCACCAGGATCGGTCCGAGGGCGGGGGATTTGAGCACGCCGAACGCGTCGCCCCATCCCGCATGGCCGTCCCTTTCGCGCCGCCGGCTCATTTCGTAGAGCCCGAGCGCCGCCACCGGCCCCAGCAGCGCAAAGCCCGAGGCCAGCGGAAACAGATGCGGCAGCAGGTTGGCGTGGAAGGCGACCCAGCTCATCAGCGCGCCGATCACCGGGTAAAGCGCGCAGATGAAGATCACGTCGCTGCGCATGGCGCCGAAATCCTCGACCCCCTTGCGCAGGGCCTCGCGCAGGTCCGTCATGTCCAATGTGCGGATCTCCGGCGGTGAAGTGTCCTCTGTGCTGCGCACGCGCTGCGTGGCTTCCAAAAGGTGAATGCCCAGGGCATTGGCGATCTTGCCTGTCCAGGACATCGGATTTCCGATTGTCGCGACCATGGTTTCCTCCCGAATTTGACCGCAGATGCCCCGGCGTCTCGCCGGCGACTCACAGGTCAGAACGGGTGGCGCGGCCGAAACGCGGAACGCCTTACCGTTTCAGGATAACACATTCCGGCTCAAATCGCGTGCACAACCGCGAGAGGCGCCCAACGCCTATAGGTTGAAGACCCGGCTGGGATGCAACTCTCCGCCCCGGTAGGTGCCCACGGCGACGGCCTTGCCCTCGAAAGAGGCCCAGGCCTCGTCGCCGTATTCCACGTCGGCCGCAAGCACCATGCCCGGGTTGCCGTTGCGCAGCCGGGCCGCGCCCTCGGGCGTGCAGCGCAGCTCGGGCAGGTCGGCCAGCCCCTCTTCCAGCGGGCGGATGTAATCGTCGAGCTCGGGCGTCTTGGCCAGTTCCTCGATCAGTTCCATGCTTACCCCGTCCTCGGCGTCGAAGGGGCCCGACCAGATGCGCCGCAGCTCGACGACATGGCCGTGGCAGCCCAGCGCCTCGCCCAGATCGCGCGCGATGGAGCGGACATAGCCACCCTTGCCGCAGACCATCTCCAGCGTGACGTGGTCGGCGTCGGGGCGCGCGACCATTTCCAGGCTTTCGACATAAAGCGGGCGCGCCGCGATCTCGAAATCCTCGTCCTCGCGGGCCAGCTTGTAGGCGCGCTGGCCGTCGATCTTAACCGCCGAGAATTTCGGCGGAACCTGCAGTATGTCGCCCTCGAACTGCGGCAGGGCGGCGCGGATCTCGTAATCGCCGGGGCGTGCGTCGCTTTCGGCGATCACCTCGCCCTCGGCATCGTCGGTATTGGTGGACTGGCCCAGCCGCACGGTGAAGCGATAGGCTTTCAGCGCGTCGGTGATGTAGGGCACGGTCTTGGTCGCCTCGCCCAGCGCCACGGCCAGAACGCCCGTGGCCTCGGGGTCGAGCGTTCCGGCGTGGCCGGCCTTCTTGGCCCCCAGCGCCCAGCGCACCTTGTTCACTACGGCGGTCGAGGTCAGGCCGGCGGGTTTGTCCACCACCAGCCAACCGGAAATGTCGCGTCCCTTGCGGCGGCGTGCCAATCGATCTCTCCTGCGGTTTTCCGTAAGGCGGCCCTGCTAGCGAAGCGCGGCCGTCGCGTCAACGGGTCTGCGGCACGGTCACGCCCAGGATCGGCCCCAGCGGCAGGCCGATATCGTGCCGCCCCAGCGCGGGGACATAGAGGCGCGAGACCTTGCCGTCGAGATAAAGTGCATCCGGCGTGCCCAGCGCGTCGCGGAACAGGCGGCCGAATTCGTGAAAGGTCACCGGCTCTTCCGAGATCGCCAGGACGAGGGTCCCGTCCGGGCGCACGCCGACCCCGTTGCGGATAAAGCGCGAGGTGCTGTCGGGCAGGAAGGCCGGGTGCAGTTCGCCGTCGATCACCAGCATGGGGCCCGACTGGGTGGCGTAGGCACAGGCGGGCGGCGCGGCGAGATAGGCGCGGGTCTCGATCACCTCGGCGCGGTCCCGGGTCAGGCAAAGGATGCCGTTGGGCAGCAGGCCGAAATTGCCGGGCCCCGCGCTGGCGATGGCGCGGTGCTGCTCAACGCCCTTTTCGATATAGAGGCCCACCGGGCCGCGGTCGGGGTGGAACATGCCGGCATTCATCGCCAGCGCCAGTGCGCGCCCCTCGCGCGACAGTTCCACGTTCACGCGGTCGAAGGTGCCCAGAAGGGTGCCGTCGGGCGTGGTGCGGAACAGGCGCAGGTCCTCGGCTGCGGGGTCGACGATGCAGACCGTGTATTCCAGCCGGTCATGGCGCAGGGGCGCACAATCGGCGGCCGCCGCCGGCCCGGCGGCCAGCAGCAGGAGCGCGGCGGCGATATGCCTAAGCCTCGTCATCCCCGTCGCCGGTTTGGATGTCGCGGCGCACCTCTTCCTGCGCGAAGAGGCGGCGGGTCTCGTCCATCCGGTCGAAGGTGTCATCGATCGCGAAGCGGATCTCGGGCGCGAATTTCAGCGCCGTCTTCCTGGCCACCAGCCGGCGCAACTCGGCGCGGTTGCGGCGCAGCGCGGCCAGTGCCGCGTCTGCATGCTCGCCGCCCAGCGGCAGCACGAAGGCGGTGGCCACCTTCAGGTCGGGCGAGGTG
>JBNGCX010000015.1:0-68041 GCA_049974865.1 Paracoccaceae bacterium
CTCCCCCCGGGAGGGCGCTTTGGCGATGGCGTCCGCCGCTCAACCGTTGTGCGGGGCTTTTCAATAAAGCGCCGAGCACAGGCGTACCGTCGCGCCCACCCAGGGTCGGGCGCGGCCGTCCGTTCTACGGATTTCGCGCTTAGACCTGAACCACCCCGACCACGTAGTTCTTGCCATAGGCTTTCGCGCAGCGCGGGCAGGTGGTGTAGAAGAAATAGACCGCCTTGGGCTCATGCCCCTTGGCGCGGGCCAGGGCCTGCATCTCGTCGTACCAGTTCTTGGCCTCGCGATAGGGCCCTTCGAAGACCTTGGTCAGGAAGGTGCCCGAGAGGGTGACCATCTCTTCGCCCGGCACGGGCTTCGCGGCCGAGAACAGGTGCTCGGCCTGCCAGGGCGAGAGATCGCGACTGAGCACGATGATGTCGTCCATATCCATCGCGCCGCTTTCCTCCATCCGGGTCTGCACGCGGGTGAAGACCCGGCCCATGTCCACAGGCACATGCATCACCGAGCGGGTGGTGGCGCGCAGGAAGAGCTTGTCGTCGAACTTCAACTCCTGCCCGTCCCACCCCTCGGGGTTGAATCGTGGGCAGCAGCCGGTGGTGTTGACGCTGGTGTCGTAATGGGGAAGCGCGTTGGTCTGCATGGGCATGTCCTCCGCCTGGAAGTCTAGCATATCCGGGGGGGTGCGGATATCCGCGGGGCCGGTGCAACCCACTTGACCGGGCCGGGCGGGGCGGGCAAAGCAGGGCCGATGGCGAAAAGGGCGAAATCCTCCAGACCGCGCAGGGCGAAACCGCCGGTGCAGCGGGTGCGGCCGCTGCGCGTTGCGCGGCGCTGGGCGCTGCGCGCGGCGGCGGCGCTGTTCCTGCTGGTTGTGGCGGTGATGCTGCTGCTGCGCTTCGTCAACCCGCCGATCACCCACACCATCTGGGCCGAGCAGCGCCGGCTGGGCGCGGTGGAGCGGCAATGGGTGCCCATCGAGGAGATCGCCCCGGTAGCCCTGCGCGCCGTCGTCGCCGCCGAGGACGCCAATTTCTGCACCCATTGGGGATTCGACATGGGCGCGATCCGCGACGCGATCGAGGCGGGCGCGCGGCGGGGCGGCTCCACGATCAGCCAGCAGACGGTGAAGAACGTCTTCCTCTGGCAGGGGCGGAGTTGGCCGCGCAAGGCGCTGGAGGCGCTGCTGACGCCGCTGATGGAGGCGCTCTGGCCCAAGCGGCGGATCTTGGAGGTCTATGTCAACGTGGCCGAGTTCGACGAGGGGGTATTCGGCATCGGGGCGGCGGCGCGGCGCTATTTCGGGGTGACGGCGGACAGGCTGAGCCCGGCGCAGGCGGCGCGGCTGGCGGCGGTGCTGCCCAACCCCAAGGGGCGTGACGCGGCCAACCTGCCCGCCGGGCTGCGCCAGCGCGCGGCCGGCATCATGGACGGGGCGGCGACGATCGAGGCGGATGGCCGCTCATCCTGCTTCGAGAGTTGAAATGACGGCCCGCACGCGGCAATAGAGGGGACACTTTCCAACGATATCGGCTGCGTCATGAACCGTCTGTTCCACGTCCCCCTCTCTCCGTTTTCGCGCAAGGTGCGGCTGGTGCTCGCCGAGAAGAAGATCGAGGTGGAGCTGGTCGAGGAACGCTACTGGGAGCGCGACAGCGATTTCCTGCGCCGCAACCCGGCGGGCAAGGTGCCGGTGCTGAAGATGGACAACCGGCTGATGAGCGAAAGCCAAGCCATCTGCGAGTATATCGAGGAAACCAACCCCGCCCCCGCGCTGATGCCCGTCACCCCGGCCGAGCGTTGCGAGGTGCGCCGCCTGGTGTTCTGGTTCGACGACAAGTTCCACAACGAGGTGACGTCGAAGCTGCTGTATGAGCGGGTGAACAAGAAGGTGATGGGCCTGGGCTATCCGGACAGCCGCAATGTCAAGGCCGGGGCGGCGCAGATCAAGTTCCACCTCGATTACATGGGCTGGCTGCTGGACCAGCGGCGCTGGCTGGCGGGCGACCAGATGAGCCTGGCCGATTTCGCGGCCGCCGCGCACCTGTCCTGCCTGGATTACATCAGCGACGTGGACTGGAACCGCAACGCCAACGTCAAGGACTGGTACGCCAAGATCAAGTCGCGCCCGGCGTTCCGCGGGATCCTGGCCGACCAGGTTCCGGGTTTCCCGCCGCCGCCGCATTACGCGGACCTGGATTTTTGAGCGGAGAACGGAATAAGGGGAGGCTGTCTGCCCCCCCCGGCCTGCCGGCCTCCCCCCCCGAGGATATTTCCGAACAGAAGAAGGCGCTGGAGGCGCGGGCGCTGGAGGAAGGGTTCTCGAAGTGCCGGGTGGCGCGGCCCGACGCGATTCCGCAGGCGGCGGGGCGGCTGGCGGAGTTCGTGGCGCTGGGGCGGCACGGGCAGATGCGCTGGATGGAAGAGCGGATGCACTGGCGCGGGGACCCGGCGGCGCTGTGGCCCGAGGCGCGCTCGGTCATCATGCTGGCGGAGATGTACACGCCGGAGCACGATCCGCTGAAGCTGCTGGAACGGAAGGACCGGGGGGTGATCTCGGCCTATGCGCTGAACCGCGATTACCACGACGTGGTCAAGAAGCGGCTGAAGCGGGTCGGGCGGTGGCTGCTGGAGCGCTGGCCGGGGCACGAGATCAAGGTCTTCGTGGACACCGCCCCGGTGATGGAGAAGCCGCTGGCCGAGGCGGCGGGGCTGGGCTGGCAGGGCAAGCACACCAACCTGCTGGCGCGGGACCTGGGGAACTGGTTTTTCCTCGGCGCGATCTTTACCACGCTGGAGCTGGAACCGGACGCGCCGGAGCGGGAGCATTGCGGGTCGTGCCGGGCCTGCCTGGACATCTGCCCGACCGGGGCCTTTCCCGCGCCCTGGCAGTTGGATGCCCGGCGCTGCATTTCCTACCTGACGATCGAGCACGCGGGGCCGGTGCACGAGGAGCTGCGCCCGCTGATGGGCAACCGGATCTATGGCTGCGACGACTGCCTGGCCATCTGCCCCTGGAACAAGTTCGCGGCCGCGGCGCGGGAGGCGAAGTATCATGCCCGGCCCGACCTGGTGGCGCCGGAACTGGCCGAGCTGGCCATGCTGGACGATGCCGGGTTCCGGGCGCGATTCTCGGGCTCGCCCATCAAGCGGATTGGGCGGGGGCGCTTCGTGCGCAACGTGTTTTATGCCATTGGCAATTCCGGGAATCCGGCGTTGCGGGCGGTGGCGGCGCGGCTGGTGGAGGACGACGACCCGGTGGTGGCGGATGCCGCGCGCTGGGCCTGCGCGCGGCTGTAGGCGCGCCTTACCGGGCGGGCATGGCGAAGGTCAGCGACGCCCAGAGCGAATGCCAGACCGGCCCCTGGGCGGGATCGTCGCTGCCGATGGCGCGCATGGCCACCGAATCGAGCAGGTATTCATGGCCCGGCGCGACCGGCACCGCGGCCCGGCCCCGATCATCTAGGGTCAGGCGGGTGACGGTGACCGTGCCGGAGGGCGCCTTGTCGAACACCTCGAGCTGGGCGCCGGCGCGGGGCCGGCCCTGGTAGAGCACCTGGACCGGCAGCCCGCCGGGCAGGGCGTCGGTATAGGGGTTGGCCTGCGCGACGATCTCGATCTCCAGCCCCAGTGCGCGGTCGGTCCCCGCGCCGCCGCCCACGGCCACCAGCGCCTTGGCGAAGCGGCGGTAGGTTTCGGAAAACCCGGTCTGCGGCAGGCCGCGCGCGGCGTGGCAATCCAGCGTGTCGGGGAAGGCCTTATGGGTGACGAAATTCACGAATGTCTGCCACTCGGTATAGGTCAGGCGGCGGTCCTCGGTTTCGTGGACGATCACCGTCAGGCCTTCGGCCGGGGCGGGCTGGGACAGGGCAGGGCGGTTGCCCATGCGGTTGCGGACGGGGGTGAGTGTGTCGCCGGTGACGATTTCGAACCGGGCGAACCTGGCCGGGATGAAGGATTGGGCGGGACCCTCGAAATTCTGGCCCACGCGCAGGTCGGCGGAGATGGTCTCTCCGGGGGCGATCTGGTATCGGCCGGGCTCGATCCAGAATTCATGGGCCTGTGATGCGGCCACGCTAAGTAGCAGGCCAGCCGCGGCGAGAAGAGTCGGGATGATGTGCATGGGAAATCGGGCCTCCGCTTTGACCGGGAAGCTGTCATGGGGCTGGCTGAAGTCAAGCCTGCTGGTTCTGCTGGCGGGTCTGTTTCTGATCCGGCCGCTGGCCGCGCACGAGGTGCAGCCCGCGGTGGCGGATGCCGAGGTGGGGGCGGAGGCGCTGCGGCTGGAGATCCGGCTGACCCTGGAGGCGCTGGCGGCGGGCGTCGATCTGAACGGGCTGGGCGACACCAACGAGTCGCCGCTTTCCGGCTTCTACGACCAGAAGCGCCGCCTGCCGCCCGATGCGCTGGAGCAGGATTTCCGCGCCCGGTGGGGGCAGGTGCGGCAAGGCATCGTCATCGAGAGCGGCGGTGTGCGGGTGACGCCCGAGATACTGGACCTGCGCATCCCCGAGGTGGGCAATCCGGAGCTGCCGCGCGAATCGGTCCTGGTGCTGGGGGCGGACCTGCCGCCCGGCGACGCGCCGGTGCGGATCGGCTGGTGGGCGCAATACGGGCCGCTGGTGCTGCGCCAGGCGGGCGAGGGGGACGAGCTGTATACCGGCTACCTGACCGGCGGGGCGCTGAGCGATCCGCTGCCGCGGCAGGGCGTGGCGCAGGTCGGCGCGCTGCGGGAATTCGGCCGCTACGTCGTTCTGGGGATCGAGCATATCGTGCCCAAGGGGCTCGACCATATCCTGTTCGTGCTGGGGCTGTTCTTTTTCTCGCTGCATGTCAGGCCGCTGCTGATGCAGGTGACGGCCTTTACCCTTGCCCACACCACCACGCTGGCGCTGGCGGTTCTGGGGCTGGTCTCGGTGCCCGCGGCGATCGTCGAGCCGCTGATCGCGGCCTCGATCACCTATGTGGCGGTGGAGAACGTCTTGCATCCCAGGCTGAGCTGGTGGCGGACGGTGATCGTCTTTGGCTTCGGGTTGCTGCACGGGCTGGGCTTCGCCAGCGTGCTGGGCGAGATCGGGCTGGACCCGGGGCAGCTGATCGCGGGGCTGATCGGGTTCAACGTGGGGGTCGAGATCGGCCAGCTCGTCGTGATCGCGGCGGCGTTTTTCGCGGTCGGCTACTGGTTCGGAGACCGGCCCTGGTATCGGGCGCGTATCGCCGTTCCGGCCTCGGTGGCGATCGCGCTGGTGGGGGCATGGTGGGTAGTGCAGCGTGTGTTCCTCTGAGCCGCGGATTCGGCGCTGCGGGCGAGTCGTGCTAGGATGCCCGCCTGCGAAGGAGGAGACTGTCATGAAGCGTCACATCTTTGACCATGACAAGCTGCGCAGCGACCGTGCCCGGGCCGGGCAGTTCCTGCAGATCGAGCGCAAGGCACGCGCGAATCCCGCCAGCAAGGAATTGCAGCGCCGCGCGCTGAGCGAGCCGGATACGGCGCGGCTGCGTGCCTTTCTGCGGATCGCGCGCGGCATAAGGGCCTGATCGCCATTCCAAAATCCGCCGACGGGTAGTAAGGGGAAAGGGGCGCCCCCATGTCGGGCCGCGCCGGAGGTCCGCCATGCAACCCGCCCGCGCGATTCTTCTGACCCTGACCGCCGTCACCCTGTTCACGGCGATGGCGGCGCTGATCAAGGCCACCGCCGACCATGTGCCGCCGGGCGAGGCGGTGTTCTTCCGCTCGCTCTTCGCGCTGCCGGTGATCGTGGGCTGGCTGGTGATGCAGGGCGAGCTGCCCGCCAGCCTGAGGACGCGCGACCCGCTGGGCCATCTTTGGCGCGGGCTGATCGGCTGCACCGCGATGGGGCTGATGTTCGCGGGGCTGGGGCTGCTGCCGCTGCCCGAGGTCACGGCGATCGGCTTTGCCTCGCCGCTGTTGGTGGTGGTCTTCGCCGCGCTGCTGTTGGGCGAGAAGGTGCGGCTGTTTCGCATCGGCTCGGTGATTCTGGGCCTCGTGGGGGTGCTGATCATCCTGAGCCCGCGGCTCTCGGCCTTCGGCGCGGGCGGGCTGGAACAGCGCGCGGCGCTGGGCGCGGTGGTGGTGCTGGCGGGGGCGGCCTGCCGGGCGCTGGCACAGATCCAGATCCGCCGCCTGGTGCAGAAGGAGCGCACGGCGACCATCGTCTTCTGGTTCTCGGTCACGGCGACGGTGCTGTCGCTGCTGACCGCGCCCTTCGGCTGGGTGATGCCGGCCCCGCGCGAGGCGCTGATGCTGGTCGTGGCGGGGCTGATCGGCGGGTTTGGCCAGATCGCGCTGACCTCGGCCTATCGCTATGCCGAGGCAGCGGTGATCGCGCCGTTCGACTATGCCTCCATGCTGCTGGCGCTGGCGGTGGGGTATTTCGTCTTCGCCGAGGTGCCGACGCCGACCATGCTGTTCGGCGCCGCGCTGATCATGGCCGCGGGTGGGCTGATCATGTGGCGCGAGCGCCAGCTTGGTCTGAAACGGGGCAAGGCGCGGCCCGGGATCACCCCGCAGGGTTGAACCCGCGTTTGCTTTACGTAGCGTCTGCGATATATTGCCGCAGGGTCAGTGCGTGCTGCGCGCCGATTCTGGTCAAAAATAATAACCGACATCGACTTTTTGGGAGGATCACATGAAACGTGCACTTTTGTGCGCTGCGGCAGCCAGTTTGCTGTCCAGCCCGGTCTTGGCGCAATCGGCCGACGTGCCGGACAATCTGGAAAAGTTGTCAAACTTCCAGACCACTGGAGAGACGGAGTTCACCTTTGTCGAACAGGATGGCGACTTCGCCGAGGGCATCAAGAAGAACCTGGAGCGGATCACGCTGCCCGACGGGTTCAAGATCGGCCTTTACGCTGTCGTCCCGGATGCCCGGCACATGGCGGTGGGCCCGCAGGGCATCGTGACATTCGTCGGCACCCGCAAGGACAAGGTCTGGTCGGTCACCGACCGCAACAAGGACCGCGTCGCCGACGAGGTGAAGGATTTCGCGCCCTCGCTGAAATTCGCCATCCCGAACGGGCCGTGCTTCTCCAAGGACGGGTTCCTGTATATCGCCGAGCAGAACCGCGTGCTGCTGTTCCCGGCGGCGGAGTTCTTTTACGAAAGCCCCGACGTGGCGGCCTTCAACCTGGTGGCGCAGGGCGACCTGATCCCGCCGGAGGAGGAGAGCTACAATCACACCGCGCGGGTCTGCAAGATCGGGCCGGACGGCAAGATCTACATCTCGCTGGGCCAGCCCTTCAACGTGCCCGCGGCCGAGAAGCTGGACCTCTACAAGAAATGGGGCATCGGCGGCATCATCCGCATGAACCTCGATGGCACCGGGCGCGAGGTCTATACCTACGGCATCCGCAACTCGGTCGGGCATGACTTCCATCCCGAAACCGGCGATCTGTGGTTCACCGACAACCAGGTCGACGGCATGGGCGACGACATCCCGCCGGGCGAGCTGAACCACCAGACCGCGATGGGGCAGCATTTCGGCTTCCCGTGGTATGGCGGCGGGGACGTCCGCACCAACGAATACAAGGGCGAGGAGCCGCCCGCCGACGTGGTGTTCCCGGCGGTGGAGATGGTGGCCCATGCCGCGGACCTGGGCATGACCTTCTACACCGGCAAGATGTTCCCGGCGAAATACAAGAACGCCATCTTCTCGGCCCAGCACGGGTCGTGGAACCGCACCACGCCGGTGGGCGCGCGGGTCATGGTGACCTTCATCGACGATGAGGGCAACGCCACCGCGCAGCCCTTCGCCGAGGGCTGGATCGACGAGAACGGCGAATACCTGGGCCGCCCGGTGGACGTGGAGCAGTTGCGCGACGGCTCGCTTCTGGTCTCGGACGACCTGGCCGGCGCGATCTACCGCATCTGGTACGAAGGCTGATGCGGGTCTTCATGGCAATGCTTCTCGGCGGGCTGACGCTCGCCGGGGGCGCCCTTGCGCAGGATGCAGAGGCCGGGCGCAAAGTGGCCGGGATGTGCCGGACGTGCCACGGGCTGGACGGCTATGCGCAGATCCCCATCGCGCCGCATATCGGGGGCGAGCCCGCCGCCTATATCGAGGCGCAGCTCAGGGCCTTCCGCTCGGGCGCGCGGGTGCACGAGATGATGAGCGTGGTGGCCGCCGGGCTGTCGGACCAGCAGATCGCGGATGTCGCGGCCTGGTACGGCGCGCACACCGCCACCGCCGAGTTGCCCGCCGGGGCCGACCCGGAGGCCGCGCCGGAGCTGTGCGTCTCGTGCCACGGGGTGAACGGGATCGCGGTGCTGGAGGATGCGCCGAACCTGGCGGGCGAGACGAACATCTATATCGACACCCAGCTCAAGGCGTTCCGCACCGGCAAGCGCACGAACGACATCATGTCGCCGATCGCCGCCGATCTGAGCGACGAGGAAATGCGCGCCTATGCCGACTGGTACGCGGCGATGAAGCTGGAGATCGCGCCGCCCGAATGAGGCCGGCATGGATTGCGGGGCCCGTGCGGGCCCCGCGGGCGCGTCAGGACCGCACCAGTTTCTCGTAGGCTTCCGCGATCTCGCGGGTCAGGGCGCCCACCTCGAAGGTGTAATCGCCGATCTGGCCCACCGGCGTGACCTCGGCCGCGGTGCCGGTCAGCCAGCATTGCTCGAACCCTTCCAGTTCCTCGGGCAGGATGTGCCGCTCGATCACCTCGATGCCGCGCTCGGTCAGCATGCCGATCACCGTCTGCCGGGTGATCCCGTTGAGGAAGCAGTCGGGCATGGGCGTGTGTACCACGCCGTCCTTCACGAAGAAGATGTTGGCGCCCGTCGCCTCGGCCACGTAGCCGCGGTAATCCATGAACAGCGCGTCCGAGCAGCCCTTGGCCTCGGCCGCGTGCTTGGAGGTGGTGCAGATCATGTAAAGGCCCGAGGCCTTGGCATGGACCGGGATGGTCTCGGGGCTGGGGCGTTTCCACTTGGAGATGTCCAGCTTGGCGCCCTTCATCTTGGCATCGCCGTAATAGGCGCCCCATTCCCAGGCGGCCACCGCCAGGCGGACCGGGTTGCGGGCCGAGGCCACGCCCATGTCCTCGCCCGCGCCGCGCCAGGCGACGGCGCGCACATAGGCATCGGACCAGCCGTTGGCCTTGAGCACGTCGTATTTGGCCTTCTCGATCTGCTCGACCGTCCACGGAATCTCGAAATCGATCATGTTGGCCGAGCGCTTCAGCCGTTCGGAATGCTCGACCGACTTGAAGATCTTGCCGTTATAGGCGCGCTCGCCCTCGAATACCGACGAGGCGTAATGCAGCGCATGGGTCAGGATGTGCACCTTGGCGTCGCGCCAATCGATCAGCTGGCCATCCATCCAGATCTTGCCGTCGCGGTCATCATAGCCGGTCATCGGTCTTTCCTTCTCACTCGTCCGGGCGCCTGCCCTTTTTGCAAATGTTGCGCTTTTTAGGTCCGCTTCGGACATAAAGTTGCGCCAAATCGCCAGATCGCTAACAATTGATTCTTGGAAAGTCAACAAGGCTGACATAAAATCGGGTCAGCCACGAAAAAACGTGATCGGAAGGGGCGACAATGGCCGAAGGCGGCGGCACGCAGAGCGGCGAGAGCCTGCTGTTCCTGACGGATGAGCAGCTGCGCAAGGGGATCGAGGCGATGTTCTTCGCCTATCGGGGCTTCACCGCCGACCCGGACCGCATCCTCGAGAAATATTCTTACGGCCGCGCGCATCACCGCGCGATCCACTTCATCCACCGCTGCCCGGGGACCACGGTCAACAACCTGATGTCGATCCTTGGCGTCACCAAGCAGTCGCTGAACCGCGTGCTGCGCACGCTGATCGAGGACGGGCTGGTGGAAAGCCGCGTCGGCCCCCGCGACAAGCGCGAGCGGCACCTCTACCTGACGGACAGCGGCGCGGCGCTGGAGCAGGAGCTGTCGGATGCGCAGCGGGCGCGGATGCGCGCGGCCTATCGCGCAGCGGGCCCCGAGGCGGTGGCCGGGTTCCGCCAAGTGCTCGAGGCGATGATGGACCCCGACCAGCGCCGCCGCTTCGCCGCGCTGAAGGATGGCGGGGCATGAGCACTGACGGGGTCGCACATCTGCTGATCGTCGACGATGACGAGCGTATCCGGAGCCTGTTGCAGAAGTTCCTGATCCGTAACGGGTTCTGGGTCACGGCGGCGCGCGACGCAGCGCATGCGCGGCGGTTGCTGGACGGGCTGGAATTCGACCTGATCGTGCTCGACGTGATGATGCCGGGCGAGGACGGGATCAGCCTGACCCGCAGCCTGCGGCAGGAGATCTCGACCCCCATCCTGCTGCTCACCGCCAAGGGCGAGACCAGCGACCGGATCGAGGGGCTGGAGGCGGGCGCCGACGACTACCTCTCCAAGCCCTTCGAGCCGAAGGAGTTGATGCTGCGGATCAACGCCATCCTGCGCCGGATGCCGCAGGCCCAGGCCCAGGGCGCGGGGCCCAAGGTGCTGAACCTCGGGCCGGTGCGCTATGACGTGGAGCGGGGAGAGCTGTGGCACGGAGACGAGCTGATCCACCTGACCGCCACCGAGAGCCAGTTGATGAAGATCTTCGCACGCTGCCCGGGCGAGCCCGTGAGCCGCGGTAAGCTGGTCGAGGAGCTGGGCCGCGACCGCGGCCAGGCGCAGGAGCGCGCGGTGGACGTGCAGATCACGCGCCTGCGGCGCAAGATCGAGGCCGACCCGAAACAGCCGCGCTACCTGCAGACGGTGCGCGGCGCGGGCTACATGCTGGCCCCCGATTGAGGCTTGCCGGATGCCCGGCGCCTGCCTAGCCTTGCGGCCATGAGCACCGCGATCCTGACCCATCCCGACTGCCTCGGCCACGTCACGCCCGTCGGCCATCCCGAGCAGGTGGCGCGGCTCGAGGGAATCCTCGAGCGGTTGAAGGCCCCCGCGTTCGACGAGTTGATCCGCACCGAGGCGCCGCTGGGGCGCGAGGCGGATATCCTGCGCTGCCACCCGCAGGCCTATATTGACCAGATTCGCGCCGCCGAGCCCGCGCAGGGCACGGTGGCGCTGGACGCCGACACGCATATGTCGCCGGGCTCCTTCGCCGCTGCCCTGCGCGGGGTGGGCGGCTCGATCCGGGCGGTGGACATGGTACTGGGCGGAGAGGTCGGCAACGCCTTCGTCGCCACCCGCCCGCCGGGGCACCATGCCGAGCAGGAAAAGCCCATGGGGTTCTGCCTGTTCGGCAACGTGGCCATCGCGGCGAAATACGCGCTGGACCATCACGGGCTAGGCCGCGTCGCGGTGGTGGATTTCGACGTGCATCACGGCAACGGCACGCAGGCGCTGTTGTGGGACGAGCCGCGGGTGCGCTTCGTCTCGTCCCACCAGATGCCGCTCTGGCCCGGCACCGGCGCGCCGGATGAGCGCGGCGCGCACGGCAATATCCTGAACGTGCCGCTGGCGCCGATGACCGGCGGGGCCGAAGCGCGCGATCTGTATGAGCGCGAGGTCTTCCCCTGGCTGGAGGATTTCGCTCCCGAACTGGTGCTGGTCTCGGCCGGGTTCGACGCCCATGCGGACGACCCGCTGGCGCAGTTGATGTGGGGCGAAGAGGATTTCAGCTGGATCACAGGGCGGCTTTGCGACCTCGCCGACGCCCATGCGGGGGGCAAGCTGGTCTCGACACTTGAGGGCGGATATGATCTTCAGGCGCTGGCCGCCTGCGCGGCGGCGCATGTGACGGTTCTGATGGAGCGGGGCGGATGAGCGACGAGACGGCGGTCGAAGATATGAGCTTCGAGCAGGCGATGTCCGAGCTGGAGCAGGTGGTCACCAAGCTGGAGCGCGGCGACGTGGCGTTGCAGGATTCCATCGCGCTCTACGAGCGGGGCGCCAAGCTGAAGAAGCGCTGCGAGGACGAGTTGAAGCGCGCCGAGGAAAAGGTCGCCGCGATCACGCTCGATGCCGAGGGCAACCCGACGGGGACCCAGCCGGTCGAAGGGCTGTAATGTTTTCGCAGAAGCTGGAACAGGCGGCGCAGGCGGTGTCGGCGCGGCTGGAGGCCGTTTTGGCCGACCGCGCCGATCAGCCGGTGACCCATGCCATGCGCTACGCGGTGGCGGGCGGCAAGCGGCTGCGCGCCTTTCTGGTGATCGAGGGCGCGGCGATGCACGGCGTGCCCGGGTCCTGCGCCGTGCAGGCGGCGGCGGCGGTCGAGGCGCTGCACGCCTATTCGCTGGTGCATGACGACCTGCCCTGCATGGATGACGACGACCTTCGCCGTGGCCAGCCCACGGTGCATGTGAAATGGGACCGCGCCACCGCCGTGCTGGTGGGCGACGCGCTGCAGACGCTGGCGTTCGAACTGCTCTCCGATCCCGCCACCCATCCCGACCCGGCCGTTCGGGTGGGCCTGATCGCCGCCCTCGCGCGGGCCTCCGGCATCGACGGCATGGTGCTGGGCCAGGCGCAGGACATTGCAGCCGAAAGTGCCGATCGCCCCCTGACGCTGGACGAGATCACGGCGCTGCAGGCCAACAAGACCGGCGCGCTGATCCGCTGGTCGGCCGAGGCGGGCGCGCGGCTGGCCGGCGCCGATCCGGCGCCGCTGGGCGACTATGCGCAGGCGCTGGGCCTTGCTTTCCAGATCGCCGACGACATCTTGGATGTAGAGGGAGATGCCGAAAAGGCCGGCAAGCGCCTGCAGAAGGACGCCGAGGCCGGCAAGGCGACCTTTGTCTCGCTGCTGGGCCTGCAGGGCGCCAAGGACCGCGCCGAGGCCCTTGTGCGCGAGGCCGAGGCGGCGCTGGCGCCCTATGGCGCGGCCGCCGATGCCTTGCGGGACACCGCCCGTTTCGTTATCTCCCGCGAGATGTAACCGCCGCCCCGGAGGGCCAGCGCGATGAACGAGCAATCCAGCACCCCGCTGCTGGACCGGGTCAACAGCCCGGCCGACATGAAACAGTTTTCCGACCGCGAGCTGGACCGGCTGGCGCATGAGCTGCGCGAGGAGACGATCAACGCGGTGTCGGCGACGGGCGGGCATCTGGGCGCGGGGCTGGGCGTGATCGAGTTGACGGTGGCGCTGCACGCGGTGTTCGACACCCCGCGCGACCGGCTGATCTGGGATGTCAGCCACCAGAGCTATCCGCACAAGATCCTGACCGGCCGGCGCGACCGCATGCACACGCTGCGCCAGAAGGGCGGGCTCAGCGGCTTCACCAAGCGCTCGGAAAGTCCCTATGACCCGTTCGGCGCAGCGCACAGCTCCACCTCGATCTCGGCGGCGCTGGGCTTTGCCGTGGCGCGCGATCTGGGCGGGGCGCCGGAATACGGCATCGGCGACGCCATCGCGGTGATCGGCGACGGCGCGATGAGCGGCGGCATGGCCTTCGAGGCGCTGAACAACGCGGGCCATCTAAAGAAGCGCCTGATCGTGATCCTGAACGACAACGAGATGTCCATCGCCCCGCCGGTGGGGGCGATGTCGTCCTACCTGTCGCGGCTCTATGCCGGGGCGCCCTTCCAGGAGCTGAAGGCCGCTGCCAAGGGCGCGGTCAGCCTGCTGCCGCAGCCCTTCCAGGAAGGCGCCAAGCGCGCCAAGGACATGCTGAAGCACATGACGGTGGGCGGCACGCTGTTCGAGGAACTGGGCTTTTCCTATGTCGGGCCCATCGACGGGCATGACATGGAGCAGTTGCTGGCCGTCCTGCGCACGGTCAAGGCGCGGGCCAGCGGGCCGGTTCTGATCCACGCCATCACCAAGAAGGGCAAGGGCTATCACCCGGCCGAGCGGCGCGCCGACCGGGGCCATGCGACGGCCAAGTTCGACGTGGTGACGGGCGAGCAGAAAAAGGCGCCCTCCAACGCGCCCAGCTATACCAGGGTCTTCGCCGAAAGCCTGATCCAGGCGGCCGCGGATGACGACAAGATCGTCGCCGTCACCGCCGCCATGCCCGACGGCACAGGGCTGGACCTGTTTGCCGAGCGCTTCCCGTCGCGCTGTTTCGACGTGGGTATCGCCGAGCAGCACGGCGTGACCTTCTGCGCCGGCATGGCCGCCGGCGGGATGAAACCGTTCTGCGCGATGTATTCGACATTCCTGCAACGCGGGTACGACCAGGTGGTGCATGACGTGGCGATCCAGCGGCTGCCGGTGCGCTTCGCCATCGACCGCGCCGGGCTGGTGGGGGCCGACGGGGCGACCCATGCCGGCGCCTATGATGTGGCCTACCTGGCCAACCTGCCCGGTTTCGTGGTGATGGCCGCCGCCGACGAGGCCGAGCTGAAGCACATGGTGGCCACCGCCGCCGCCCATGATGACGGCCCGATCGCCTTCCGCTATCCCCGCGGCGAGGGTGCGGGCGTGGACATGCCCGAGCGCGGCGAGGTGCTGGAGATCGGCAAAGGCCGGATGATCCAGCAGGGCGCGCGGGTGGCGATCCTGTCCTTCGGCACCCGGCTGAAAGAGGTGATGAAGGCCTCCGAGGCGCTGTCGGCCCGCGGCATCACGCCAACGGTGGCCGATGCCCGTTTCGCCAAGCCCTTGGACGAGGAGTTGATCCTGCGGCTGGCCGCCGAGCACGAGGCGCTGATCACCATCGAGGAGGGCGCCGTCGGCGGCTTCGGCAGCCATGTGGCGCAGCTGCTGTCCGAGAACGGGGTGTTCGACCAAGGGCTGCGGTTCCGCTCGATGGTGCTGCCCGACATCTTCATCGACCAGGCGACGCCCGAGGACATGTATGCCACGGCCCGGCTGAACGCCGCGGATATCGAGGCCAGGGTGCTAGAGGTGCTGGGGGTGGTCAGCGTCGCGCAGGCCCGCGCGGCCCAGACCAAGGGCTGAGACGGCGGCCCGCCGCGGCAGCCTCGGGTCTCAGTCTTCGGCGGGCGCTCCGCCCTCGGCCTCCAGCAGCGCGGCCAGCCCTTCGCGATAGGTGGGGAATTTCAGGACCACGCCGAGTTCTTGCTTGATGCGGTCGTTCCGCACCCTTTTCGACTCGGCGTAGAAGCTGCTGGCCATCGGGGACAGTTCGGCCTCGTCGAAGGGCACGGCGTGTGGCACCGGCAGGCCCAGCAGCCGTGCCGCATGGGCGATCACGTCCTGCGGCGGGGCGGGGTCGTCGTCGCAAACATTGTAGACGGCGCCGGGGTTGGGATGCGCGATGGAGGCCGCCAGGACCTGCGCGATGTCGTCGACATGGATGCGCGAAAACACTTGGCCGGGCTTGATGATCCGCCGTGCCGTGCCCGCCCGCACCTTGGCGAAGGGCCCGCGCCCTGGCCCGTAGATCCCCGCCAGGCGAAAGATGTGCACGGGCAGGCCCAGCGCCTGCCAGCGCGCCTCGGCCTCGGCGCGCAGCCGGCCGCGCTCGGTCGTGGGGGAGAGGGGGGTGCGTTCATCCACCCAGTCGCCCCCGTGATCGCCGTAGACGCCGGTGGTGGAGAGGTAGCCGACCCATTCCAGGTGCTTGGCCTCCCGCAGCGCGAGGGCCTCGACATTCAGAACGGGGTCGCCCCAGGGGCCCGGGGCGACGGAACTCAGCACATGCGTCACGCGGGCCAGCACCGGCGACAGGTCGCGCATGCCGGGCCATGGCAGCGCCTCGTGCCCCTCGGACCGCAACGCCTCGGCCTTGTCGGGGTCCCGCGTGGTGGCGATGAGGCGCCAGCCCGGGGGCAGGGCGCGGACGAGGGCCTGTGCGGTGTAGCCGTGGCCGATGGAAAGCAGGGTGCGGGTCATGGCCGGACTATCCGCCGGAACCTGCCCTTGCGCAACCCTGCCTCTCCGGGGCTTGATCCCGGGCGCGCGATGGTGACACTGGCCCCCATCCGCCGCAACAGGACACCCGTCATGCTGAAACTGCCGATCGAAACCCCGCCCCCCGCGCCGGCCGAGGATTTCACCGACGCGGCGGCGGCGGTGGACCGGCTGATCGCGCTCTATGACGAGGCCACGGGCTTCCTGCGGCGGCAATTCGGGACGACCCTCTCCGGCGGGCGGCCCGAGGCGCGCTTCCGCGCCTATTACCCCGAGATCCGCGTGACCACGACCAGCTTCGCGCAGGTGGACAGCCGGCTGAGCTATGGCCACGTGGCCCAGCCGGGCACCTATGCCACCACGGTCACCCGGCCCGACCTGTTCCGCAATTACCTCACCCAGCAGATCGACCTGCTGATCGAGAACCACAAGGTGCCGGTCTCCATAGGCCCGTCGCGCACGCCGATCCCGGTGCATTTCGCCATGGCCGGGGACGCGACCGTCACCGTGCCGCATGAAGGCGTGCTGCAGTTCCCACTGCGCGACATCTTCGACGTGCCCGACCTGTCGACCACGAACGACGATATCGTCAACGGCTACGGCTTCCGCCACGAGGACGGCGCGGGGCCGCTGGCCCCGTTCACCGCGCAGCGCATCGACTATTCGCTGGCGCGGCTGCAGCATTACACCGCCACGGCGGCCGAGCATTTCCAGAACCACGTTCTGTTCACCAACTACCAGTTCTATGTCGAGGAGTTCGAGGCCTTCGCCCGCGCGGCGCTGGGCGACCCCGACAGCGGATATGTCGCGCTGGTCGGGCCCGGGAATGTCGAGATCACCGATCCGGACGCCCCGCTGCCCATTCCGGCGAAACTGCCGCAGATGCCGACCTATCACCTGAAGCGCGAGGCGGGTGCCGGCATCACGCTGGTCAATATCGGGGTGGGCCCGTCGAACGCGAAAACCGCGACCGACCACATCGCCGTGCTGCGCCCGCATGCTTGGCTGATGGTCGGCCATTGCGCGGGGCTGAGGAACTCTCAGTCGCTCGGCGATTTCGTGCTGGCGCATGGCTACCTGCGCGAGGATCACGTGCTGGACGATGACCTGCCCGTCTGGATGCCGATCCCTGCCCTGGCCGAGATCCAGATCGCGCTGGAGCAGGCGGTGGAACAGGTGACCGAGCTGGAGGGCTATGACCTGAAGCGGGTGATGCGCACCGGCACCGTGGCCACCATCGACAACCGCAACTGGGAACTGCGCGACCAGTCCGGCCCGGTCCAGCGCCTCAGCCAGTCGCGGGCCATCGCGCTGGACATGGAAAGCGCGACTATCGCGGCCAACGGCTTTCGCTTCCGGGTGCCTTATGGCACGTTGCTCTGCGTTTCCGACAAGCCGCTGCATGGCGAGTTGAAGCTGCCCGGCATGGCCTCGGATTTCTACAAGACCCAGGTGTCGCGCCATCTGCTGATCGGCATCCGCGCGATGGAGCGGCTGCGCGAAATGCCGCTGGAGCGTATCCATAGCCGGAAATTGCGCAGTTTCGAGGAAACGGCCTTCCTCTGACGTTGGGAAAATGGCCACAAAATGCGTTGAAACGCTGGGTTTTCGAACACTAGCAGTTGTGCGCCCTAGCCATATAACGCTAAATTACAGGGATGAGCCCCCATTGAGAGGGCAGGAACGAGGAGAACATACATGGCGAAACCCATGACCAAGACCCAACTGGTTGCCGCTCTGGCCGAAGAAATGGGTGCGGACAAGAAAGCCGCATCGGCCGCTCTGGACGCCGTGACCAGCGTGATCACCCGCGAAGTGTCCGGCGGCGGCGCCGTGACCCTGCCGGGCGTCGGCAAGATCTACTGCCGCGAGCGCCCCGAGCGCATGGTGCGCAACCCCGCCACCGGCGAGCAGATCAAGAAAGAGGCCGACAAGGTGGTCAAGATGACCATCGCCAAGGCCCTGAAGGACAGCGTCAACAGCTGATCCATCGGCCCTTGCGCCGAATGACCGATAGGATAGGGTCGCCGGCAGGCGGCCCTTTTCCTTTGGAGGTGACATGGATTTTCGCGCGATCGGCATGGGGCTGGCCTTTGCCTTCATGTGGTCCTCCGCCTTCACCTCCGCCCGCATCATCGTCGCCGCCGCCCCGCCGTTGACGGCGCTTTCCATCCGCTTCCTCATCTCGGGCCTGATCGGCGTGGCCATCGCCCGCGCGATGGGGCAGAGCTGGCGGCTGACGCGCGGGCAATGGCGCGCCACGGTGCTGTTCGGCATCTGCCAGAACGCGCTGTACCTGGGCCTCTATTTCGTCGCCATGCAAACGGTCGAGGCCTCGCTGGCCGCGATCATCGCCTCGACCATGCCGCTTCTGGTGGCGCTGGCGGGCTGGCTGATCTTCCGCGACCATATCCGCCCGCTGGGTATCCTGGGGCTGCTGGCCGGCCTCGTCGGCGTGACCCTGATCATGGGCAGCCGCCTGGGCGGCGGGGCCGACCTGTTCGGCGTCGCGCTCTGCGTGATCGGGGTGCTGGCGCTGACCTTCGCCACGTTGGCCGTGCGCGAGGCGTCGTCGGGCGGCAACCTGCTGATGATCGTGGGGCTGCAGATGCTGGTGGGCAGCGCCGCGCTGGCCCTGCCCGCCCTGGCGCTGGAACCCTTCGAGGTGGCCTGGAGCTGGCAGCTGATCGCCGCCTTCGCCTATACCACGCTGGTGCCGGGGCTGGCGGCGACGCTGGTCTGGTTCATGCTGGTCAACCGCATCGGCGCGGTGCGCGCCGCGACCTTCCACTTCCTCAACCCGTTCCTCGGCGTGGCCATCGCCGCGGTACTGCTGGGCGAGGCGCTGGGCGCGGTCGACATGATCGGCGTGGCCATCATCATGGCCGGCATCCTGGCGGTGCAGTTGGCCAAGCAGCCGCGCTGACCCCTTTCTTCTGGCAAAAAATGTCCCCGCCGGAGGCTTCCCGCCGCAGGCGGGAAACCCCGCGCGCCGCTCAGCCGATCTTGCCGCGGTTCTCGCCCACCTGCCCGCGGTGCAGCAGCACGTGGTCCAGCAGCACGCAGGCCATCATCGCCTCGCCCACTGGCACCGCGCGGATGCCCACGCAGGGGTCGTGGCGACCCTTGGTGATGATCTCGGTGGGCTCGCCCGACTTGGTGATCGTGCGCCGCGGTGTCAGGATCGACGAGGTCGGTTTTACCGCGAAACGCACCACCACGTCCTGGCCGGTGGAAATGCCGCCCAGGATGCCGCCGGCGCGGTTAGAGCTGTATTCCGGCCCCTCCGGCCCCATGAAGATCTCGTCGGCATTGGCCTCGCCGGTCAGGGCGGCGGCGGCCATGCCCTCGCCGACCTCCACGCCCTTGACGGCGTTGATGCTCATCATCGCCGCGGCCAGGTCGGTGTCGAGCTTGCCGTAGATCGGCGCGCCCAGCCCCGCGGGCACGCCGCGCGCGACCACCTCGATCACCGCGCCGACCGAGCTGCCGGACTTGCGCAGCCCGTCCAGATAGCCGGCCCAGCTCTCGGCGGCCGCCGCGTCGGGCACCCAGAACGGGTTGCGCTCGATCTCGTCCCAGTCGAAGCGATCGCGGTCGATGGCGTGTTCGCCCATCTGCACCATGTAGCCCTTGATCTCGACCCCCGGCACCAGCGCCTGGAGGGCGGCGCGCGCCACGCCGCCCGCGGCCACCCGCGAGGCGGTTTCCCGCGCCGAGGAGCGCCCGCCGCCGCGATAATCGCGGATGCCGTATTTCAGCCAGTAGGTGATGTCGGCGTGGCCGGGGCGGAATTTCTCGGCGATCTCGCTGTAATCCTTCGACCGCTGGTCGGTGTTCTCGATCATCAGCTGGATCGGCGTGCCGGTCGAATGCCCCTCGAACACGCCGGACAGGATCTTGACCTGGTCGGGCTCGCGCCGCTGGGTGGTGTATTTGCTCTGCCCCGGCTTGCGCTTGTCCAGCCACTGCTGCAGTTGCGCGGCGTCGATCGGCACGCCCGGCGGGCAGCCATCCACCGTCGCGCCGATCGCGGGACCGTGGCTTTCGCCCCAGGTGGTGACGCGGAACAGGTGACCGAAACTGTTGAGGCTCATGGGCAGGCTCCTTTGCGCCTTGGGATAGCCGCCTGCGCGGCGCGCGGCAAGACGGGCACGAAAAAGGGCCGCCGGAAAATGCCCCGGCGGCCCCGAAATCGGTCAGACGTGCCGCTTACTCGGCCAGGCTGGCCAGGTAGGCGTAGAGGTCGAGCGCCTCGTCTTCCTTGCGCACCTTGAAGGACATCGCGCTGCGGGCGCCGTTGTCGCCCAGCTCCTCGCGCAGGAAGCCGGTCGGGTCCTGAACGTAGGCTGCGAATTTCTCCTCCGACCAGACAAGGCCGGCCTCGCCCGCGGCCTGCATCGCCTTGGAGTAGCGGAAATCCTCGACCGAGCCGGCGGCGCGGCCGGCCACGCCATAGAGGTTCGGGCCGGTCTTGGCGCCGCGGCCGGCCAGGGTCTCGCCTTCGTCGTTGACCACGACGTGGCAGGACACGCAGCGGCGGAAGGCCTTTTCGCCCTTTTCGGCGTCCCCGGACACCTCCATCGCTCCACCGCCATGGCTTTCGGCGAAAACCGGGGCAGCGGCCAGCAGGCCCGCGACCAGAGCAAGATGGAATTTCATTGGTCTCTCCCTAGGTTCGATTTTTCTGTGCTCGACCATAAGGCGGTGTGCCCCGAGGTCAAAAGGATTCACCCCGGGACCCCGGGAGAGGCACCGTTGCGCGGCATTATGCCGCCCTGCGGGTCAGGCGGCCTTGCCGGCACCGTCGCATTCGCCGGAGAGCTCCTGCACGGCGGCGTATTGCGACAGGAAGACCTTGCCCGACAACTCGTGCAGGAAATGCGTGCGGCTGAGCTTGTCCATCACCGGGCCCTTGACCTCGGAGAGGTGCAGTTTCAGCCCCATGTCGCGGAAGCGGTGGTCGATCGCCTCCAGCGATTCCAGTGCCGAGGTGTCGATGTCGTTCACCGCCGAGCACATCAGGATCACGTGCTTGAGTTCCTTGTCGCGCACCACGCGGTCATAGAGGTAATCCTCCAAGTAGCGGGCGTTGGCGAAGTAGAGGCTCTCGTCCACGCGGATGGTCAGGATTTCCGGATGGGTTTCCACTTTGTGGCGGTTGATGTTGCGGAAATGCTCGGTCCCCGGCACCACGCCGACCTCGGCGATATGCGGGCGCGAGCTGCGATAGAGGTAGAGGCCCACCGACAGCGCCACGCCGGCCGAGACGCCGGTCTCCACCCCGAAGCCCAGCGTCAGCAGGATGGTGGCGGCGACGGCGGCGAAATCGGCCTTGTTGTAGGTCCAGGTGGTCTTCAGGATCGAGAAATCGACGAGGCTGAGGACCGCGACGATGATCGTCGCCGCCAGCGTCGCCTTGGGCAGGAAGAACAGCAGCGGTGTCAGCGCAAGGGCCGCCAGCGCGATGCCGATCGCGGTGAAGGCGCCGGCGGCCGGCGTTTCCGCGCCCGCGTCGAAGTTGACCACCGAGCGGGCGAAGCCCCCCGTCACCGGGTAGCCGCCCGAGATCGAGGCCGCGATGTTCGACGCGCCCAGGCCGATCAGTTCCTGGTCGGGGGCGATGCGCTGGCGCTTCTTGGCGGCCAGCGTCTGGGCGACCGAGACCGATTCGACGAAGCCGATGATCGAGATCAGCACGGCCGAACCCAGCAGGCTGGACCAGATCTCCATGTCGAAATCGGGGATGGTCAGAGGCGGAAGGCCCTGCGGCACGTCGCCGACGATGGCGACGCCCTTGTCTTGCAGCCCCAGCGCCCAGGTGAAGATGGTGGTCACGACCACGGCGGCCACCGGCCCGGCCTTGGCCAGGATATCGGCCAGTCGCGGCTTGATGCCGTTCTTCAGCAAGAGCGGCTTCAGCCCCTTGCGCACCCAGAACAGGAAGGCGGTGGCCGAGATGCCGATGAACAGCGTCCAGTAATTCACCTCGCCCAGATGCGCGAAGATCGAGTGCACCAGCTCCGCCAGGTTATGGCCCGAGGCCTTGATGCCCAGGATATGCTTGAGCTGGCTGGTGGCGATGATGATGCCCGAGGCCGTGATGAAGCCCGCGATCACCGGGTGCGACAGGAAATTCGCCAGGAACCCAAGGCGGAAGATCCCCAGCACCAGCAGCACCAGGCCCGACAGGAAGGCCAGCACGATGGCCGCCGCCGCGTATTCCGCCGTGCCCTGCAGCGCCAGGTTGCCCACCGCTGCCGCCGTCATCAGCGAGACCACCGCGACCGGCCCCACCGCCAGCGCGCGCGAGGTGCCGAAGATCGCGTAGGCCACCAGCGGCAGGATCGAGGCGTAGAGACCCATCTCGGCCGGCAGGCCCGCCAGCAGCGCGTAGGCCAGCGATTGCGGGATCAGCATGATCGTAACGATCACCGCCGCGACCACGTCGTTGGTCAGCGTGTCCTTGTTGTACCGGCTGCCCCAGTCGAGGATCGGCAGATAGCGGGTGAAGGGCTTCAGAGCAGTCAGGCGCATCAAAACGGGCCTTTCATATTCAGAATTTGGGATGTGAATAGGGACTCGAGACCGTTTTCACAAGGGGCGGCGCCCAAGAATCGTTGCGTTCGCTTGCTCCGACACCGGTGCTGCACTAGTGTCGTGCCTACCTCGGGGTGCCCGGAAGGGCTGAGATGCGACTTGCGAACCCGTTGAACCTGACCCGGTTAAGACCGGCGGAGGGAAGGTCGGTGGACAACTTCCATCGCTGGACGGACTCCAGGCCCTGACCCCGCCCGTCGTGTATGGAGGATGCCCCATGAAATATCCGATCATCGCTGCGGGAGCCCTGTTTGCCACTTCGGCCCTGGCCGAGACGCCCGTGCTCACCGTCTATACCTATGACAGCTTCATATCCGATTGGGGGCCCGGCCCACAGGTGGAAAAGGCGTTCGAGGCGCGATGCGGCTGCGACCTGAAGTTCATCGGCGCGGGCGATGGCGCCTCGCTGCTGGGGCGGCTGCGGCTGGAGGGCGTGCGCACCGATGCCGACGTGGTCCTGGGGCTGGACACCAACCTGACCGCGATGGCCGCCGAGACCGGGCTTTTTGCGCGCCACGGCAAGGACGACCTGAGTTTCGACATGCCGGTGGAGTGGGAGGACCCGATGTTCCTGCCCTATGACTGGGGCTATTTCGCCTTCGTCTACGACAAGGCAAGGCTACCGGAGCCGCCCACCAGCTTCGAAACGCTCATCGCTGCCCCCGACGATGTGAAGATCGTGATCCAGGACCCGCGGTCCTCTACCCCCGGACTGGGCCTGCTGCTGTGGGTCAAGGCCGCCTATGGCGACCGCGCGCCGGAGATCTGGAAGGGTCTCGCCCCGCATGTGCTGACCGTGACCAAGGGCTGGTCCGAGGCTTATGGCATGTTCCTGGAGGGCGAGGCGGACATGGTTCTGTCCTATACCACATCGCCCGCCTATCACCTGATCGCCGAGGAGGATGACAGCAAGGCCGCCGCGCCCTTCGACGAGGGCCATTACATGCAAGTCGAGGTGGCCGGCGCCATCGCGTCGTCCGACGAACTGGACCTGGCGCAGGAGTTCCTGGACTTCATGGTCTCGGACGAGTTCCAGTCGATTATCCCCACCACCAACTGGATGTATCCGGCGCGCACGCCCGAGGGCGGTCTGCCCGAGGGGTTCGAAACCCTGATTGCGCCCGAGAAGGCCCTGATCTATTCGGCAGGTGAGGCCGCGAAGATCAGACGGGAGGCGCTCGAGGAATGGCGCGCCGCGCTCAGCCAGTAAGTTCGGTAATCTGGGCCGGGGCAGGCGTTGCCGCCCTGGTCCTCGTGCTGACGCTGGGCACGCTGGCCGCGGTGTTCTGGCGGGCCGAGGAATTCTCGGCGCTGGGCCCGGCCGACTGGGCGGCGGTGCGGTTCACCGTGCTGCAGGCCACGCTGTCGGCGGCGCTGTCGGTGGCGCTGGCCGTGCCGGTGGCGCGCGCGCTGGCGCGGCGGCGCTTCCCGGGGCGGGGGGTGCTGATCACCCTTCTGGGCGCGCCCTTCATCCTGCCGGTCATCGTGGCGGTGCTGGGCCTGTTGGCCGTGTTCGGCCGCAGCGGGGTGGTCAGCGATATGCTGGTCTGGGCCGGGTTCGATCCGCTGAACATCTATGGCCTGACCGGCGTGGTGCTGGCGCATGTCTTCTTCAACCTGCCGCTGGCCACGCGGCTGCTGCTCCAGGGCTGGCTGTCGATCCCGGCGGAACGCTTCCGGCTGGCGGCCGCGCTGGGGTTCGGCCCCGGCGATGTCGCGCGGGTGCTGGAGCGGCCGATGCTGCGCGCCGTGCTGCCCGGCGCCTTCGTGGTGATCTTCGTCATCTGCACCACCAGCTTCGCCGTGGCCCTGACGCTGGGCGGCGGGCCGAAGGCGACGACGGTGGAACTGGCGATCTACCAGGCCTTCCGGTTCGAGTTCGACCTGTCGCGCGCGGCGCTGCTGGCGGCGGTGCAGTTCGGCATCTCGGCCGTGGCGGCCGCGCTGGCGCTGTGGGTCGCGGTGCCGGCGATGACCGGCGCGGGGCTGGACCGGCTGGTCGAGCGCTGGGACGCGCACAGCGCGGCGCTGAAGGCGCAGGATGCGCTGGCGCTGCTGGCCGTGGCGCTGTTCCTGCTGACGCCGCTGGGCATGGTGGTGTTGGGCGGGCTCAGGGGGCTGGCCGACCTGCCGATGTCGGTCCTGCACGCGGCCTGGAGGTCGGTGCTGGTGTCGCTGGGCTCGGCGGCGCTGATGCTGGTGCTGGCGCTGCCGATGGCGCTGGCCGTGGTGCGGCTGGGCCGCGGGGTGGCCTCGGGCATATTGGAAAGCGTGGGCGCGCTGGCCATCGCCGCCTCGTCTCTGGTGATCGGCACCGGGCTGTTCATCCTGATCTTTCCCATCGCCGACCCGCAGGCGCTGGCCCTGCCGGTCACCGCGCTGGTCAACGCGGTGATGAGCCTGCCCTTCGCCATGCGCGCCCTTGTCCCGGCGCTGCGCGATATCGAGGGCGCCTATGGGCGGCTGGCCGATTCGCTGGACATGCGCGGCTGGGTGCGGGTGCGCCTGCTGCTGCTGCCGCGGATGCGCCGGCCGCTGGGCTTTGCCCTCGGGCTGGCCGCCGCGCTGTCGATGGGCGATCTTGGCGTGATCGCGCTGTTCGCGGATCCGGAGGTGGCGACGCTGCCCCTGCAGCTCTACCGCCTGATGTCGGCCTACCGGATGGAGCAGGCGGCGGGCGCCGCGCTGCTGCTGCTGACGCTGAGCCTGGGCCTGTTCTGGCTGTTCGATCGGGGGGGACGCCTGCGTGCTGATACTTGAGCAACTGGTGGTCGGGCACGAGGGCTTCGACCTGCGTGCCGATCTGGCCATCGCGCCGGGGGCGCGGGTGGCGGTGATCGGGCCGTCGGGCGCGGGGAAATCGACGCTGCTCGACGCGATCGCCGGCTTTTTGCCGCCGAAAGCGGGGCGGGTGATCTTCCAGGGGCAGGACCTGGGGCCGCTGGCGCCGGGCGCGCGGCCGGTGTCGATGCTGTTCCAGGACAACAACCTGTTCCCCCACCTCACGGCGGCGCAGAACGTGGCGCTGGGCCTGCGCCCCAACCTGCGGCTGTCCAAGGCCGAGTGGCGGCAGGTCGAGGCCTGTCTTGACCGCGTCGGCCTGGCGGGCTTTGGCCAGCGCAAGCCGGGCGCGCTGTCGGGCGGGCAGCGCAGCCGGGTGGCGCTGGCGCGCGTGCTGCTGCGCGACCGTCCCCTGATGCTGCTGGACGAGCCGTTCTCGGCGCTGGGGCCGGCGCTGAAGGCCGAGATGCTGGTGCTGGTGCGGGAGCTGGCCATCGAGACCGGCGCGACGCTTCTGATGGTCACCCACGACCCGGAGGACGCGGAGATGATCGGCGACCAGACCGTGCTGGTGGCCGAGGGGCAGGTCCATGCGCCGATGGACACGGCCGAACTGTTCTCCGACCCGCCCGAGGCGCTGCGCGCCTATCTGGGCTGAGGCGGCCGGTCACTCAAAGGCGACCGGAACCTGTTTTTGCCGGTTCACGGTCAGGGTGAACACGTCGGGCCGGGCGTAATGGCCCGAGGCGTCGAACTTGCGGCGCGAGGCGGCGGCGGCGGCGACGTCGATCTCGGCCGTCAGCAGGCCCTTTTCCTTGTGCATCGGCCCCGCGACCACACCGCCGAAGGGCTTGTAGACCACCGCGTCGCCCGGGTTCACCCATTCCCCGGCATCCGGGAACAACTCATCGCGGAAGGGCAGGTCTTCGGGGATGTCAGACGCCTCCAGCGCGGTGGCGCAGCCGATCACCCAGCAGCCGCCCTCGCGCGCGATATGTTGCATGGTGGCCAGCCAGGTGTCGCCGCTGTCCCAGGTGGGCGCGACATAGACGTCGATGTCCTGCGCGTAGAGGGCGTAGCGCGCCAGCGGCATGTAGTTCTCCCAGCAGATCAGCGCGCCGACGCGGCCGATGGCGGTGTCCACCACGTTCAGCCCGCTGCCGTCGCCGAAACCCCAGACCATCCGCTCGGGGTTGGTGGGCATCAGCTTGCGGTGCAGGTTCGCGATACGGCCGTCGGCGTCGATGATGGCGCAACTGTTGAACAGCGTGCTGCCGCTGACCGAGCCGTCGATCTCCTGGAAACCGACCACCAGCACCATCTCGTGCTCGCGCGCGGCCTCTTGCAGGGGCTCCAGGCCACCCTTGCCGACATCCACGGAGTTGGCCTGCGACAGGCGGTAAAGCGCGTCCGTCGTGCCCATGCCCGCGCCCGGCTTCAGGCGCCAGACGAAGGTCGGGTAGCCGGGCAGCCAGGTCTCGGGAAAGACCGCCAGTCGGGCGCCCTGTCCGGCGGCCTCGGCGATCAGGGCGACCGCCCGCTCCATGGATTTCTCAAGGTCGAGATAGACGGGAGGCTGTTGAACGACGGCGATCCTGGTCATCGGTTTCCCCTTTCGCACCGGCTGCCGAAAATGGGATCTTAGCACGGAACGGCCGGCGTCCGGTTCGTTTTCCGGGCGGCGCGGCGGGTTGCCGGGGGTGGCCGCCAACGAAAAACGCGCCCCGAAGGGCGCGTTTTCCATACCGAATCCGGTCCGGATCAGTCTTTCTTGGCCGCGCCCTTGATCGGCTTCCACAGCTGCTTGTTGGTCAGATACAGCAGAACCGACAGCAGGGTGAGGAAGATCACGGCGGTGAAGCCGGCTTCCTTGCGGGCCATCATCTTGGGTTCGGCGGCCCACATCAGGAAGGCCGACACGTCCTCGGCCATGTGCTCCACGTCATTGGCGTGGCCGTCGGCATATTCCACCAGCTCGTCCGACAGCGGCGGCGGCATGGCGATCCAGCCGCCCGGGAAGGCGGTGTTCTCGTAGTAGAGCTTGCCGGCCTCTTCCTTCTCCTCGCCGGTGTAACCGGCCAGGATCGAGACGATGTATTCCGGGCCGCCGATGCCGTTGAACAGCTGGCTGATGCCGGTGCCGTAGGGTCCGTGGAACCCCGCGCGCGCCTTGGCCATGAGGCTGAGATCCGGCGCGTTCGGGTCGTTCGAGTGCCCGAAGTGATCGGTCGCCTTGGCCGGGCGGTAGTCGTCCAGCTCGGGATCGAACACCTCGTGCATGGCCGCGTAGGCGCGCACCTGATCCTCGGGCAGGGCGGGTCCGCCCTCGTCGCCCAGGGTGCGGTAGGGCACCTGCTTCAGCCCGTGGCAGGCCGCGCAGACCTCGGTGTAGACCTGCAGGCCGCGTTGCAGTTGCATCTCGTCATACTTGCCGAACGGGCCTTCGAAGGAGAACTGCACGTCGTGGATGTGGCTCTCGCCGCCCGCGGCCAGTGCCGTGCCGGCCGACAGGGTCAGCGCGGCGACGGTCGAAAGGGTGAGCTTCTTCAGCATTGTCTCGTTCCTTTCTCTCACTCGGCGGGGGTCGGCTGTGCCGACGCGCCGTCTTTGCCATAATGGGCGTTGAAGTCTTCTTCGATGGTGTCCGGCGTCGCCTTCGGCTTCTCGATCACGCCCAGCAGGGGCAGGACGATCAGGAAATAGGCGAACCAGTAGGCCGCACCGATCAGCGAGATGACCGCGTAGATGCCCTCGGCCGGCATCGCGCCCGCCCACATCAGCACCACGAAATCCACGACCAGCAGCGCGAACCACCACTTGAACATCGGCCGGTAGCGGCCCGAGCGCACCGACGAGGTGTCGAGCCAGGGCGCCAGCGCCATCACCGCGATGGCGCCGAACATGGCCAGCACGCCGAAGAACTTGGCGTCGATGATGCCGAAGGAGATGAAGTTGGCGATCTGCACCACCCAGACATCCGAGGTGAAGGCCCGCAGGATGGCGTAGAACGGCAGGAAGTACCATTCCGGCACGATATGGGCCGGGGTCGCCAGCGGGTTGGCCTCGATGTAGTTGTCGGGGTGCCCCAGGTAATTGGGCATGAAGCCCACGATGGCGAAGAACACCACCAGGATCACGGCCAGCGCGAAGAAGTCCTTGATCACGAAATAGGGCCAGAACGGCACCGTGTCCTTCTCGGCCTCGGCCTTGGAGCCGCGGCGAACCTCAACACCGGTGGGGTTGTTGTTGCCCGTGGTGTGGAAGGCCCAGATGTGCACGGCGGTCAGCGCCGCGATCACGAAGGGCAGCAGGTAGTGCAGCGAGAAGAAGCGGTTCAGCGTGGCGTTGTCCACGGCCGGCCCGCCCAGCAGCCAGGTCTGGATGCTGTCGCCGACCAGGGGGATGGCACCGAACAGGCCGGTGATCACCGTGGCGCCCCAGAACGACATCTGGCCCCAGGGCAGGACGTAGCCCATGAAGGCGGTGCCCATCATGCACAGGTAGATCAGCATGCCGATGATCCAGGTGATCTCGCGCGGGGCCTTGTAGGAGCCGTAGTAGAGGCCGCGGAAAATGTGCAGGTAGACGGCGAAGAAGAACAGCGACGCGCCGTTGGCGTGCAGGTAGCGCAGCATGTGGCCGGCATTCACGTTGCGCATGATGTGCTCGACCGAGGCGAAGGCTAGGTCGATCTGCGGCGTGTAGTGCATGGCCAGCACGATGCCGGTGACGATTTGCAGCCCCAGGCAGAAGGCCAGGACGATCCCCCAGATCCACATCCAGTTCAGGTTCTTGGGGGTGGGGATCATGATCGTGTCATAGATCAGGCCGACGATCGGCAGGCGGCGGTGCAGCCATTTCTCGGCGCCGGACGTCGGTTCGTAATGGTCGTGCGGAATTCCAGACATCGGCTTCTCCCTTAACCGAGCTTGATCGTCGTGTCGTCGACGAATTCGGCGACCGGAACATGCAGGTTCTCGGGCGCCGGGCCTTTGCGGATGCGGCCCGCCGTGTCGTAATGCGAGCCGTGGCAGGGGCAGAACCAACCGCCGAAATCACCCGAGGCATTGCCGATCGGCACGCAGCCCAGATGGGTGCACACGCCGATCATCACCAGCCACTCGCCGGCGTCGTCCAGCGTGCGGTTCTGGTCCGAGGCGTCGGTCCCCGGCTTGTTGGCGTTTTCGGAGGTCTTGTCTTCCAGGTCGTCGATGTTGACGGCCCGGGCGGCCTCGATCTCTTCGGCGGTGCGGCGGCGGATGAAGACGGGCTTGCCCAGCCATTTCACGGTCAGCTGGGTGCCGACCTCGACCCCGGACACGTCAACCCGGATCGAGCTGAGCGCCTGAACGTCTGCCGACGGGTTCATCTGGTCAACCAGCGGCCAGATCGCCGCGCCGGCGGTCACGGCGCCCGCGCCTGCGGTGGCATAGTAGAGGAAATCCCGGCGGGTACCTTCGTGCTCTTCTGCGTGGGACACGAGAATTCTCCCTTGCTCGGCCGGCGGTTCCGGCCTGAAACGAAATTGCGGCCACACGACGCAGCCTCACGCGCGGTTGTTTAGCGGCGAACAGGTGCAGCGTCCAGAAGTCATTGCACGGCACCGGGAAGTGATGCCTGAATGCAATGGCATACAGCCCGGCCGTGACGATTTGGACGCCACTTGGCGGTTGCAGCCGGCGGCGCGCTTTGCAAGCATGTAGCGCAACGTGCCGGCGGGTCCGCAGCCCGCGGCAATTCGTCAATCCGGAGCCTCCCATGAAACATCTCCTGAGCGTTCTTACCCTCGTCCTCCTGTCGGCGCTGCCGGCCGCGGCGGAGGTCGAATTGAGCTTCTACACCGGCACCCAGTCCGCGCCGCACAGTGACGTGACGGGCAACGCCCCGGGCGTGGGCGCGTTCGATTTCAACGCCGGCTGGGAGGGCAAGCCCTTCGACATGCCGCCCTACTGGGGGGCGCGGGCGACGTGGTGGCGGACCCAGAACTTGGGCTACGCCTTCGAGGTCAACCACGCCAAGGTCTATGCCGACAAGAAGACGCTGACGACCAACGGCTTCAACCGGCTGGAATTCACCGACGGCCACAACCTGGTGACGTTCAACGTGTTCTACCGCTGGCCCGACGCGGCCAGCCGGGTGACGCCCTACGTGGGCGCTGGCGTGGGCCTCGCCATCCCGCATGTCGACGTGCTGGTCGCGGGCAACAAGACCTATGGCTACCAGGTCACCGGCCCGGCGGTGCAGCTCGTGCTGGGCGCGAGCTATGCGCTGAACGATACCTGGTCCGTCTTCGGCGAATACAAGGGCACCTATTCCAGCAACGAGGCGGATCTGAAGGGCGGCGGCAAGCTGAAGACCGACCTGATCACCAACGCGCTGAACATCGGCCTGTCCTACAAGTTCTGAGGGCTCAGGCCTCTGGCTGGGTGGCCTGCATCGCGGGCCGCCCGGCGAAGCCCGCCTGCCACGCGGCCAGCGCCTCACGTCCCTTCCGCCAATCCCGTTCGCTGTGGCGGAAATCCAGGTATTCCAGCGCGCAGCCCACCGCGATCTGCCCCATGTCCAGCGGCCCCGAGAGATGGCTCATCCAGCGGCTCTCCAGCGCGTCGAGCGCGCGGGTGATCTTTTCCCACTGGCTCTCGACCCATTCATCGGAGCGCTTCTCCTCGGGGCGGCAGCGGGTCTCATAGACCATCAGCACGGCGGCATCCATGATGCCGTCCGCGGTGGCCTCCAATGTCAGGGTTTCCCACAGGTGGCCCTTGGGATAGAGCCGCCCGCCCGCGCGGTCGTCAAAGAAGCGGCAGATCACCCGGCTGTCATAGATCGCCGGGCCGCTGTCACGCAGCAGCGTGGGGATCTTGCCCAGCGGGTTCTGCGCGACGGGCATCTGCTCGGACGCGGTGGGGCTGCCCACGGCGGGCACGATGGTGACGTCGTCCTGCTGGTCGGTCTCGATCAGGGTGACCATGACCTTGCGGACGAAGGGCGAGGCGGGGTTGTGAAACAGCCTCATCATACGCGGCGCACCCGGACGCGGCCCAGCGCGCTGGCGTCGATCTCCAGCCCCGGGCCGGCCTCGCCTACCCGCAGGACGCGGCGGAACCGGGCGGTGGTGTTGGCCTGTCCCGGCTCGCGGCGCAGGGTCACGCCCTCGTCAAGCCGGTCATGGGCATCCTCGGCCTGCTGGCAGCGGCGGCCGGGATCGACCTGGCGCGCCAGCGCATAGCCCGCCAGGGCCACCGCGCCATAGCGCAGCGCCAGCGAGGCAATCGGGGCAAGGGCAACGGGCAGGGGCATGGCAAACCTCCGTTCTTTTCCGGGGAGGATAGGCAGGCGGCGGGCGGCTGTCCACTCAGCTTTCGCCGAGCCCCTTCATCAGGGCGGCCAGCAGCCGGGCCTCCGGGTCCAGGCCGTGGGTCTCCAGATGGCGGGCGGCCGATAGGCGGGCGGTGTCCGGCTTGTTCTGGGCCAGTTTCCATGTGCCGTCGACGGTTTCCACATGCATCCGCACGGGCACGATGGCGCGCATCATCCGCTCGACCAGGTCATCCGGCATCTTGTTCAGCGTCCAGGGCCGTTTGGGCAGGAGGCGCTCCTCGAACTGCGCCGATTGACGCTCCAGCAGGGCGCGCAGGTCGGCGGCGGGACGGGCCTCCAGCCGGCCGCGCAGATGCACGGCGACGTAATTCCAGGTCGGCACCTGGTCGCGCATCTCGTACCAGTCGGGCGAGATGTAGCCGTCGGGCCCGGTGACGGCCATCACCGCCTGCGCCGGCAGGGCGCGGGAGAGGGGCGTGGAGCGCACGAGGTGCGTCTCCAGAACCGTGCCGTCCCCGGACAGCAGGAAGGGCACATGCGACACCAGCGGTCCGTCGGCGCCGTTGACGCTGAGCGTGCCGAAGGCGCGCTCGCGGGCGAAGGCGATATTGCGCTCGCGCGGCTCGGCCCGGAAGGCGGGGTTCGGGTGCATCTCAGGCCGCCGTCAACTGGCCACAGGCATGGCCGGTTATGGTGGCGGTCACGATCTGTCCCTCGGCCTGGTCGGCGGCGAAGACGACCTCGGTGAATTGCTCGGTCCGGCCCATGCGCGGGTTCTCCATCAGCACCTTGCGGGTCGCCCCGTGCTGGGCGCGCAGGTGTTTCTCCACCTGCGCCTCGCCGGCCGCGCGCAGCCGCGCCGCACGTTCCTTGATCGCGGCGCCATGCACCTGCGGCATGCGCGCGGCGGGGGTGCCGGGGCGGGGCGAGTAGGGGAAGACATGCAGCCAGGTCAGGCCGCAGTCCTCGACCAGCCTCAGCGAGTTCTCGAACATCGCCTCGGTCTCGGTGGGGAAACCGGCGATGATGTCGGCGCCGTAGGTCATGTCGGGGCGCAGCCGGCGCGCCTCTTCGCAGAAGCGGATGGCGTCGTCGCGCAGATGGCGGCGCTTCATCCGCTTCAGGATCATGTCGTCGCCGGCCTGCAAACTGAGGTGCAGATGCGGCATCAGGCGCGGCTCGGTGGCGATCGCCTGCATCAGGGCCTCGTCCGCCTCGATCGAATCGATGGAACTGATGCGCAGCCGCGGCAGGTCGGGCACCAGCTTCAGGATGCGCATCACCAGGTCGCCCAGCCGCGGCTCGGCCGGCAGGTCGGCGCCCCAGGAGGTGAGGTCGACGCCGGTCAGCACCACCTCGTTATAGCCGCGGTCCACCAGCCGCTTGATCTGGTCGACCACCACGCCCGCGGGCACGCTGCGCGAATTGCCCCGGCCATAGGGGATGATGCAGAAGGTGCAGCGGTGGTCGCAGCCGTTCTGCACCTGGACATAGGCGCGGCTGCGCGTGCCGAACCCGTCGATCAGGTGGCCGGCGGTCTCGGTCACCGACATGATGTCGTCGACCTGCACCTTTTCGGTCTGGCCGATGAAATCGGGGCCGAGGCCCGCCCAGGTCTCGGGCTGCATCTTTTCGCTGTTGCCGATCACCAGGTCGACCTCCGCCATGGCGGAGAAGGTCTCAGGCTCGGTCTGCGCGGCGCAGCCGGTGACGATCAGCTTGGCCTGCGGATTGTCGCGCCGCAGCTTGCGTATCTCCTGCCGGGCTTTGCGCACGGCCTCGGCGGTCACGGCGCAGGTGTTCACCACCACGGCATTCTCCACGCCGTGTTCGCGGGCCAGTTCCTTCATCGCCTCGGTCTCGTAGGCGTTCAGGCGGCAGCCCAAGGTGGTGAACCTGGGCGCGCTCACTGGGCCGCCTCCAGGAACTGGTCGGTAAACTGCCCCGAAAAGACGTGCATGGTCGCGCCTGTCATCCACACGCCGTCTTCCCGCCAGTCGATCTCCAGCGTGCCGCCGTCAAGCTCGATGGTCACGCGCCGCCCGGTCAGGCCCCGGCGCGCCGCGGCCACCGCGGTGGCGCAAGAGGACGAGCCCGAGGCCAGCGTCACGCCCACGCCCCGCTCCCACACCCGCATGCGCAGGCGGTCGGGGCCGATGAGGCTGGCCACCTGCACATTGGTGCGCTCGGGGAAAAGCGGGTGATGCTCATGCTCGGGGCCGAAGCTGTCCAGGTCCACCGCCTCGGCATCCTCAACGAAGAAGGTGCAATGCGGGTTGCCGATGCCGGTGGCGGTGGGGGCGCCGGGAATCGGCAGTTCCAGCGTGTCCATCTCGCGGGCCAGCGGGATCTCCTGCCAGTCGAGCAGGGGCGCGCCCATGTTCACCCGGGTCAGCCCGCCGCCGGCATCCTCGCAGGTCAGCCGCCCACGCTCGGTCACCAGGGTCAGCGCGGCCTTGCCGGCCTCATCCATCAGGTGGCGGGCGACGCAGCGCGTGGCGTTTCCGCAGGCCGCCGAGAGCGAGCCATCGGCATTGTAGAAGGTCAGCCGCGCATCCGCATCCTCGGCCGATTCGATCACCGCCAGCTGGTCGAATCCCACGCCCTTGTGCCGATCGGCGATGGCTGTGATCAGCGCAGCCGGCAGCGACGCGGGCGTACCGCGCTGGTCGATGATCACGAAATCGTTGCCAAGCCCGTGCATCTTCATGAAGGGCAGGCCAGAAGGGGGGGCGCTGTTCTGCATGGGCGGGCATATAACCCGCGTCAGGGGGCAAATAAAGAGAAGGGTGAAAAAAGCGCGAAAATGTCCTTGACCCCCCCGCGGGGTTTTTCTAAGTAGCGGGCCTCAAGTGGGCCGTTAGCTCAGTTGGTAGAGCAACTGACTTTTAATCAGTGGGTCGCAGGTTCGAATCCTGCACGGCTCACCACTTGATCCCAAAAAACGACACTGATTCCGCGGGATAGGCAGTTGACTCGCGGACTCAGGCGCGCTGGAGAAGCGTCATGCGGGGGCCACCGGTCCCGATGCCGGGCAGGTTGCGGAGAGCCCGGCGCGACCGGCATTCCCGAGGCCGCCCGGCGGTTGCCCCGGGCCGGGAAAGGAATCACGGCACCCGGAGAGCGATGCCTCCCGGTCCCATCTGACCCTTGACGAATGTCGTTTCGCTGCGTAAGCGGAATGCAGGCTCCAGGCGCCTGCCGCTCGCGGACGTTCATGTCTCGGTGAAGTTCTGGTTCTGACGATCTCTCTCTCACCCTCGATGCATTTCGTGCGGTGGGCAATGCGAGCCCCCATCCCGTGACGTGGAATGCGTGAGCGTAGGAGAGCGCGATGTCGTCGGACACCGTCTCGCACAATAGATTTCTGCAGGGCCCGCTGGGGGCCATACTCGCCAAGACCGCCCTTCCCATCATTTTCGTGATGGGGTCGAGCGGCCTTATCGCCGTCGCTGATGCGGTCTTCCTGGGTGTCTATGTCGGCCCGGAGGCCCTTGGCGCGGTCACCCTGATGTTCCCGGTCTACATGGTGATTGTGGCGCTCTCGTCGCTGGTCGCGAGCGGGATGTCGAGTCTTCTGGCCCGACGGATCGGCGCCGGGCGGATCGTTGAGGCGCGGGCGGTCTTCGCCGGTGCGCATCTGCTTGCGCTGACGGTCAGCGCCGGTCTCATCGTCTTGTTCCTGGCCTTCGGGTCGGGCCTGACGCTACTGGCTGCGAACGGATCGGCATCGCTGGCCGAGATGGGGCATGTCTATCTCGGGATATCGGTGCTGTCTTCGCCCGTGCTGTTCCTGTTGTCGGTCAATTCCGATGCGCTGCGCAGCGAGGGCCGGGCGGGGCTGATGGCGGGGATGAGCCTGCTGGTCTCCCTTGCCAATATCGGCCTGAACTACCTGCTGATCGCGCGCCTAGGGCTGGGCGTGGCAGGCTCGGCTTGGGGCACGGCGTTGGCCCAGGCGCTGGCGCTCGCGCTTCTTGCGCTGTTCCGCCTGCGCGGCAGGACCGACCTCTGGCCCGCCTGTCCGCCCGGCTGGAACCCGGTCGCGGGCTGGGGCCGCATGCTGGCCCTCGGCGCACCGCAAAGCCTTGGCTTCTTCGGCCTTGCGCTGGTCTCGGCCACGATTATCGCGGCGCTGCAGGTGGTGGGCAGCCAAGGCTACGATGCCACGGTGTCGGCCTATGGCATCATCACCCGGATCATGACCTTCGTCTTCCTGCCGCTTCTGGGGCTGAGCCAGGCGCTGCAATCCGTCGTGGGCAACAATTTCGGCGCGGGCCAGCGGCGACGTTCGGTTGCCGTCCTGCGCATCGGGGTCGTTGCGGCGCTGCTCTATTGCGTCGTTGCGGAGGCCCTGCTCATCGGCCTGGCGCGTCCGATCGGCCTGCTTTTCGTCGAGGACGGCGCCGCAGCCCAGCAGGTGGCCCGGATCCTGCCGGTGATGGTCGCCATGTATTTCCTCTCGGGGCCGCTGCTGATGATCGGCGCCTATTTCCAGGCGATCGGCGATGCCGGGCGGGCGGTGATCCTGAGCCTGTCGAAACCCTATCTTTTCACCCTGCCGCTGATCGGCCTCTTCGCCGTCCTCTTCGGCGAGCGCGGTATCTGGTACGCGGCGCCTGTGGCGGAACTCCTGCTGTTCGGCGTTACGATGCTGGTCCTGGCAGGAACGGTGCGACGGGGCCTTGGCCCGGAGCTGTTGGCCGTCAGCAAGGAGAACACGAAATGAAACCGGTATTGCCCTCCATCGAGGCCGCGAAGACGCAGGCCAAGGCCCTGCGGGCCCGGCTGGAAACCGAAGGCGTCGCCATCAGCCACGGCAAGGCGCTGGAGCTGGTCGCCCATCAATACGGGTATCGCGACTGGAACACGCTGCATGCCGCGATCGGCAACCGGCCGCCTGTCCCGTGGAAGGTGGGCGACCGCGTGCGTGGCCGCTACCTGGGCCAGGGTTTCGTGGCCGAGATCGTTTCGGTGGAAAGACAGGGGGAGGGCTGGTTCCGCCTGTCGCTGGAGCTCGACGAGGCGGTGGATGTGGTCACCTTCGACAGCTTCTCCAATTACCGTAAGAGGGTGAGTGGCGTGGTCGGCCCGGGCGGCCTGTCGCGGGAAAAGACGTCGGACGGCCACCCGGTGCTTGAAGTGGAGGTGTGATCGCTGGCACCGGGGACGGCGCGGCTGGACGACCGGCCGGCCAGCGGGCGGTCACTCGATCCGGCGTTGCGTGACCCTTGCGCCGTCAGACAGGGCCGCCGAGGGATAGAGCACCACCGCGTCCCCCTCGCTCAGCCCGCCCACCACCTCGGCCGTGGTGCCGTTGTTATGGCCGATCTCCACCCGGTGGAGGCGGGCGGTCCCGTCTTCCACGCGGAACACGGCCCAGTCCGTGCCGGAGCGGAACAGGGCGCTGGACGGGACCTTCAGCGCCGAGGCCTCCTCCCAGACCACGATCCGCACCTCCACGCGGTAGCCGTGGCCCAGCGTCGGGCGCGCCTCGGGCGGGTCGGTGAAGCGAATCACGACGTCCACGCGCTGTTCCTCGACCCCCAGGGCGGAATACTTGGTCACGCCGAAGGGATCGACGCGCACCACCTCGCCCGACAGGGCCTCCGGACCGCCCCAGTCCTCGATCCGCACGCGGTCGCCGGGGCTGACCTGCACCGCGTCCGAGGAAATGAGCTGCGCCACGATCTCGAGGTCGTTGTCGATATCGCCGATCTCGAGGATCGGGGTGCCGGCGGGCAGGGTGGTTTCGCTCTGCTGGATCACCCGCAGGATGCGCCCGTCGATGGGGGCGAAGATCGGGATTTCGTCGCTATAGCCGTTCTCCACCGGCGTGCGGGGGTCGAGATCCTCGAACCCGATCAGCTGGGCGCGGGCGTTTTCCAACTCGGCCCGGCGGATGGCGATCGCGGCCTGGGCGGTGGCCAGGCGGGCCTCGGCGGCGCGGGCGGCGGTGCGGGCACGGTCGAGCGCGGCCTCGCTCACCGTTCCGCTGGCCTCCAGCTTGCTGGTGCGCTCCAGGTCGGACTGGGCGAGGTCGTAATCGGCCTGCGCCGCGTTCAGCTCGGCCCGGGTCAGGCGCAGCGCGGCCTCGGCGGCATGGACGGCGGCGCGTGCCTGTTCGCGGGTCCGCAGGTCCAGAACCTCGGGGCTGGTGGGCCGCATTTGCGCCACGATGGTCTTGTCGCGCTCGACCCGGTCGCCGGGGTCCACCCGGACCCGCATCAGGCGCCCGGCGACGGGGGTGGAGAGCACATAGGCGTCGTGCACGCGCGTGCGCCCCTCCTCGTCGATGGTCACCCGCATCGGCCCGCGGCTGACCTGCCCCATGTCCACCATCAGCGGGCGCGGCCAGAAGGCGGCGGCCAGAAGGCGGCGGCCAGGGTGGCGGCGATGAGGCCCAACGCCAAGAGCGTCAGGAGGGTGCGCGAGCGCTTCTTGCGAACTGCCATGATCATTCCCGTGTCTTGAGGGCCTCGACGAGGTCGGCCCGGTCGAGGTCGCGTTTCACCAGCCAGCCCGAGATCGCCGCCGCGCCGAGGACAAACAGCATGGCCGAGCCGAAGCTTGCAGGATCGAAGATCGCCGGAATCTGGTAAAGCTCGGTCGAAAAGCCTTCGGCGATGGCGAAGGACAGGTAGTAGCCCAGCACTCCGGCCAACGGCAGCGCCAGCAGCGTCACCACGGCAAGCTCTCCCAGCAGCACGAAGCCTGCCTCGCCGCGGGTGAAGCCGATCACCCTCAGGCTGGCAAGATCGCGGGCGCGCTCGGCATAGGCGATGCGGGCGGCGTTGTAGATGATGCCGAAGGTGATCACAAAGGCCAAGGTCCCCATGACGTAACGCATGGCGCCCGCGCCGGTGTTCATCAGGGTGACCACGGCCTCGCGGGCCTCGGATTTCCGGCTGAGCCCGGCCACGGTGGGCATGTCGCGCAGGGTGCGGAAGATGTCCCGCGCGTGATTTTCGTCGATATCCAGGTAGGCGCCGGTCACGCGGTGCGGCTCTCCCAGCACGCGGTTCAGGGCCGAAAGCTCCATGAAGGCCGGCGCGCCCAGCAGCGTCTCGGCGATCCCGGCCACCGGGACCTGGAAGACCGGCTGGGCGCCTTCGCGCAACTCGATGGTCAGGGTCTCTCCGGGGCGGATTTCCAGGATTCTCGCCAGGGTACTGGAGAGGACGATGCCGCTTTTCGGCATGGTGACCGGCCGCGTTTCGCTGTCGACCGCCCGGTTCAGCACCGCGCCGGCGGGCAGGCCGCTGATCGAGCCGCGGTGGCTGTTCGGGCCGTTTCGCAACACGACGGACGCGTAGCGCACGGGCTCGGCATAGATCACGCCGGGCATCCGGTGCAGCTCGAACAGGGTCTTGTCGCTGACCGGGTTGGTGAAGGTGACGTTGACGTCGCTGCGGTCGACCACGCCGAAGGTCACCTCGATCGCCCGGTCGAAGCCGTCATAGATGGTGAGCATCGACAGCGACAGCCCCATCCCCAGCGTGATGCCCAGAACCGCCCCGGCCATGCGCAGCGGCTGGCGCGTCAGGCGGCGGAAGACCATCCGGCTGGGCTGGTCGAGCGGCCGGATCAGCCAGGCCCCGATCCGGCCCGTGCGGCTGAAATCGGCCGGTGCCGGCGGCCGCATGGCCGCGGCCGGCGTCAACGCGAAGACCCGGCGCAGAACGAACATCCCGCCCGCCGAGGCGGCGAAGATGCTGACCGTCACCCCCGTCAGGAAAGACCCGGGCGAAAGCTGGAACACGAGGAAGGGGAACTTGTAATAGGCGGTGTAGATCCCGATCAGCGCCCGCCCCGCCGCGATGCCGCCCAGGCATCCCGCCGCCGCGCCGCCGGCGGCGATGGCCAGCACCAGCTTGAAGTAATGCGTGCCGACCTCGGCATTGGTGTAGCCGAAGGCCTTCATGAGGCCGATTTCCTCGCGCTCGGACTGCACCATGCGGGTGATGACGATGTAGAGCAGGAAGGCCGCCACGGCGAGGAAGATCGGCGGCACCACCACCGCCCCGGCCTTCAGCCCGGTGATCTCTTCGCTGATGAAGCGGTTCGAGAAGTGATCGACCAGCCCGTAGGCGCCCTGCCCGCCATAGGGTTCTAGCAGCCGGTCTACCGCGTCCAGCACCGCCGGTTCGTCGGCGCCGCGGGCCAGCGACAGCAGCGCCTCGTTAAAGGCGCCCTCCATGTCATAGGCCGCAGACAGCGCGGTGCGGCTCATCCAGATCACGCCGAAACGCGCATCGTCCGGCACCAGCTCTCCCGGGGCGGTGGTGTAGAGAAACTCGGGCGCCTGAGCCAAGCCCACGATGCGGAAGCTGCGCCGCGCGCCGTTCATGGTGGCGCGCAGGGTGTCGCCGGGGCGCAGGCCATGGGCCTCGGCGAAGCTGTTGAGCAGCAGGATCTCGTCGCTGCGGTCGGCGTTCAGCCGCCGGCCGTCCTTGAGGTAGATGTCGTTCAGTGCGGGCGCGCCGCGGTCGGGCAGCGAGACCGCCTTTGCCTGAACCGGCAGGTCGCGATCGGGCAGGTGGATCAGCGCGCTGCCCGTCACCCGCCCCTCGGCGGCCGCGACGCCCGGGATGGCGGCCAGCCGCTGCACGATCCGCTGGGGCGCGCGTGCGGCGGGGGCGAAAACATCGGCCAGCCTGTAGCGCTCGTAATAGGCGCGGCGGGTCTCGCTGAGCGAATTGACCAGCCCGGTCATCATCACCAGCATCAGCACGCCGACCGCGATCACCGCGCCGATGGCGACGGCCTGGCCCTTCATGCGCCACAGGTCGCGCAGGAGCTTGCGGTCCAGCGGGCTCACCATTCCAGCTCCGACGGGTCGAGCTTGGTCTCGTTCACCACCACTTCGCGAATTTTGCCGTCGGCGAAATGGATCACCCGGTCGGCGATGCCGGCGGTGGCCGCGGCATGGGTGACGATCAGCACGGTCGAGCCCAGCTTCTCGTTCACGTCGCACAGCACCTTCAGCACGTTGCGCCCGGTCGATATGTCGAGCGCGCCGGTGGGTTCGTCGCAGAACAGCACCGTCGGCTGCTTGGCGATGGCGCGGGCGATGGCGACGCGCTGCTGCTCGCCGCCCGAAAGCTGGGCCGGGAAATGATCGACGCGCTCGCGCAGGCCGACCAGTGCGAGCGCCTCGTCCGGGTCCATCGGGTCCTCGGCGATCTCGGTGACCAGCTCCACGTTCTCATGGGCGGTCAGGCTGGGCATCAGGTTGTAGAACTGGAAGACGAAGCCGACATGCTCGCGACGATAATGCGTGAGCTCGGCGTCGGTCATTTCCGAAAGGCAGTGATCGCGGTAATGGACCTCGCCCTCGGTGCCGCGGTCCAGACCGCCGATGATGTTCAGCAGCGTGGACTTGCCGCTGCCCGAGGGGCCCAGCAGCACCACGATCTCGCCATCGGGAATCTCCAGGTCGACGCCGCGCAGGGCATGCACGGCGGAATGGCCCTTGCCATAAACCTTGGTCAGCCCTTTGGTGATGAAGGCAAGGTCCTGGGGCGTTTCGGCCGGCTTGTCCAAGGGGCACCTTTTCCGCGGGGTCACTCCCGCCCGAGGTTACGGGCCGGGAGGCGGGAGGGAAAGCCCGCAACCCCCGGCACGCGGGTCATTCCTTCACATAGGCTTGGCCATCGGCTGCCGGCGGCCGCGACCGGCCGATCAGGCCGGCCACCACGATGATGGTGGCGATATAGGGCGACATGGCCAGGAATTCCGACGGGATCGGGGTGTTCAGCAGCGCCAGTTTCTGCTGCAGCGAATCCGCGAAGCCGAAGACCAGCGCCGCCATCAGCGCGCCCACCGGGTGCCAGCGCCCGAAGATCATCGCAGCGAGGCCGATATAGCCCCGCCCGCCGGTCATGTTCTCGTCGAACCGCCCGACCGAGCCCAGCGTGAACCACGCCCCGCCGAACCCGGCCACCATGCCCGCCATGGTCACGTTGATATAGCGGGTGCGGAAGACGTTGATGCCCAGCGTGTCGGCGGCGCGCGGATGCTCGCCCACCGAGCGGGCGCGCAGGCCCATCCTTGTGTAGAACAGGTAATAGGTGGCCACCGAGACCATGATGATCGCGCCGTAGACGAAGATGTTCTGGTTGAACAGCACCGGTCCGACCACCGGCAGATCGCCCAGCAGCGGGATCTTGACGGGGCGGAAGACCGGCGCGTTGTTCAGAAAGCGGTACTCGGAATAGACCTGCGAGCTGACATAGGAGGTCACCCCGAGCACGAAGAGGTTGATGACCACGCCCGCGATGATCTGGTCCACCCGGTAGGTCACCACCAGCGCGGCCAGGATGAAGCCGAACAGCCCGCCGATGGCCACCGCCGCCGCCAGCCCGCCGAGCCCGCCCAGCAGCGACCCGACCAGCGCGCCGGTGAAGGCGCCGGCCAGCAGCATGCCCTCGATGGCGATGTTGATCACGGCCACGCGCTCGGACAGCACGCCGGCAAGGCCCCCCAGCGCGATGGGCACGGCGCGCACCACCGTCGCCTGAAGCATGCCGGTCAGAGAGAAGGATTTCCCCGCCGTTGCCCAGACGAGGAAGGCCGCCACCGCCAGGAACAGGCCGAAGCCCAGCGACAGGCTGGTCCAGCGCACGCCGCCCCGAAGGTACTGGCGCGCGCCCAGGAAGGCCAGGACCGCCGCCGCGATGTAGCTGAAGGGCAGGGCCGGCACCACCAGGTTGGGCAGGGCGAAGGGTTCGTTCGGCCGCGACAGGCGGAAGGTGGCGTCTCCTTCCAGGCCCGGCGCGAAGACCACTGCCACGAGGGCGGCCAGCCCCAGCAGGACGGCGCCGGTGATGCGGGCCTGTCGCTGGCGGCCTTTCCCGTGGAGCTGCGGCCCCGGGGCAATCGTCTCTGCCTCTACTTGGCTGGTCATGATGCGCTCACTCCTTCGATGGCTTGGTCAGCTTGCTGAAGCCCCAAGGGAAAAGGGTTCGCACCAGAAGCGGCGCGGCGATGAAGATGATGATCAGCGCCTGGATGATGCTGATCAGGTCGATGCTGACGCCGGCATCCACCTGCATCTGCCGCCCCCCGGCCTCGAGCGCGCCGAAGAGCAGCCCGGCCAGCAGCACGCCGACCGGATGCGACCGGCCCAGCAGCGCCACCGAGATCGCGTCGAACCCGATCCCGGCCGAGAAACCCGGCGTCGCGCGGCCCAGCACGCCCAGCACTTGGTTGGCGCCGGCGAGTCCGGCCAGGGCCCCGGCCAGTCCCATCACCAGGACGATCAGCACACCCGCGCGCATGCCGGCATAGCGTGCCGCATCCGGGCTTTCGCCGCTAGTGCGGAACTCGAACCCCAGCCGGGTCTTGAACAGCAGCCAGTAGACGATGGCCACCGCCGCCAGCATCAGGAAAATCCCCGCGTGAATGCGCAGGTTGGGGTCGAGGAAGCTCAGCAGGCGCGGCAGCTCCGCGCTGTCCAGAACCGATTTCGACACCGGGTCGGCGCGGCCCTCGCGCTGGATGAAGGGCAGGCGCAGCATGTAGTCGATCAGGCGGAAGGAAATCAGGTTGAGCATAATGGTGGAGATCACCTCATGCGCCCCGGTCGCGGCCCGCAACCAGCCCGCGATCGAGGCATAAAGCCCCCCGGCCACCGCCCCCGCCAGCAGCGCCAGCGGCAGGTGGATCGCCGCGGGAAGCCCGGGAAAACTGAAGCCCACGATGACCGTGGCCATGCCGCCGACCAGGATCTGCCCCTCGGCGCCGATATTGAACAGCCCGGCGCGGAAGCCCAGCGCCAGGCCCAGCCCCGCCAGGGTCAGCGGCGCGGCGGCGGTCAGCGTTTCCGAGATCGCGTTGAGCGAGCCGACCGAGCCCTCCAGCAGCGCCACGTAGGAGCGGCCGATCGTGGGCAGGTCCACATTGGTGGCCAGCATGGTCAGGGCGCCCAGGATCAGGGCCACGATGACTGCGAAGACCGGCACCACCACCAGGTCCTCGAAGGCGGCGCGGTCGGGCGCGGCGCGTTCGAGCAGGTTCTCGGAAAGTTTGTCTGTGGGGTCCTGATACTTCATGCCACCGCTCCTGCCATGGCCAGGCCGACCTTCGATTTCTCGGCCGTGGCGCCGTCGAATTCTGCGACGAGTTTGCCCTCGTACATCACGAGGATTCGGTCGGAGAGAGCCAGGATCTCGTCCAGTTCGGACGAGACGATGAGCACCCCGTCACCCTCGTTTCGGGCATGCATGATCCGGCCGTGGATATACTCGATCGAGCCCACGTCGAGCCCCCGCGTGGGCTGCGCGGCGATCAGCATCTCGGTGTCGCGCGACAGTTCGCGCGCCACGATGACCTTTTGCTGGTTGCCGCCCGACAACTTGCCCACGGGTTTGAAGATCGACGTGGTGCGCACGTCGAAGTCCCGCGCGTTGCGCGCGGCGGCCTCGTTGACCGCCTTCCAAAGCATGTTCGGCCCGCGCGAGAAGCGGTCGTCGTAATAAGAGTCGAGCACCATGTTCTCGGCGATGGTGAAGGCGGGCACCAGGCCGGTGCGCAGCCGGTCCTCGGGGATATGGGCGAAGCCCAGCTGGTGGCGCTTGCGGGCCGAGGCATTGGTGATGTCCTGCCCCTTGAACCGCACCTCGCCGCTGGCCACGTGGCGCAGCCCGGTCAGGGCCTCGACCAGCGGCGTCTGGCCGTTGCCCTGCACGCCGGCGATGCCCACCACCTCGCCGCGGTGGACGGTCATGCTGATGTGATCGACCGCGATGTCGTCATTGTCGCGCAGCACCACCAGGTCGCGCACCTCCAGCAGCGCCTCGCCCGGCTTGGCCGGGGGCTTGTCCACGGCGAAGCTGACGGGTCGGCCTACCATCATCTCGGCCAACTCCGCCTCGGTCATTTCCTTGGGGTCGCCGCCGCCCACGATCTCGCCCGTGCGCAACACGCTGATGCGGTCGGCGATCTCGATGATTTCGTTTAGCTTGTGGGTGATGAAAACGACGGCCTTGCCGTCGTCGCGCAGACCGCGGACGATCTTGAAGAAATCCTCGACCTCCTGCGGGGTCAGTACGGCGGTGGGCTCGTCGAAGATCACCACCTCGGCCGAGCGGAACAACACCTTGATGATCTCGACCCGCTGCTGGATGCCCACCGGCAGGTCCTCGATCAGCGCGTCGGGATCGACCTGCAGCCCGTAGGTGTCGTTTATCTCGCGCACCTGCTCGCGCGCCTTTTTCAGGTCGAGGTGATCGAGCAGCCCGGTGGGCTCGACCCCCAGGACCACGTTCTCGGCCACGGTGAAGACGGGGACCAGCATGAAGTGCTGATGCACCATGCCGATACCGGCGGCGATGGCGTCGCCGGGGCCGTCGAAGGTGACGGGCCTGCCGTCGATCAGGATCTCGCCTTCGCTCGGGCTGTAGAGGCCGCACAGCACGTTCATCAGCGTGGACTTGCCCGCCCCGTTCTCGCCCAGCAAGCCCAGCACCTGTCCGGCGCGGATGTCCAGGTTGACGTCGCGGTTGGCCACCAGCGATCCAAAGCGTTTGGTGATGCCGCGCAGATCGATATCCATGCCTGCCCCTTCCCCCGATAGTAAAGGGCCGCCGCCCGCCGGGCAGGCGGCGGCCCCGCCGGCGACCGGATCAGCCGCCGACCTTGATCGACCCGTCGATGATGCCGGCGCGGATTTCTTCGACCTCGGCTTTCAGCTCGTCCGGCACCAGGTCTTCCATGTCGTGGTAGGGGGCGAGGCCCACGCCGCCGTTCTCCAGCGTGCCCACCAGATCGCCGCCTTCGAACTGGCCGTTCATGGTGCGCTCGATCACGTCATACACGGTGTTGTCCATCCGCTTGGTGATCGAGGTCAGATAGACATGGCCCTTTTCGGGGTCGGTCTCGTAGAGGTCGGCATCGACGCCGATGATCTTCATCTGGTCGGTCCCCAGCTCATCGGCCAGCGCGGCCGAGCCGAGCCCCACGGGGCCGGCCACGGGCAGCACGATGTCGGCGCCCTCGTCATAGAGGTTCTGGGCGAAGGCGCGGCCGTCGTCGAGCGACTCGAAGTTGTTGGTGAAAAGCCCCTCGCGGCTCTCGGGGTTCCAGCCCAGCACGGTCACGTCGGTATCGTGCTTTTCGTTGTAATACATCGCGCCGTGGTAGAAGCCGTCCATGAAGATCGTCACCGGCGGGATGTTGATGCCGCCGAAGGTGCCCAGGATCCCGGTCTTGGTCATGCCCGCCGCCAGGTAGCCGGCCAGGAAGGCGGCCTCGTCGGTGGCGTAGACCTGGCCCAGCACGTTGGGGATGACCGGGTCATAGGAATAGTCGACGATCGAGAATTTCTGGTCCGGGTTGGCCTTGGCCGCCGCGGCGGTCGCGTCGCCCAGCAGGAAGCCCACGGTAATGATGACATCGCACTGGCCGCCCAGCAGCGAGTTGATGTTGGCCTCGTAATCGGTCTCGGCCTGGGATTCCAGGTAACGGCCATCGACGCCCAGCTCTTCCTGCGCGTTCAGCACGCCCTGCCACGCGGTCTGGTTGAAGCTGTTGTCGTCGATCCCGCCGGTGTCGGTGACCTGACAGGCGGTGAAATCGGCCGCCATTGCACCGGTCGCCAGGAATGTCCCCGCGACCGCGGCGCGCAATGTCATCTTAAGCATTTCGATCTCCTTGTTGGACTTAATGCAATCATGTGGCCGGGCGCACCGGCAATGCCGCCGAGCCCGCCGGCGCGGCCCATCGCAAACCACGGATCCGTTGCCGGAAAGACGGATGTTGCAGCATGGGAGAAATGCGCCAATCCCTTGTTGAATATTGACCGGACACTCAAAAAAACAGTGCCCACGGCGATTTGCCAAGTCAAGAACGGATCAACGCGCGCAGAGGGGGGACGTCGCGTAGCCTTCGGGGAGCGCAGGCGCAGGCGGGTTCAGCGCGGGCCGGCCCCGGGCTCCTGCCGGCGCAGAAGGATGCGGCAGCCGCGGTCGACGGCCGCGTGCAGCGTCAGGGTGAATGCGGCCAGGACCAGCAGCGCGGCGAACATCAGGTCGATCTTGGCTCGCCCGTTGGCCAGCAGCATCAGGTAGCCCAGCCCGCGCGAGGCGCCCACCCATTCGCCGATGATCGCGCCGATCGGGGCATAGACTGCGGCCAGCCGCAGGCCCGAGGCAAAGCCGGGCAGTGCGGCGGGGATGCGGATGTGCCAAAGCGCCCGCGCCGATGGCGCCCCCATGACGCGCGCCAGGCCCAGCCACTCGCCGGGCGTGCGCATCAATGCGTCGAAGAAGGCCGAGGTCACGGGAAAATAGATGATCAGCAGGGCCATGGCGATCTTCGACCACAGCCCGTAGCCCAGCCACAACGTCAGGATCGGCGCCAGCGCGAAGACCGGGATGGCCTGGCTGAACACCAGCGCGGGCCGCAGCAGCGCCCGGACCATTGGCGAGGCGGCCATGAGAATGGCCGAAACCCCGCCCAGCACGGCCCCGATGGCCAGTCCGATCAGCACCTCGCTTGCGGTGACCAGCGCATGTTCGGCGATCAGCGCGCGGCCGGTCCACAGCGTGCCGAACACCCGGGCGGGTCCTGGCAGGATATAGGGTGGCAGCGCGGCCAGCGTCACGATGGCCTGCCATGCCAGCACGCCGAGGGCGGCGATGGCGGCGGTTTTCGCCGCCCGCCTCATCACGTCTCCATCAGGCGGCGGTGCAGCCGTCCCTGGAGCTCCAGCGTCTCCGGTGCGTCGATCGGGCGGGGCGGGGCGGTCGCGGGCGGGGGGATCGTGGCGAGGCCGGTCTCGGCCAGGACCAGGATGCTCTGTCCCAGCCGCGCGGCCTCGGCGGGGTCGTGGGTGACATGCAGGACGGTGCGGCCCTTCAGGAGTTCCGCCGACAGGTCCTGCATTTGGGCACGGGTGCGGGCATCAAGCGCCGAGAAGGGTTCGTCCAGCAAGACCACCGGCCGCTCCTCCATCAGGGTCCGGGCCAGGGCCACGCGCTGCCGCTGCCCGCCGGACAGCGCGGCCGGCCGTTTTGCCGCGTGGCCGTCGAGCCCGACCCGCGCCAGCACCACCTGCGCCTTTTTCCGGTCGGGGCGCCCACCGCGGAGCCGCGCGCCGAGGGTGACGTTCGCCAGCACGCTCAGCCAGGGCATCAGCAGGTCCTCCTGCGCCATCAGCGCCACCCGGCCCTCGAGTGAGGCACCGTCGGAGGCTGCCGCCGTACCCTCCAGCGCCGCGCCATCGGCGAGCCCAGCGAAGAGACGCAGGATGGTGGACTTGCCCGCGCCCGAGGGGCCGAGCAGGCAGGTCCATTGCCCGGCCGGGGCATCCAGCGACAGCGGTCCGAAGACGGCCGTGCCGCCGATCCGGGCCGTGCCCGACAGGTGTAACCCCGGCGCGGCGCTCATCCGCGCAGGCCCATGTCCCAGAAGCCGATCTCCAGCCGCGTCGCGGTGGCGAAGCGGTGGCACAGCCGCGCCCAGCGCGGGCTGCACTCGGGATTGTCGCCCAGTCGGCGGGCCAGCGCCGCGTCGATGAGCGCGCCCACCTCGCGGCAGGTCTGCTGGTATTCCTCGGCGCCATAGGTGGCGATCCAGTCCGCATAGGGCGTCTTCCCGGCTTCCTGCGCCAGCCGGGCGCCGATCTCGCCATAACCGAGCACGCAAGGGGCGAGCGCCGCCATCAGATCCAGGAAATCGCCCGAATGCCCGGCATCGAGCACGTAGCGGGTATAGGCGAGGTTCTCCGGCGCCTCTTCGGCCGCGAACAACTCCTCTTCGCTGATGCCCTCGGCCGCGCAGACCTCGATATGCAGCTTCATCTCGCCGTCGATCAGCGCGCTCACCGTGGCCGCGCAGGCGCGCATCTCGTCCAGCGTCTCGGCCTTGGTCACGGCCAGCGCCCAGGCCCGGGAGAAATGGATCAGGAAGACGTAGTCCTGCACCAGGTAGCGCAGGAAGGCCGTGCGCGGCAGGCTGCCGTCGCGCAGCCCCTCGACGAAGGCATGGCGGGTGTAGCCCCGCCATGCCTCCCCCGCCGCCGCCCGCCACAGCGGGAAGGTCTGGCCGTAGCCGCTCATTGCGCGTCCAGCTCCACGGCGATCTGCGCCACGGGCTTGGCCGCGTCGATCAGGCCCGACTCCACGAGGAAGCTCTCGAACCGGGCATAGCGTCCCTCGTCCAGCGCCGCCGGGCGCAGCGCGAAACGGGGCAGGGTGTCGGCCCAGGCCTTCTGGTTCAGCTCGTCCTGAAGTTCCGCCGAGGTGCCGGAGAATATTTCCCAGCTTTCCTGCGGGTGGTTGACGATGAACTGCGTGGCCTTCTCGGTCGCGGCGAGGAAGCGGCGGATCATGTCTGCATCCATGGTCTCGGGATTGGTGACATAGATCAGCTCGTCATAGGCGGGCACGCCGTGTTCCTCGGGGTAGAAGCAGCGCCCCTCGACGCCCTCGATCTCCATCTGGTTCAGCTCGAAATTGCGGAAGGCGCCGATCACCGCATCGGCCTGGCCGGACATCAGCGAGGGCGAGAGCGACCAGTTGATGTTCACCAGTTCCACGTCCTCCGCCGAAAGGCCGCTCTGGCCGAGCATCGCGCCCAGAAGCGCGTCCTCGAAGCCTGCGACCGAGAACCCCACCTTGCGCCCCTTCAGGTCGGCGAGGTTTTTCACCGGGCCGTCGGCGCGCACCAGCAGGCAATTGAGCGGCGTTGCCACCAAGGTGCCCACGCGGGTCAGCGGCATGCCCTCGGCCACCTGCAGATGCAGCTGCGGCTGGTAGGAGATCGCCAGGTCGGCGCGCCCGGCGGCGGCCATTTTGGGCGGATCGGCGGGGTCGGCGGGGGCGATGACCTCGACCTCCAGACCTGCGTCCGCGAAATACCCCTTTTCCTGCGCCACGATGATGGGGCCGTGGTCGGGGTTCACGAACCAGTCCAGCATCAGGGTCATCTTGTCCTGCGCCAGCGCGGGCGTTGCGACCAAAAGGGCGGCCGCGAGGGTCATCAGTTTCATGTGTCCTCTCCTTGGGTGTCGCCGAGGGCGACCAGTGAAATCTCTCCGTCCCAGGCCGCGGCCAGCCGTTCGGCCGCCTGCCAGGCGCGCAGGCCGGAGCGGCAGCACAGGATGGCCCGCTGCCCGGGCTCCGGGACGGGCCCGCCCGGGCCAAAGGCCGAGACAGGCAGGCGGCGGGCGTTCGCGCCGAGCGGCGGCCCTTCCTCGCCCTCCTCCCGCAGATCGGCCACGAAATCGCAGTCGCGGATTTCCGCGCGGGCCAGGAAGCGGGGCTGCCGCGCCGGTTCGGGCGCGGCGTCGAAGCGGAAGCCGCCGAAGCGGAAGCCGCGCGCGTCGAAGGTGACGAGCCGGCCCAGCGGCGAGGGGGCCATGTCCGCCAGCACCGCCACCGCCATCTGGGCCTGCAGCGCGCCGATCACGCCCACCACGGGGCCAAGCACGCCATCCTCGGCGCAGGTGCCGGCGCGGGCGGGTAGATCGGGAAACACCGCGCGCAGGCTGGGCGCGGTGCCGCAGAAACCGCCGGCATAACCCTCCATGCCCGTCACCGAGGCGCTGATCAGGGGCAGGCCGGTGGCGCGGCAGCTGTCCGACAGGATGTAGCTGGCGGCGAAGGTGTCGGCGCAGTCGAGCACAAGATCGATGCCGGCGCAGAGAGGCCCGGCGGTCTCGGGGCCGAGCGCGCCGCGCACCGGCTCCACCCGGCATTCCGGGTTCAGAGCGGCGGCATGGGTCGCCGCGACAACGGCCTTTGGTTGGCCCAGATCATTTTCCCGGAACAGGGTCTGGCGGTGCAGGTTGGTTCGCTCCACCCGGTCGGGATCGACCACCCGCAGCGTGCCGATGCCGGCGCCGGCGAGGAATTGCAGCACCGGCGCGGCCAGCCCGCCGGCCCCCACCACCAGCACCCGCGCGGCCCGCAGCTTGGCCTGGCCTTCGGGCCCCAGCTCGGGCACCGCGACTTGGCGGGCATAGCGGCTCATCGCGTGGCCTCCAGCCATTGCCGGACGCGCGTCTCGGGGTCGTCCTTCAGCGTGATGTCGGTGACGGCGGAGATGATGTCTGCCCCCGCCGCCAAGGCCCCTGCGGCGCGTTCCACGCTCATGCCGCCGATGGCGACGAGGGGGATGCCGCCGACTAGGCGCTTCCATTCGGTGACGCGCTCCAGCCCCTGCCGGTGCCATTTCATCTTTTTCAGGATTGTCGGATAGACCGGCCCCAGCGCCACGTAACCGGGTCTCAGCGACAACGCCCGCTCCAGCTCGGCATGGTCATGGGTACTGACCCCCAGCTTCAGCCCGGCGCGGCGGATGGCGGGCAAGTCGGCCTCTTCCAGATCCTCCTGGCCCAGATGCACCCAGTCGCAGCCCGCGCCGATCGCAAGGCGCCAGTGGTCGTTGACGACCAGAACGGCGCCGTCACGGCGGCAGAGCGCCTGTGCCTGCGCGATGGCCGTGCGCAACGCGGGTTCCGGCATGTCCTTGATGCGCAATTGCACCAACTTTACGCCCAGCGGCAGGGTGCGCTCCAGCCAGTCCACGCTGTCGAAGATGGGGTAGAAGCGGTCGAGGCTCATTCCAGGAACGCCTTTCCCAGCACGGGGGTCGAGGGGGCGGCCATGTCGCGCGGCTCCATCGGGTCGGCCGCCCGGGCCAGGCACCCGGCCTCCACCGCGCGGGCAAAGCCCTCGGCCATCGCCGCCGGGTCGCCCGCCTTGGCCACGGCGGTGTTCAGCAGCACCGCGTCGAAGCCCATCTCCATGGCCTGCGCGGCTTGGCTGGGCAGGCCCAGCCCGGCATCCACCACCATCGGCACATCGGGGAACTGCGCCCGCAGCGTCCGCAACCCGTAGACATTGGTCAGCCCCAACCCGGTGCCGATGGGCGCGCCCCAGGGCATCAGCACCTCGCAGCCTGCCTCCAGCAGGCGCTCGGCCAGAACCACGTCCTCGGTGGTGTAGGGGAAGACCTGGAAGCCCTCGGTCGTCAGGATGCGCGCCGCCTCGACCAGCCCGAACGGATCGGGCTGGAGCGTGTCGGCGTGGCCGATCACCTCCAGCTTGATCCAGTCGGTGTCGAACAGCTCGCGCGCCATCTGCGCCGTGGTCACCGCCTCGCGCACCGAGTGGCAGCCAGCGGTGTTGGGCAGCACGCGCACGCCCAGATCCCGCACCAGCGCCCAGAAATCCGCGCCCGCGCGTTCGCCGCCGGCCTCGCGGCGGACGGAGACAGTGGCGACGCCTGCGCCGGAGCGGCGGAAGGCCTCGGCCAACACGGCCGGAGAGGGGTATTGCGCCGTGCCCAGCATCAGGGGCGAGGCGACCTCGGTTCCGTAGAAACGCGGCATCGCTCAGCCCCCCTGACGCGGCGCGACGATCTCCAGCCGGTCGCCGGGGGAAAGCGTCAGGTGCGCCCGCGCCGCCGCCGGCACGAAGGATTCATTGACGGCGGTGGCCACCTTCGCCCCGCCATAGCCGAGCTCGTCGAGGGCCCCCGCCAGCGTCGTGGCGGCGACCTCGGTCGCCGCGCCGTTAACCGTGATCTTCATCCATCACCTCCGGGGTTTTTCCGTCGCAGACCAGATCGGCCACCATCCGCGCCAGCGCGGGCGCCAGAAGAAAACCGTGGCGGAACAGGCCATTCACGTGGATCGTGTCGCCCCGCCTGCGGATGCGGGGCATGTTGTCGGGGAAGGCGGGGCGGGCATCGGTGCCGATCTCGACCAGCTCGGCCTCGCCGAAGGCGGGGTGGAGAGCATAGGCCGCCGAAAGCAGTTCAAGCACCGAGCGGACGGTGGGGCGCCCCCGCTCGCCGCTTTCGATCATCGTGGCGCCCAGCATGAACACCCCGTCGCCGCGCGGCACGATGTACAGCGGATAGCGCGGGTGCAGCAGCCGCACCGGGCGCGACAGCGAGACATCCGGGGCGCGCAGCACCACCATCTCGCCCTTGACACCGCGCAGGTCGGGCAGCGCATCCCGCGCCTCCAGCCCCCGGCAGTCGAAGGTCAGGCCCTGTGCCTTGCCCTCGCCGGTGGTGAAGGCTACGCCCATCTCCTCCAACCGCCGGCGCAGATGGGCAAGGGCCGCGCGCGGGGCGAGATGCGCCTCGCCGGGGAAATGCAGCGCCTCGGGAAAACGCCCGCCGAGTTGCGGCTCCAGCGCGGCCAGCGCGTCGCGGCCCAGCCTTTGGTGGCCCCCGGTGCGGCGGGCGAAGCGGTCGATCTCGCGCCGGTCGCGCTGCAGCGCCACCACCAGCGAACCGTTGCGGATGACCTCCACGCCCTGGCGCCGCCACCAATCGGCGGCCTCCTGCCCCAGCCGGACCACCGGCTCTTCGGCGGTTTCGCCTTCGCAGAAGGGGGCGAGCATCCCGCCCGCCCACCAGGAACAGGCATGCGGGCCGGGTTGGGTTTCGCGGTCGATCACCGTCACGTCCAGCCCGCGCCCGGCCAGTTCCGTGGCCACGCACAGCCCGGCGACCCCCGCGCCCATCACGGTCGCGCGGCCGGTCATGTCCAGACCTCGTGGAAATGGTGCACCGGGCCGTGGCCCTGGCCGATGCCGAGACGGTCCGCCACCGCGATCGCGGCATGCAGCCAGGATTGCGCCCGGCGCACCGCGTCCTCCAGCCCGGCCCCCTTGGCCAGTTCAGCGGCGATGGCCGACGAGAGCGTACAGCCGGTGCCGTGGGTGTTGCGGGTGTCGATGCGCGGGGCGGAGATCTCGATCACGCCGTTACGGGTCACCAGCCGGTCGGTGCAGACCGGGCCCTCGGCATGGCCGCCCTTCATCAGCACCGCCCGCGCGCCGAGATCGAGCAGGGCGCGGCCCTGCGCCGTTGCCTCCTCGGCGCCGTGGGCCGGCGCGGTGCCCAGCAAGCGGGCGGCCTCGGGCAGGTTGGGGGTCAGCAGGTCGGCACGCGGCAGCAGGCGGGTTTTCAGCGTCTCCACCGCCGCGTCCTCCAGCAGGGGATCGCCGGATTTCGCCACCATCACAGGGTCGAGCACGACCGGGCCTTCGTAGCGTTCCAGAGCGCCGGCGACGGCCTCGATGATGGCGGGGCTGGCCAGCATCCCGATCTTGACCGCGCCGATCCCGATATCGTCGAGCACGGCGGCGATCTGGGCGGCGACCATGGGCGCGGACACCGGCTCCACTCCCATCACGCCCCGCGTGTTCTGCGCGGTGATGCCGGTGATCGCGCTGGCGCCGTAGACGCCGCGCGCCGAGAAGGTCTTGAGGTCTGCCTGGATGCCTGCGCCGCCCCCGCTGTCGGAGCCGGCGATGGTCAGGGCTGCGGCTGTGGCCGTCATCTCTTCCTCCTGTTCCGGCGCGGGGATGTGGAGAAAGAGAGTGCAAGGGGAGTCCCCTGCCGATCATGCTCCGTTCCCTACGCCGGTATTGTCCGGATCAGGTTCGATGGGTTGGCGCTTTGCCTCTCAGCCCCGTGCAGGGCACCCCAACGGATTTGCGCGATTGGTATCGCTTCGGCGGTGGCGATGCAAGCGGCACTCACCGCCGTTCACGTCTTGCGCCGGCCGGGCCTTCGATTGGCCAAGACCGTGCCCGCCGCGGCGGCGATGGCGGCGAGCCAGACGACGGGCCCCGGCCTCTCGCCGTAGAATAGCGCGCCGATCAGCACGCCGGCCACCGCGATGGTGAGACCGAGGTGGCTGATATAGACGGGCCCGCCGCGCTGTTGCAGGGCAAAGAAAACCGGGTAGGTCAGCGCGGTCGCCGCCACCTGCGCGGCAAGGATCGGGCCCAGTACGCCGGGGGCCGGGACGGCGCCCCAGCCGCCGAGCAGCCCGAGGACGGGCAGCAGGCTGGCCGCGCCCCCCAGCAGCATGCCGGCGGCCAGCGCAAGCCGGTCGGTGTCGGGCGGCCAGGCGGCAGAGCGATAGACATTCCCGGTCGCCAGGGATAGCGGCACGAGAAGGCCGAGCGCCATCCACGGCGCGCCCTGCCCGGACAGGCCGCCGCCGCCGCGGGTCACCAGGACCGCCCCCGCCGCCAGTCCCAGCACCAGCCCGGCGCCCCGCAGCGGGTGCCAGCGCTCCTGCCCCACGGAAAGGGCCAGCGCGTAGGTGATCACCGGCGGCAGGGTATAGAGCAGCGCCACCATCGACGGCCCGACCCGCTCCACCAGCATGAACACGGTGACATTAGGCACCGCCAGACCGGTGACGCCGCTGACGGCGTAATAGCGCAGGTGGGCGGCGGAAAAGGGCAGGCGGGTGCCCCGCCGCCGCGCCAGCGCCAGCAGCACCAGCCCGGCCCCGCCCAGTTGCGCGAAAGCATAGCCGACCGGCGTCAGGCCCATCTGGCGGCCCTGGTCGGCCAAGGGCAGCATCAGGGCCGTCAGCAGGCCCAGCGTGACCAGCGCGGCGAGGTTGGCAAGGTCGCTGCGGGCCATAGCCGTGTCTAGCGCAGGCGCAGGTCGCGCAGCGACAGCGGCCGCGGCCCGGACGGGCATGACAGCCCGATATCGCGGCGGATATGACAATCCAGTTCGTCCCGGCGTTGCGGGTCGATGCGGAAGACCTGGGTGAAAAAGCGGGTGAGCGTGGTCATTGGGATCTCCATCACGGCATGGATGGGAAATTGACAGAAACAGTCGATATTAATAATCCTCGAAATCGAGAGAAGTCCTTTCACATTTGGTGAAAAATGAACAAGCTGCGGGCCATGGCAGCCTTCCGCCGGGTGGCGGAGCTGGGCAGTTTCAGCGCGGCGGCGGCGGATCTGCGGATCTCGAACGCCGCGGTCAGCAATTACGTCAGCCAGCTTGAGGCCGAGCTGGGCGCGACCCTGCTGATCCGGTCGACCCGGCACATCGCGCTCAGCGAGATCGGTCAGGAATACCTGCCGCGCGTGCAGGCCATTCTCGACGAGATCGACGAGGCCGAAGCGGCTGCGCGCGGCCTGCAATGTACGCCGCACGGCCGGCTGCATGTCACCGCGCCGGCGACCTTCGGGCTTCTGCACGTGGCGCCCTGCATCCCGGCCTTTTCCGAGCGCTACCCGGAGGTGACGCTCGACCTGTCCTTCAACGACCGCGTGGTGGATCTGATCGAGCAACAGGTGAATGTCGCCCTGCGGATCAGCACCGGCCTGCCCGATTCCAGCCTCGTCGCCCGCGCCCTGATGCCGATCGAACGCGTGCTTTGCGCCGCGCCCGCCTACTTGGAGCGTCACGGCAGCCCCGAGACGCCCGCCGACCTGACGCGGCACAACTGCCTGACCTTCAAGCATTCCGACAGCCGGCACAGCTGGCCGCTGGGCGGGACGCGGCAGCCGGTCTCCGGCCGCATCACCGCCGACAGCTCCATCGCGCTGCGCGAGGCGGCGCTGGCGGGGGCTGGTATCCTGCTCGCGCCCCGTTTCATCGTCGCGCCGGATATCCATGCCGGGCGTCTGGTGCCGTTGCTGCCCGGGTATCCACCCGAGGCGCATACGCTCTATGCCGTGTTTCCGCCCGGCGCGCGGCCCGCGACCAAGGTGCGGCTGTTCCTCGATCACCTCATGGACTGCCTGGGCGACCCGCCCCGCTGGGAGACGGGTGCCGGGGCCTAGCCGCCCGCCACGGCGTCGCGCGGCGGGTGGTCATAGGCGATGTAGCTGCGGGTGTCCGCCTCCGCCTCGGGGCCGTAGAGATCGCGCACCAGCCACAGCGACATCTCGATCCCCGACATCACGCCCCCCGCGCTGACCACGTTGCCGTCGCGGACGAAGCGCCGCCCTTCCAGTACCGTCGCCCCGCCCATCGCGCGCAGGTCGCCGAGGAAGGCGTGATGCGTGGTGATCCTGCGTCCCTTCGCCAGCCCCGCGCCCAGCAGCAGGAAGGCGCCGGTGCAGACGCTGGTGATCCATGTGCATCCCGGCGCGACCCGTTGCAGCCAGTCCACGGTGGCCGGGTTGCCGATCTCGCGCCGCGCGCCGCTGCCGCCGGGCAGGACGATCACGTCGAGGGCCGGAATCTCGTCATAGGTGGCGCCGGGCAGCACGCGCATCCCTTTCTCGCAGGTCACTGGATCGCGGGTTTCCGCGATCAGCGCCACGCGGTCCCCCGGGGCCCCTTCGGCCGCCGCGGTCAGGACCTCCCACGGGCCGACGAAATCCATCTCTTCGGCCCCGTCGAAGATCACGATCCCGATTGTGCGTGCCATTGTCCGGTCCTTTCCGCTGTTCCGTCGCGGCCATATCCTAACAGGCCCCCTCACAACCTATCCAGCGCGAGCGCCAGCAACAGGTGCATGGGGACCCCCGCGACGAACAGGGCTGCCCAGCCCGGGCCCAGAGTGGCCAGCAGGCAGGCCGCGGCCGCGCCGAAAACCAGCAGCTTGACGGTCACCAGCCCCGGTCCGGCAAGGCGCTGGGCCGCCCGGGGCGCGGCGAACCGCGCCCAGAGAAGGGCGACGCCGCCGGTCGCCAGGGCGGAGGCGGTCATGCGCAACAGCAGGGACTGAGGCTGTTGCCAGGCCCATAGGGCCACGGCAGCCAGCGCCGCAAGCTCCAGGAGGAAGGCGAGGATATGATTGAAGGCTTTGAGCATTTGGCCGGGCTTTTCTTGAATGTCGGCGTCCGTCTAGGGGCGCGCGGCCCGGATGACCATTTCGATTTCATGAAAACTGACCTCACGAATGAGACGTTTTCAACCCGTCCCGTACGCCGATATCCCCGCCGGGCTTCATCAGTCGCGAGGAGATCATGCCACACTCACGGATTCGCCTTTTCGGCCTGTCGGGCAGCCCCCGCGCCGCCTCGGTCAACCACCGCCTGCTGTCGCTGGCCGCCGTGGCCGAGTCGGCCATCGCGGTCGAGGCCGTCGGCGCCTTCCCGATGCCGCTCTACAACCCGGACAAGGAGCACGACATCCCGACCGGCGCGCTGGACCTGCGCGACCGCATCGCCGCAGCGGATGGCGTGGTCCTCGCCTCGCCCGAGCATAACAGCGCCCCCAGCGCGGCGCTGAAGAACGCCATCGACTGGCTGTCGCGCCTGCCGGGCGAGGAGCGGGTGTTTGCCGGCAAGCGGGTGCTCCTGCTCAGTGCCTCGCCGGGGAAGAACGGCGGGCGGCGCGGGCTGAGGCAGCTGCGCGAGATCCTGACCGGCCTCGGCGCCGAGGTCGCGCAGGTCGAGCTGTCCGTTCCCAAGGCGGACGACACCCTCACCGCGGCACAGGCCGATCCGGCCCATTCCCTGCATGACGAGCTGGCCGGGGTGCTGCGCGCCTTCCGGTCCGAGATTCCTACCCCTGCCATCGTCTGAAGGAGAGCGCCGTGTCTTCCTTTGCCCTGTTCCTTGTCGCCTTTGTCATCGGTCTCGACGAATTTCTGCTGGGACCGCTGCTGACGCCGATCGGCACCGACCTCGGCGTCGCACCGGAGCGCGTGGCGCTGTTCGTCGCCGCCTACAACCTGCCCCTGGCCCTGCTGGCGCCCGTCTTCGGCGCCCTCTCTGACAGGGTGGGGCGGCGGTCCGTCCTCTTACCGGCCGTGGTGGTGTTCGGCCTTGCCTCGCTGGCCACGGCCGTTGCGCCGTCCTTTCCGCTGGGCATCGCGGCGCGGCTGCTGACCGGCGTGGCGGCGGCGGGGATGCTGCCGGTGGCCTTCGCGCTGGCCTCCGAGAGCGGCGACAGCGCCACGCAGATCAGCCGGGTGCAGGCCGGGCTGACGCTGGGCATCATCCTCGGTCCGCTCAACGGCGCGTTGATGGATCAGTTCGGCCACTGGCGCCTGGCCTTCGTCGCGCTGGCGGTTCTCGCGGCGCTTCTGGCGTTGCCGCTCAGGACCCTGCCGGGCCGCGCAGGGCCGGGTGCCGGCCCCGCGCCGGGCGGCCTGCGCCGACAACTGCCCGCCGCGCTGCCGGGGCTGCTCGGGATGGGCGCCGGCCTCGGCGGTGCCATCGGCATCTTCGCCCTGCTGGGCGAGCGGTTCCGGGACCTCTACGCGCTCGACACATTTGGCATTTCGGTGATCTATGCCGGGTTCGGGGCCATGACCATCCTCGGCAACCTGGCGATGCCGGTTCTCGCGCGCCGGGCCGGGCCGCTGGCCGCCGCGGGCGGGTGCCTGCTGGTTGTCCTCACAGGAATCCTTTTGCTGTTCGGCCTGCCGTCGGCTCTTGTTGCCACGACCGGGCTGGCGCTCGCGTGCTGGGCGGTTTTCGGCGGGGCGGCGGCGCCGGCCCTGCAAGCGGCGCTGGCCGAGACCGGGGGCGCGAACCGCGGCCTGATGCTGGCCCTGGGGGCGAGTTTCCTTAATGCCGGGACGGCGGCCTCCTCGGCGCTGGCCGCCGAGCTTCACCTCTTGGCGCCGCACTGGGTGGCGTGGCAGGGTGCGGCCCTAATCGCGCCGGTGGCGCTGGTGCTGCTGTGGGCGGCCCGCCGTGTGCCCGCTGCCCGCGCTACCTGAGACCGGGCCGAAACTGAAACGAGGGAGAACTTTCATGTCGGACGCCAACCGACCTCGGCCGGCGCTGGTGCTGGTCGATTTCCAGCGCGGCTTCGAATCCACCTATTGGGGCAAGCGCAACAACCCCGGCGCCGAGACCCGTGCCCTGGACCTGCTAGCGGCGTTCCGCCAGCATTCAGCGCCGATCTTCCATGTCCGGCACCTGAGCCTGGAGCCCGGCTCGCCGCTGTCGGGTGCCGGGGCCACGTTCAAGCCCGGATTCGAGCCCCGCGCGGGCGAGGCCCTGGTCGAGAAGACGGTGAATTCCGCCTTCATCGGTACCTCGCTGGAAGCCGGCCTGCGGCGGCTTTCGGTCACCGATATCGTGCTGTGCGGGCTGACCACGCCGCATTGCGTCTCAACCACCACCCGGATGGCGGGCAACCTGGGCTTCACGGTTCACCTTGCCGCCGACGCCTGCGCGGCCTTCACGCGCAACGCGGACTGCTCGTTTGACGAAGGCGCGCCCTATACGGCCGAGGAGATCCACCGCGCCGCGCTGTCGCACCTGCATGGCGAGTTCGCTACCGTGGCTGCGGCGCGAGACTGCCTGTCCGCCGTCTTCGGCGGGACTGCCGGGGCGGGCTAGGCCCCGGTCTCTTCCCTCGGCAGCGTCACCTCGACGCCGGCTTCGCCGAGCAGCTTGTAGATTTCGGCAAAGGCGCCGTCGGCCGAGGCGCTTTCGGTCTTTCTCTGGGTCAGGAAGCGCTCGGCCGGGTCGAAGAAGCGGATGGCGGCATCGGTCTCGGGGTCGGTGCCCTGCCGGTAGGCGCCGATGCGGATTAGCTCTTCCATGTCGTAATACTTGGCCAGGATGCGCCTTGCGGCCTGCAGGACGGCGTATTCGGCGGGCGAATGGCAGTCGGGCAGCATGCGCGAGATGCTTTTCTGCAAATCGACCGCCGGGTAGCGCCCGCGCTCGGCGATGCGGCGGTCGAGCACGACATGGCCGTCGGTGATGCCGCGCACGGAATCCGAGATCGGCTCGTTCATGTCGTCGCCATCGACCAGCACGGTGTAAATGCCGGTGATGTCGCCCGCGCCTTCCGGCCCTGGCCCGGCGCGCTCCAGCAATTGCGGCAGTTCCGAGAACACGGTGGGCGGATAGCCCTTGGAGGTGGGCGGTTCGCCGCTGGACAGGCCGATCTCGCGCTGGGCCATGGCGAAACGGGTCAGCGAGTCGACCATCAGCAGCACTTGCAGCCCCTGGTCGCGGAAATGCTCGGCCACCGCCGTGGCCGTCCAGGCGGCCTGGCGGCGCATCAGCGGCGGCTCGTCGCCGGTCGAGACCACGATGACCGAGCGTTTCATGCCCTCTTCGCCCAGGTCCTCCTGGATGAAATCCTGCACCTCGCGCCCGCGCTCGCCCACCAGCCCCACGACGATGACGTCTGCCTCGCTGCGGCGCGCCAGCATGGCCATCAGGGTCGACTTGCCCACGCCGGAGCCGGCGAAGACCCCCATGCGCTGGCCGCGGCAGAGCGGCGTGAAGATGTCGAATGCCTTGACCCCGGTCTCCAGCCGCGCGCCGATGCGGCGGCGGTCATAGGCGGGGGGCGGCGCGGCCTTGACCGGGCGCGGCTCTGGCCCCTCGTGCAGCGGCCCGCGCCGGTCCAGCGGCCGGCCGAGCGCATCGACCACCCGGCCGATCCAGGCGCCATCCGGCCGCACCGTCGCGCCCAGCGGGCTGAGCTCCACCCGGTCGCCCGAGGTCACGCCGTCCCAGGTGCCGAAGGGCAGCACATGGGTGCCGCGCGCGTCGATGCCGACCACCTCGCCCAGGACCGGGCCGTTGCGGCCGTGCACCACGCAGCGCTGGCCGATCCCCATGGCGCGCTCCAGCCCCGCCACCGTCAGCGACAGGCCCAGAACGGCGCGGACCGTTCCGTTTATCCTTGCTTCTTCAAGATTTCGAGCAAATGTAGAAAGCTCGGAAAAGACGGTTTGCACGGGATTTATCCGGTAGTCAGCAAGATTAGTTCATGTTATATCAAGAATAGATTAGAGGGAACCGGAAATGAAACTCGACTCATTGTCCTTCTTCAAGATCGCGTCGCAGCGGATGGAGTGGCTGAGCACGCGTCAGCAGGTGATCTCCGAGAATATCGCCAACGCTGACACGCCGGGCTACAGGGCGCGCGAAGTCAGCGCATTCTCGCGGATGGTCGACAGCTCGGCGCAGTCTTCGGGCGCGGCGACCACGAACGCCCGGCATATCGGCGGCTCTGAGCGGGCCGGAAATGTCCGGGTGCAGGAAGACAAGGGTGCCTGGGATCAGAGCATGGACGGCAACACTGTGGTGCTCGAACAGCAGACGATCAAGGCCAGCGAGGTTAGCGAAAGCTATCGGATGGCGGCGCAGCTCTATCGCAAGGGGCATGAGTTGCTGACGCTGGCGGTCACTGGCATTCGCTGAGGCGCAGAACAGGGAGCAAGGAAATGGACCCGCTCAAATCCATCTCTTCCATCGCGGCCAGCGGGATGCTGGCCCAGGGCGAGCGGCTGAAGGTCGTGGCCGAGAACGTCGCCAATGCCGATTCCCGCGGCATGTCGCCGGACGAAGACCCCTATCGCCGCAAGACCATCTCTTTTGCCGAGGTGCTGGATCGCGAGACCGGCGCCTCGATGGTGCAGGTTTCGGATATCGGCCGCGACGACAGCCCCTTCACCCTGGTCCACGACCCCTCGCACCCTGCGGCGGACGAGAACGGCTTCGTCAAGACGCCCAACGTGAGCCCGCTGCTGGAGATGGCCAACATGCGCGAGGCCTCGCGCAGTTACGAGGCCAACATGAACATGTTCGAGGCCGGGCGCCGCATGCGCAGCCAGATGCTCGACCTGCTGAAGTGAAGGCCGGACCGGAATGACCGAAAGCACCGTATTCTCCACCAGCGCCATCCGCGGCGCCTACCGCTCCTCCCAGGATCTGAGCGCCGAGCGTTCGGACATGGCCTCGGGCACCGAGACGGCCGGCGGGACCTCCTTTTCCGAGATGCTGCGCGACGCCTCGGCCAATGCCGTGCAGGAGGCGCGCGAGGCCGATGCGGTGGTGCAGGCCGGGTTGCAGGGCGAAGTGCCCACACAACAGGTGGTGGAGGCCGCGCTAGAACTGGAATCGACCGTGAAAATGGCCGTTTCGGTGCGCGACAAGTTCGTCGCCGCCTATCAGGAAGTGCTGCGGATGCCGATATGATGGCCGGGGGGCCTGCCGATGAGCGAGAGCGACGTCTACGATATCCTGTCGGATGCCTTCCTGACGGTGCTCTACGCCTCGGGGCCGGTTCTGGCGCTGGCGCTGCTGATCGGCCTGGTGATCGCCTTCTTCCAGGCGCTCACGCAGATCCAGGAAATGACGCTGACCTTCGTGCCCAAGATCGTGGCCATCTTCCTCGGGCTGGTGGCCTCGACCCCGTTCATCTACGCGATGCTGCACAAGCTGTCGGACCGGGTGTTCGACATCATCGTAAGCGGTGGGCTGTGAGCGCGGCGCGCGCCCTACGCACGGCCCTCGCGGCCCTTCTGCTGGCACTGCCCGCGCTGCCCGCAGGCGCGGGCTGGAGCGGTTTCTACACCAGCAGCCCCAAGACAGCCGCCGAGCCACGCGCGCAGGCCCGGGCACCTTCCGGCCCCGTCCCCGCGCAAAGCGTTTGCCTGCGCGAAATCCTGCGCGCCCAGTTGCGCCACGGCATTCCGGACAACATCCTGCTGGGCATCGGCCTGCAGGAGGCCGGCGTGACCCGCGGCGGCACGCTGACGGTCTGGCCCTGGGCGGTGAACGCGGCCGGCGACGGGCGGATCTTTGACAGCCGCGCGGCGGCGCTGGACTGGGTGCGGGAACGGCAGGCCGCCGGGGTGGACTCGATCGACGTGGGCTGCATGCAGATCAACCTGCGCTGGCACCCCGCCGCTTTCGAGGGCCCGGCGCAGGGGTTCGACCCGGCGGTGAACGTGGATTACGCCGCGCGGTTCCTTCGTCGTCTCTACGACAAGACCGGCGACTGGAAGACGGCGGCGGGGGCCTACCATTCCTTCACCCCGGAGAAGCAGGAGATCTACCTTGCCACGCTGACGCGCAACGTGGCGGTGGCCAATGACCGGATCGCGCATTTCCGCGCCGTCGCGGCCGATGTCCCGGGGCCCGAGGTTACCCGACCGCCGCAGGCGCCGGCGCGCGAGTCCGCACAACCCGGCGGCAGCATCTGGTCTGCGGGGCTGAGCGCGGGCGCGGACGGCAAGGCGGGCCGGCGCAGCATCTACAGCGAGGCCGAGCTTCAGCCCGTGCTGCCGAACTTCCGGCAGGCGTTCTGACGGAGGGAGCGATGAGCAGCCAGGGCACAAATTCGGCGGGCAAGGACAACCTCCTCTCCCTGGGGCTGGCCAACCGCGACGTGGGCTTCGCCATCGGCGTCACGCTGGTGCTGGCGGTGCTGTTCATCCCGTTGCCGCCGGTGGTGCTGGATTTCGGGCTGGCGGTGTCGCTGTCGGTCTCGGCCCTGATCCTGATGGTGGCGCTGTGGATCCCGCGGCCGCTGGATTTCAACTCGTTCCCGACGCTGCTGCTGGTCGTGACCATGCTGCGGCTGTCGCTGAACGTGGCCTCGACCCGGCTGATCCTCAGCCAGGGCCATACCGGCACCGACGCGGCGGGCGGCGTGATCGAGGGGTTCTCGCGCTTCATCGTGGCGGGCAGCTTTGTCATCGGGATCGTGATCTTCGCGATCCTGGTGGTGATCAACTTCATCGTCATCACCAAGGGCTCGACCCGGATCGCCGAGGTGTCGGCGCGGTTCTCGCTGGACGCCATGCCGGGCAAGCAGATGGCCATCGACGCCGATCTGGGCGCCGGCCTGATCGACGAGGTCGAGGCAAAGCGCCGCCGCAAGGAACTGGAGGACGAGAGTGGCTTTTTCGGGGCCATGGACGGTGCCTCGAAATTCGTGCGCGGCGATGCGGTGGCGGGGATCATCATCACCCTGATCAACGTCATCGGCGGCATCCTGATCGGCACCGTGCAGCATGGCATGAGCCTCGGCCAGGCCGCGAACAACTACACCACGCTGACCATCGGCGACGGGCTTGTGACGCAGGTCCCCGCGCTGATCGTGTCGCTGGCCGCCGGCCTGATCGTGACCAAGGGCGGCACCGAGGGCGCGGCGAACGAGGCGGTGCTGGCGCAGCTCGGCCGGTTCCCCAAGGCGCTCTACATGGCCGCCGCGTTGCTGTTCGGGATCGGGCTGCTGCCCGGTTTCCCGGTGGCGGTCTTCACCGCGCTGGCGCTGCTGATGGCGGGGCTGGGCTATGTGATGCAGCGCAAGGCGGCCGAGGCCGAGCAGGCCGCGATCCGACAGGCCGCGGCCGAGGAACGCGCTGGCGCCGTCAGCGAAGAGGACAGCCTGCAGGAGACCATGAAGCTCGACGAGCTGCGGCTGGAGCTGGGCGATGCGCTGGTGCCGCTGACCGACAGCGCCGAGGCGGCGCTGCCCGGCAAGATCAAGAGCCTGCGCGGCCTGTTCGCCCGCGAATTCGGCTTCGTCCTGCCCTCGGTCCGGATCAAGGACGAGCCCGCGCTGCCGATCAACACCTACGCCATCCTCGTGCAGGGGGTCGAGGCGGTGCGCGGCGACATCCGGCCCACCAAGCGGATGGTGCTCAACCCCGCCGAGGCGCCGATCTCGCTGCCCGGCGAGCGCACCAAGGACCCGGCCTTCGGGCTGGAGGCGGTCTGGGTTGATCTCGCCTATGCCTCGGAGGCCGAAAGCCAGGGCTACACGGTCGTGGACCCCGAAAGCGTGATCACCACCCACCTGACCGAGGTCATCAAGGACCACATGTCCGACCTGCTGACCTACGGCGCGACGCAGGCCCTGATCGAGCGGCTGGACCGCGACTACCAGAAGCTGGTGACCGACCTCTCGTCGCCCTCGCCGGTGATCCTGGTGCAGCAGGTGCTGCAGGCGCTGCTGGCCGAACGCGTCTCGATCCGCAACATGCCGCTGATCGTCGAGGCGGTCGCCGAAATCGGCCGCACCAGCACCAATGTCACCACCGTGACCGAGCATGTGCGCCGTCGCCTGTCCAACCAGATCTGCAACGCGCTGACCGACGAGTCCGGCTTCGTGCCCGTGATCGCCATGGCCCCTGCCTGGGAGAGCGAGTTCAACGAGGCAGTGCGTATCAACGGCGACGAGCGGAATTTCCTGATGTCGCCGCAGCGGGTGCAGGAATTCGTGCTGGAGGCGCGCAAGGAGATCCAGAAATTCGCGCAGCAGGACCAATGGCCGGCCCTGCTGGTCAGCCCCGAGGTGCGCACCTTCGTCCGCTCCATGCTGGAGCGGGTCAGTCCGATGACCCAGGTGATTTCGCATAACGAGATCCACCGCAAGGCCTCGCTGCGCACCGTGGGCACGATCGGCGGCTAGGGCCATGGACCTCAGCGCCTTCCTCTCGTCGCAGCTGATGGCCTACGTTCTGGTCTTCGCGCGGCTGGGCAGCGTGATGGTCTTCATGCCGGGCTTTGGCGAAACCAACGTGCCGGTGCGCCACCGGCTGATGCTGGCGCTGGTCCTGTGTGCCGCGCTGCTGCCGGCCACGCCGGTCGGGCCGATGGACCTGGGGTCGCCGCTGGCCCTGCTGCCGTTGGTGGCGCTGGAGATTACGCTGGGGCTGTGGATCGGCATGACCGCGCGGATCATCATGACCGCGCTTCAATTCGCGGGCTACCAGATCGGGCTGGTCTCGGGCCTCGCCAACGCCTTCGCACCCGGCATGGGCTCGTTCCAGGGGGCGACGCTGATCGCCTCGGCCCTGATGATGGCGGCAACCGCGCTGATCTTCGTCACCGACCTGCACCACGTCATCATCGGCGCTCTGCTGATGAGCTACGACGTCTTTCCGGTGGGGCGGATCATGCCCGGTGACCTGGCCGAACAGACCGTTCGCGCGGCGGCGATGAGCCTTTACCTGGGCGTGTCGCTGGCCGCGCCGTTCTACGTTATGGGACTGGTGCTGAACGTGGGGCTGGGGCTGGCCAACCGGATGATGCCCACCCTGCCGGTGTTCTTCGTCGCGGCGCCGGTACTGATCGCCTCGGGCCTGTTCGTGCTGGTCGTGGCGGCGCCCTTCATGCTGCGCGGCTTCCTCGAGCATTTTGCCGACTGGCTCGGCCTGCTGAGCTTCTAGGGGCGCGCGATGGCCGAGGAAGAGGACAAGAGCAACAAGACCGAGGAGCCGTCGGAGCGAAAGCTCCGCAAGGCGCGCGAGCAGGGCGACGTGCCCAGTTCCCGCGAGACGGGGAACATGATGAGCGTGTTCTCGCTCTTCCTGCTCACGCTGTTCCTGCTGCCCCAGGCCGCGCCGCAGCTCACCGACGCGCTGCGCGGCATCTTCGGCAGCGCGGGCCAGATCGGCGTCGGCGAGGGGCGAGAGGGGCTGGCCGATCTCGGCGGCGTGGTACGCACCTTGGGCCGCTCCATCGCGATCGCGCTGGCCCCGGCGTTTTTCGTCATGATCGTCGCGGCGATATTCGGCGTGCTGATCCAGGGCGAGACCGTCGCCTCGCTGGAGCGGATCAAGCCGAAGCTGTCCAAGATATCGCCGGCGTCGGGGCTGAAGAAGATGTTCTCTGCCGACACCTTCGTCGAGTTCCTAAAGAACGTGACCAAGGTGCTGGTCGTCGCGGCCATCGCCGCCTGGGTGGCCCGCGGGGCGGTTACCGCGATCTGGCAGAGCCGCGGCGTCGTGCCGGAGGAGCTGCCGGGTTACCTGCGGCGCGAGGTGGCGCAGGTGCTGATCGGGGCGACGGTGTTCCTGGTGCCGATCTCGATCATCGACATCGTGTGGAAACGCGCGCAGTGGATCAAGAAACAGCGCATGTCGATCAAGGAAGTGCGCGACGAGCACAAGGAGGCCGAGGGCGACCCGCAGTTGAAGGTCCGGCGCGAGGAGATCCGCCGCAAGCGCGCCCGGCAGCGCGTGGCCGCCGCCGTGCCCACCGCCAGCGTCGTGCTGACCAACCCGACCCATTATGCCGTGGCGCTGCGCTATCAGCCGGGCGTGGACACCGCTCCGGTCTGCGTGGCCAAGGGCGCGGACCTGATGGCCGCCCAGATCCGCCGGCTGGCACGCGAGCACGAGGTCCCCATGGTCGAGAACCGCCCGCTGGCGCGCGCCCTGCATGCGACGGTGGAGGTCGACGACCAGATCCCGGTTGAGCACTGGCAGGCGGTGGCCGAGATCATCGGCTACGTCATGGACCTGCGCCGCAACATCCGCCGCAAGCCGCCCGCCGGGTCCAGCCTGCGCACCGAGGAATGACGGCGGCCACCTGCGCGGGCTGCGTGTCAGAGGCCGGAGGGGCGATCGCTATTGCAGCCGAATGCCGTTGAGCTTCTGGTCGCCGGGCAGCTTGGAGCGTTCGAGGATGATTTTGGAGATTGCCTGCGCCCGTACCGGGTTCAGCCGGGCCAGGATCGGGGCGGCGTCGCGCTCGTTCATCGTGCCCAGGACCATGACCGACACCTCGATGTCGAGGTCGTTCATGATCAGCGCGGCTTCCTTGGGCTTCATGTTGCGGTAGAGGTTCACCAGCCGATCGACATCGGCGGTGCGGGCCTGATCGACCCGCGCCAGCAGCGCCTCGACCTCCTGCTTGAGTTCTCCCAGGCGCGCGGTCTCGACCTCCACCCGCTCGGCGGCGAGCGCGACTTCCGAGGCACGCTGGTCCAGTTCTTCCTTCTGCGCTGCCAGCAGGTCGCGTTCCTGCTTCACCGCGGCCAGCATCTCTTCCGGCGTCTCGCAGGCGGCGGCCGGGCGGGCCGCCGGTGCCGCCTCGGGCTCCTTTTCCGGGCTGGCGGCCGCCTCGGCCGCCGCGACGAAGGCGCGGTCCGGGCGGGGCCGCAGCGGGTCGGAGGTTTCGAGAACGGCTATGCCGGTCTTGGCCACGCCGGCCAGCGCCAGCGTGACCACGACCAGCCGGAACGGCTTGCGGATGGTCATGCCCCGCGGCTCCGGGCGGCCTCGAAGAAGCTGCGCACGAGGTCGGACTTGCCGCCCAGGCTGGTCACCCCGGCGCCGGTGCTGCCGCCATGCCGCGGCGCGCGGACAGAGCGGAAGGCGACGGTGCCCGCCTCGGCGACGCCGCC